>NZ_UESZ01000001.1:2529484-3161855 GCF_900108585.1 Branchiibius hedensis
CGTGCACGGTGTTCTGCGCGTCGGTCAGACCGCGCTCGATCAGTAGTTCCGTCGCATCGGCGGCGTCATCCAGCAGGAACGGCAGCTCCTTGCGCTCGGTGGCGTTGAAATCCTTGAGCACGAAGGCGGCCGGGTCCATCCGGCCGGGTGGGCGTCCGATGCCGACGCGCACCCGCAGGTAGTCCTTGGTGCCGAGCGCGGCAGAGATGGACCGCAGCCCGTTGTGACCGCCCTCTCCCCCACCGCGCTTGAGGCGGATCGTGCCGGCATCGATGTCCAACTCGTCGTGGATCACGATGATCTGCTCGACCGGCACCTTGAAGAAGTCGGCCAATCCCTTGACGGGAGAACCGGATTCGTTCATGTACGTCGTGGGGATGGCAATGACTGCGGGCGGCCCGGAGGTGCCGGGCCGCCCGAGTCGGATGCTGGCGGCACGAGCGCGCGCCTTGTGGGCGCGCAGCGTCGTGTCGTATCGGGTCGCGAGTTCGTCGATGACCATGGCCCCGACGTTGTGCCGGTTGCCGGCGTACGTCGATCCGGGATTACCGAGCCCGACGATCAACCAGGGGCTCACCGGTGAAACTCGCGACACATGATCACTCCTCGGTGGACTCCGCGGCGTCGCCGTCCTCGGCGGCCTCCGGCTCGTCCTTCTCGATGCCGGCCTCGGCCTCAGCGCTCTCCAGCTCGGCCTCGAGCTCCTCGGCGGTGACCTGGGCGGTGACGTTGACGACCAGCAGGTCCTCGTCGGCGATCAGCGTCGAACCGGCGGGCAGGGTGACGTCCTTGGCCAGGATCTGGCTGCCGGCCGCCAAGCCCTCGATGGAGACCACGATGCTCTCGGGGATCGACATCGGGTCGCTCTCGATGGACAGGGTGTTGTTCTCCAGGACCACGTTGGTCTCCGGGCCCGCCTCGCCCTCCAGGTGCACGGCGACGTCGACGGTGACCTTCTCGCCCTTCTTGACGATGACCAGATCGACGTGGTCGATGACCGGCTTGATCGCGTCGCGCTGCACGTCCTTGGCCAGCGCGAGCTGCTCGTCACCGTCGATGACCAGGGTGAGGATGGCGTTGGGGTTCTTCAGCGCCAGCATCGTGTCGTGGCCCGGCAGGGTCAGGTGCTGCGGGTCGGTGCCGTGGCCGTAGAGGACGGCGGGGATCTTGTGGTCGCGGCGGATGCGGCGGGCGGCGCCCTTGCCGAATTCGGTGCGCTTCTCGGCGATCAGACGGTTGTCGGATTTGGTGGCCATGTCAGGTCCTTCAGGCTTCGCGGATGGATTCGGTGGCGCCTCGACGCGGGACGCGGCATGAACCGACGCGTGCAGGCACGAACACTGGCCTGAACCTTGTCGATCACGGAGCCGCTCACGCAGCGTCCCTCGCCGAGGCAACGTCGTTCATCGTACGGCGAGTGGCAGCACCCGCCCAAATTCAGCCCGTTCGCCCTCCCGCTCATTCAGCTTTCAACCAGTTGACCATCAGATGTTTGACAGGTCCTGCACAGGAATACCTATGCTCGGCGGCACCCCCAACCCCTCACGAAGGACAACCGATGCGCAAGCTCCTGGCGATTGCCGCCATCTCGACCGTCAGCTTCGCCCCCATGGTCTCCGCGGACGCCATCTCCAAGAAGGACGTGGCCAAACAGGTCACCATGGAGCGGGTGTACGGCCCGAAGTACGGGCAGTATTACGGCAAGTACGGGCTCAACTGGGGCCACAACGGTTGCTCGATCCCGTCCGGCGCCGGGATCCCCTCCCCACAACTCCAGGCAGCGCTGGCGGCCGTCAAGGTGTGGGGCGGCTTCTTCAAGAAGTCCTGCGATCGCCACGATTTCGGCTACCGCAACCACAAGGTCAGCGGCTACAGCCGGTCCACGGTGGACAGCAAGCTGCACGCCAACATGGTGTACCAGTGCAAGCAGAAGGACTGGCCCGGCCCCGATGCCGTCGCCGAGAAGCCCTGCCTAGCTGCGGCTCAGACGATTTACCGCGCCGTCCAGATCGGCGGTTGGACCCACTGGTAAACCGAAGGGGCCGACCGCTGGGTTTGCTGCCCGTATGTCCGCAGCAAACTCAGTGGTCGGCGAACATGCTGGTCACCGAACCGTCACCGAAGACCTGGCTGATCGCTTCGGCCAGCAGCGGCGCGATGGGCAGCACCGTCAGTCCCTCGAACTGCTTGTCCGGGCCGACGGGCAGGGTGTCGGTGACGATGACCTCACGGGCCACCGAGTCGCTCAACCGTTGGACCGCGGGGCCGGAGAAGATCGCGTGCGTGGCAGCGATGATGACGCTGGCCGCACCGTCCTTCATCAGGGCTTCCGCGGCGTGGCAGATGGTGCCACCGGAGTCGATCATGTCGTCGACCAGGATGCAGGTGCGCCCCTCGACCTGACCGATGACGCGGTTGGCGACCGACTCGTTGGGCCGGGTGACGTCGCGAGTCTTGTGGATGAAGGCCAGCGGGGCGTTGTTTAACCGCCGCGACCACGACTCCGCCACCTTGATCCGGCCGGCGTCGGGAGAGACGACGACGAGGTCCTCATCGCCGTACTTGTCTGAGACGTAGTCGGTCAGGATCGGCAGCGCCTGCAGGTGGTCGACCGGGCCGTCGAAGAAGCCCTGGATCTGGTCGGTGTGCAGGTCGACCGCGATCAACCGGTCGGCGCCGGCGGTCTTGAACAGGTCGGCCATCAGTCGGGCGCTGATCGGCTCGCGGCCGCGGGACTTCTTGTCCTGGCGGGCGTAGCCGTAGAACGGGGTGACCACGGTGATCCGCTTGGCCGAGGCCCGTTTGAGCGCATCCACCATGATCAGGTGCTCCATGATCCAGGTGTTGATGGGCGCGGTGTGGCTCTGGATGACGAACGCGTCGCAACCCCGCACCGATTCCTCGAAGCGCACGTACAACTCGGTATTCGCGAAGTCGTAGGCGGCGGTCGGGACCAACTCGGTGCCCAGTTCCTTGGCCACGTGCTGCGCCAGGTCCGGGTGGGCCCGCCCGCTGAAGACCATCAGGTTCTTCTCGGTGGTGCGCTGAATGCCGATGTTCATGCGTTCTCTTCCGTGGCTGCCGACGCCGATGGTGTTGATTCTTCCAGTCCTTGACGCGCCGCGGCGAGTCCTTGCGCGACGGCGGCCTGCGCGGCGGCGTCGGTGGCGGTCCCCGCACGACGCCGGGCCACCCACCCCTCGACGTTGCGCTGCCGGGCGCGGGTCACGGCCAACTCGCCCGGCCCGACCGGTGCGGTGACCGCGGAGCCCGCCGCGACGTACGTGCCATCAGCGATCGAACCAGGCGCCACGATCACACTGTTGGATCCCACGAAGCTGTACCGGCCGACGTTGGTGTGGTTCTTGGTGACCCCGTCGTAGTTGGCGAAGATCGTGCCGGCGCCGATGTTGGCGCCCTCCCCGATCGTGGCGTCGCCGCAGTAGGTCAGGTGCGGCACCTTGGCGTCGTCACCGATCTGCGCGTTCTTGGTCTCGACGAACCCGCCGATCTTGCCGCGCGCGCCCAGCGTGGTGCCGGGCCGCAGGTAGGAGAAGGGGCCGACGGTGGCCTGCGGGCCGATGACCGCGAGTTCGGCATGCGTGCGTACGACGCTCGCCCCGTCATCGACCTCCGTGTCCTTCAGCGTCGTGTCGGGTCCGATCGTGCATTCGACGCCGATGCTGGTGGCCCCCAGCAGCTGGCAGCCGGGGTGGATCACGGTGTCCGCGCCCACGGTGACCTCGGCGTCGACCCAGGTGGTGGCCGGGTCGATCACGATCGCACCCTGCTCGACCATCAGCTTCTTGACCAGGCGCTCGTTGAGTTCCTTGCCCAGTTGCGCCAGTTGCGACTTGTCGTTGACGCCCAGGATCTGCGGGGTGTCGTCGATGACCAGTGCTTCGACCCGGCCGCCGTTGCCCCGGGCCAGCGCGAGCACGTCGGTGAGGTATTTCTCGCGCTGGTTGTTATCGGTGCCGACCTGCGGCAGTAGTTCGCGCAAGATGTCGACGCTGAATGCGTAGATGCCCGAGTTGATTTCGGTGATCTCGACCGCGTGCGCGAGGGGGCCACCTGCGGCCTGCGCGGCCCGGGCGTCCTTGTCCTCGATGATGCCGGTGACGCTGCCGTCGGCATCGCGCAGGATCCGGCCGTAGCCGGCGGGGTCGGCCAGGTGCGTGGTGAGAACCGTGATGGCGTTGGCCGTCGCTTCGTGTTGCTCAGTGAGCGAGACGAGGGTTTCGGCCGAGAGCAAGGGGGTGTCGCCGTACGTCACGATGACGGTGCCGGTCAGGTCGGCGGGCAGGGCGGCCAACCCGCACTCAGCGGCCCGTCCGGTACCGGGAATGTCGTCCTGGTCGGCGATGACCGCCTCGGGGAAGGTCGCCAGGACCTCGGCGGCGACCGCGTCGCGGTGGGCACGGACCGTGACCGCGATGTACGGCGCGTGGGTGCCGACCGCAGCGTGCACGGCGTGGGCGACCAGAGTCCGGCCCGCGATTTTGTGCAACATCTTGCTGGTCTGGCTACGCATTCGCGTGCCGTCACCGGCAGCGAGAACAATCACGGCGGCAGGGGTGGCGCTCACTCGCGAGACTCCTTTGATCGAGCGGCCGGTCGCCCGTCGGCGAGCATCAGCACAGGCGATGTTACCGGCTGACCTATCGTTCCCACGTGGCCGCACTGAGCAACGCGATCGGCATCCCGGGCGTCCGGGTCGGGCATTGGACCGACGAGGTGGCCCGCACCGGGTGCACCCTGGTCGACCTGCCGCCGGGGACCGTCGCCTCGGCGGAGGTGCGTGGCGGTGCGCCGGCGTCACGGGAACTCGACGCGTTGGCACCGGACAAAACGGTGCAGACCTTCGACGGGGTGCTGTTGGCGGGCGGATCCGCGTTCGGCTTGGCCGCCGCGGACGGAGTGATGCGCTTCTACGCCGAACAGGGCCGGGGCGTGCCGACCCCGGCCGGCAACGTGCCCGTGGTGCCCACCCTTGCGCTCTTCGACCGCGTCGTGGGCTCCCCCGACGCCTACCCCGACGCGGCGGCGGGTTACGCGGCGGCCCAGGACACGGCGTACGTGCTGAACGGATCGATCGGCGCGGGCACGGGTGCATCGGTGTCGAACTGGCGCGGGCAGGACCGGCGCCCGGGCGGATTGCGGTACGCCGAGGCCCGGGTCGGTGAGTTGGTGGTCGGTGCGCTGTGCGCGGTGAACGCCTTCGGTGACATCGACCCCGGCACGGGCCCGGTGGATCTGTCGATCGTTGACGCACTCCTGGCCGCGGCGCCGGACTTTCGCAGCAACACCACGATCGGGGTGGTGGTGACCAATGCCGCGCTGAGCAAGGCGGACTGCTTCCTGGTGGCCCAGGGTGCGCACGACGGGTTGGCCCGGGCGGTCACGCCGCCGCATACCCGGTTCGACGGGGACGCGTTCGTGGCGGCCGCGACCGGCGCGGTTCCGGCGCACGTGGACGTGGTGCGGCTGCTGGCAATGGACGCGGTCTGCACCGCGATCCGGGCGGTGGGCTGACGGCCCGCGCGCTCCCCGGGTTGGAATCGAACCAACGTCGCTAATCCTGATTCAAAGTCAGGCGGCCCCTGCCAGCAGAGCAACCGGGGAACGACCTCACCGCAATGGGCAGGCCACGGGCAAGCGTAAACGACGCATTAGGTGGACAATGAATGCCATGAAGCCACAACGTCAGCGAATGACCGCAGCCGAGCGCCGCGAGCAGCTGATCACCGTCGCCCGGGAGGTGTTCGCCGAGGAGGGCGTTCAGGGTGTCTCCGTCGAGCAACTGGCCTCGCGTGCTTCCGTCACGAAGCCGGTGATTTACGAGCATTTCGGGGGAAAAGAGGGGCTGTACGCCGTCGTCATCGACCGCTCGATGCGGGAGCTGGCGGATGCGGTGACGGAGTTCCTCGGTGACTGCGATGGGGAGCGCGAACTGCTGGAGCAGGCAGTCTGGGGGCTGCTGACCTTCGTCGAGGAGAAGCCGGCTGCCTTCCGGGTGCTGTCCCGCGACGCGCCGAGTTGGCACACGACCGGCTCGCTGGCGAGTCTGATGTCCGAGGTGGCCCGGGCGGTCGAGAGCGCGTTGGTCCCGATGTTCAACCGCCACGAGATCGATCCCACGCCGCTGCCCATCTACACCCAGATGCTTGTCGGGCAGATCGCACTGTGCGGCGACTGGTGGTTGGAGCGCGGGTCGGAGTTCTCCAAGGAGCAGGTCGCCCAGCAGATCGTGAACCTCAGCTGGAACGGTCTGCGCGGACTTCAGCAGGACCCGACGCTGAAGTACAGCGGCCACCTGCACGCCCGGGACGAGTCCCGGGAGACTGTCGCGGCGGCCGCGGACTAAGCCTGCTGGATCTCCAGGCGGTTGCCGACCGGGTCGGTGGTGTGGAACCGCCGCACGCCGGGGATCGACTCGTCGTGGGTCACCTCGTGCCGAGTTGCCCGTACGGCGCTCGCGACCGTGTCCAGGTCATCGACCAGGAGGCAGGGGTGCGCCTTGCGCGCCGGTTGGAAGCCCGGTTCGACGCCGCAGTGCAGCTCCTGTGGGCCGATCTGGAACCAGCAGCCGCCCCGCGCCGCCAGAATCGGTGGCTTCGGGATCTCCGGCAGCCCGAGGACACCGCTGTAGAACGCGCGCAGGTCGTCCTCGCTGCCAGCGGGGCAGGCGATCTGCACGTGGTGCAACCCCAGGATCATCAGATGCTCCCCACGGCGAAGACGCGGCGGAACTCGAACGGCACGCCGTAGGGCTTGCGCGGGTACGCCCGGTCGTAGTGTGCGGTGAGCGCCGCCTCGAACGGCTCGAGCTCCTCGGGCCGCAGCCGGTCCAGCACCGGACGCAGGCCCGTACCGCGTACCCATTCCAGCACCGGACTGCGTTGCGCCGCAGCAGGATCCAGCATCTGCAGGTACGTCGTCTCCCACACGTCAAGGTGAGAGCACCGGGTAGCCAGCAGAT
Source organism: Branchiibius hedensis (assembly GCF_900108585.1). Classification (NCBI taxonomy): domain Bacteria; kingdom Bacillati; phylum Actinomycetota; class Actinomycetes; order Micrococcales; family Dermacoccaceae; genus Branchiibius; species Branchiibius hedensis. Next base: position 2,536,467 of record NZ_UESZ01000001.1, read on the forward strand.
CGGCGTACCCGCTGGGGTCCTCGACGGCATCGGAGCGCAGGGCTCCGGCCAACTCCTGCGCGCGTGGGTGTCCGGCGACGGTCTCACGGATCAGCCGGTGCGACGGGGCATCGAAGTTGCCGGGTACCTGCATCGCGAACCAGCCGCCCTCCGGCAGCGCCTGGAGCCAGCCCGGGATGAGGTCGCGGTGGGTCGGAACCCACTGCAAGGTGGCGTTGGTGATCAGCACGTCGGGCGCCTGGGCGGGATCCCAGTCCTCGACGCTGCCCACCTGCCATTCGACGCGACCCTCGGTGTCGACCTCGCGAGCCCGCTCGATCATCTGCGGCGACGAATCGACCCCGATGATCCGAGCGCCCGGCCAGCGCTGGGCCATGAGCAGGGTCAGCGGTCCGTCGCCGCAGCCGAGGTCGACCACGAGCTGCGGATCCTGCGCACCCACCCGGGAGAGCAGGTCCAAGAACGGCCGGTCGCGCAACGTGGCGAACTTCTCGTACTGCGTCGGATCCCAGGTCGGCATCGTCGCCTCCTCGCGGTGAAAGTATCTTGATGTCAAGATACTTTCGGGATATCTCGATGTCAAGAGACTTGACGCTACGATTACCTCATGGGTGCACCGCTCGCCGACGAGGTCGACGCGATCGTCGCCGCGTGGCATCGCGAGCGCGCAGATCTTGATGTCGAACCGCTGCAAGTGTTTTCGCGGATCTCGCGGCTGGACACACTGCTGGAACAGGCCCGCGGAGCCGCCTTCGACGAGCACGATCTGGAGACCTGGGAGTTCGACGTGCTGTCGGCGCTGCGGCGGGTGGGCGCGCCGTACCAACTCTCCCCCGGCGTCCTGGTCCAGCAGACGCTGGTCACCAGCGGGACGATGACCAACCGGGTGGACCGGCTCGAGCGACGAGGTCTGGTACGCCGACTGCCTGATCCGCGCGACCGTCGCGGTGTCCTGGTGCAGCTGACGCCCTCCGGTCGCGCACTGGTGGATGCGGCCATGGCCGACCTGCTGGAGCATGAACGGGAGTTGCTGGCCCGGATGCCAGCCCGGGATCGCGAGCGATTGGCGGGGGCGCTGCGGGCGCTGCTGTCGGCGGTGGAATCAGGCTGACCGCTCATGGCGTCATCTGCCAAGAGCCGGCCATCGGTCACTTCTTGATGAACTGGCATCCCCAAAGGGTGCATTCTGCCCTGTGAGTCACCTTTGAACGACGCGACGCCCTAGCTTCAGACCCGGCATATCGACTAGCTAAGGGACTCCCATGGCCAAGAGAACACTTGCGGCCGTCGCCGCCGCGATCGTCACGCTGGTCAGCGGAGCGACCACGACAGCGACGGCGTCGCCGACGTCCGCGCAGAGTCCTACGGCTGTCGACGCGTGGGGGCAACCGTCGGCGGATGCCGGGGGCAGCAACTTCAATCCGGGCGAAACCCAGCTCACCGCGAGCAACGTGCCTCGGCTGCGCCCGGCGTGGTCCGCCGACGCGTTCACCATCGCCGGCTCGGCCATCGTGAACCGGGTCGCCTACTACACGACGGGGCCCGGGAACACGGCTGACCACGCCTCACTCGTGGCCAAGAACGTGGCGACGGGTGCGACGCTGTGGTCGATGCAACTGCCGTTGGGCACGTTCAACCAGCCCAGTGTCGCGGGCAACCGACTACTCCTGTCGTACTACTGGGCACCCCGACCGACGGGCAACGATTTGTACGGCGGGCTACTGGCTGTCGACCTGACCAACCACAGCATCGCGTGGCGCGCCGAAACCGGCACGAGCGACACTCCCCACGATGTGGTCAGTCAGAACGGCCTGGCGTTCTTCGGCGACAACACCCACCTACGCGGCTATCGCGTCTCGGACGGAAAACTGCTGTGGTCCCAGCCGGCGACGTCGCAATTCGGCCCGACCCTGGCGATGGGAAGCAGCGTCTTCGCCAACGTCGACGATCATCTGAAGGCGTTTGACCAGAAGACCGGCCGCGTGCTCTGGTCAGCTCCCCTGGCGTATAGCGACCTCGCGGCAGGTCCCGTGGCAGCGGACGGACACGTCTACATCGAGAGCTACCCGTACATCGAAGCGTTCAACGCAACTGGCTGCGGAGCCGCCACGTGCGCACCGATCTGGCGAATGCGGCCCCCGGGCGACATCGGCTTCAACATGCTGCTCGGCGGCGCTGGAGCCGGCCGACTCACCGTCAGTTGGAGGGACGAAACCGTCGGTCACTTCCACTCGCTGCTCAGTAGCTTGTCTGCTGCGACGGGTAAGCCGTTCTGGACCCGCACCGTCAACACTGCGGGCGAGCCGCCGATGCGCAGCGGCAATCTCATCTGGCTGCAAACCCGGGACGACTGGTTGGAGTCGTTCAGCGTGGCAACCGGGGCGCACCTTGGGACCACCGTCATTCCTAACGCGAACGGCTACGAGCAACGTGCTGCAGTCTCTGATGGGACAGTGTTGGTGGACACCATGGGCACCATGGAGGCTCTGCGGATCGCCAGCCCCACCCAACACGAGCCCATCACGGGCCCCGGCGGCAAGTGCGTCGATGTCCGCAGTGCCGGGCAAGCGGACGGGACCCCGGTCCAGTTGTACACGTGCAATGGGACTGCGTCCCAGGACTGGACCAACGTCCGATCCCGGGCGTCGATCATGGCCTACGGAAAGTGTCTGGACTCGCGCTCAGGCGGCACAGCCAACGGCACGAAGGTTCAACTCTGGACCTGCAACAGCACCAACGCCCAGGCCTGGGTGCCGCAACTCGACGGCTCGCTACTCAATCCAGCCTCGGGTAAGTGCCTCGACGACCCCCGCGGCTCCCTCACCAACGGAACCCAGTTGCAGCTGTACACCTGCAACAAGACCGCCAGTCAACGGTGGAAGATCGCCAACTCCATTCTGTAGGCCATCGGGTGCCTGGATTCGTCCCCGGTCTGCCTCTCAAAGCAGCCCCGCGTCCGTGAGTGCTCGCTCGTAGGCCCGCCGTTCGAACCGGAACGGTCCGAGATCGCCCAAGTCCCAGTCGCGGTGGCCGCTGCGGAAGTGGGACCAGTGCACGAATCGTGCATCGACCCGCACCATCGCAGTCAGCGGCCAACAGCCCCAGTCGCCACAGGTACACCCCAGCAGCACCGTGTCACCGTCATCGAACCACGACAGATACGGCCGTCCCAGGAAGTGCTCCCTGGGCAGACCCTCAGACACCAGCGGCGCGTACGAGCCGGCCAGGTCCGGGTGGCCTTCCGCATCAGCCGCCGGCTCCTCGACGCGGCGCGCCAGGACGACGAGGGACACACCGTCGATGACCGGAAGCACACCGCGATGCCGGCCGGTGCCGTACTCCTGGTCGGTCACCCGGAACTCGATGCTGTCCACGCACCCAGATTGCTGGGCGCGCTCCCGGGGCGGCAACCTGGTTTTGGGAGGAATCCAGGTTGTGGGAGGTGGATCGGCCGACAAAGACCTCCCAGAACCTCGATTGCTCCAGAATCAGCGCGGTCAGGCGGACCTCGCGACGGCCTTAGGCTTGATCCTCGTGGCACATCTGCTCGGCGCTGAGAACATTGCGGTCGATTTTCCTACCCGCCGGGTCTTCGACTCCGTCACCGTCGGCGTGGACGAGGGCGACCGGATCGGGATCGTGGGCCGCAACGGTGACGGCAAGTCCACCCTCCTTTCCGTCCTCGCAGGGCGCCTGAGCCCGGACGCCGGTCGGGTGACGCACCGCGGGGGCCTGCGGATCGGCGTACTCGATCAGGCTGACCAGATCACCGACACCACGGTCGGGGCGGCCATCGTCGGCGACACCCCGGACCACGTGTGGGCGGGTGACCCCGCGATCCGCGACGTGATCAACGGTTTGGTCTCCGACCTGCCCTGGGACGCGCCGTTGTCGTCGCTGTCCGGGGGTCAGCAGCGGCGGGTGGCGCTCGCGGCGCTGCTCGTCGGCGACTGGGACGTCGTGATGCTCGACGAGCCGACCAACCATCTGGACGTCGAGGGCATCACCTGGCTGGCCGAGCACCTGCGTCGCCGTTGGCGGCCCGGACAGGGCGCGTTACTGCTGGTCACGCACGACCGGTGGTTCCTGGACGAGGTCGCCACGAGCACCTGGGAGGTACACGACGGGATCGTGGAGCCGTTCGAGGGCGGCTACGCGGCGTACGTGCTGGCTCGCGTCGAGCGCGACCGGCAAGCGGCCGCATCCGAGGCCAAGCGACAGAACTTGATGCGCAAGGAACTGGCCTGGCTGCGGCGAGGCGCCCCTGCGCGTACGTCGAAACCCAAGTTCCGCATCGACGCCGCCAACCAGCTGATCGAGGATGTGCCTCCGGTCCGGGACCGCATCGAGTTGACGAAGCTGGCGACCGCGCGCCTCGGCAAGGACGTCGTGGACCTACTCGACGTCGGCGTGCGTTTCGGTGACAAGCAGGTGCTGCACGACATCACCTGGCGGATCGCGCCGGGTGAGCGCACCGGCATTCTCGGGGCCAACGGCGCCGGGAAGTCGACGCTCCTCGGGGTGATCGCCGGCTTGGTTGCACCGAGCGAGGGTCGCGTAAAGCGCGGCAAGACAGTGCAATTGGCGATCCTGGACCAGCGAATGACGCAGTTGGAGCCGGTCAAGGACGAGATGGTCCGCGACGTCCTGGCCCGCACCCAGACCACCTACGTGGTCGACGGCAAGGAGATGACGCCCGCCCAACTGCTGGAGCGGCTGGGCTTCCAGCGGGAGCAACTCTCGACCCGGGTCGGCGAGTTGTCCGGTGGCCAGCAGCGGCGACTGCAGCTGCTGTTGATCCTGCTGTCCGAGCCGAACGTGCTGATCCTCGATGAGCCGACCAACGACGTCGACACCGACATGCTGACCGCGATGGAGGACCTGCTCGACTCCTGGCCGGGCACGTTGATCGTGGTGTCGCACGACCGTTACCTGATCGAGCGGGTGACCGATCAGCAGTACGCCGTGTGGCAGGGCGGCCTGCGCCACCTGCCTGGCGGAGTGGATCAATATCTGTCGCTGCGGCGCGAGTCATCCACGAAAGCCGTTGCTGCAGAGGCGACTTCGGATCCCGAGTTGTCGGGTGCCGAACGCCAGGCGCTGCGCAAGGAGCTCACGGCCGCCGAGCGACGGATGAGCAAGATCGACGACCTCGTCGCTGGCCTGCATACGAAGATGGCTGCCCACGACCAGGACGACTACGCCGGGTTGGCCTCTCTCACAACGCAAGTGACGCAGTTGGAGGATGAGAAGGCCGAGTTGGAGGACCGGTGGCTGGAACTGTCGGACACGCTGGAGTGAGCCAAGATCGCGCGGCGGTCATCCGGCAGAGCGTGTCGGTGGCGGTCGCGACCGGCCTCTACGGCATCAGTTTCGGCGCGCTCAGTGTCGCTAGTGGCTTGTCGGTGCTGCAGACCTGCCTGCTGTCGCTGTTGCTCTTCAGCGGTGGGTCACAGTTCGCGCTGATCGGCATCATCGGTGGCGGTGGGACTGCAGGGGCGGCTGTTGCGGCGGCCTCCCTGCTCGGGTTGCGCAACGCGCTCTACGGCCTGCAGGTGGGACTGGTTTTGAAGCCGCAGGGTTGGCGTCGACTGGCGATGGCCCACCTGACGATCGATGAGTCAACTGCCGTCGGGCTGTCCCAATCAACCCAGGAGGCAAGGAAGCTCGGCTTCTGGGTCACCGGGATCGGGGTCTTCATCGGATGGAATCTGATGACCCTCGCCGGCGCACTGGCCGGGAACGCGCTCGGCGACCCCAAGCGCTACGGGTTGGATGCCGCAGCCTCGGCCGCCTTCATCGCGTTGCTGTGGCCACGGCTGCGCGGGCGCGAGCCGATTGCCATTGCGGTGGTGGCCGCCGTCGTCACGACGGTGTTGATCCCGGTCATCCCGGCCGGGCTGCCGGTGCTGGCTGCGGCGTTGGTGGGTGCCGTGGTTGCGTGGTTCTGGCGGCCGACCCCCGGGGAGCCGGTATGAGTGTCTGGGCCGCCGTCATCGCCGCATCCGTCATCTCGTTCGTGACCAAACTGTCCGGTTACACGGTCCCGTCGACGTGGCTCGAACACCCGAAGGTCGCTCGGGTCAGCGCGCTCCTGCCCGCAGCGCTATTGGCGTCGCTCGTTGTGCTGCAGACATTTTCGAGCGGTCAACGACTGATGATCGACGCGCGGGCGGCTGGACTGATCGTCGCGATCGCGGCACTCGTCGCGCGGCTGCCGTTCATCGTCGTGGTGGTCCTCGCCGCGGCGACGGCTGCCTTGTTGCGCGGACTTGCCGGTTAGGCGTGAGGCGCGTCCCGGCGTACCGGAAGAATCAGGGCAACGTCGGGGTCGGCCAGCTCGGGTCGGGCGCGAAGGCCTCCCACCCCTGGTCGAACGGTGACCCGCCCGCCAATACCGCTCGCTCCGCGGCGGCCAGAGTAATCATCAATTCGTCCGCTTGTTGTTGGGTGTATCGCCCTTGTGCGACCGCCAACTCCAGTTCGTCGACGTCCTTGCGCACGATCTCGCCTGTGGGTTCAACCCACAGGTCGACGACCTGGTCACGGCTCCGCGTTTCGCGAGGTCCGCGTCGATGTGGTTCCTCGACGTTGAGGTACCAGCCTTCGAACTGCCCCGAGACCCCGTCGAAGAACGCCCAACTGGACCAGCCCTCCCCCGGACGGTAGATGCGCAGCACGGAACTTCCGGTCCAGGTGCCGAGGACCTGTCGGCGAGGTGCGGTGAACCGCTCCGCCATGACTGCCCGCAACTCTTGGCCATCGCCGCGGACGAGCTTGCGCACCGGCGTACCCATCGGAAGCCACGCAACCAGCGCCTCGGGGTCGTCTCGAACGACGCGCATCGGGGTGACCCAGTCGCTGCCCGGATCCCCGTAGCACCAAAGGATCTCAGTACCGGGAATCCAGAACGTCACGATGAAATGCTAGCGACGACGCAGCACCGACCTCGTTCGCTAGTCCCGCCGCTGCGGAATGAATGCCGTAGCGATCACGCCGAGCACCAGGAATCCAGCAGCGAGGAACGACCCGAGGGCAAGCGCGTGACTCATCGCCTCCTCAGCAGCGTGGCCGATGGCGGCCGTTGCAGGCTGTGCGGCCAGAGATTCGATGGACGCCCCCGCGCTTTTGGTAACCGCCTCGCTGTAGCGCGTCGCGTCGGCAGAGCTGATGCCGATGCCCAGCAGCTTTGAGTTCAAGGTGCTGCTGAGCGTCGAGAAGAACGCGGTGGTCAGCACTGCGATTCCGAGGGCGGACCCCAACTGACGGAAGGTGCTCTGGATCCCGGACCCCTGGCCGCCCTCGTTCTCCGGAATCTCCGCCAGCACCACGTTGGTGACTTGAGCCGTGGCCAGACCAACACCGATGCCGTAGAAGAACAGCGCGGCGGCGATGAGCCACCACTGGGCGTCGGTGAGCAAGGCCACCAAACCCAGGGCCAACAGGCCCACGACCTCCAGGATCAGACCCGCCCGCACGAGATCGAGCGCTGTCGCCTTGCCGCTGTCGGCGAGCGGGAAGCTGATGCCGCTGGCCACGAAACTTCCGACCGCGATGGCGACTAACATCGCTCCGGCCTCCAGAGCGGAGTAGCCAAGCGTGAACTGCAGCCACAGCGGAAGGACGGCGATGATGCCGAACTCGCCGAGGCCGATGATGACGGTCGCGATGTTGCCGTTGCGGAACGAGGCGATGGAGAACAGTTTCACGTCCATCAGCGGGTAGTGGCGGGTGCCGCCACGGCTGACGATCACCTGCCGCCACACGAACGCACCCAGGAGTACGGCGCTGGCCAAGAGTGCGACGAACGCGGGAGAAGCGCCGGAGCCCCACGTCGCGCCAAGCACGTGGAACGGCTCGGCAGACGTGATCCACCCATACGTGCGCCCTTCCACCAGGCCAAAGGCCAAGGCACCGAGGCCGAGGATCGACAACGCTGCCCCGAACAGGTCGACTCCACCACTGGACCTCGCCGACGTGGTGAGGAATAGCGTGCCAATGATCAGGATGAGGATCGTCAGCGGGACGTTAATACCGAAGGCCCACCGCCACGTCGAATGCTCAGACAGCCAGCCGCCGATGACAGGTCCGACCGCGGTGGCTGCCCCGATAGTCGTGCCCCACACCGCAAATGCCATACCGCGGGCTTTGCCGGTGAACATCTGGTTCAGCAGTGCTAGGGACGTCGGCAAGATCATGGCCGCGCCAATGCCTTGCAGGAACCGGGCGGCGATGAGCAACTCGCCACTACCAGCCAGTCCGGCCAAAACGCTGGTGACGCCGAAGAACGCGACTCCGGCGAGGAACAACTGCTTGGCTCCCCAGAGATCGCTGAGACGACCCGTCAGGAGCAGGAGTGCAGCAAAGACGATCGTGTATCCCTCCTGGATCCACTGCGCCTGGCTCGAATTGATCCCGAGGTCATCGATCACTGATGGCGTGATCACGTTGACGATCGTGGTGTCCACGACGATCAGCGCCACCCCCAGCGCTACTGCGATCAACCCGATCCATCGCCGCGTCTGTTGCGACATATCCACATCGGCTCCTCGTCTCAGCGCAACACGTTACTTCTTGATCAAGTTACTTGATTATGAAGTTACTTGAAAATGGTAGCGTTATCAAGCCGGACACCCACAGGAAGGGGCACCAGTGGAGGCCGAAGACAGCGATCGCCTCCACCGCGTCCACCAGGCGCTGCGGGCATATGGCGAGAGTTACCTGCACATGGGCAAGGCCTTCGCGGCCAGCGGTGGGCTGTACTCGACCGACGCCGCCGCCATGCTGGAGATACTGCAAGCCGAGGAAGCCGGGAACCCCCTGTCGCCGGCGCGCCTTGGGGAGCGGATCGGATTGAGCTCAGGGGCAACGTCCACTCTGCTGAACCGCCTTGAAGACGCCGGCCACATCGTCCGGAACCGAGGGCATGCCGACCGGCGAGCGGTCACGTTGCACTCAACCCGGGGGATCCACGCGACTGCCGAAGCGTTCTTTGGCCCTCTCGAGGCGCGCATCAATGCTGTGCTGGCATCGCGATCCGGCGACGACCTTGACGAATTTACGCGGCTACTCGAACAGCTTCAACAGACGTTGGACAGTTACCGCGCCGAGCAGGATCCCCCGGCCTGAGGAGTCCCGCGGGTTACCGCTTCTTCCAGCCTCTGCTCCAGGTGGTCTATCCCTGCGCGGATCATCGCTCCGTAGCCGTCATCGGGCAGGAGGTCCTTTGCCGACCGGGCTTTCGCCAGTTGCTCGCGAGTCATCTCGAGATGACCGGCGCGGAAGTAGTCGTCGCCGAGATTGAGGTGGAGGCTGGGCGCGAAGCCAGCAGCGGAGTCGATTCCCAGGGCCGTAAAGTCTGACTCCTCAACCTGGGCGTGCTCAGCAACAGCCCGCTCGTCCCAGTCCGTTTCGGCGGCGAGGTCGGTCTGTTGATCAGCCAGGTAGTGAGCGATCACGCAGCGCTGAGCGTGGTCGCTGGGCGAAGTGCGATCCCAGCACTCCTGCAGCCTGTCGCGCGCGCCGCGTCGCTCGGACCGGCCGCTGCGGACGTCGCCGCTTGGAGGATGTCGTCCCATGAAGTCATGGGTCCGACGCTAGAGCGACCTGCCGACAGTCCTTGAACTAGCCGAACGCTTTCGAGACGTCATCCGCAGGCTCCCGCTGGAGTCATCGCAAAGCACCGGCACTCCCGGACCAACTGGGCCGTGCCGCGAAATTTGGGTTGTGTATATCTGTTTTCGGGGTTCGTACATCAGTACAATCGGGGTATGACGTTGACCACCACAACTCCCACCCCGGTGACCTGCTCACCGGTGGGTGCGGACGCGTCGGTGGCGGAGCTTCTGCGGGCGGCGGCGGGGTTGTTGCAGGCCGCGTACGCCCGGGTCTCCGGTGATCACGCGGGGTTGTCCGAGGAAGACTTGATGGGCGACATTGTCGCCGCACAGCACGTGCAGAACAGTGCCTGGGCGATCCAGTCGCACCGGTTGACGCAGGCGGCGGCGATCGAGCACCGCGATGACCCGAACCCCATCGAGGGTGCGTATCCGTTGCTGATTCACCGGGTGATCCGGCATGACCCGGGCTCGTTCGTGGATGAATGGTTCGCCCTGGAAACCGGGACCCGGTTGGGCTGGTCGGATCGGCACAGCAACACCCGCCTCGGTGAAGCCCTGGACACGGTTGAGCGGTGTCCGCGGTTGGTGGACCGGGTCGGGTCCGGGACCTTGGACCCGGGTAAAGCCTGCGCCGTCGCGCAGGTCAGCACCGAAGCCCCCGACCACGTCGCCCGCCAGATCGAAGACAAGATCCTGGCCGGGGACCCCGAAGGGATGACGGCGGTGCGGTTGCGGGCGAAAGCGCGGCGGTTACGGGCCCGGCTGGACCCGGTCGGTGCTGACCGGGCCGCCCAGGCACGGCGCCGCTCACAGGTGGGGGTGTGGGTGTCCCCGCATCACGAACCCGGCCTGTCCCAGCTGACCGCGGTCCTACCCACCCTGGAAGCCGCCAAGGTGATGGCGGCGGTCGATGACCTGGCCCGGGAACTGCACCAGGTCACCACCACGAACAAAACCCTGCCGCAGTGCCGGGTCGATGCCCTGACCGACCTGGTCTTGACCGGGGTCGGGGTAGACACCCAGTTGACGTTCACCATCCCCGTCACCCCACCAGCCACCCCGGCGACAGCAGAAGACGCAGGAGTGCAGGGGTTGTCGTTCGAGGAACCGGACTGGGATGACCTGGTCGACGGGTTCGACGAGGCGTCGCTGGACTACGACTGGCACGAACCCGGCCTGACCCCGATCAACGGACTCGATCAACTCGATGAAGAACTACGCGCCCTGATCGCCGAAGAACTCGAAGACCTCAACCGCGCTGACCTCAACGCCGAAGCACACGCACGCAGCGAGGCGATCGGTCAGGGCCCGCCCGACACCGGACCACCAGACACGACACCACCAGACACGACGCCACCACAGACCGGACCACCCGATGAGGTCCCGATGATGTCGCCCCCGGCAGGCCACGCCAGACACGTGGCTGGTATCGGTGACGTGTTCCTGCCCCGGGTCGGGATCATCCCCGCCGCCGTGATCACCGAGTTGACGCAACTGCTCGGGGTGAAGCTCACCCGGGCGTTGACCGACGCGACCACCGGCACCGTGATCGAAACCGCCGACCGGTCGTATCGGCCCGGTGTCCGGTTGGCCCGGTTCGTCAAAACCCGCGACCAGCACTGCCGGTTCCCCGGCTGCACCCGACCCGCCACCCTGTCCGACATCGACCACGTCACCCGCTACCCCGACGGCGACACCGCCGCGCACAACCTGCAATGCCTATGCCGACACCACCACCGCGCCAAACACGAAGGCGGCTGGCACGTCACCATGACCAGCCAAGGCATCTGCACCTGGACCAGCCCCGCCGGCCACACCTACGTGACGGACCCCGGCGACTGACAGCAGCCAGGGGTCGGCCGGCTGCCGTAGTGTCACAAGCGACGAGTGACGAATTGGACGAGTGCCGAATCTACGGAGGTCTGCAATGCCGAACAACGAAAAGCTCGACCGGTTCCGCACCGCCGCCGGTTTCATCGCGGCCCTGGACCAGAGCGGCGGCAGCAGCCCGAAAGCGCTCGCGCAGTACGGCATCGAGCCGTCCGAATACTCCAGCGACGCTGAGATGTTCGACCTCATCCACGCCGAGCGGACCCGCATCGTCACCAGCCCGGCCTTCACCGGCGACCGTGTCCTGGCCGCCATCATGTTCGAGGACACCATGGACCGTGAAGTCGACGGCCGCCCCACCGCCGACTACCTCTGGTCGGTCAAAGGCGTCATCCCGTTCCTGAAGATCGACAAGGGCCTGCAGGACGAAGCCGACGGCGTCCAACTCATGAAGGACATCCCCGGCCTCGACGAAACCCTCCCGAAAGCAGCCGCGCAAGGGGTCATCGGCACCAAGGAACGTTCGGTGATCCACTCCGCGGATCCGGCCGGCATCTACCGGATCGTCGACCAACAGTTCGCCGTCGCCCAGCAGGTCATCGCCGCCGGCCTCCTACCCATCCTCGAACCCGAGATCGACATCCACGCGCCCGACAAGCAACGCGCCGAGGAGTTGCTCAAGGCCGCGATCCTGGAGTGGCTGCCCCGGATCGGCGACGACCTCGTCGCCATCAAGATCTCCCTCCCGAGCGTCGATGGCTTCTACAACGACCTGATGCGACACCCGAACGTCGCCCGCGTCGTGGCCCTCTCCGGCGGGTACACCCGCGACGAAGCCGACGAACACCTGCGCCGCAACCCCGGGCTGATCGCCAGTTTCAGCCGCGCCCTCCTCGAAGGACTGAACGTCCACCAGAGCGACGAAGAGTTCAACACGACCCTCGACGCCTCGATCGAGCAGATCTATCAGGCATCCACCGCGCGATAGGACCGCAAGCCCAGCAGCACCCGCCGCAGGACACTGCAAGCCGCAGCCGGCGCGTTCACCGCGGTCGCGATCCTCGCGCGGCCTTCACCGGGCACGAATCGCGTTGTGCCGTCGTCGGATACGACCACGCGGCCCGGCCGGGAGAACTCGAACAACCCCGGCTCGAGGTAGGCCAACGCGGTCACCGGATCGTGCGGTACCTCGTAGTCCTCATCCCACCGTGCCAACCACGCATCGATCTCCCGGCCAAGAATCGCGCCCAGCGGACCCGCCGTCGCGATCTGCCGCAGCTCCCCCGCGTGCAGCCGGACCTGCCGCGTGATGTCCAGCCCGACAACGAACGTCGTTGCGTCCGTGTCGAATACCGACTGAGCAGCAGTCACATCCGAAACAATGTTGTGCTCGGCCGCGGCGTGCGACCGGAAGTCACCGCCCATGATGACCAGTCGTTCCAACTCCCCTGGCAGCGAGGGATCCCCGGCGAACCCGGTGGCAATCGTGGACAGCGGCGCGATCGCCAGCAGGACTCCCCCGCGAGCCAGCCCGAGATCAACCGGCACCAGATCCGTGGGACGTGCCAGCTCGCCGTACGCCGATCCCTCGCTCCCAGCCCACCACACCGGGGCGCCCGAGAGGGGAAGGTCCTCTCCGACCGCAACTCGTAATGCCCGACCGGTCTCCGCTGCCATTCGCTGCGCGATCGACGCACGCAGGTGCACATCGCCGTACGACACGATCAGCTGCCGCAGGTCGAACTCGGGCGAGCCCCAGACCAGAGCCAGCGCCAACTCGTCGTCCGGATCCGACCCCAGATCGGTGTCGACGACCAGCGGAACGCTCAGGAGCCGGTCGCCTTCCCGGCGTCCGGACCCCACTTGGCCAGGACAGCGGACTCGATGAAGGTCGCCACCATGTAGAGCGCGATCGCCACCACCGTGACGGTGAAGGTGACGGCCCAGATCTGCGCGTAATCGCCCTGCGCCTTCGCCGATTGCACCGCGGCACCCATCCCCTCGAAGGTGAACAGCCACTCGTAGAGCATCGCTCCGGTGATCGCACCCGGCACCGCGATCCGCATCGCCGCGAAGAAGTACGGCAAAGCGGTCGGTACCGCGACCTTGCGCAGGACGGTGAACCGGTTACCGCCGTACACACTGACCAGGTCGGCGGATTGCTTACTGACACTTCGCAATCCGAGGGTGACGTTCACCAGCAGCGGGAAGAAGACCACGATGGTCCCGATCAACGCACAGGTCACCAAGCCGTTGCCGAAGATCACGTAGATCACCGGTGCCATGGCCAGCAGCGGAACGGTCCGCAGCAGCATGGCGATCGGCATGAACATGAATTCGACCGGTCGCACGAGCACGAAGATGGCCGAGACGACGACACTGGCCAGCACCCCGAAGACGAAGCCGATCGCCGCGTGACCGAGCGTCACCCACAGCAACGACAGCAGGTTCGAGCGATGCGCGGCCGCGGTTCCGTCCACCCCGTCCTGGGTCAGGTAGTTCCAGACATCGACCGGCTTCTTGGCAATGAACGAACTCACTCCACTGCGGGACACGATGACGTGCCACAGGATCAGCAGGATGACCCCGGAGATCAACACCGCACCAAGCGTTTTCAACGAGCGGGTGATGAAGTAGCGCCACTCGTTCGTCGATGTGGACCCAGCCGCTGCCGGGACAGAAGTGGACGTAACGGCCGCCATCACAGCACCCCCTGCGCATCAGCGTCACCCGAGGCCCACGGAGCCACGAGACGACCCAACAACCCGATCACCAAGTAGGCCAGCCCCGCGATCGCACCACAGGTGATCGCCAACGCCCACAACCGGACCGAGGCGTTATCGGCCTGCGCAGCCAACAACTGGATGCCCACCCCGGAGTCGACGCCGCTGAGGAAGTACTCCCCGAGGACGGCACCGAGGAAGGCAGCGGGAGCGCCGATCTTCAGCGCGGCGAGGATAGCCGGCAACGCGGCGATCAACCGGACTTTCGTCAACTGCTTGAACCGGCCGCCGCCGTACGCACTGATCACGTCCAACTGGGTCTGGCTGGCCGCCCGGAATCCGAGAATGGCACCGACCACGGTGGTGAAGATGACGCTGATCCCAGCCAGGAAGATGCTCGTGCCGCGACTACCGGCGGGCGTCATCAACGTGACGATCGGTCCGATCGCGGTCAGCGGGATACACGAGCACACCACTGCCAGTTGCGTGACCACGCCCTCGGTCCACGGCAGCAACAGCACGATCACGGCCATCAGCAGCCCGATCAGCGTGCCCCACAGGTACCCGATCAATGCCGCGCCACCGGTGGCCGCGACCGCCTTCCAGTAGATCTGCGAGCCGAAATCGGAGAACAGCTCCTGCACGACGTTGATCGGCGAGGGCACCGCGCCCTCGGGTCCGAAGAAGATCGCCGAGACCAGCCACCAGGCCGCGATGATGAGTACGGTGCCGATCAGGCCGGACACCCACGGCGGCAGGCTGCCCAGCGACCGCCACGACAACCGCCGCTCGGTCAGTCCGCCGGGTGACGTCGCGCTGACGGTCACGCCGATTGCTCCTCAGCCGCGTCCACTTCGCCGTCAGACACCTCACCATGGGGGTCGACTCCACCGTGGCTGCCGAAGAGGATCTCGGACAACTGGTCGACGTAGGCGTGGAACTCCGGCGCCCGTTGCAGATCCGGGGTCCGCGGTCGCGGCAGGTCGATCGGCACCACCTGGTCGATCTTGCCCGGCCGCGGACTCATCACCGCGACCACATCCGACAGGAACACCGCCTCGGAGATCCCGTGCGTGACCATCAGCGTCGTCGCCGGGCGCTCCGTCCAGATCCGTTGCAACTCGAGATTCATCCGCTGCCGGGTCATGTCGTCGAGGGCCCCGAACGGTTCGTCCAACAACATGAGCGTCGGCTGGACCGCGAGGCAGCGCGCAATGGACGCCCGTTGCCGCATACCGCCCGACAGCTGCGCCGGTTTGGCCTTCTCGAATCCGGAGAGCCCCACAAGATCGATCAAGTCGGAGATGAGCTTCGGATCCGCTTTGATACCAGCCACTTCCAGCGGCAACCGGATGTTGTGCTCAATGGTGCGCCAAGGCAACAGCGCCGAGTCCTGGAACGCGATCCCGATCTCGTGCGCCCGCTGGATCTCCTTGGCGGACATCCCGTTGACCAACACCTCACCGGTGCTGGGTGTCTCCAACCCGGCGATGATCCGCAGGATCGTGGACTTTCCACAGCCTGACGGACCCAGCAGCGAGATGAACGAGTCGCGCTTCGTGCCGAGGTTGACCTCGGCCAGCGCCTGCACCGATTTGCGGCCCAGCGAGAAGGTCTTGGTCAGTCCCTGCAGGTTGATGCCCGTGGCCAGGTCCGGATTCGCCGCCGGATCACTGGTCGCGACGGCCGATGTCAGAGTCGTCTCAGAAGTCATGCAGCGCAGTACCTTTCAGGCCCATGGCCCATCGTCCGGGTGCGGACCGCCCAGCGGAGGCGGTCCGCACCCACGACGTCAACTGGTCGGAATGGTGAACTTCGTGATCAGGTCCGGGTTCTCCTTGTAGACCTCTTTGATCAGCGACAGATCGAACAACTGCTCCGCGGTGACCTCGGTCCCCATGGCCTTCAGTGCCTTGATGTTGTTGGCAACCAGGTCATCGGTCATCGTGAACAGGCCGTTGGCGTTGACGTCCTCGGTCAGCACCAGACCGTTCTGTGCGGTCGCCTCGGCCGTCTGCTCCGCGAGGTTCAGCTTCTGGTCCGCGCCGAACTTGTCGACCGCGTACTTCGCCGACTGGGCGGGGTCCTTGACCGCATCGGTCCAGCCCTGGATCTCTGCCTTCAGGAACGCCTTCAGCTTCGCCCGGTCCGACTTGATCGAGGCGCCCGTGACGGTGAACGTCTCTGCAGTGAAAGGCAATCCGTTGTCTGCAAGGCCGAGCACGACCGGCGTGTAGCCCTTGGCCTTCGCCAGGATCGGCTCGTTGGTGATGTAGGACATGTGCGCGTCGTACTTACCGGCATACAGCGGTGCTAGGTCGTACAACGTGGTCACCATCGTGACGTCACTCGGCGACAGTCCGTTGGCCTTCAGGAAGCCTTCGAAGATGGTCTGGTTGCCACCGGACTGCACACCGATCTTCTTGCCCTTCAGGTCCGCCACCGTTTTGATCGGCGTCTTCTCCTCAAGGGACAACAAGCAGAACGGGTTCTTCTGGTACGTCGATCCGATGATCTTCAGATCCGCACCCTTGGCGACTTGCGGTGCGGTGATCGACGGAGAGGACAGACCGACCAGCGCCTTACCGGACAGCACCGCTTCCTCAGCGCCGGTGCTACCGCCGCCGGCCAACAGGTTGACCGTGCCGAAGCCGGCGTCCTTGTAGTAGCCCTTCTCGGTGGCGAAGTACTCACCGGCGAATTCGATGTTCTTGATCCACGACAACTGGACACCGATGTCACCGAACGAACCACCGGCACCGCCAGAACCGGTGGCCGACGGAGACGACGAACTCGACGAGCTGCCACATGCGGAGAGCAGCGCACCACCGACGAGGGTTGCGCCGCCGAGTCCGGCGTAACGCAGCAGCCCACGGCGGTCGAGTGACGGGCCGAGGGAACGATGAGAAGCGGTCAAGGGAACTCCTAAGCGGTCGGTCATCCGGCCACGAGGGCCGGCGTCGCTCCCCGGACGGAATGCGGGGACGCTATGCCGAGACGCTAGCCACGGACCGTTTCCACCAGATTTCCCGGCGGTAACGGGCAACGATCGTCTTGATCACTGTCCGATCACTCTCAGAGCACGTCCGCAACCCCGAGCACCCCGGCATGCGCCGGACCGGTGGCGCGCAGCACCTCACCGGGAAAACCTCTCTGCGCCAACACGTTTGCCAGATCATCGGCGTCGTCGGCATCCTCGGCCA
Source organism: Branchiibius hedensis (assembly GCF_900108585.1). Taxonomy (NCBI): domain Bacteria; kingdom Bacillati; phylum Actinomycetota; class Actinomycetes; order Micrococcales; family Dermacoccaceae; genus Branchiibius; species Branchiibius hedensis. The sequence continues at coordinate 2,553,843 of NZ_UESZ01000001.1, forward strand.
GGAACACACAGGTCGGACCGGATCCGGACACCAGACCTCCGACTGCGCCCTCCGACAGACCGATGTCGACCGTTTCCCGCAGAGCGGGCAGCAGCGAAAAGGCCGCTGGCTGTAGGTCGTTGTGCAGCAACGGTCCGATCTGTGCGGGATCGCCCTGGCGCAATGCCCCGAGCAGCAACGGATCCACCTGGGGCGCTGGGACGGTGCGCTCACCGCGCAAACGGTCGCACTCGGCGTACACCGATCCGGCGGACAGACCCTCCGGGTGGGTGACCAGCACCCACTCCAGCGCACCGGTTGCCAGCACGGGAGCCAGCAACTCTCCGCGCCCGGTGCCCAAAGCCGTACCCCCGGTGAGGCAGAACGCCACGTCGCTACCCAGGCGTGCCGCGACCCGCTCCAGCTCGGTGAGCGGCAGACCCAGGCTGAACAGTTGGTCGGCGGCAAGGAGCGCGGCAGCAGCGTCGGCGGAGCCGCCAGCCATGCCGCCCGCGACCGGGACGCCTTTGTGGATCGTGATCGCGACGCCCTCGACGAGGCCGGTGAGCGCCCGCAATTCCTCGATCGCCCGAACAGCCAGATTGGAGGAATCAGTGGGTACGGCGGCTGCCTGGCGCCCGTCCACCCGGCAGGTGAGGCCCGCAGCCAGCTCCAACTCGACGTACTCCCACAGGTTGACCGCGTGAAAAACCGTCACCAACTCGTGGAAGCCGCCGTCGCCGCGCGGACCGACCCTCAGGTCGAGGTTGATCTTGCCCGGCGCGCGAGCGGAGACGGTGGCGGGCTCCATGCCGCTCACAGTAGATGCTCGGCGATCGCGGCGAACTGCTCGATCGTCAGCCGCTCGCCGCGCAATCCGGGGTCGATCCCGGCGCCCCGGCAGGCCGCCTCGGCCGCCCCCGGCGACCCCGCCCACCCGGACAGCGCCGAACGCAGCGTCTTGCGGCGCTGCGCGAACGCCGCGTCCACGCACGCGAACACCTGCTCGCGGGAGGCGGACGTGACCGGTGGGTCTCGACGTACGAACGACACCAACCCCGAGTCGACGTTGGGGGCCGGCCAGAAGACGTTGCGCCCCACCCGGTCGGCCAACTGCACCTCGGCCCACCAGGCGGCTTTCGCGCTCGGCGCGCCGTACACCTTGGATCCAGGCCGCGCGGCGAGCCGCTCAGCCACCTCCAACTGCACCATCACCAGCGCTCGCTGGATGCTCGGGAACCGCTCGAGGCAGGTCAGCACGACGGGCACCGACACGTTGTAGGGCAGATTGGCGACCATCGCCGTCGGTTGCGGGTCCGGCAACGCGGTGAGCTGCAGGGCATCACCGGGTACGACGGTCAGCCGGCTCGCGTCGTCATGCTCGGCGACCGTGTGCGGCAGTTGCGCAGCGAGCCTGGGGTCGATCTCCACCGCGGTGACGTGCCGCACCTGCTCCAGCAGGGCCAGTGTGAGGGAGCCGAGACCGGGCCCGATCTCGAGCACCACGTCGTCGGGTCCCACGGCCGCCAGGCGGACGATCTTGCGGACCGTGTTGGGGTCGATGACGAAGTTCTGCCCCCACTGCTTGGTGGGTCGTACGTCGAGCTGCGCCGCGAGCGCGCGGACGTCAGCAGCACTGAGCAGACCCATGGCGCCACCCTAATCGGGCGTCGCCGGACCTCCGATCAGGCGGCCCCGCGGCAGCTCCACGGCTTCAGGCCGAGCTGGGCGTAGAGATTGTTGGCCACGGTGATCTGCTCCTCACGAGAGGACTGGTTGGCGTTGTAGGAGAACGCCAGACCGCCACCGATCCGCCACGCGTCGTGGGTCATCATCAGACCGCCGTAGTAGGTGCCGGTCGAGTTCGTGGCCACCAGGCTCCAGCGCTGCCCGGACTCACACCACGCGATCCGGTCCCACATCGCCGCCCGGGCCAGGTTCAGCGGGGGTGTGCTCGTGCCGCCGCCCGTCGATGGCGGAGTCGTCGTGGTCGGCGGCGGCGGACTCGTCGTCGAGCCGGTGCAGCCCAGTGCCTTCCACGTCGCCGGGCCGACAACGCCGTCCGTCACTAGACCCTTGGTCGACTGGAATGACTTCACGGCGGCCAGGGTCACCGGCCCGAACCAGCCGTCGGTCTCCAAACCGAGCGCCTTCTGCAGCACCTTGACCGAGCTACCGGTCGCGTTGTAGCGCACTGTCGAACCGACCGTGCAGGTGCGGCCACCATCGCGGGACGTCCCACCGGTCGCCGGGAAGCCACCCAGCGCCTTCCAGGTCAGCGGGCCGACCACGCCGTCGACGACCAAGTGCTTGCCGGACTGGAAGGCCTTGACCGCGGCCAGCGTCTTGGGTCCGAAGACACCGTCCACGGTCACCCCGCCGACGCGCTGCTGCACGACCTTCACCAAGGAACCGGTCGAGCCGTAGCTCACCGCAACCACAGTTGTCGTCGTCGCCGCCTTCACCACGCCGGAGGCCGTGAGGCTGCTCTGCACTGCGGCTGCCGGATGGATCGTGGCCGCGTCGGCCGCCCCGGCAGCCAGCAACGAGGCGCCTGCAGCCGTGCCGGCCGTCGCCGGGATCGCCACGGCCGAGATGAGGCCCTTACCCGCGAGACTGTTCAGCGTGTTCGGTCGCGGCCGCTGGTGTCGCGGTGCCGTGCGTTTCCGAGACGCTTCGAGTGTGGCGCTGGTCATGGTGCTCCCTGGTCGGCGGTCCGTCTGGTTCTTCGTAGGACTATGACGCGCCTGTGGCCATTGCGGAAGATGGGAAACGTGTGGCTGGTGTGACTGGTGTGATTTGGGATCGGCGCGCAGCGCCTCGGCTCCACCGGACGCACTGGCCACGCAACCGGCGGAATTGCGCCTAAGTCCGATATCGCAACCCGTTTGAACCACAACGATGTAGTTTTTCGCTGAATGGCGCGGAAAATTCTTCTCCCCATCGTCTCGCGATGTGAGACATGCAGACGTGAAAGACCCCCGCACCCGTGACGGGTGCGGGGGTCCTTCGCGCTACTGGCTACCGATCAGGCAGCGCCGCGGCAGCTCCAGGGCTTGAGGCCGAGCTGGGCGTAGAGGTTGTTGGCAACCGTGATCTGCTCGGCGCGGGAGGCTCCGCTGGCGACCGAAGCAAACTTCAGTCCGCCACCGATGCGCCACGCGTCGCGGGTCATCATCAGACCGCCGTAGTAGGTGCCGGTGCTGTTGGAAGCAACCAGACCCCAGCGCTGACCGGACTCGCACCAGGCGATGCGGTCCCACATGGCCGCACGGGCCAGGTTCAGGCCAGCACCGCTGCTCGAGCCGCCCGAGGTGGAGCCGGTGGTAGCCGGAGCCGGGGCAGCCACGGCCTTCTTGGTGCCGATGGTGATGACCTTGTTGACCGGCGCCTTGATGACGTCGCGGTCCACGGTCACGGACTTGACGACCTTGCCGCCGACGAGGGTCTGCTTGATGGTCAGCTTCGCCGAACCGGACTGACCGGCGGTGGTCACCTTGGAGGTGCCCTTGGCCAGGGTCGAGTCGTACTCCTTCACGGTGGAGAAGTAGAGAGTCTTGGTGTCAGTCACCGTGCGGGTCGTCGTCGCGGGACGGGCCTCGCCACGCGACGCCGGCTTGGTCGCCTTCGTGGTGGGCTTGGCAGCCGGCTTGCTCGAGGTCGTCGTGGACGGCGTCGCGCTGCTCGGGGCTGCGGAAGAAGTGGGGGCTGCTGCGGACGAGCTGCTGGTGGTGCTCGTCGACGGCTTCAGCTGCAGGTTCGCTGCGGAGTCCGAGCCGCTCGTGCCACACGCGGCAAGCGCGGACACGGCGATCAGGCTGGAAGCCGCCATGGTCATGCGGGCTGGGGTGATGCGAAAGGTCACGATTCTCCGATGTCGTACTTCCCCTCGGGCGGCGGTGGATGACAGGCACACGACAACCCTCGATGCGAGGGTTTCCGGCGCTTGTGGGACGGCATCGACAACGCTTCGTCGCGCATCCCGACCTGTGCTCAGGTCCATCCGAGAAGGAGTCCGCTCTCGGGCTAACGGTGTCTACCGTGAACGACATCGGGGGTTAGGTCAAATTTGGGTAACGAAAGATACTTCACATCTTGGCGATGTAACGCTTTCCTGGTAAGAGCCTGATCCGACTCCTGCCGCAGCATTCCGCGGATCTTGTCGCACCCTGAGACAGCTGTAACGCACGTGAGCGCAATCACAATTTTTCTCAGTCGGACGTGGCGACGCCGTCACCAGGGCCCGTAGACCGCCTCGCTGTTGGCCGAAAGTGCCTGGCACAGGGTGGGCACGTCCACCGTGAGGGTCCCGGCCATCGCACGAACCGTGATCGGAATCAGGTACGGCGCGTTGCCCGCCCCGCGGTACGGCACCGGGGTCAGGTAGGGGGCATCGGTCTCGACCAGCAAGCGGTCCAGCGGTGTGACGGCGAGCGCATCGCGCAGATTCCGGGCGTTCTTGAAGGTCACCGTCCCGGAGAAGGACAAGTAGTAGCCGCGGTCGACACACTCCCGTGCCATCGGCACGTCGCCGGAGAAGCAGTGCAGCACGGTCTTGTCCGGGGCACCCTCCTCCGCCAAAATCCGCAACACGTCCTCATGAGAGTCCCTGTCGTGGATCTGCAGTGCCTTGCCCGTCCGTTTGGCCAGATCGATGTGCCAGCGGAACGAATCCTGTTGGGCGGCAACACCTTCCGGTCCGGTGCGGAAGTAGTCGAGACCGGTTTCACCGATCACCCGGATCCGCGGATGCGCTGCGAGCGCCTCGATCTCGGCCCACGCCGACGCCAAGTCGCCCGCGGCCGCGTGGCGAGGGGCCTCGTTGGGGTGGATGGCCACGCCACCCAGCAACGCGGCGTACGTGTCGATCATCTGCACGGTGAACCGGGCGCCGGCCAGGTCGCAGCCGATCTGGACCAGGCGGTCCACGCCCACCGCACGGGCCGCCGCGACAGCCTCGGCGACGTCCGGCGGGGCGCCACCGTCGCGGCCGATGTCGAGGTGGGTGTGGTTGTCCACCACCGGCAACGGCAACGGCGTCGGCAGCTCGGGTGCCTCCCGCGACGAATGGTGGGTCATGACGAGTTACTTGGCCTGGCTCAGCCGGGCGATCTCCTCCTCGACCACGGAGGGGTCGAGTTTGGTGAAGACGGGCGCGGGCTTGCCGATCGGCGTACCCACCACGACCGGCACCGAAGCCCAGCGCGGGGTGCCGTCGTAGGCGCCGGTGATCACCGGATAGCTGCGGGAGGCGTCGTCGAGGTCCTCGACGCGCTCCAGACGCGGCATCGGCATGAACTCCTCGCTCGCACCCAGCACCTGCGCAACGCGGTTGGCCGCGTGCGGCAGGAACGGCGCGAGCATCGTGTTCAGATCCGAGACCGACTGCGCCAGCGTGTGCAGGATCGTGGCCAGGCGCTCGCGCTGGTCATCGGACTTGAGCTTGAACGGCTCGGTCTCGGACACGTAGGCGTTGGTCAGGCGGACCAGGCGCATCGCCTCGGCGAGCGCGGCCTTCTGCCGGTGCCGCTCGATGAGCTCACCGACGGTGCCGAAGCCCTCGGAGATCTCCGACAGCAACTCCTTGTCGACCGGCTCCAACTCCCCCGGCGCCGGGATCTGCCCGAAGGACTTGTTGATCATCGTCGCGGTGCGGTTGACCAGGTTGCCCCAGCCGGCCACCAGCTCGGAGTTGTTGCGCTGCACGAACTCGGCCCAGGTGAAGTCGGCGTCGGCGGTCTCGGGGCCCGCGGCGCTGATGAAGTAGCGCAGCGGGTCGGGTCCGTAGCGTGCGACAACGTCCTGCACGTAGATCACATGCCCGCGGGAAGTGGAGAACTGCTTGCCCTCCATCGTCATGAACTCCGAGGCCACCACCTGGGTCGGCAGGTCCAGGACGCCGTACTCCCCCGGTGTGCCACCCTTCGCGCCGGCACCGGCGTAGCCGAGCAACTCAGCCGGCCAGATCTGGGCGTGGAAGGTGATGTTGTCCTTGCCCTGGAAGTAATAGGAGACGGCCTGCGGGTCGTTCCACCACTCGCGCCACCGCTCGGGATCGCCCAGCCGACGGGCCCACTCGATCGAGGCCGACAGGTAGCCGATCACCGCGTCGAACCACACGTAGAGCCGCTTGCCCTCCCAACCGGGCAGCGGCACCGGGATCCCCCAGTCGATGTCGCGGGTCATCGCGCGCGGCTTCATGTCGTTCGCGATGTTCTTGGCGAAGTTGATCACGCCCGGGCGCCAGTCGCCGCGCTCATCGACCGCCGCGAGCCACTCCTGCAACGCATCGGCCAGGGCCGGCAGGTCGAGGAAGAAGTGCTGGGTCTCGATGAACTGCGGGGTCTCCCCGTTGATCTTGGAGCGCGGGTTGATCAGGTCGGAGGGGTCCAGCTGGTTGCCGCAGTTGTCGCACTGGTCGCCGCGCGCCTCGGTGAATCCGCAGATGGGACAAGTGCCTTCGAGGTAGCGGTCCGGCAGCGTCCGCCCGGTCGAGGGGCTGATAGCCGAGGTCGTGGTCTGCTCCACCAGGTAGCCGTTGGCGTGGATGGTGCGGAACATCTCCTGCACGACGGCGTAGTGGTTGCGGGTCGTGGTGCGGGTGAACAGGTCATAGGACAGACCCAGGTCGACCAGGTCCTGGGCGATGATCGCGTTGTACTTGTCGACGACCTCCTGCACGGAAACGCCCTCCTGGTCGGCCAGGACCAGGATCGGCGTGCCGTGCTCGTCGGTGCCGGAGACCATGAGTACGTCGTGCCCGGCCATCCGCATGTACCGGCTGAACACATCGGAGGGCACCCCGAAACCGGCGACATGGCCGATATGACGGGGCCCGTTGGTGTACGGCCAGGCGACAGCGGAGAGAACCTTCACACCGTGAATCCTAGGCGTTTGCGTTCTGCGCTCCCTACCTAGATTCTTGGGCCATGTTCGCGTTGCTCACCGGCCTGGGTCTCACCGCGGCTGCGGGCCTCAACGCCTACATCCCGTTCCTGATCGTCGGTGTGCTGGACCGGTTCACCTCGGTCATCGATCTGCCCACCGGCTTTTCGTGGATCGGCTCCTGGTGGGCGATCACCATCGCGGCCCTGCTGCTCATCTCCGAGGTCGTGCTGGACAAGATCCCCGCGGTCGACAGCGTCAACGACATGGCCGGCACGATCATCCGCCCACTCACCGGCGGGGTGATCGGGGCCGGCGTGCAGGCATCGTCACACCTGGATCACTCCTCTTTCATGCAGGAGCACTCCTGGATCGGCTTCGTCGGCGGCCTGGTGATCGCGGGCATCATGCACAGCGGCAAGACGGCCGTGCGCCCGGTTGCCAACGTGTCGACCGGTGGGGTCGCCGCGCCGGTGCTGTCGGTGACCGAGGACGTCTCGTCACTTTTTCTTAGCCTCGCAGCGATCTTCATCCCGATCCTGGTCGTGGTGATCCTGGCGCTGATGGCCTGGGCGGGATACGTCCTGGTCCGCCGGATCCGCCGCTTCACCCGAAGATCGCGCAATGCCGAAGCTCTCACCTAGATTCCTGCTGCCCGCCCTGGTGCTGCTCCTGCTTCTCGTGGGACTCCTGATCTGGCGGCAACACTCCGCGTCGAAGGTCACGACGACCGGGATGGCCGCAGGGACCGTGGTGTCCTCCACCGTTTCCGGCTCCGACCTGTCCCTCACCGTGGCGTACGTCGCGGGCGGGCGTCAGCTGGAAACCACCGGGACCGTGTCGGCGTCGTCGTTCTCCCAGCAGGGCAAGGTCGTGTGGGTGTGCTTCAACCCCGCCGACACCTCGCAGACGACGCTGAGGTTGCCGATGGACCAGTTGTGCGCCAACGGCGGCTGAGCGCCACATCGACTGGCCGCCGGACCACGACTTGTGACGACAGCGCCACGAGTCGCCGTACCGGAACGTCAACGGACCACGACTTGTGACGACAACGCCACAAACTGCAGTCCCCGGCACCCGCCCCGCCATGAGCCGGGCTGGCGAGCCAGGTGGTACTTGCAGGGCCAGGCACCTCCTCCGCGGCCGTGATTCGGTGTTGTTCGTCCGCGACGGGTCCATCCGCACACCGTCACAGCTACCAAGGGAGCGATGTACGCATGATCATCCTCAACGTCTTCTTCGACGTGCAGCAGCAGCACGAGGGCGAGTTCGTCAAGCTGTTACACCACATGGTCGTGGAGTCGAACAAGGAAAAGGGTTGCGAGTTCTACCAGTTGCACCGCAACGTCGCCGAGCCGCTGTCCTATCACCTGATCGAGCACTGGACCACTCAAGATGACCTCGACGCGCACGCCCAGTCCAAGCACTGGAAGCACTTCGACAAGACCGTCAACGACTACCTGAACAGCACGTACGACGAGCACCACTACCGGGAAATCGACTTCTGATCCGCCGGTCCGCCCCACGCGTCGAAAGAAGGTATCGAAGTGGCTGAGGCAGCCAAGAACGTCTTGTTCATCGCAACGTCCTACGGGGTGGAGCGGGACGAAATCGTTGAACCTCACACGTACGTGACGGACGCGGGATACCGCGCAACCGTTGCCACGCCGGACAACACGTCGATCCAGACGTTGGTCGACGACAAGGACGCAGGACCTGTCGTCGCTTCCACCGCACGCCTGAGCGACGTCGTCACCGACGACTACGACCTGTTGGTCATCCCGGGCGGGACGATCAACGCAGACACGTTGCGACAAGACGGTGACGCCGTACGTCTGGTGAAAGAGTTCGTCGACGCAGGTAAGCCGATCGCAGCCATCTGCCACGCGCCGTGGCTGATGGTCGAGGCCGACGCGGTCGTGGGCAAGACGCTGACGTCGTACCCCTCGGTGCGTACGGATATCAACAACGCCGGGGGCACCTGGGTCAACGAGGCCGTTGTGGCCGACGAGACCAACGGGTTCACGCTCATCACCTCCCGCACGCCCGATGACGTCGAGCAGTTCAATCACGCGATCGGCAAGCAACTCGGGTGAGCAACGCAGGACGCACCGCGTTGCCGGCTTTCCTTCGCGCTGCCGAACATGACGCAGCGCGCGAGTACCGGCGTACTGCGCTGGGTGGATTCCTGCGGGCCCATCGCGCGCGGATCGAACCGGACCCGCGGTGGCCGGTCGTCGATACGCACACCCCGCGCCGCGTCACCGGACTGCGGCGTGAGGAGATCGCATGGGCAGCGGGGGTCAGCGTCGACTACTACACGAAACTGGAGCAGGGGCGCTCGGTGCGTCCCTCAGCCGCAGTCGTGGGCTCCCTGGCCACGGCGCTGCAGCTGGGGCCTTTGGACCGGCGCTATCTGCAGGCACTGACTGCCGAGGACCCAAGCGACCAGCACTCGTCGGATGTCAGTGTCCAGGCCGCCGAACAGACGCTGCGCTCGATCGCGGCGCAAATCCAGGATGCGGTCATGGTGCAAGTGCTGACCGGTGACCTGACGGTGAGAAGCATCGACCCCCGCGCGGCACGGATCCTCTACCCGGACAGAGACATCGACGATGTCGTCGGTACGGATGTGTCGCTCTTGTCCTATCTCTTCGGCGATCCAGTCAGCCGCACGGTGTACGTCGATTGGTCGGCCAAGGCTCGTGAAGTGGTCGGACTTGTCCACCTGCGCATGGCCGTGGCCGGACCGACACCAGAACTGCTGCGGACCATTGAGCAGTTGTGGCTCAGCAGTTCGGCATTTCGCTATCTGTGGTCACGCTTCGAACCCCACGACAAAGCATCGGGCATGTGGCGGCTGAGGATCGATGGGCAGATCGTCGAATGCGACTTCGCCACGATGAAGACGCCGACCTCTCCTGACATCGCGCTGGTCGTCTATCACCGATCGGCAGCCCAGTGAACCCCTCATGGAAGGCACACAATGGTTGACTACGTGAACGTCGAAGACGCTGGCACGGCGCACGGTTCGGCCGGGCAGGCGTGGTGGCAGCAGACCGCCACGGATGCCGTGAGCATCACCTACCGGCTGGTGCTCACCGATGGTGACGAGCTGTTCAGCGCCATCGAGAAGTTCTGCGCCCAGGAGAAGGTCACCTACGCCGACTTCTCCGGTATCGGTGCCGTGCGGGATGTGCAGCTTGGCTGGTTTGACCGGCAACGGCGCAAGTACCGCGTCAATGCGTTTCCAGGGCAGTTCGAAGCCCTGGGAATCATCGGCAACGTCGGTCTCAATTCGGAAACCGGCAAACCGGCCGCCCACACCCACCTGGCTGTCGCAGGTGAAGATGGCACCACCCACGCCGGGCACCTGTTGTCGGTAACGGCCTCTCCGACAATCGAACTCAACGTTGTGGTCATTCCGGGTGAGCGGCTGTCCAAGAGCACCGACGAAGCTTCGGGCCTGTCGCTCTACGACCGGTGACAACGCTCAGGCCGTCGCTGGGACCGGCAGCGCCGCGAGCACACCGACCACCCGGCCGTTGCGCAGGACCGGACTCACGGTGCCGGGATCGAAGGCTTGAGCGGCGTCTCGCGCGGTAGCGTGCTCCCGCAGCAGCGCCGGTGTCGTCCAGCCGAGTACGTCGCTGGGGTGCGGAGCGAGGACCCGTCCGACCCGGGGGTAGACCACGAGCACCGGTGCGTCATCCGCAATGCCGTCGGCCATCAATCGCGACGCCGCAATCGCTCCACCCTCGTCCGCGGTCACCAGGTCGGCTTCGTCGTACTTCTCGTCGGAGGCGCCAAACCCGTTGTCGGACAACCACTTCGGATTGAAGTACGTCGACAGATAGGCGCGCCCGGAGTCCGGCAGCAGGATCACGACGAGGTCGTCCGGGCCGAGTGTCGCCGCGACCCGCAGACCCGCCGCGAGCGCCACCCCGGACGACCCTCCCGCCAGGATGCCTTCCGTCGTCGCCAGCTTCTGCACCGCGGCGATCGCGTCCTCGTCGGCCACCGGGATGATCTCGTCGATCAGGTCTAGGTCGAGCGCGGTCGGCCAGATGTCGACCGTCGCCTCCGGATGCACGAAATGACCCGCCCCTTCGATCGCCTTCTGGCTCCCGTCGCCGCCGACGTACGACGAGGTGAGGGGATCCGCGCCGACCACCCGGACGTGTCCCCCACTGATCTCCTTCAAATAGCGGGCCGTCCCGGAGATGGTGCCGCCGGTCCCGATGGTCGACACCAGATGGGTGACGCGCCCTTCGGTGTCCGCCCAAATCTCCGGTCCAGTGCTCTCGTAGTGCGCCCGCGGGTTGGCCGGGTTGTCGTATTGCGCCGCCAACCACGCACCCGGGGTCTGCGCGACGAACCGCTCCGCGTGCGACCGCAGACTGTCCGGATGATCCTTGGGCACGAAGGCGTCCACCAACTCCAGCCGCGCGCCGTACGCGCTGATCTGGTGACGCTTCTCGGCCGAGATGTTGGAGCTGGTGAAGATGACGCACTGATAGCCCAGATGCGCTGCGGCCACTGCCAATCCGATACCGGTGTTGCCGCTGGTCACCTCCACGACGGTCCCGCCCGGCCGCAGCAGACCATCCTGCTCGGCCTGCCGCAGCATCGACACCGCGGCGCGATCCTTCACGCTGCCACCGGGGTTCAGCCATTCCGGTTTGACGTAGACCCGTGGCCCGTCCGCGGGCAAACCACGGGTGAGCCGGATCAGCGGCGTGCCACCGACCGCCTCCAGGACCGACTCGTATCTGACCATCGTGACTCCTAGTAGGCGGTGAAATCGGTTGCGAGACTGTATTGCTCGGTCGGGCTGGCCACGACGGTCAGCTGCGCGCGCCAGTCGCCGATGTCCGGCAGCACGACCACCGAACTGACGAACGTGATCGGGACGGGTTGCCCGGAGCGGATGCTGCCGGGAATGCGTGCCGTGAACTCGACCGGCAGGGCCCTGATTGCGCCGCCGGGCTGGTCCAGGGTGAGTTGCACCTGCTGCGCCAGCGGTGTCGCGTCGGCTGCACCGGTCGCCGTGACCCGGAACCCGACCGGGCCGCGTCGGGCCGGCGCGATCCGCAAGCTCACCGTGTACGGCCCTGCGGTCAGGGTTTGCGTGGTGGTGGGAGCGTACGTCGCCTGGGCCGGATCGACCGAGGACAGCACACCGGACACGATCACGATCGCCGCGCCGATGGCTGCCTCCCGCCGGGCGAACCGCCGCAACCGGCTTGTCTCACCGGGAGCGGGGCGGTCAGGGAGCCGGGAATGTGCTCTCACCCAACGGTTTCCCAGGATCGCGAACAACCCGGCAACGGCCACCAGCACCACCTTGGCGATCAACACCCACCCGTACGTCGTGTGGACCAGGGCCGCCGGGTAGCGCACCTGCACCACGGCCTGGGCCACACCCGTCAGCGCGATCACCGCAACCGCACCACCGGCGTACCGCGACCACGCGGGGAGCCGTCGCAGCTGCGGCACTGACAGGCGACGGGTCAGCATCGCCCAACCCAGCACCACCAACCCACCGACCCACGCGGTCGCAGCCGTCGCGTGCGCCAGGGTCGAGACGAAGATCCAGCCGCCTTCGGCGCCACCGTGACCGTTGCGCACGACGGTGACGACCACGAGCAAAGCCACCACGGCGAACACCGGTAGCCACCGTCGCACCGCCCAGGCCAGCGCCAGCAGGGCCACCCGCAGGTAGATCGTCACGGCGTAGTCCGAACCGAATGACTGCAGCAGCCCGTCCCAGGTCGCCTGGCTGGCCGACGCACCCCACAGGTACTGCACCGGGATCTGCAGGAGTGAGCCGATGGCAGCGGCCAGGAACCCGGCGGCGAGCCACAGCCGGGGCCACGACACGTGCAGCAACCGCGCCGCGATGGCAGCACCCAGGGCGACGGACAGCCCCAGATAGACCAGGCCCTTGAGGACTCCGTTAATCAGTTGCAGCAGTGAACTCGGTTGCGGCGCCGCAGGTTCGGCAACTGCAACCGTCAGGACGCCGACACCGAACTGCAGCGACCCGCCGACCGGGTGGCTGTCCGCGGAGATCACCGACCAGTTCGCCACGTACACACCCTTGGGCAGACCCCGCTGCAACGGGATGGTCAGCCGGTCCCCGTCCAGGACCGGTGACCCGGTGTCGACCCGTTCCCCGGAGCTGGCGAGCACCGAGGTCGCGGTGCCCGAGGCGAGAGTGACCGGCTCGGAGAATCGGACGACGACCGCTGCCGGCGAGGTCGCCAACTCAGCCCCGCTGCTCGGCGACTGCGAGATGACGTACGCGTGGGCAGCGGCGCTCGGGGCCGAGCAGACGAGAAGGACCAGCAGGAGGGCGACCGCGGCGACAACGCGCCGCACTCTTACACCGCGGCCGGGGTGCGATCCGAGCTCTGGCCGCCGATCGACGTACCGGAATCGGCAGACTCCGAACGGCGACGCGCCACCCGGGCACCGATGACGCCACCCACGACGCCGCCGAGCAACGCGGTCGCAGCGCCACCACCGGCCAGCGCCCACGGGTTGGTGCCGCCGTCCGTCGCTGCGGGCGAGGCAGCGGCCGCCGCGGTGACCTGGAAACTCGGCGCGGGGAACTCCGGCTCGGCCTTGCCCTGTGCCTGCTGGACCCAGTTGGAGGTCTTGCCGTCCGAATACTTCTGCTGCGTGGGCAGATACACGGTGCCGGCCTTCGGCAGCGGGCCGGCCTGGATCGCGAACTGACCGAACTGGCCCGGTGTCAGCCCGCCGTCGGTCGCGGTCCACTCGACCTTGATCGGGGCCTTGGTGATGATGTTGCCGTCGTCGTCCTTGACCGGGTTGGCCAGGTTCTCGGTGGTGACCTTGGCGGTCCAGCCCTGCGTGGGCCGGACACTGACGTAGGTGAACGGGGTGGTGGTGGGCAGATTCACCGTCAGCGCAACGGTGTTCGCGGTGTCGGACTCCACCGGCACGTTGAACGTGAGCACGGAGTAGCTGCCCGGCGTGGTCGATGAGGGGATGACGCGCACGTGGGCCAGGGCCACGTCTGCGACACCGAGGGTCAGCGCGAGGGTGGTCACCGCGGTGGCGGCGGTACGGGTGATGAGACGCATGAGGGATTCCTTTGATTACGAGGCGAGTTCGTCAGGTGGGGTGGTGGCTTCTTCGTCGAGCAGCGCCAGGATCTGCTGCCGCAACGCCACGAACTGCGGTTCTGACTGTGAGCGCGGCCGGGGCAGGTCCACGCTGATGTCGGCCCGGACGGTCGCCGGGCGCGGGGAGAAGATGATCACGCGGTCGGCGAGGGTCAGTGCCTCGGTGACGTCGTGGGTGATCAGGACGGCGGTGAATCCGCGCTGCTGCCATAGCCGCGCGAGCTCGCCCTGCAGGACTCGACGCGTGAGGGCGTCGAGCTTGCCGAGCGGTTCGTCGAGCAGCAGCACCTTCGGCTCACCGACCAAAGCCCTTGCCAGGGCGGCCCGTTGGGCCATACCGCCGGAGAGTTGCGCCGGCCAGGCGTCGGCGAAGTCGGTGAGCCCAACGACGTCGAGCACCTCGTCGATCCGCGCAGCCGACTGCTTCAACTCACCGCGCGCCTGCGGGCCCAACGCGACGTTGCCGCGCACGGTCCGCCATGGCAACAGCGTCGGATCCTGGAAGACCAGCGCCCGCTCGGGGTCCGGTCCGGTGACCTTGCGGCCGTCGACGTACACCGATCCGAACAGCGGTTTGTCCAGGCCGGCCAGCAACCGGATCAGGGTCGACTTGCCCGATCCGCTCGGCCCGACCAGGGCAACGAACTCCCCCGGCCGGGCCGAGAAGCTCACGTCGTCCAGGACCGGCAGGTCCTTGCCGCGGCTGCGGAAGGCCTGCGTGACGTTGAGGATGTCGATTGCGGCGCCGGTCACCATCGGGTCAGCTCCTTCTCCCAGCGCAGCACCCAGTTGCGGCTACGGAACAGCAGGGTCAGCAGGAGGCCACAGACCACGACCAGGATCACGATCCCGGCGTAGACGCCCGCGTAGTCGCCCCAGCCCTTCTTCCAGTTCAGGTACCAGCCGAGGCCGGAGTTGACGCCGAAGTTCTCCGCGACCGTGAGGCTGACGAACGAGGCACCCAGGGCCATGAACGCCCCGGTGAAGATGCTCGGCAACGCGGCCGGCAGGCTGATCCGGCCGACCAGGAACACGCCCTTGGCGCCGAGCGTCTGGGCGACGTCGAAGTACGAGCGCGGCACGCTGAGCACCCCGGCCCGGGTCAGGACCGTGATCGGGAACCACACGCTCAGCGCGATCATGAAAACCGCCCCGGAGTACGCCGAGGGGGCCAGGACGAAGACCAACGGCACCCAGGCGAGGGAGGGCACCGGGCCCAGGAAGATCAGGATCGGGTGGACCCAGTAGTTCGCCTGCTGGAACCAGCCGATCGTCACGCCGGTGACCAGACCCGCGACCAGGCCGACCACGAACCCGACCACGAGCAGCAGCAACGAGTTGCCGAGGCTCTCGGCGAGCAGACCGTGGTCGGTCCAGATCGCGTTGAGCACCGCCTGCGGCGACTGGAAGTACGGCAGGGCAAGGGCCGCCGTCTTGGCCGTCGAGTATTCCCAGAACAACGCCCACAACGCCGACCCGAGCAGCCACGCCGCGCCGTGGGTCGCGTGGTTGTGCGCCCAGCGACCGAGCCGGGAACCGCTGGCGGACAACGCCCAGATCCCGGCCCAGGCCCCGGCGACGAGCAGACCAGCGATCGCGATCGGCGTACTCATGGCCTCGATCGCTTGCAGGTCGCGCAGGGCCTGGGACGACTCGTTGGGGACCAGCAGGACCACCAGCGCGAACCCGACCCAGGCGACGATTCCGCCGCCGAGCAGCAGCGGATTGATCCGCACCGGATGGGACACGGTGTCCAACGCGGCGTGGATCCGGTCTGGACCCTGGACGGTGAGGTCCGGGTCCGGCTGTGGCGCAGTCTCTTTCGCGGGGGCAGACACAGTCCGCCGTGCCGTGATGGTGGACATCGCGATCAGGCCAGCTTCAGATCGACGAACGCCTTGTCGGCCAGCACCTGGGGGTTGGTGGCTGCCGGCAGGAAGCCGGTCTTGATGAACTTGGCGATGCCGGGCTCGAGGGCCTTGTGCAGGCTGGCGGTCGACGGGTCGAAGGTCAGCGTCCGCAAGACGGCCAGGGCCTCATCGGGCTTGCCGGAGACGTACTTCTTCTCGGTGACCAGGTGCGCGGCCTCCTCGAGGTTGGCACCGACCCAGCGAGCGCCCTCGATCCAGGTGCTGACCAGGGTGGCGGCGGTGACCGGGTCCTGGGTGACGAACGTCTGGTTCAGAGCGACGGCGCAGCAGGGGTACGCCGCGTTGGTCGACAGGTTGCGGTTGTTGGACAGTTCCTTGGCCCAGCCGTCCTTGACCCCCTGGATGATCGGCAGGAAGCCGCCCGCGGTGGCGATCGCGTCGACCTTCTTGGACTTCAACGCCTCGGGCAGCAGGTCCTGCTCGATGACGACCCATTCGACCTGCTTGGCGGCCGGGCTGGAGTTGATGCCGGCGTCCAACAGATCCAGGGAGAAGAAGTTGGTCGCCGAACCCTGCAGGTTGCTGACGCCGATCTTCTTGCCCTTCAACGACGCGACCGTCGGCACCGAACCGTCGCTACGGGCATAGAGGTCGAGGCAGCCGTGGTGCAGACCACCGCTGAGCTTGACCGGGGTGCCGTTGTAGATCGGGCCGAGGAAGTTGAAGAAGATGCCGTTCGACGCGACGTACTTGCCGGAACCGACTGCGGCCGTGGTGTCTTCGTCGGTTCCCGACTTCTTCAGCACCACATCGAGTCCGGCCTTCTTGAACAGACCGTTCTCGTACGCCGCGATCAGCGGCGCCTCACACACCCCACTGGGCGACACCAGAGCCAACTGCTTCTTGGCCCACGAGTTGGTCACGGTGGGCGTGCCGGTGGCGGCCTGTACGTCGTGGTCCTGGCTGCGCAGGAACGCCCAGCCGCCGACGCCGGCGGCGGCTGCGACGACCGCGCCGGCGGTCACCAGGCTGCGGCGGCTAACGCCCTTGGGGGCATCGGCATCGACGTTGGCTTCGACCCGGGCGCCACTGGGCAGGACCTCGTCGCCAGCAGGCGCAGCGTCGTTCTGCTCAGGGGTTCCGGGGGTGTTCTCGGTCATGGGTTGATCGCTTTCGACAGGGGGCGGATCGCCCCGCAGTGGTTCACAAGAGGTTGCGGGCGCTGACGCTAGCGCCGTTCGTCGATAATGTCTAATTATCTTTTTCGATTGATTGCGTTATGCCATACTAACTCGACAGGATTTATCTACAACGGCCTGATGAAGGCCCGAACCCCATGACCCACAACGGCATTCGCCGTACACCACTAGGAGCACCCATGGCTGTCCTCGTCACGGAGATCACCGAACTCATCGGTGACACCCCTCTGCTCGAACTCACCCGCTACGGACGCAACCGCGACCTGGGTGCGCGTATCGTCGCCAAACTCGAGACGTTCAACCCGATCGGCTCGGTCAAGGACCGCATCGCCTGGGCGATCATCCGCGACGCCGAAGAACGCGGCGAACTGCGACCCGGTGGCCGAATCGTCGACCTGACCAGCGGCAACACCGGCATCGCGTTGGCCGCGATCGCTGCGTCCCGCGGCTACGGCTCGACGTTCTACGCCGGGGACAACATCAGCGCCGACAAGGTCGCCCTGCTGCGCGCGTTCGGCGCCGATGTCATCACCGTCCCCAACACGTTCTTCCTCGACCCGGACGCGTTGGTCCTGCTGCGCGAGCGTGCCCGCACCGAGCACCCGGACGCCTACTTCACCGACCAGTTGGCCAACCCGGTCAACCCCCAGTACCACTACGACACCACCGGTCCGGAGATCTGGAAGGCAACCGCCGGCTCGGTGGACATCCTGGTCGGCGGCGTCGGGACCGGTGGCACGCTGTCCGGCAGCGGCCGCTACCTGAAGGAGAACAACCCGCAGGTGCAGGTTGTGGTGGCCGAGCCGGGCTGGGGTTCGGTGCCGACTCCGGAGAACCCCTACCCCCAGGAGATCGACGGCGTGCACAAGATCACCGAGGCTGAGCCGCAACAGATCCCGGACAACTTCGACCAGTCGATCGCCGACGAGTACGTCGCGGTCGAGACCGCCGACGCCTACCTGGCGGCGCAGGCCCTCGCCCGCGAGGAAGGCGTCCTCGCCGGGTCCTCCGCCGGCGCGATCCTGCACGTCGCGACGCAACTGGCTCAGCGACCGGAGAACGCCGGCAAGACCATCGTGGCCATCGTTCCGGACTCCGGCGAGCGGTACCTGTCCGCGGGGATCTACGGCAACGTGACCGCACCTGTGGCCGCCACGGTCTGAGCCGGGCCGACCGGCTCAGCCGCAGTCGGCCAGCCGCACGATCGTGGGATCCAGGTAGCGGATCGCGATGATGTCTCCTCGTCCGGCGGTCATGACGGTCACGTCCGCACGGGCCGTTGCCGCGTCGAACAACGCCTCGCGCTGGCACCGTGAGACCTCATCGAGCGGTCCTTTGTCCCGGGCGAAGACGACATAGCGCACCGCCGGCGCCGATTGGATCGACCACACCTGATCATGGGTGGCGACCAGATAAGCGCCGGTGGTGTTGCTGGCCGCGATCGGTGCGCCCTTGGAGATCCGCGCGCTGATTTCCTGCAGGTCGCGATATCGCTGCGTGGGCGCGACGGCGTGCCACGGCGCAGCGGCCACCTCGACCAGCTGCGCAACTCCCAGAGTGACGCTGATCACCGCACCGATGCCAGCGACCGCCGCCACCCCCGAGGTCACCGGAGTCTTGCAGCGCAGCTCACCTGGGAGCGCAGCTTCCGGGTGAGCTGCGCTGCAAAAATCGGGGTGGGTGTGGGTGGGACCGTGCAGCGCGTGCGCCGCGGCGATCAGGGCGATCGGCACCAGGACCAGGTCGTAATGGGTGTCCAGCCGCCAGTACGACGGGTTGTTGCCGATCATCCGCCAGGCCAGGGTGGGGATGGCCAGCACCGCGACGGGAGAACGCAGTCCGACGAAGAGCGCCGTGACCGCGAACAGGGCCAGTGGTGCCAGCCGCCACCAGGACCACCCCGTGTCGACCTGTTGCCCCAGTGGCGTGCTGCCCGATCCGCCGAAGAAGACGCCGTACCCGGAGCCGCCTCCGACGGCTCGCAACACCACGGTCGCCGCCACCAGGCCGGCCACCCCGACGCTCACGAGGACCGCCGGCCGTCGCCAGCCGTCCCGGTGCAACAACCACCACGCCGCACCAGCCGCGATCACCGTCAGGCCGAGATCCTCCTTCACCAACACCAGGACGACGGCCGAGGCCACAGCGAGGCGGAAGCGGGCCCGCAGCACAGCCGCCGCCAACAGCGCGACGGTTGGCGCGGCGTACGCCACCTCGTGGAAGTCGAACAGATCCGCCGCGATCGTCCCCCGGGCGACCAGGCCGATCACGAACAGCAGCAACGCAATTGGCTCACCGACCAGGGTGCGGGCGACCCACCACACGATCACCATCGCCAGAGCGAGCAGGATCGCCTGCGCGATGAGCAGCACGCGGGGGTCCGGCCAGATCCGCCACCACAGCCCGTTCAGGGCCAGGATCGGGCTGAAGTGGTCGCCCAGCAGATCAAGTCCGCGGATGTCCGAACGCGGCCAGTGCCCCTGCGACCACGACTTGGCCGACTGGCTGAAGATGCCCAGGTCGTACGCCGTGGCCAGACCGGCGTTGAACCGCGCGACCGACCACATCGCCAGCCAGAGACTGCCGACCAGCCACAGCAGCGCCGCCCGACGTTTCACCGGGCGGCGACCGCCGCGTCGTAGAGCGACTTCTTGGACAGGCCCGTGGCCGAAGCGATCTGCGCGCACACGTCCTTGAGCCGTTCGCCGGAGGCGGCTCGGGACAGCACCTCGGGCAGGACGTCCTCGAGAGCGACCGAAGCGCCACGCGCACCGGCCACGACGACGGTGATCTCACCGCGGGCGCCCTCGACCGCCCAGTCCGCCAACTCGGCCAGGCCGCCGCGACGTATCTCTTCGTAGGTCTTGGTCAGTTCCCGGCACACCGCGGCCGGCCGATCCGGACCGAACGCCTCGGCGAGCGCGGTGAGCATCTCGGCCAGCCGGTGCGGTGCCTCGAAGAAGACCATCGTGCGCGGTTCGGTGGCCAGGGTGCGCAGGTGCCGGGCGCGCTCCCCCGGTTTGCGGGGCAGGAAGCCCTCGAAGCAGAAGCGATCGGTGGGCAGCCCGGACACCGCGAGCGCCATCAGGACCGCGGACGGGCCGGGCACGCAGGTGACCCGGGCCCCGGCCGTGATCGCCGCGGTCACGAGGCGGTAGCCGGGATCGGACACCGACGGCATCCCAGCGTCGGTGACCAACAGGACGCTCTCGCCGGCAGTCAGCCGATCGACCAGTTCCGGGGTGCGGGCCCGCTCGTTGTGCTCGTGGTAGCTGAGGACCCGACCCCGCGGCGACACCTCGAGCTGGTCGGCGAGCCGGTGCAACCGTCGGGTGTCCTCGGCTGCGACGACATCGGCCTGCCCCAGCCAGGACACCAACCGGGGCGGGGCGTCTCGGGGGTCGCCGATCGGCGTACCTGCCAACACCAACACACCCTCGGCCATGGCGTTAGCGTCGCACGGACCACACCGAGACTGCTCGGTTACCCTGTCGCGGGTGAGCTCCACGACCCTTGACGCACCTGCGCCCCCGGTCCAGGACTCACCCCTCCCGCTGCGCTACCAGTTGCGTCGCCGCCTGCTGGGCCGACCCCGCACCGCCCGGGAGAAGCTGTGGGCCTGGCTCGGCCCGGCCCTGGTCGCGCTCATCGGCGGCATCCTGCGGTTCTGGGACCTCGGCCGACCGCACCAGCTGATCTTCGACGAGACGTACTACGTCAAAGAGGGTTGGTCGCTGATCCAGTACGGCATCGAGCGGCAACAGAACATCTTCGGCACCCAGAGCGACAACCTCTTCACGATGGGCAGCCCGCAGGTCTACGGCAGCCAGGCCGACTTCGTGGTGCACCCGCCCTTCGGTAAATGGGTCATCGGTTTCTTCGAGTGGATCTTCGGGATCGACTCATCGTTCGGATGGCGGGTCGGGGTGGCGCTGGCCGGGACCATCGCGATCTACCTGATCGGCCGGTGCGCATGGCACCTGTTCCGATCGCCGTTGCTGGCGACGCTGGCCTCGATCCTGCTGTGTTTCGAGGGCACCGCGTTCGTGATGTCGCGGGTGTCGATCCTCGACGGACTGGTGATGTTCTGGCCCCTGGCGGCGTTTGCGGCGCTGTTGGCCGACCGGGACCGCAGCCGGCGGATCCTGGCCGACAAGGTGGCCGCGGTCCGCGACGCGGGGCAGTCGGTGTCCGCGCTGGGCCCGTGGCTGGGTTGGCGGCCGTGGCGCTGGGTCGCCGCCGTGTGCCTCGGCCTGGGCATGGCGACCAAGTGGTCGGATGGGTTCTACCTGGCGATTTTCGGGTTGATGACGGTGTGGTGGGACCTGGGTGCGCGCCGTGCGGTCGGCGCTCGCAACTGGATCGCCGGAACCT
The DNA here is from genome assembly GCF_900108585.1 of Branchiibius hedensis. Taxonomy (NCBI): domain Bacteria; kingdom Bacillati; phylum Actinomycetota; class Actinomycetes; order Micrococcales; family Dermacoccaceae; genus Branchiibius; species Branchiibius hedensis. Next base: position 2,575,308 of record NZ_UESZ01000001.1, read on the forward strand.
TCCTCAAAGACGCGCTGCCGGCGATGGTCAAACTGGTCGGTGTCAGCGTGCTGACCTATCTGTTGTGCTGGATCGGCTGGTTCCGCAGCGACAACGGATACGACCGGACCTGGGCGGTGGCCAATCCGGCGGACAAGGACAGCGGATTCTCGCCGGACAGTTCTCTGTTCGCCTGGCTGCCGGACTCGCTGCGCAGCCTGTGGCAGTACCACATCGAGATGTACAACTCGGCCAAGAGCATCACCGCGGCGCACCCGTACATGTCCAACCCCTGGTCGTGGATCCTGCAGACCCGCCCGACGTCGTTCTTCTACGAATCCCCGGGTAAGGACGCCGGCTGCACCGTCGACCAGTGCTCCAAGGCAATCACCTCGCTCGGCAATCCGCTGATCTGGTGGTTCGGCGCGATCGCCCTGATCATCTGCATCTTCTACTGGCTCTTCGGGCGCGACTGGCGGGCCGGTGCGATCGTCGGCGGTGTGATGGCCGGCTGGTTGCCGTGGTTCAGTTACCAGGACCGCACCATCTTCACGTTCTACTCGGTGGTCTTCGTGCCCTACATCGTGTTGGCGTGCGTGTTCGTCCTCGGCCTGGTCCTCGGCGCACCCGATGCGTCCGTACGTCGAGTGCGGGCCGGGCGGATCGCCGTCGGGTCGTTCACGGTGTTGACCGTTGCGCTCTTCGTGTTCTTCTGGCCGATCTGGACTGCCCAGGTGATCCCCTACACGCACTGGCAGGCCCGGATGTGGCTGCCGAGCTGGATCTGAGTCGCCCAGCCCGCGGTCGAGACCTCACGCGTTGCGTGCGGCGGCCAGCAACTCATCGGCCAGCTCGGTCGCGCGCTGCGAGCTGACGTCGAGCACCGTGTATCCCTGGTCGCCGGCCGCGGTGGCCAGTTCGACAGTGGCGACCCCTTGCCGGCGTTGGAAGATCGAGCGGCGTACCACCACCGCGACGGTGCCGTCGGTGCGGACCACGTGTGTCGCCCCACCGAGGCCACCGGTCCGGCTGATCAGGTAGTCCCCGGCGATCGCGTGCCCGAGACGACGCGCACGGTCCCACGCGAGAAGGGCAGCCGCGGGCAGCAGGATGGGCGCGGCGTACGCCACCCACCGCGGCAGCGGACCCCACGTGCCGGCCAGCACCAACCCGAGCGCCACCACGAGGCTCGGCCACAACGCCCGGGTGTAACGCCGACGGGTGGCGACCGGGCCGTGCGGGGCGATCGGGTGGGCCAACACCGTGGGGTCGATGACATCGCAGGCCAGGGCCAGGACCACCGGCAACGGCGACGGCGGCGACAACAGGTCGGCCTCGCCACGGGAGCGGTCCTCATCGTGCCGGCCGTGCAGACCGGTCGTGATCGCACTGAGCCGGGCGCCGCCCACCCAGCGCAACGGAACCGGCTGGTTGATCGTGACCCCGCGGATGCGGCGGGTGTCCAACGAGGTCGACCGCGTCGTCAGCAGTCCCCGCGTGACGTGCCAGGTGTGGCCGACCTCGTCGGCAGTGAGGCGGAACCCGTAGAACGCCAGCAGATAGCCGGCCATCGCCAGCACCGCCGCAAGCGCCACGATCGCCGCCGCCGCAAGCAGCACGGCCAGCGGCAGGACCAGCCCGCGCACCCACGTGATGGCGTCGTGGATCTGGGCGTTGCTGCTCGGGTTGAGGTGCAGGTCGTTGACGACCCGGAACACGAATCCGGCCAGCACCAGGACGATGACCATGTTCGAGGGGTTGAACGGCGCGAACCGCACCCAGGAGGGATTCCACGTCAGCAACACCCGCTCACCCAGCGGCGGTGCGACGTCCTCGGACGTGCCTGCTCCGGTCTGCAGCGCCGGGTCTCGGTGCAGCAACTCCGCCCGCAGCGCGGCCGCCTGGGCGGTGGTCAGCCCGTCGAGCACGAGGTCGTTCTCACCGGCGCCGGTGCCGATCCGCACCTTCGCCAGGGCCAGGACCCGGTGCAACGGCGAGGCCATGACGTCGACGCTGCGCACCCGGTCGATCGGCGTCGTGAGCAGCTGTTTGGTGAAGACGCCGTGCTGCAACTCGACCCGGTCGGTCGTGAACCGGTAGCGCGTGGTCCACCAGCGCAAGAAGCCGATCAGCACGAAGACCACCGTGACGATCAGCGCCCACCACCAGGGATCGTCGGTCGTGCTGCCGAAGACGGCCGCCGCAAGCAGGGCGGGCACGAAACGGCCGACCTCTTTGAAGGGGTGGACCAGCAGCATCCGCGCAGAGAGCCGTCGCCAGTCGTCTGCGGCCATCAGGTCGCGTCCCGGTGATCCGCCGCGCTGATCGCCGTCAGATCGGAGACCAACTGGGTCGCCACCTCGTGCTCGAGGGCCGGGATGTGCAACGCGCCCTTCGACGACGCCGTCGTCACGGTGACCGTGCTCAGCCCGAACCACCGCATCAGCGGTCCGCGCTCGGTGTCGACCGTCTGCACCCGACTGATCGGAGCAACCCGCAATTCGCTGACCCACCAACCGATTTGGGTCGACACCGCCTCCTGGTTGACGTCCCATCGATGGACGGCGTACCGCCAGCGTGGCATCACCAACACCTCGACCACGGCCACGACGACGACCACGAACCACATCAGGACAACGAGCGCCGTGGGCGGACGCACGAAGATCTGGACGACGACCGCGATGGCCAGGAGCACCACCGCGACCAGGCCGCCGCGCAGCCGCCAGTAGGCCGGCGCCCGGGCTGACACCCGGCGTTCTGGTTGCGGCAGTTGCATGACCTCACCCAACCATCTGCGTGCGGCGGGGTTAGGTTGCAAGGGTCCGTGTCGTCGTACGTCGATGTGCGAAGGAGCCCTCGTGCCCTCCCCTGAGCCCGCCCAGCTGGCCGCGGCCCTGCCCACCGGCCGATTGCTCACCGATCCCGCCAAGATGGCGCCCTACCGCTGGGACCGGGCGCTGGATCCCGATGCGGGTACGCCGATCGCGGTGTTGTGCGCGAAAACCACCGCCGACGTGCAGGCCGGGGTGCGCTGGGCCGCGCAGCACGGTATCCCGGTGATCCCCCGCGGCGCGGGGTCCGGACTGTCCGGCGGCTCCAGCGCGATCGACGGTTGCCTGATGATCACCGTCGATGAGATGACGGCGATCGAGATCGACCCGCTGACCCGGATGGCCACGGTCGAACCGGGCGCGCTGAACGCACACGTCAAGCAGGCGGCCGCCGCGCACGGCCTGTGGTATCCGCCGGATCCGAGCTCGTTCGAGTTCTGCTCCATCGGCGGCAACGTGGCCACCAACGCCGGCGGTCTGTGTTGTGTGAAGTACGGCGTGACCACCGATTACGTGCTGGGGATGACCGTCGTGCTGGCGGACGGCAGCGTCGTCGAACTCGGCGGTCCACGTCTGAAGGACGTCGCCGGTCTGTCCCTGACCAAACTCTTCATCGGCTCCGAAGGCACCCTCGGCATCATCACCAAGGTGCTGCTGCGCCTGGTCCCGGCGCAGCGGCCCCCGGCCACCCTGGTCGCGACCTTCGCCCGGCTGGATGACGCCACGCAGACCGTCGTCGACATCACCAGCGCGATGCGGCCCTCGATGCTGGAGTTCATGGACAAGCCGACGATCAACGCGGTCGAGGATGTCACCAAGATGGGGCTGGACCGGGACGCCGAAGCGATGTTGATCGTGCAGTCCGACGAGCCGGCCGGCCACGCCGCAGTGGAGATCGCCCAGATCACCGCGATCTGCGAGAAGAACAGCGCCACAGAGGTTTTCGACACCGATGATGTCGAGACCGGTGAGCAGTTCGTCGTCGCTCGCCGGATGGCGATCCCGGCCGTCGAGCGCAAGGGTTCGCTGCTGCTGGAGGACGTCGGCGTGCCGGTCCCCCGGCTGGGTGACCTGGTGCGCGGTATCGCGCAGATCGCGCAGCGCCGGGACATCCTGATCGCGGTGCTGGCGCACGCGGGCGACGGCAACACCCACCCGCTGCTGGTCTTCGACCCCTCAGATGCGGGTCAGTCCGAACGCGCCCACACGGCGTACGGCGAAGTCATGGATCTGGCGATCGGCCTGGGCGGCACCATCACCGGTGAGCACGGCGTCGGCCGGTTGAAGAAGCCGTGGCTGGGCGACTATCTGGGTCCGGACGTCCTCGCCCTCAACCAGCGGATCAAGAAGGCCCTGGATCCCGCAGGGATCATGAACCCCGGCGCGATGCTGGATTAGGTGGCTCGGGACCCGGGGGATCATCCGGTGCCCCGGTCGGCTCCGAATCACTGGTATGACGATCGATGTCACGCTGACGACCGGCTTTGGGGTGTCGGCCAGAAGCGCGGCGCCTGCGACGATACGCCCGATGCACACCGCCCACTCCGACCCGCTGGAGGAGCTGCTCACCGCCGTAGCGCGTGGTGACGAGGCCGCCTTCGCCCGGTTGTACGACGCCGTCAGTGCGCGCGTTTTCGGCCTGGTCCTGCGTGTCGTGGCGGATCAGACGCTGGCCGAGGAGGTCACCCAGGAGACCTTTCTGGACGTCTGGCGCCGGGCGGGCAGCTTCGATGGGGCCAAGGGTTCGGCGCTGTCGTGGATCTTCACGATCGCCCACCGCCGCTCGGTGGACCGGGTGCGCTCGGTGGTGGCGGCACGCCGGCGGGACACGGCGTACGGCGTGCAGCACCTGGATCGCGACTTCGACAGCACGGTCGATGAGGTGACCGGACGACTGGACGCCGAGCGGGTGCGCGGCGCGATGGGCAGAATGACCCACGTGCAGCGACAAGCGGTGGAGTTGGCGTACTTCGGCGGATTGAGCCACGCCCAGGTCGCCGCCGAACTCGGCATTGCGCTGGGCACCGCGAAGTCCCGGATCCGCGAGGGATTGCTCTGCCTACGGGGCGTACTGGGCGGTGAGGCATGAGCGAGCACATCGAGGCCGTGGACTACGTCATGGACGCCCTGGATCCCGCCGAGCGGTCCGCGGCGGAGCAGCATCTCGCCACGTGCGCCGAGTGCCGTGGCGAAGTGGCACAGTTCCAGGAGTTGACCGCCGCGCTGGGCAAGTCAGTCCCGCCGGTCGACCCCCCGGCCCGCCTGCGGGACAACGTCCTGGCGCAGGTGTCGACCACACCGCAGGACAACGTGCGGACGTTGTCCCCCCGGCGCCGCGGCCGCTGGCTCGCGGCGGCGGCAGCGGCCGTCGTCCTCGCCGGTGGCGCCACGACGGTTGCGTTGTGGCCGCAAACACCGACGACCATCTCGGCAGTGCAACAGGTCGAATCTGCTGCCGACGCGACGACCTTCACGGCGCCGCTGGGCGACGGAACGATGCGCATCGTCGCCTCGAAGTCGTTGAACCGCAGCGTGATTCGTCTCTCCGACGTGTCTGATCTCCCGTCCGGGAAGGTCTACCAGGCGTGGATGATCGCCGACAACCGGCCGGTCAGCGCCGGAGTGGTCACACCCGGTCAGGACACCGTCATGAAGGGCTCACCCAACGCGGCCACGGGTGCGGCGGTGACGGTGGAGCCGGCGGGCGGTTCACAGGAACCGACGACCACGCCGGTTTCCTCGGTCTCCTTCGGGTAGACCCATCCGGCGGAGCCCGGGCGCCGAACTCCTGATGTCCACCGCAGCCGCGGCGGGCACTTCAGGAAGGAAGCAGTCATGGCATCTCGCACCCTCGCACTTTCTGCGGCGGCCAGCATGGTCGCTCTGCCGGCGATCGCCCTCCCCGCGATCGCGCTGGCACCAGCAGCGCACGCCTCGGCACCCGCCCACTCCGGCACCACCCACCTGTGGGCGAAACTCAACCAACTCAACGACAGCGGCGCCACGGGCACCGTGACCGCATCGCTGACCGGCGACCAGTTGAGCATCAAGATCGTGTCGCACGGTCTGTTGGCCGGCGCTCCGCACGCCCAGCACCTGCACATCGGTGGGAGCAGCACCTGCCCCAGCAACGACACCAAGGGCACCGGCGTCGACGGCCACTTGCGGGTCGCCGATGCGATGGAGGACTACGGCATGATCGCGGTGTCCCTGACGACCTCCGGGGACACCTCACCCAAGAGCGGCCTGGCTGTCACCCGCTTCCCGGTCGGCTCCACGACCTACTCCCGCACCATCACCGTCTCGGATGCCACGGCCGCGTCGATCCGGGCCGGCAAGGGTGTCGTGGTCCAGCACGGCGTCGATTACAACGGCGACGGCAAATACTCCGGCAGCTCCAAGTCCGAGCTGGACCCGTCCCTGCCCGAGGAGGCGACCGACCCGGCGAACTGCGGACGCCTCGAGGTCAGCCAGATGAGCGGCATGCCGACGGGCGGGGTGCAGACCGGCGCCGGAACCGTCGACGACGCCTCAGTGGTCGCTCTCGGCGCGGCCGGGACGTCGCTGGCTGCTGCGGTGGGCTTCGGCCTGGTGGCGCTGCGCCGCCGCGCGACCAATCACATCTGAGCGACCGCTACTGACGGAGGAACCCGTGTCTCGCAGCGCGACGCGCACCGAAGTCCGATGGGTCATCGCCGTGTTCCTTGCGGTGCTGACGGCCAGCGTGTGCGCCGCCTGGGGGCTGACCCACCGTTACGAGGCTCCGACACCTCCTGACGAGGCCGTGGCCGCAGCGCCTGGAGTAGCCCGCACCCCGGTGCCGGCCGCGCCTTCGGTGACACGCGGCGTACGTCCGGCGGACAACCCGGCGCCGCGGCCGCACCGGGTGAGCATTCCCGCCATCGGTGTGTCGCTGGAATTGATCGCCCTCGGTCTCCAGCCCGACGGCACGCTGGCCGTGCCGTCGGGCGAGAACGAGCTCAAAGGGGCGTGGTTCACAGGGTCCCCGGCGCCGGGTTCGATCGGACCGGCGGTGATCGAAGCACACGTCACGACTGCCACCGGCAAGGGCCCGTTCTTCCGGCTGGCGAGCCTGACCGCCGGTGATGCGGCGACCGTGCAACTGGCCGACGGTCGCTCCGTGACTTTCAGGGTCTACCGGGTGGCGCGCTACCCGAAGGACGCGTTCCCGACCGGTGAGGTCTACGGCAACACCGCGGGCCCGGAGTTGCGGCTCATCACCTGCGGTGGCGAATTCGACCGTTCTACAGGGCATTTCGACGACAACACCGTGGTCTATGCCCGGCTGACCTGAGCGACATAGGCTGATGGCATGCAGTTGGTTCCTACCCGGGTCGACGACGAGGTCGCCCAACAGTTACTCGATGACTACTTCACCAGCCGCGAGCTCGGCTTCGTGACCCACGCCGAGGGTTACCGCCGGACCAATCCGGAGCCGGCAGCCTTCACTCCGCCGGACGGTTTGTTCGTGGTGGTCCGCAACGACCGGGGCCAGCCGGTCGGCTGTGGCGGCGTACGTCGCGTGGCGGACTACCTGCGCGAGCCCACCTTCGAGGTCAAGCACCTGTGGGTGGAGCCGGACCAGCGGGGCCGGGGCATCAGTCGCACCTTGATGACCGGCCTGGAGGCGGCAGCGATCGAGTACGGCGCTCACTGGCTCGTGCTGGACACCAACGACACGCTCACCGCGGCCCAGCAGCTCTACCGCAGCAGCGGCTTCGTGGAGATCGACGCCTACAACGACAACCCGAACGCGACGCACTGGTACGCCAAGCGGGTCCACCACTGAGCTGTGGTGGACTCCCCCGCGGCTAACCGCGCAGGGTCTGGATCCACCGGCGGGTGTCGGCGGGGTCGATCACGTCGTCCAGTTCGAAGACCGTGGCTGCGACCATCGCTTTGCCCTGGGCGTACGCGGCCGCGACCAACCGGTCGTACTCCTCCTGGCGTTGCTGCGGATCCTCGATCGCGCCCAGTTCCTTGCGGTAACCCAACCGGACGGCTCCCTCCAGGCCCATCGGTCCCATCTCCCCCGTCGGCCACGCGATGGTGAACTGGGGCGCCCGGAACGAGCCGCCGGCCATCGCCATCGCGCCCAGTCCGTAGGCCTTGCGCAGGATCACCGTGCCCATGGGCACGCGCAGCGCCGCGGTGTCCGCAAACAGCCGCCCGAACCGGGTCACCGTCGCGTCCTTCTCCGCGTCCGGGCCGACCATGAAACCCGGCGTGTCACAGAAGGTCACGATCGGCAGCCCGTGCGCGTCGCAGACCCGCAGGAAGTCACGCAGTTTGTCGGCACCGGGCGCATCGATGGCGCCGCCGAGGTGACGGCAGTCGTTGGCGACGATGCCGTACGCCGCGCCGGCCACCCGGCCCAGCCCCGTCCGGATCCCGGGGGCGTAGTCGGCTCGTAGTTCCAGGAAGGACCCCTCGTCCAAGACCCCCGCCAGCGCCCTGTGCACGTCGTAGGAACGCATCCGGTCCTGCGGCACGGCGTGCCGCGCGAGGCGGCTATCGGGCGCCGCCCAGTCCTTCGAATCACCCTGGAAATAGGACAGATACGTGCGAGCGACGCGGACCGCGTCGGCGTCGTCTTCGGCGACGACGTGCACCACCCCGTTACGGCGCTGGACCTCGACCGGGCCGACGTCCGCAGCGCGCACGACACCCAGACCGCCGCCCTCGATCATTGCCGGACCACCCATGCCGATACTCGCCTCGGGGGTCGCGATCACGACGTCGCACACGCCCAGCAGGGCGGCATTGCCGGCGAAGCAGTTGCCGGAGACGACACCGACCAGCGGCACGACTCCGGACAGCGCACCCATCGCGCGGAAGGTTCCGACGTCCAATCCGGTGATGCCCGAAACGTCGGTGTCGCCCGGGCGGCCTCCACCGCCCTCGGTGAAGAAGACCACCGGCAGTCGCTTCTGGTGGGCCAACTCGAGCATCCGGTCGGTCTTGGCGTGGTTGCGCACCCCCTGGGTCCCGGCCAGCACGGTGTAGTCGTAGGACAACACCACGGCCGCCTGCCCGTTGATCAGCGCGGTCCCGCAGACCAGTCCGTCCGCTGGCGTGTTCGCGATCAGATCCTGCTCGCCACGCCGGGCCCGTTGCGCCGCGATGGCCAGGCCGCCGTACTCGACGAACGAGCCGTCGTCGACCAGGTCGGCGATGTTCTCCCGGGCCGTACGTCGACCCTTGGCGTGCCAGCGTGCGATCGCTTCGGGGCGGGCGTCGTCCCGTAGTCGGGCCTGCCGGTCTCGCACGACCTCCAGATCGTCCCGACGCGTGTCCAGGTCGACCTCGGCGCGGTCACCGTCGGCAGCGCTGTCACCCGCCGGTTCGACCACGAGCAACGCCTGACCGGCCTCGACTTGCTCGTCGAGGGCCACCAGATGTCGCACCACGCGCACCGGCCCCTCGTGGGTCAGGGGGTGGGCCATCTTCATCGCCTCGACGACGGCCAGATCGCTGCCGGCCGGGCGGTCCCCACCGACCATCGCCAGCGCGGCCACCACACCCGGCATCACCGAGTGGATCGCGAACTGGCCGGGCTCCAGCGCGTCGAGCGTCAGGTGCTCGCCGGGCTCGGTCTCGGCGGCGTCCGCCGCGACGGCTGACCAGGTGTCCTCCAGCCAGGACGTGCCCAGACGCCCGTCGGTGAGCTCATCGGTGGCGACAATCGACTGCAGCACAGCGATGTTGGTCCCAACCCCGACCAGGTCGGTCTCGGCGAGCGCCTGCTGCAACCGACGTTGTGCGACGACGCCGGTCGGCCCGGAGCAGATAACCTTCGCCAGCAGGGAGTCGTAGCGCGGGCTGTGCCGCAACCCGGCGTACGCGCTGGTGTCGACGCGGACACCGGGGCCACCTGGCCACTGCACCGACCGGATCGTGCCGGAGGTCGCGCGTACCTCACCCTCCGGCGTCACGGTCTCGGCGTTCAACCGCGCCTGGATCGCCATTCCCCGGACCTCGGTGCGCAACACCTCGTGCTCCAGCAGGTCGGCGATCCTCGCACCCTGCGCCAACTCGATCTGTGCGGCCACCAGATCGCTGCCGGTGACCTCCTCGGTGACGGTGTGCTCGACCTGCAGGCGGGGATTGACTTCCAGGAAGTACGCCGCGTCACCCGCCACGAGGAACTCCACCGTGGCGACGCCCCGGTAGCCGACGCTCTCGGCGAGACGCTGCGCACCCTCGGCCATCCGATCGCGCAGCGCAGCAGGCAGGTTCGGTGCCGGCGCCATCTCGACCACTTTCTGATGGCGCCGCTGGATCGAGCAGTCCCGGTCGGCCAGGCTCAGCGCCGATCGACCATCGGCGACCACCTGCACCTCGATGTGCCGGGCGCCGGTGACCAAGGCTTCGGCGTAGATGCGGCCGTCGCCGAATCCGGCTTCGGCTTCAGCCGCGCAGCGCTGCATCTGCTCGGCGACCTGATCGGGATCGGTGACCTGGCGGATGCCCCGGCCACCACCACCAGCAACTGCCTTGATCATCACGCCGGCCGGGTGGTCGGCCAACAGGTCTCGCACCTGATCCGGCGTGGGGTCGATCCCGGTGCCCGGCGTCAGCTCCAGCCCGGCTGCGATCGCGGCGGCCCGAGCCCTCGTCTTGTCACCGAAGAGCTCCAACGTTGATGCCTCCGGGCCGACGAAGACCAAGCCTGAGCTCGTGCACACACGGGCGAATTGCGCGTTCTCCGAACCGAATCCGTAGCCCGGGTGCACAAGTGCGCCCTCGGGTGCGGCCGCGACGATCGCGGCGAAGTCCAGGTAGGCCGCTGGCCCGCTCCCTGGCAGTGCCACCGCCTCGTCGGCTAGGCGCACGCCCATGGTCTCGGCCTCGTCCGCCGCGTGGACGATCACCGTCCGATGGCCTAGTTCTCGAGCAGAACGAATGATTCGCACCGCGATCTCACCACGATTGGCCACCACGACAGTCACACACGCCATGCTCATTGACATTGACGTCAATGTCAATCACGATGACCAGGTGAGCGATGGCAACCGTTGGGCGGTGCGCGATGCCCGCGAGCGCAGCCATACCCAACGCCACCAACAGTTGCTCGCCGCCGCTGAGCAGGTGTTCGCCGAGCGTGGCTACGACGAGGCAACCATGGCCGACATCACCACGGCTGCGGGAGTTTCGCGGGCCACGGCCTACGTCTACTTCTCCTCCAAGGAGGCTGTCTTACGGGCGTTGGCCCAAGAGGTCGTCGCCGACTTCATCGCCGCGCAGGAGGTGCCCCCGGGGGATCCGTGGGACGTGCTCACCCAGACCTGCCGCCGCACCGCGCAATCCCTGTGGGCCCATGGCCCGCTGCTGGAGATCATCACCGAGCGGTCCCGTCGCGACGATGAGATCCGCGCACTGCACGACGAGTTGTGGCACCGGCCGGTGCGCCGCTTCGTGCGCTACCTCGAGCGGGAGCGTGCCGCCGGCACGATCGACCCGGTGGGGCCCAGCGGCATCGTCGCGGAGTTCATCTCCTCCACGCTGCGCACGGGTGCCCTGGAACGACGTACCCAATCGCGTTCCGCCCAAACCAGATTCGTGGACTCGGTCATCGATGTCGGCGCCACCCTCATCGGCATCGATCCACCCTCTCGCAACCACCAGGAGCATCCATGACAGCAAGGTCGCTGCCGCGCAGCTATGAGACCGCCGTCGACGAGATCCGCGCACTGCAGGCGGCGAACTGGCCCGCGCAGGTGCCGCAGGATCCGACCGGTCTGCCCGGCCTCGTCGGGATCACCGACTACGTGTGGCACTGGGCGCAACAGACCCCGGACGCACCGGCGGTGTCGTTCTACGGAATCACCTGGGACTACCGCACGCTGGCCGATCAGGCGTTGCGTTGGGCGGGTTGGTTGCAGGCCGCGGGCGTCGAGCCGGGCGCGCGGGTCGGCATTCTCGCCGGCAACTGCCCGCAGTTCACCGCGATCATGCTCGGCACCCTGGCGGCGGGGTGCGTCCATGTCCCGATCAACCCGATGTTCCGGGAGCATGAGCTCACCCATGAACTCACCGACGCCGGGGTCAGCGTGCTGGTCGCCGAGGAACCGCTGCTGCCCCTGGTCCGCTCAGTGCTGGACCGCACCGCGGTACGCCGAGTCCTGCGTCTGGCGCCCAGCGCACCGTTGGTCGCGGGCGGAGTGCCGCTACCCGACGTACTGGCTGCTCCGATCGAGGATGCTGCAGAGCCGGAATGGCATGCGGCCGTTGCGGGTTCGGTGCCCGCCAGCCCGCAGCCTGCCGAGGCGGACGCCCTGGCGGCCCTGAACTACACCGGCGGTACCACCGGCATGCCCAAGGGCTGTGAGCACACCCAGGGCGACATGGTCTACACCGCCGTCACGATCACCGCTGCCCAAGGTCAACGGGTCGGGCAGGAACGGTCGGCCAGCATCATCTTCGTACCAATCTTCTGGATCGCCGGCGAAGACTTCGGCATCCTCGCGCCGCTGGTCAACGGCGGCCAGGTGCACCTCCTGCGGCGCTGGGACGTGTCGCTGGTACTGGAACTGATCGAGCGCGAGCACGCGACGACCATGCTCGGCACGGTCGACAACTACGTCGAGTTGCTCGAGCAGGCGGCCGGACGTGACCTGTCGTCGCTGCACACGGCGCTGGCCATGTCCTTCGTGCTCAAACTGACCCCGCAGATCCGCCAGCAGTGGCGGGAGGTGACGGGCCACGTGATCCGGGAAGCGTCGTACGGGATGACGGAGACGCACACCGGCGACACGATCACCCTCGGGTTCCAGGACGAGGATCGCGACCTGACCGCCGAACCGGTCTTCTGCGGACTGCCGGTGCCAGGAACCGACATCCTGATCGTCGACGACGAACTGGCTCCGGTGCCCGTGGGCAGCGCAGGACAGATCATCGTGCGCAGCCCCTCGTTGCTGAAGGGCTACTACGGCCGGCCGGACGACACCGCCGCGGCGCTCCACGACGGGTGGCTGCACACCGGCGATACCGGACGGTTGGACGAGTGGGGCGCGCTGCACTATCTGGGCCGCAACAAGGAAATGATCAAGGTCAACGGGATGAGCGTCTTCCCCTCGGAGGTGGAGGCCATCCTGCGGCTTCATCCGCAGGTGGCGACGCTGGCTGTCGTGCCGATGCCGGACCCGGACCGCGGACAGCGTCCGCTCGCGTTCGTCGAACTGCTGCCGGAGGCGTCGGTGACCGCCGCCGACCTCACCGAATGGGCCCGGGAGAACATGGCGCCCTACAAGGTGCCGGTCGTAGAGGTGGTCAGCGGTCTGCCGATGACGGCAACGGGCAAGGTCAAGAAGGGCGACCTGTTCGAGCGCGCCCGGGAGCGGGCCGAACGGCCCTGACCTCAGGTGTCATGATCGAGGTGACCCCACCCGATCACGAGGAGTTCCCATGGACACCCTGGCCAAGACGTTCTACACCGCTTCCGCCACCTCGACCGGGGACGGCCGCAGCGGGCACGTGCGCAGCAGCGACGGGGTCCTCGACCTGGACCTGCTGCCGCCGGCCGAACACAGCACGCACACCAACCCCGAGCAGCTGTTCGCGGCCGGCTACTCCGCGTGCTTCCACTCCGCGCTGAAGGGCAACGCCAAGCGGTTGGGTTTGGATGTCACCGACTCGGCGGTCACGGCCGATGTGTCGCTGGGCCAGATCGAGGAGAACCGCTTCGGCCTGGCGGTCACGTTGCACATCGAACTCGGCGGCCTCAGCCAGGAGGACGCCGACCGGCTGGCCGAGGCCGCCCACCAGGGATGCCCGTACTCCAACGCAACCCGGGGAAACATCGAGGTCACGTTGGACGTTCAGGTCGGCTGAGTCCCTCGCAACCACTGTCGCCGCCGGCGTCCGGCCGTCAGACTGGGGGCAATCGGCGGCAGCGAGGAGCACCCCATGACCGACACCCCCAAAGCGGCGGCGACACCGACCGAGGTGCTGGTGGACCTGCTGAAGTCACTGCCGGACGCACAGACCAAACCGTTGGCGGGCGCCACGACCCTCAAAGACGGCGCCGGATACCCCGGCGAGCTGGTCGCGCTCTCCCAGCTCAACGACGCCGTGTCCTCCGTCGTGACCGCGCTGCGCGACCTCAAGGTGAGCCAAGTGCTGGTCGTGGAGGACCGCGCGCTGTTGGACTCGGACGCGCCGTACCTAACACTGACCCGCCAATTCGAGGCAGCGGGCGCACAACTGACCGACGCCACGCAGCTCGTCGAGGAGTTCGAGTCGCCCAGCGGCGAGGTGCGCTCCAAGTCCATCGGGACCGGCGCGGCGCAGATCGCCCTCACCGGCCTGGGCGCGGCGCCCAAGGTGGTCGGCGAATTCGCTGATGTCGTCGGACTGTTCCGGACCAGCTACACCGTCGCGGCGCGGACCGTCAGCGCAACCGGCACCCCGTTGGTCGCCGAGGTGGCCAAGGCCGTGACCCGCAACCTGCCCGGGGTCGCGCTGCGCGTGGACGCCTTCACCGCGACGCCCGACCCCCAGGATTCCGCACTGATGCAACAGTGGGTTCAGCTGCAGACCGCCCGCGACGAGCTCGCCCGGGCGACCGTGTCGCTGCAGGCGCGCACTGCCGCGCTCACCGCGGCGCACGATCGGCTGGAAGGCGACCGATCGACGTACGTCGCGGCGGTGGTCGACGCCGTGAAGGCCGGGCGCCCCGTGGACGCCGCGCAGGCCCTGGTGGCCGACGTCGACGAGAAGTTGGTCGCCGCCGGGCCTGAGGCGCAGCGGGCCAAGGCCGTGCTGGACTACGCGCAGGACACGCTCACGAGCGTGGGCACGCTGCTGACCACCGCCGTGACGGCGCCACCGGGTGGTCGCGCGCCGTTGCAGGCCGCCATCGCCCGCGAACCGTTGCACACGGCCGCCGGGCACGTGCTGTTCGTGTCGCTGGACTCGATCGGTGCCGACGTGATCACCCCGGCCAGTCAGTTGGCCAAGAGCGATTTCGCGCGGTACGCCGGTGGGTTGCAGGTCAGCTGGATGGTGTACGACGTGGCGCGCCGAGCCGTCGTCGCCGCCAATGTCAAGCGGCAGTTGGGCGTCGCGACGCTGGACCTGTCCAGTGGCCGAGTCACGATCAACGCGAGCACCGAACTGGTCTGACCCCCGGGCTCACGCGGCCACACCTCAACCGGCGTGGGCCTGCGAGCCCAGGAATCCGGCCACCACCGGCGCAAGGTCCGATGCGCTGGTGATCAGGCCAAGGTGGCCGTCGTCGAACAGATGCAGCTGGGAGTGCGGAATGGCCCGGCGCATGAGGCGGGCGTTGGCGACCGGGATGATCGGGTCATCCGTCCCGGACAGGATCAGCGTCGGCTGCCGGATCAGGGGCAGCATCGGCAGACTGGCCCGACAGCGAGATGACGGCCATCGACCCCCTGGGCCGCAACCTGCACACCAACTGGGATCCGGGACCAGAAGCCTGACCGGTTCGGCGCATGGTCACCGGTGTCTCTCATGTGGTGGAAGTTTCGAGAGTACGTTCCAACCCTGCCCCCGGTGGCAAAGTCCCTGGTCAGGGGGCTGTTGGCAGGAGCATGGGTCGGGCGGGGGCCGCAATCTGTCGCATCCGGGCCGGTTCCGGGGACTCGGCAGGCGCAGAAGCGGCTCGATGCGCCCTCGGTCGACACGCTGGTGGACGGCTACCTGAGTGGTCAGACGGTGTACGAGCTGGCCGACGAGTTCGGGATCGAACGCCGCACCGTGAGCGCGCACCTGCACCGGCGAGGCGTCCCGATGCGACGACGTGGCCTGTCGCTCCCGCAAAAGGAGGAAGCGTTCACGCTGCGGGACCGTGGCTGGTCGTTGGCTCAGATCGGTGCGCGGTTCGACAGACGTCTCGGCGGGGGCAGTACGCAATCACTTGGCGTCGACGGCACGATGAACACCGTCGCAGGCGCTCGACGCCCCGGCTCGGCGTAGCCCCTACATGAGTCGGAGGGTGGCCACTTGCTACGAGGAAGCTGCGATCATCCGAAGTTGTAGGCGCCTCGTCAGGCGAGGCTCGGGTGTTGTCGAAGCGTCAGGTGCCGTTCGCCTGCGTGTGTCGGCGACCACATCTAGCATGTCCCCCGGAGAGAACGGGAGTCCGCGTGCGAATCGAAACGATGTACATCAGGTTCTATAAGTCGTTCAACTACGACTACCTGCGCAAGAGCGACAGCCGGGCGGTGCCTGATCCGTGGGACGTCGTCGACGATCACGACCCCCGCTTTTTCCCGTTTGTCCAGATCTCCCTCGAACGAGAGATCAGCACGGTGGTCGGAGCGAACGAGTCAGGTAAAAGTCAAGTCATCGCCGCAGTGAAGTGCCTTCTGACCGGTGAGGGTATCGAGCGGCGAGACTTCTGCCGCTACTCCGAGCTGTTGGTCGTCGACAAGGAGATGGCAGTACCAGAGTTCGGGGGCGAGTTCGGGAGTCTGACTGAGGAGGAACGAGATGTCATCCGCGGGCTTCTTGGCGCTGACGCGGGTAATCCGCTTGACTCTTTCTGGATGTTCCGCGCCAACAAGCGAGTCACCATCTATGGCCGGCAGGCCGCCTCAGGTGCGGCGGAACCTGTGTGGCTCACCAAGACCCTGACAGATGCGCAGATCAAGAAGATCACGCTTCCTACCTTTTTCGAGATTCACGCAGATGTTCCGCTTCCTAGCAGTGTCCCTCTTGAGTACCTGACGGCCGCGAAGACGAAGAAGACTGCGTTCTCACGCGAGGGTCGCCTGGGGTTCTTCCGCACGCTATTCGACGACACGAAGATCTTCGAGACGACTGACGCGCTGACCGAGGCGGCTGAGAAGGTCGTGACGACCTATGCCTCCTACGCCGGTGTCACAGACGACGACCTGCGGGCGCGACTCGAGTTGGCCGAGAAGCTACTGTTCGATGTGGGGCAGATCGACAAGTCGTCGTTCGTAGAACTTCAGAAAGCCGTCGAGGCGGGCTCGGGAGCAGAGGGTTGGGCAAACGGTCTGGTTCGTAAGATGAACGCGCAACTGGCCGATGCCCTCAACTTCCCCAAGTGGTGGTCGCAAGACGCGGAGTTTTCGGTCTACCTCACGCTGCGTGACTTCGATCTCATCTTCACCGTGCGGGACCGAACGGGCCAGGAGTATTCGTTCGGCGAGAGATCGAGCGGGATGAGCTACTTCCTTTCCTACTTCGTCCGCTATCGATCGCATGTCCCATCGGGCAACCAAGAGATTCTCCTGATGGACGAGCCTGACACCTTTCTGTCCATGCAAGGCCAGCAGGATCTACTGCGCATCTTCGCTGACTTCGCGGCACCGGAAGACCCAGGCGTCGCACCAATTCAAGTTCTGTACGTTACCCACTCGCCGTTCCTCATCGACAAGAACCACGGAGAGCGCATCCGGGTGCTGGAGAAGGGAGAGGGCGATGAGGGAAGCCGGGTCGTCGAGAATGCAGCCAAAAACCACTACGAGCCCCTCCGGTCAGCCTTCGGTGCATTCGTTGCCGAAACCACGTTCATTGGCAACTGCAATCTGATGCTTGAGGGCCAGGCCGACCAGGTGCTCCTCGCCGGCCTCAGTTCGCTCGCGCGGCGGCTTGGCACGAAGAACACGACGCTCGACCTGAACACATTGACCCTCGTTCCGGCCGGCGGCGCAGAGCACATCCCGTACATGGTCTATCTCGCACGGGGTCGCGATGTGGACAAGCCTGCCGTGACCGTTCTCCTCGATTCTGACGACGAGGGGAACCGCCAGGCTGCTGAGCTGCGTCGGGGGTACCGTGACAAGCGTCTGGTCGACGACGCGTTCATCATCCAGGTCGGTGACCTTGACGCAGACAAGTTGACGACGGACGTCGGGACACCCGTCGAAATCGAGGATCTGATACCTGCCGAGGTGCTTCGACTGGCGGTCGTTCGCTTCGCCCGAGAGGTACTGAGCCAAGCGGACGCCGACCATATAGCCGAACATCTCACAACAATCGAGCCTCAAAGCAGCGAGAAGCTTTTCAAAGCGGCGGAGCGGGCGGCTCAGACCGCGAGTCCGAACCAGGACCGTCCTCTGAGTCTGGACAAGGTCGGCGTGGCAAGAGCCGTCCTTCACGTTGCCGAGAAGGACGTCAGTCCTGAACTTCGCGACCGCACGCTCGCGAACTTCACAGAGCTCTTCCGTCTTCTCGACCGCGCGCAACGCGCCGCCACACGCAAGAAGGCGAACGACCTGACGACCCGGAACCTCAAAGACCTGCGTACTCGATTCGCGCGGGATCACCCCACGACCGCAACGCGTCGGCAGGTTGAGGAACTGTTGGATAACATGCTCGACCAGCTCCGAGAGAACAACGCTGAATCTGACAAGGTACGAGACACGATCCGAGGCATTCGCGCGGACTTCAAGCTGGATGTCGACCCGATAACGCCGGTCGAGAAGTTCGACGCACTCAAGCAAGCGTTAGCCGAGATCGTCTATCGTCCGGTCCTGGATGTTCAGGAGGCTGCTCCCTCAGCCGTTGGCTGACCCGACTCAAGTCTGAAAAAATCTAGGGAACGACCCGCACCGTCGCAGACATGCCGATAGTCTTGATGCCGTGCGCTAGCAAGTCGCTCTTAGGTGGTGATCTCGACAGTTGCCTGGATTTGCTGCGACACGGGGGTCCATAGGTCGATGTTCACGTCCGGAGCTTCGATACTAATGACAAGGCAGTAGTCGACGCCCTTCTCGCTTTGGTCCCAGGCGCGACGGAATTGCCACCAGCCGGCGACCGGATAGACAGCTATAGCTCCTTTGCTGGCGAGGTCCACTGCTGGTCCGGTCCAGATGTCGGCATGCAAGGAGCCAGGCTTTTGCTGCTGGGCGGCGCCGAACAACCAGCCCTTCTCGGTTTTTGAGCTAGGGAGTCGTTGTCCTTCGACGCGGGCCCGCTTGTTGATGCGTTGCCGGAACCGGTTGACGTTTTCATCGGCTCGTTTGGTCGCGAATCGCAGGCCGTGCGACGGGTAGGCGTAGCGGCCAGTCCAGCCACGGCTCGACGGGTTTGGTTCCACGAAGTAGGACAGCGTGACCCGCATCGACACTTCCGTTTCGCCGAGGGACTCGAGTTCGTCGGTCGGCCACGGCAACTCGTGGAGGTTCATCTCGCGGACCTTGCTCGCGTTCTCGCTCTGCTCGAACGGGTGGATACGCCCTTCAGCCACGAGTGTCAGCGCGTCAGTCGCGCTGCGCAACGCTCGCTCCAGGCTGGGGACGCCCATCCCGTAGCGACGGAGCAAGTTCGCCAGATCACCCTTGTTCGCGTTGCGGTTCGCGAAGCGTGCGCGCATCGCGGGGGTCCACTGCGCGGAATGCACGATCAACGCGCGCACCGTTTCAGGCAGCAGGTTCGGGTACGCCGCGCTGATGCTCGCGGCGATGGCGGCGACCTGCGCGGTCGCAGCGGAGGTGGCGCTGGTGGTGGCGAAGAACCCGGACCCGAGTTGCGGCAACCGGGTGGTTAGTACGCCTAGGTGTAGTGCCCCGCCAGGTTGGGTACGCGGTCTGCGGGTGAGCCACCTTTGAGCGCGGTGTGTGCGCGGTGGTGATTGTAGATGTGCAGGAAGTCCTCGTACGCGGCGGCGCGTTCGGTCTCGCTGGTGTAGGGGCGGGCGTAGGCCCACTCCTCGGTCAGGGTCCGGTTGAACCGCTCGACTTTCCCGTTGGTTTTCGGGGTGTAGGGGCGGGTGCGTTTATGGGTGATCCCATGGTCCTGCAGCATGTTCCGGAATAGGTGGGAGCGGTAACAGGACCCGTTGTCGGTCATCACCCGGTCCGTGGTGATCCCGACCTGCGCGAAGTGCGCCACCGCCCGTTGCATGAACGCGGTCGCGGTCTCCTTCTTCTCATCGGCCAGGATCTCTGAGTAGGCGTACCGGGAGTGGTCATCGACCGCGTGGTGCAGGTAGGCATACCCCCGCCCACTGCTGGAGGTAGCACGGGAGTTAGCTTTCCCCGCAGCGCGGCCATGGACCCGGTGTCCACCCCCATCGGGGATGCGGCCCAGCTTCTTGATGTCCACGTGGACCAAATCACCCGGGGCGTCGCGTTCGTAGCGCACCACCTTTCGACGACCGGCCCGTACCGGGGCACCAGTGGCCGGGTCCGTCCAGGACAACCGAAGACACCGGTACCGGGTCAGGATGCGGTGCACCGTGGCCGGATTCATCCCCAGGTGGTAGGCGATCCGGGCCGGCCCCCACCGCCGCGAAACCCGTAACCCCAGGACTCGCCGTTCCCGGCGCCTACTGGTGCGGTGCGGACATGACTGGGGCCGGCTGGGACGATCGCACATCCCCGCCGCACCATGCTGGCGGTACCGGGCCGCCCAGCGGTGCGCGGTGGTGACCGAGACCCCGAACCGGTCTGCGGCCCGCCGCAACGGCCACCCATCGTCCACCACGCACCGCGCCAGGCGCAGGCGACCAGTCGCAGAAAGCGGGGCATTAGCGTGGACCATGAGGACCTCCGGGTTTGGGGATGTGTTTGCTTCGTCGCTTCACACCTCACCCGGAGGTCTTCCTCAAGTCACGCCGACAGGCCGAGAACCGTTCCTAACGTCCCGGGGCAGTACACCTAGGTTCGGTGGGGTGTCAGCAGTGGTCTTGTCCGGTGAGGCGGCGACGTTTCCACCGTCGGCTACGACTTCAGGCTTGAACGGCCAGTCCCCGCCGTGAAGGACGGAGGTTCGACTGACTGGCGACAACTCGCCCTGCGCGGCGATGGGCACGTAGCCGGCGAATGCCGTCGGCGCTTCGGCCATGTCGTCGTGCCGGGAGTATGCGCCCACCGTCAGCGAGTTCCACGATTGCGCAGGGTCTTCGACGGGTGACAGGTCGCTACGGTCGAGATGGTTGTCCGCGGGGTTGATCGTCCTAATGTTGCCTGCCGAAACGATGAACAGGCGTGGAGTGCGAGGTTCGTCGCGGTCGAGGTAGGTGAGTTTCGAGTCTGTGTCGTCGACCGCCCGCCCGAACGTCAAAGCGTCTACAGCGGCTGACCAGGACGTGGGTCGGCCACGCTTGGCATCACCGGTGGCCTGCGGCGGGTCGGCCTCAGCATTCGGTGCGGTGACCGCCAGCATAAATATGCGAGCCCGGCCGGGCGCTTCGATCTCGGGACGGTCGACCGCCCGGGCGGTGATCGCGCCGTAGAGATCACGGTAGTTCTGTCCGTGGTCAGGCAGGATCTTGACTGACTCCAGCCGGTGATCCAGCCGGACAGGGTGCGACGTTGTTACAGCCTGGTGCAGGTCCCCGTAGAGGGCGAGGCCGGCCATTTCTGTTCCGTGCGGGTTGACGGGCCGTTTCTGCCAGCCAGCGTCCACGACGTGCATGTCGGCCTCACTCAGCGAGTCAGCCAACAGTGGATGGCCGTCGTGAATGCCGGTGTCCAGAACACACACGACCGGGGAATCTGGACCAGCGGTCTGTAGCCGACGCCGCAGTTCTTCGACCCATTCTGCTTGCTCGGCAGGCGGAATGTCTGTCAGCAGGCTGGCGACGTCGTGCGGCCGGCGCAGCTCAGCCAGGTCGTCCAGAGAACTCAGCCCTTGAGCGAGTTGTTCTGCGGTCGCACGCACAAGCATGACCGTCCGGTCCTGGAAGCCAAGGTAGTGCCCGCTGGTGAGCAACTGGTTTCGCTCAGCAAACGCGCCAAGCCTTTCCTGCTCGCGTCCGTCGTGGCGTCGCAGCCATACCTCCCACCACACCACCGTGTCGGCATCGGAGGGGAACTCGCTGTCGGGATCGGTCCACAGCTCGCGGATGGTGGCGTGACGGATCGCCGCGATGCCCTCCACGAGGCTGGCGTTCTTGGCCTTGTTTTGGCTCGATGTCTCGACGTAATCGTTAAGCCGTTTGAGAAAATAGTCCCGCTTGCCATACGGGATGTAGACAGTGGCGATCTGTACCGTCGCCGTACCTGCTGTGGCGTCCTTGACCGCGACAAGTTCGGGTTGCTCCCCGCTGCGCTGGACATCGAGGCTCTGGAGAGCCAACTCCAGACCGGGGAAAGACTCAAAGGAAACATAGATGCCGGCGGTGTCGGTCTCGTCGCGCACGCTCACGGCCCGTTCGAACTCCCGGATGAGTGTTCGGCCGTGGCTCGCGCGGTCTCCGGTGAACTCCGGCTTGTCGCCACTCCCGCCGCCTTGCGTGGAGGTGAAAGGTTCCGCCTCTGGCGGGGCAGGCACGATCAGGTGCGGTCGGTCTCGCTCAGCCATGCCACCTACGCGTTTAGCCCGCGCGAGGCGTCGACCCTGGTTCGTTCCGCCAACGCGGCCACCAGGTCGTCTGTGCGGATGCGAGTCCTCCCGGCCAGCACTGTCCGTTTCGCTGCGTTCTCCGCTGCAGTAGCGATCTCGGCGTGGCTGAGGCCCTGCGCCGCGACGATGACTCGTTTCCAGCTCAAGTTGCTGGTCGAGAACGATGCGAGCCGATTCTCAATCACGGCCTGGATGCTCTTCTCATCGGGAAAAGCGAAATCCATCACTGTGTCGAACCTGCGAAACAGTGCGTTGTCGAGCAGTCCGGGATGGTTGGTCGCCGCGACGATCACACTGTCCGAGGCGTCTTCTTCCAGAAACTGCAGGAAGGAGTTCAGGACTCGGCGAATCTCGCCCACGTCGTTTGGCGCGGCCCTATCACCCGCGAGAGCGTCCACTTCATCGAACAAGTAGACCCCGCGCGTCTCCACCAGCGCGTCGAAAATGAGGCGCAACTTGGCTGCTGTCTCACCCATGAACTTGGTGATGATCGCGTCCAAACGGATCGCGAACAAGGGCAATCCTAATTCGCCAGCGATTACCCGGGCTGTGGAGGTCTTCCCAGTGCCCGGGGGGCCAACGAGCAACAGGCGACGGGCCGGTTGCAGACCATGTCGGGCAAGCTGGTCACGCTGGCGTTGTTCGAGGAGCACATGGCCGAGCCGGTCAGCGAGCTCGTCCGACAGTGCGAGGTCACTGAGATGGGCATCTGGGTAGGTGACGGTCAGCAGCGAGCCGAGCTCACCGCGCGGCTGGGTAACCGCGACGACAGAAGCGACCCGTGCAGTGGTGATTCCCTTCTGGCGAAGGTCATCGACGAGATCGCGCAACTCCTGAGCGAACTTGGCCTGGCCGGAACGGGCCGCCTTGGCTGCCACCTGCATGGCGACTGCGTAGAACTGGGGGTCGTCCCCGTCGGCATGACTAACTACGAGTGCTTTGAGCTGATCGTTCGTCGCCACGGACTGACCTCCCTTCGACCCCGCTCCAATCGGCCTGCGGGCTCCAAGCCGCGCGTCCCCAGACTATCTGGGGTCGAGCCGCCCGGCGTGATGCACCACCGTATCCGAGCCAATCAGCAAGGCCCCGTCGTCAGATGGGCTCTCTCCGACCAGAGCACTGTCCCGTCGCCGTATGTCTCGATACGCTGCCGCCCCCCGAACGCGCACCCGGGCCA
Source organism: Branchiibius hedensis (assembly GCF_900108585.1). Lineage (NCBI taxonomy): Bacteria > Bacillati > Actinomycetota > Actinomycetes > Micrococcales > Dermacoccaceae > Branchiibius > Branchiibius hedensis. The sequence continues at coordinate 2,598,606 of NZ_UESZ01000001.1, forward strand.
GGACTATGAGGCTGACCGGTCCCATGATGAGTAACTTGAGCGCGTTCCAGATGAACAGGAGCACGAGGACGTGAGCCAGCCGGGGCTCCGTCGGAGATCAGGTTCGTGCAGACGCTCGCGGCGAGCAGGTACGGGACGGCGAGCAGCATGGCGGGTACGCCCCACTTCAGACCGCGGCGGGTTCGGATCGCGTCGAGCGCGATGTCGGTGGGCATGTAGCGCCGCAGGTAGTAGCGGGTGCGGACGCTAGCGGCCCATAGCAGTCAGATCATGGCACTGTCCTCTCATCGCACGGATGCTGAGCGAGACAGTGCGTCAGAGAGTGGCCGAAGCCGGCCTGCCCGTGAGGGCGCCATTGTGGAGGAGAAAGCTGCCTCGTCACTACTGTACGACTCGGCGGCGACACGAAGCAGATGTTCAGAGGGTCTGACCTGGCGCTTCTCGTCGGGCGGTGAGCTCTCACCCGAGGCCGCCGAGCCCTCACCGGCATGATCGAGGACATCTTCGACCGCATCGACGCTGAGTCCGAGACTCAGCGCCGCGATCTGACCCGGCAGAAGGAACGCCTCGAAGACGAACAACTCCGGCTCCTGCAAGCCCACTACGCCGACGCAATCAGCCTGCCCGTCCTCAAGAAGGAGCAGCACCGCATCGAAGGCATGCTCACCGACATCGACCAACGCCCGTCTGCCTACCGGGCTGGGCGCGAGGACGCCAAGCTCCGGCTACGCGCCTACCTGCACCTGGCGACCAACGCGCACGCGTTCTATCTCGCCTGCGACGACGCCCGCCGACGCCTGTGCAACCAGGCGTTCTTCACCAAGACCACGCTCAAAGAGAACCTTGACGTGACCTCGGAGTTCACCGGCATCTACGAGACCGTCCTCGACCCCACCAACCGACACCACACCGAGTTCTGGCAGCGCACCGGCCAACTCCACCCCGACATCAACCTGGAGCACAGCGAATAAACCCTGCCCCACGATCAGCGGGGCAGGGTTGGAACTTCGACCAAATGGTGGAGCTGAGGGGATTCGAACCCCTGGCCTTCTCATTGCGAACGAGACGCGCTACCAACTGCGCCACAGCCCCTTGAAGCGGAAGCAACCATAACACCGCCCCCGCCGCGGCTCCGAATCCGCCGAGAGCTCAGCCCGCGCGGTAGACCGGACGCACGTCGTCGTCCTCCAGGTCCAACGCCAGCCCGTCGAACGGCAGGTCCTCGACCGGCATCTGCTCGTACGCCGGGGTGACCGCCGCGGGAGCCGGAGCGGGCCGCGGCGCCTCTTCCTTCATCGTGTACGTCGGTCGCGGGACCTGGACGGGCTCCCACGAGTTGTCGATGACGGGCTGAGCGACCTCGATGACGGAGGCCGCAACCACGGGAGCAACGTCGTACACCTCGTGCACGGGCGCGTAGACCGGCTCCACGGTGTTCACCGCGGCGGGTGCGACGGGTGCCTGCAACGGCTGCCGGCGAGCGCCCACCTGCGCCGAAGTCCGCACGGCCGGGCGCGGGGCCACGGGTCGGCGGACACCGGATGCCGCCTGCTTCTTCAACGCCGCCGAACGCAGCCAGGCGACCACACCGGCGGTCACGGCCAGCATCACGATCGGGGACCACCACGGCACCAGGCCGAACGGCGACAGCAACGTGGTGATCACCAGCAGCGCGAGCGAGACCAGCAGGCAAATGCCGCGCACCTTGCGACGGTCCAACCGGCCCAGCGACTTCATCAACCGGTTGCCGACCTGGACCGGCGCCTGCATGATCGACGACTTCTCCTGCACGGCAACCTCTTCCGTCGTAGTGACCGCGACGACAGAAGTCGCCGGGACGGATCCCGCACGCAACGAGATGCGCTCGGGTTTGACACTCACAGCAGGGATCGCGGGCCGCGCTTGCTCACCATCGAGGGTCATCGCGACCGCGCCGCTGTCGGCAATCACGCCCCGTCGATCGAGCACCCGCATGGCCTCGGAGAAGCGATCCACCGAGCGCGCCGTCGCGAGCGCCTCGCGGCGACGGATCCAGTGCTGCAACAGATAAGCAGCCCAGATCAGGATGATGACGACGAAGATCAAACTGCTGGGCGCGGGCACGCTCCGACGTTATGGTCTGCGGCCTTCGAAACCGCGGATTTGCCTGGTGTGTCGGGGATTCTGTGCCGATGATGTGTGTTAACCGACCGTTGCGCGCAGCCGTGCGACCACCGACACGCCCGCGGTCTCCTCTGCGGTGATCGCGAAGCTGCGATGGTCGTGCCACGCTCCGTTGATGTGCAGGTAGCGCTCGCGGATACCTTCGTCGCGTAACCCGAGTTTGGCTGCGACGCGGAGCGATCGGTCATTGTCGGGTCGGATGTTGACCTCGACCCGGTGCAGCCCGCAGGCGCCGAACGCATGGTCGATCAGCATCGCCAGGGCACACGGAGTGATCCCGCGGCCGGCGAACCGTTGGCTGATCCAATACCCCGCCGCCCCCGAGAGCAGTGCTCCCCGAGTGATCCCGAACAGATGCATCTGCCCGGCCAGGCGACCATCCACTTCGACGGCGAACGGCAGCATCCGCCCCCGCCGGGCCTCGAGATTCTGCTCGCGCACCAACTCACCGAAGCTGACGATCCGCGGACCGCGCGGGGAGGTCGAATCCCATGGCCGCGTCCACGCCGCGTTCGCCTCCCGCAGCGCCATGAACTCCCGCTTGTCCGCCCGAACCCGTAGCGGCCGCAACACAATCTGCGTGCCGTTCCAGTCCTGGGTCAGCCGCACCGGCCACGCCCTACCCATGGTCACCGCCCCCGATCTGCTGGACGGCGTGCGTCAGCACCGGCTCCAGCACCGCGATCGCATCCCGCACTCCCCCAGAGGAGCCGGGCAGGTTGATCACCAGCGTCGACCCTGCCAGCCCTGCGAGCCCGCGCGACAGCATCGCGGTGGGCACTCCGGCGGCGACCCCTGCTGCCCGCAGCGCCTCGGCGACGCCCGGCACCTCCCGGGTCAAGAGTGGCCGGGTCTGCTCTGGGGTCTGATCGGTGGGAGTCAATCCCGTTCCGCCCGTGGTGAGTACGACGTCAGCGCCCGCTGTGATCGCCGACCGCAGCGCCTCACCAACCGGCGGGCCATCAGGTACGACGACCGGGGCCGAACACGCAAAGCCCCACCCCCGCAGGGCGTCCACGAGAAGCGGACCGGACCGATCGGCGTACGTCCCGGCAGCGGCGCGGTTGGAACACGTGATCACCACCGCGTCAGGCATCTTCGGTCCAATCCCCTGAGCGGCCACCGGATTTGGCGACCACGCGCACGTCGGTGATGCGGGCATGTTTGTCGACTGCCTTGACCATGTCGATCAGCGCCAGCGCCGCGACGGTCACGCTGGTCAGCGCTTCCATCTCGATGCCGGTGCGATCCGCGGTCCGCACCGTGGCCTCGATCTGGACCCCGTCGTCGTGCACGGTCAGGTCGACGGCCACCGCGTGTACGGCGACCGGATGGGCCAGCGGGATCAGCGCAGGTGTCTGCTTCGCGGCTTGGATACCTGCGATCCTGGCCACCGCCAGCGCGTCACCTTTGGGCACGGTGCCGTCGCGCAGGGCGGCGATCGCAGCAGGCGATAGCAACACGACGCCACGGGCCGAGGCACTTCGGGCAGTCACCGGCTTGGCGGACACATCGACCATCGCGGCCGTGCCGTCTGCCCGCACATGGGTCAACCGGGGAGCCTCGTTGCTGGTCACCTATCTATTGTGCCGCGCATCACGGTGTGGGGTCGGCCGTACCCGCTGGCTGATGAACGCTACCCGCGATAGCGACCAACCCCTACGCTCTCGCCATGACCGCGACGAGGACCATGGCCGGCCCGGCCGCCGCCGGCAGCAGAATCCGGGTGGGCCTGGCCGTCGTGCTTGCTGTGCTGCTGGTGACGGCTGGGTTCATCGCTGGCCGCAATTGGCAGCAGGACCGCAGCACGCTCGGCGGCTGGCACACCGCGCGGGCCTCGGTAGGCGAACACGTGATGTCCGTTGACTACGACGGGTGGACCTACGGCGCATCCACGGCGGTTCCCTCGTGGATCGATGCGCAGGGCTCGTGGCACGACAGCAGTTGGCCGGACTGCCTGACCCCCGCGGGCGAAGGAGTGCCCGTGCGCTTCGAAGCCAGTGAGGTCGACGTCGACGGGACCACGAATCGACTGATCGTCGCGGTCGACTGTCGCGGCGAGGGCTGACTCAGCGGCCGGGGAACGGGATGACGGCGACCCAGTCCCCCACGGCAATGTCGGGCGACCCGGCGGGCACGATGGCCAGTCCGTCTGCCCCGGCAAGACCGCCGATCAGGTGCGAACCATGGCCACCGGCCGGTTCGACGCCGCCGTCGGGGGTGAAGCGGACCCGGGCGAACTGGGCGCGGTGATCCACCCGCCGCCACGGCGCCGCGGCCTGAGCACGGATCGTGCGCAGCGGTGCGGTGTCCCCGCTCATCGCGCGCAACGCCGGCACCACCAGCACCAAGAACGACACCACCACACTGACCGGATTGCCGGGCAGAGCGAAAACCGGTGTGCCGTCGAGGATCCCGAAGCCCTGCGGTTTGCCCGGTTGCATCGCCACCGAGTAGAAGTCCAGTTCACCGGAGTCCTGGAAAGCCAGCTTGAGCGGTTCGTAGGCGCCAGCGCTCACGCCGCCGGAGGTGATGATCACATCGGCGCGATCGGCGACGGACGTGAGCACCCGGCGTACCTCATCGGCGGTGTCCCCCACCCGGCCCACGAAGGTCACCTCATGACCGGCCGCCCGAGCGAGCGCCGCAATCGTCGGCCCGTTGGAATCCACCAACTGCCCTGGCAGCAGGTCGGATCCGGCCTCGCGCAACTCATCCCCGGTCGAGACCACGGCGACTCGAGCCGGTCGACGGACCGACAAAGAGTGAGCGCCGCAGGACACCAGAGCCGGCAACTGGGTGGGTGCGACCCGGGTGCCGGCGGTCAGCACGACGTCACCGGGTCGGACGTCAGAGCCAGCGGACCGCACCGCCGTACCCACCGCAACGGTCGTCGGGAACTGCACCGAACTACCTGACACGACAACGTTTTCGACCTGGACCACGGCGTCGACCCCGGCCGGCAGCGCGGCCCCGGTCATGATCCGGGCGCAGGTGCCGGCCGGCACCGTCAACGAGCGGGTGTCACCGGCGGGGATGTCCAGCGACACCGGCAGCGTCGCCGGCAGGTCGGCGGCACGTACGGCGTACCCGTCCATCGCCGAGTTGTCGAAGCCGGGCAGCAGCACGCGGGACGTCACGTCGGCAGCCAACGTCGAGCCGACCGCCTGCGCAGGCGGCACCTCAACGACAGGCAGCAGCGGCACCCGCTCGCACAGCAGCGTGCGGTATTCCTCCGGGGTCAGCACCCGTCAATGCCCCAGGTGCGCAGTCTTGCCCGACCGGCCGAGCGCCTCATCCGACTCGGCCCAGCTGTGCAGCCACGCCCGGAAGTCCGGCCCGATGTCGCGGTGGCGGACCGCCAACCGGACGACCGCCTTCAGGTAGTCCAGCCGGTCACCGGTGTCGTAACGCAGACCGCGGAAGATGACGCCGGTGACTCCGCCGCCCTTTGCGTCCGACCCGGCCAACTCCACGAGGGCGTCGGTCAGCTGAATCTCCCCGCCGCGGCCGGGTTTGGTGTGCTTGAGGATGTCGAAGACCGACGGGTCGAGCACGTACCGGCCGATGATCGCCAGGTTGCTCGGTGCCTCGCCGACGGCCGGCTTCTCCACCAGGGATTTCACGCGCACAACGTCACCGTCGAGGTCCTCGACCTCCGCGCAGCCGTAGAGGTGGATCTGGTCCTCGGGGACCTCCATCAACGCCACCACGGAGCCACCGAACTCGTGCCGCGCGGCGATCATGTCCAGCAGCAGGTGCTCGGTCTCGTCGATCAGGTCATCGCCCAGCAGCACCGCGAAGGGTTCGTTGCCGACGTGCGCCTCCGCGCACAGCACAGCGTGCCCGAGTCCGAGCGGCTCGCCTTGGCGGATGAAGTGCACGTTGCCGAGGTTCGCGGACTTCTGCACCCGCGCCATCCGCAGCTTGTCGCCCTTCTTCTCCAGCGCCTGTTCTAGCTCCCAGTGCCGGTCGAAATGGTCCTCCAGCGCCGCCTTGTTGCGACCGGTCACCATCAACACGTCGTCGATGCCGGAGCGGTTGGCTTCCTCCACGACGTACTGGATGGCCGGTTTGTCGACGACCGGCAGCATCTCCTTGGGGATCGCCTTGCTGGCCGGCAGGAACCGGGTGCCCAGCCCCGCAGCGGGGATGACTGCCTTGCGGACCGGGTCCTCGATCGAGATCATGCGCTCACCTTATGCGCTCAGCCACACTCATCAGGTGGACCAGTCAGAAGCTGCGGCGAAGGTCGCATTGCGCCGTGAGCTGCGCCGAGCCCGACGTGAGCGGGTCACCGCCGCCGACCAGGAGAGTCGCCGCGACCTGGGCCGCCGCCTGTCGGCGCACCTGATGGGAATGGTGTCTGATTCCCGTACGATGACCGTGGCGGTTTTCGAGTCCCTCCCGACCGAGCCGCCCACCGAGGAGATCATCGCGGCGCTGCGAGTCGCCGGGCATCGGGTCATTGCCCCGATCCTGTTGGCGGACAAGGACCTGTCCTGGCGCGACCTGTCCAGCGGCCAGGACCTGGGCGTCGAGGGGATCGCCGACGCCACGGTCATCGTGCTGCCGGCACTTGCCGTCGATGTGCGCGGCCGCCGCCTCGGCCAGGGTGGCGGTTCCTACGACCGGGCGCTGCTGCGAGCCGACCCCGAAGCGGTCCGGCTGGCAGTGGTGTTCGAGCAGGAGGTGCTGGACGCCGTACCTGCGGATGATCACGACCAACCGGTCGACGCGGTCTTGACCGCGGACCGGGGTGTGCGGCGCCTTCCCCTCGGCGACTGAGAGAATCAGCGCACCGACCCCAACGCACGAGGAGGCCTGCCGCATGCTGCCCTCCTCTCTGAGCGCCATCACGTCGTTCACGCCGGATGATCTGACCCGCACGTTGGTGATCGGTTCCCTGGTGCTGCTGGTCTCCGTAGCCGCGGTCCGACTGGCCAACAAGTCCGGCCTCCCGACGCTGCTGCTCTACCTGGGAATCGGTCTGGTGCTGGGTGAAGCCGGGCTCGGCATCCAGTTCAGCGACCCGCGGTTGACGCAGGTTTTCGGGTATTCCGCCCTGGCGCTGATCCTGGCCGAGGGTGGCCTCACGACCAGTTGGAGCTCGATCCGGCGCAGTGTCGCGCCCGCAGCGGTGCTCTCGACGGTCGGCGTCCTGGTCTCGATCGCCGTCGTCGGTGTCGCTGCGCACTATCTGCTGAACCTGAACTGGCAGGTGGCCTTCCTGCTGGGTGCCATCACCAGTTCCACCGATGCCGCGGCGGTCTTCTCCGTGCTGCGCCGGGTGCCGTTGCCGCACCGTCTGACCGGAGTCCTCGAAGCGGAGTCCGGGTTCAACGACGCCCCGGTCGTGCTGATCGTCGTCGCTCTCGCCGAGGGCGCGGCGCACCGCAACGAGAGCCCCTGGTGGGTCGTGGTCATCGAGGCGACCCTGGAGTTGGTCGGGGGCGCCGCCATCGGTCTGGCGATCGGCTGGGCCGGCTCCTGGATCGGCCACCGGGTCACCGCGACCTCCTCGGCGCTGTTCTCCCTGGCCGTGCTGAGTCTGACCGTCCTGGCGTACGGCGTGGCCGACCTGGCGCACACCAGCGGCTTCATCGCGGCGTACCTGTGTGCCCTGGTCATCGGTAACCAACGGCTGCCGCACCGGCAGGCGACCCGCAGCTTCGCGCAGGCCCTGGGCTGGTTGGCCCAGATCGGGTTGTTCGTGATGCTCGGTCTGCTGGCTTCGCCGAAACGGCTGATGGATCAGTTGGTTCCCGCGATCGTCATCGGCGTGGTGCTGCTCCTGCTGGCCCGGCCGCTGTCGGTGCTGGTCAGTCTGGCGCCGTTCCGCTTCACACCGCGGGAGATGGCCTTCCTCTCCTGGGCCGGCCTCCGCGGCGCGGTCCCCGTCGTGCTGGCCACCGTCCCGTTGACCGTCGGCACCCCGAACACCGGCTGGATCTTCGACCTCGTCTTCGTCCTGGTGGTGGTCTTCACCATCGTGCAAGCACCCACGCTGCCCTGGTTGGCACGCAAACTGCGGATCGCGACCGCCGCGCACACGGTCACCGTTGAGGTCGAATCCACTCCCCTGGATGAGCTCCACGCCGACCTGTTGCAGGTGCGCGTCGGTCCGGATTCGAAGCTGAACGGTGTCGAGATCCATGAGTTGCGGCTGCCCGCCGGAGCCGCTGTGACGCTGGTGGTGCGGGACGGCACCAGCGCCGTACCCGCGCCCAACACCGTGCTGCGGCACGGTGATGAACTGCTGGTGGTCACCACCGCCGACGCGCGGACCGCCACGCTGCGGCGGATCCAGGCGGTCAGCGCCGATGGCCGCCTGGCGGGCTGGCGCAAGGCCCCTCGCAACCGAGCACCCTGAAACTATTCGTAGAATTGCGCCCATGCCCACTTACTCGTACGCGTGCAAAGACTGCGGGCACGCCTTCGACATCGTGCAGTCCTTCAGCGACGACGCGCTGACCGTCTGCCCCGAGTGCGGCGGCACACTGCGCAAACAGTTCAACGCGGTCGGCGTCGTCTTCAAGGGGTCCGGCTTCTACCGCACCGACAGCCGCGACTCGGCCAAGAAGGCTGGCAGTTCCGCGGACACGAAGTCCGACGCCAAGTCGGCGGACAGCAAGTCCACCTCCACGGAGAGCAGTTCGTCGAAGTCCTCCGACAGCGGCGCCTCCAGTTCCAGTAGTTCGTCGTCGAGTAGTTCATCGTCGAGCAGTTCGTCATCCACAACCTCTTCGGCGGCGGGCAGCAAGTAGCCCCTAGATTCGGGGTCATGAGCAGCGAATCCCTTGTCGGCATCATCGGCGGCTCCGGGCTGTACTCCTTCTTCGCCGACGACGCCCCGCGCCGCACCGTCGACACCCCGTTCGGTGCGCCCAGCGACGACATCGTCCTCGGCGAGATCGGCGGCCGCCAGGTCGCCTTCCTGCCCCGGCACGGCCGCGGGCACAGGTATCCGCCGCACCGGATCAACTACCGCGCCAACCTGTGGGCGTTGCGCAGCCTGGGCGTGCGCCAAGTGCTGGCGCCCAGCGCGGTGGGTTCCCTGCAGCGGCAGCTGGGTCCGGGCACCTTCGTGGTGCCCGACCAGGTCGTCGACCGCACCTGGGGTCGGGCGCACACGGTGTACGACGACCCGGGCCCGGTCGTGCACGTCGCCTTCGCCGACCCCTACTGCCCGCTCGGCCGCACCGCGCTCCTCCAGGGTGCCGAGGGCGTGCCGAACCCGTGCGTCGACGGCGGCACGCTCGTGGTGATCAACGGCCCGCGATTCTCCAGCCGGGCCGAGTCCCGCTGGCATCAGCAGGCCGGGTGGAGCGTCGTCGGGATGACCGGGATGCCGGAAGCCTCGATCGCCCGTGAGTTGGCGTTGTGCTACTCGGCGATCTGTCTGGTCACCGATCTGGATGCCGGCCTCGAGCAGGACCAGGGGGTCACCCACCAGGAGGTGATGGCCGCCTTCGAACGCAATCTGGAGCAGGTGCGCGCCATCATCTCGGCGGCCGTTCCCGCGTTGCCGACCACCGAGTCGCCGTCCTGCTCCTGCCGCCAGGCCCTCGACGGTTTGACGCTGCCCTTCGACCTGCCGTGAAACCTCCCGTTCAGCGGCTGCTCCCGGACTCCTGGCAGGGCGGCAGCGTCGCAGCCACGGCCCGGCGGCACCGCGCCCGCAAGGTGCTCGCGGCGGTGCTGGTCGCGGTCGCTGCCCTTGCCGCGGTCCACCGCGTCACCTCGGCGGGGGCGACCCGGACCGTGGTCGTGGCGGCGCACGATCTGAGCGCAGGGCAACGCCTGGCCGGCGCGGACCTACGATCCGTGGCCTGGCCGGTCAGTGCCGCACTGCCCGACCCGCTGACCATGACTCAAGCGGTGGGCGCGGTGGTCGATGCCCCGATGCGCGCGGGCGAGCCGGTGACCGCGGCCCGTATCCGGGACGCCCGGTCCTGGGCCGGTTCGAGCAGCCGCGTCGTGTTGAGTGTGCCGGTCGAGCCCGCTCTGGCTGCCGTGCTGCAGCGAGGCGACCGGGTCGATGTCTACGCCGGGGCGCGCCTGGTCGCCGCCACCACCACGGTCGTGCAGACATCTGCTGCCGCGGCGTCCTCGTGGACCGAGTCGGAAGACCCCCGAGTTCTGTTGTCGGTGAGTGCATCCGACGCAGCGGCGGTCGCTGCCGGTGGCGAGGATTCGGGCAGCGGGCGGCTGACCCTTGCCTTGCATCCGGCCGCCTAGCGCACGACTGGCGCTATCTCATGTGTCCCGGGCCACACCATCCGTGGGGTGAGGAAGTCGAGCCGCTGCCGCATTCTCGATAGATTCGGTCAGGACCGATTCCCCCCGATCAAGGAGACTTCATGCTGAAGGGCTTCAAGGACTTCCTCTTCCGCGGCAACCTCATCGAGTTGGCCACCGCCTTCGTCATCGGCGCAGCGTTCACCACGCTGGTCAACACCTTCACCAGCGCCATCATCGAGCCGGTGCTGAACGCCTTCGGTGGCAAGAACGCCTCTCAGGGCCTGGGCTTCCGCATCATCTCGGACAACCCGTCGACGTTCATCAACATCAGCACCATCATCAACGCCTTGATCGTGTTCGTGCTGACGGCCGCGGTGCTGTACTTCCTGTTCATCGTGCCCTACGAGCGCTCCAAGCACCTGATCGGCATCGAAGAGCCGGAGAACGAGGAGACCGACAAGGACATCCTCGCCGACATCCGGGGGCTGCTGCGCGAAGCACGCGACGACCGCCCCGAGACTCGCCCCGTCGCCGACCCCTCGGACGGCTGAATCAGCTAGTCCCAGTGCGGTGGTCGCTGCTCCAGCAACCACCGATCCGCAGCGCTGAGCGGCGGCTCGGCAGACTTCTTGGTCTGCTGGGCCGCCGCTTTCGCGTCCTCGACCGCGGGTTCGCGCTGATCGGTGTCGTCGTCACCAGCGACGACAGGCACCTCGCGCTGCGGGTCACCGCCGGTCGCGGGCCGGACCGCTCGACGATGCCGCCGTGGCGACGTCACAACGACCTCAACACCTGCGCGAGCCGGTCAGCCTCACCCGCGAGGTCCTGCTGGAGGTCCTGGGCGTAGACGGTCTCGGTGTGCCATCCCCGGATCGCGAGTTGATCCGGACGCAGCCGCAGCCGGAACCGCAACGGTTCGCCGTGATCGCTGTCGTCAGATTCCACCGCCAGCAGCAGCTTCACGTCCGCCCCACCCACGGCGAGTTCGACCGGCCGCCCGGACACGCCGTACGACGGGATAGCCGTCAACCCGCGCGAGCGCAACTGCGCCGCCAAAGCATCGATCAGGACCGGCACGTCGTTGCTGGCCACGACGGGCAGCACGGGGGTGTCCAGGACGCTACCGGTGGACGCGGTCCGCCGCCGTCGCCGAGGGGTACTCTGCTCCAGCGACTGCACCTGCAACGACTGCGGATCGCCACCCGCGGCGCAATAACGCAGATAGTCGCGCAGCGTCCGTGACCCGGTGGTGCGCAGTCGGTCCTCGGGAAACGTCTGCGGGTCAAGGGTGCTCAGGACCTGCACGCGGCGCCGGGCCCGGCTCACCGCGCTCCAGAAGCGCACCATGGCCCCTTCGGCGCCCATCGCTTGCAGCAGCGCCGCGCCGCCACGCTCGTCGGCCAGGACCACGATCGCGGTGTCGGCGGTGACTGCGCGGGTGGTCACGACATCGCCGATCACCAGGGTGCGCTCGGCGCCACCCAACCGGCGTCGGATGTCCGGATCGTCCACCCGGCGCACCAGGTCGGTCTGGATCCGCTGCGCCAGATCCGCGGTCCACGTCACGACCAGGAGGGTGCCGTCGGGGTCGGCGCTCGCCGCTTCCCGGATGGCGGACAGGGCCGCCGACACGATGCGATCCTCATGCACCGTCGTCATGCCGATCGGGGTGCTGGCCCCCGCCGCCGGGAACCCGGTGACCTCGCCGCCATAGCGGCGCACCGCCGCGAAGGCGCTCAGCCGCTCATCGAGGCTGCGGTAGTCGTGGGCGAGCGCCAGCTGCGGGGCCAGCGGTTCGAGGGCCTGGAACACCGACGGCGCGGGCGGGGACTGCAGTGCACGCGGCAGGACAACCTCCTGGGTGCGATCGCCGAAGACCACAACCTGTCCCGCCCGGGTGATCGCCGGCAACGCCTCCGGCAGCGGCACCTGTCCACCGTCGTCGAAAATCACGACGTCAAACCACAGCCCGGTGGCGAGGGTCGCGGCCACCGCAAGCGGGCTGACCAGCCAGGCCGGCCGCAGCGCGGTCAACAGTTCGGGCGCCTGGGTCAACAGGGCCCCCGGATGCAGGACCCGGCTACGCAGCGTGACGACCTGGTCGGGCAGATCGACGCGCACCCGCTCCACCTGGCGGCGCACCCGCTCGCGCACCGCCGCGGCGCCTGCCCGCACGTGGGCAGCGTCGTCGGCGCGGAAGTCCTGCTCGGTCGCCCGCGCCGCCTCCGGATCGTGGGCTGCGAGCACCGGATCGGTGCGCTGGGAGTGCCCCAACACCGAGCTCCACCACACCCATCGCACCTGCCACGCGGCCTCTTCGGGGCTGGCATCACGTGCGGCCAGATCATCCAGCAGGTCACCAAACCCGTTGGCCCGCAGCAGATCCAGCGTGCCAATCACTTCCGGCACAATCGCCAACCGGTCGTCGGCGTCGCGCAACCGCTCGGTCAGCACCTGGATCTCATCGAAGTCGGTGTCCACCAGGCTGCGAGCTGATGCACTACCGGCCAGGCGCGCCTCGAGCCACTCCAGCCGACCGCGCAGCGACTCCACCTGGGTGGCGACCTGCGGGGTGCGCAGCGGTGCCGTCGGAACGCTGCCTTTACCCGCGAGCGCCTGCCACCGGGTGCGCTGCTTCAACGCCCGCTGCAGCACCCCGTGCAGGCTGTGCGCGCTGGCGCCGGGCCGCAGCAACCGCTTGGCCTGGCTGCGCAGCCGGCGCCGCTCGAACATGCCCAGATCCGTCGGGGCGTCCGCGCCCTCGGCGGTGCCAGCGACCATCTCCGGCAGGCCCGCCCCGAAGACCTCCGGGGTGAAGACTTCCAACGTCTGGAAGACCCCGGCCATCAGATCCAGTTGGTCCTGGGCCTCGCGCAAGGAGCGCGGGCGGGCGAGTCCGACCTCGTCGGACAGTGCGGTGATCGTCGCGCGTTCGGCGTCCAGGCCGCCGTCGGCCAGGTCCGCGACGAGTTGTGCCGTGCGTTGGCGATGATCGGCGCCCACGACCCGGGCACCGAACCACGGATCGTTCGTCGATCCCCCCGACCACGCCCCGGCCTCGACCGCCGCCTGCAGCGCATCGGACAGCGTGTAGAGGCGCTCGACGCTCACCGCGACCAAGTCGTCGATCACCAGCCGGCGGTCGCTGCCGACGTACTCCTGCCCGCTCATGTCGGCCAGCGCCCGTCGGCACTGCGCGGGGCTGACTCCCCACGGTGCGCGCAGGTCGTGCTCGGCCGCCCAGCGCTGCTCGAGGGTGGCGACCACACCGGCCAGGTCAGCCGGTTCAGCAACGGCTGGCTCGCTGGCGGCGGCAGCCAGGTCCGCCAACTGCCCCCGCAACCGGTCGGTGAGAGCGGCCGCCGTCTGCGAACGTACGTCGAGCAGCAGGTCCCCGAGCCCGGCCTGTCCCAGCCGGTCCAGCACGGCGTCGCCGTCCGACCACGCCTGGGTGACCACCAGTGCGCGGCGGCCGTCCATGGCCAACCCGGCCACCAGGCCGGCGATCGTCTGACTGGTGCCACAACCGGATGGGGCATGCACGGTGAGCTGCGCACCGGCCCGGACTGCGGCGATGACCTGTTGCTGCTCCGCGTCCAGATCCAGCGGCGCGAACTCGTCTTGCACCGCAACCGGCTGCGGTGGTGGTGGCTCGGCACCGACCTGCTGGGCGGCTTCGTGGTCACCGGCGAGGGCGGCGACCACGTCGTGGGTGCCGATCCAGGCTCGCTGGCTGGTCAGGTCGCGGGCGTTGGCCGCCTTGACGTAGCTGAAGGAATCGATCACCCGGGATCGCTCGATCCGAAACCCGGGCAACGTGGCCGCTCGCTCAACGATGTCGAAGGCGTGACTGAGGTCGAAGACATCGCCGGAGCGGGATGCGCGCAGCACCTCGCCGTCGTCGACTTCAATGCCCTGGGCGCGCAGGTAGGACGTGAGCGCGGGATTGACCTCGAGGTCGCCGACCAGTTGCAGGGTGATCCGGCCACCGTGATCGCGGGCGATGTCGGCACGCCACAGGATGACCGGCGCGCGAGGGGTGCTACCCGGTTGCTGCCAGGTCGCCGTACCCATTGCCAGGTAGCAGGTCAGCAGACCCACCTGCTCCCGCAGGACGTCGACCCGTCGGTGCAGGGCCTCGGCCCGCACGGTCAGGCTGGCCAGCGCACTCGGCTCCCGGACCAGCTCCGGTAGGCCGACCACAGCACCGGACAGCAGCCGTGCCAGACCGCCGGGGTGGGCCCTGGCCAGATCGACCTCGGTGGGTTCGCCGGTGCTCGCCCACAGCAGGTTGTTGGGCCCGCCGAGCCCGATCAGGTGTCGCGACCAGTCCTGGACCGCTGCGTCCGCGAGGGCGTTTCGGTCGGGTCGATCGCTCACTGCGCCAGGCTATCCCGCCGGGCGCAGGACGCCACGCGCGTGCTCCTGGCACAGGTGGAGGCTGACGGATCGTTACCCTTGAGCACGCTGGCAGCGCCGGACCGCATCAACCCCGGTGCGACGCCGTAACGTGGCGTTGCTCACACCGCGCTCGTTGCCGGTGTTCCTTTCTCGTCGATCCGGTTCAGACAGGAGACGTCCATGCGGCTGCCTTCGAAGGGCGTGCGCTCGGTAGCACCCTCCGAGCCGGACCCTGACCCGTTGGCGGATCAGGACGAGATCCCGGATCCGGCGGTGGCGGTCGAGCGCACCCCGAACGAGGGCGTCGATCGGGCCCAGATCATCGGCGACGGCGTGCGATGGCTGGCCAGCTGGGGCCTACGGCTGATCGTGATCCTGGTCGCCACGTGGATGCTGCTGCAGGTCATCGGCCGCTTCTGGAGCGCTGTCCTGCCGGTGCTGCTGGCCTTGATCGCGTCCACGTTGCTGTGGCCACCGACCCGTTGGCTGCGCAAGCACGGCTTCTCGGTGACCTGGTCGGCGGTGACCGCGCTGGTCGGTGGCCTGGCGTTGATCATCGGCATCTTCGCGGCGCTGGCTCCCTCCGTGGTCGACCAAGCGCCGGAGCTCAGCGAGAACGCCATCAAGGGGGTCAACCAGATCCGCAACTGGCTGCAGGGACCGCCGTTCAACGTGCGACCTGATCAGATCGACGACGCGGTGAAGGCCATCACCGACCGTTTGCAGTCCAGCGGCGAACAGATCGCCAGCGGTGTTTTCACCGGGGTCGCAACCGCCGGCTCGGTGCTGGTGACGTTGGTCGTCGCGCTGATCCTGACCTTCTTCTTCATCAAGGACGGCTACCGATTCCTGCCCTGGGCGCGACAGACCTTCGGTCGCGGAGCGGGCGCTCACTTCACCGAGGTGCTGACCAGGGTCTACGGCACGCTGGGTGGTTTCATCCGCACCCAGGCGATCGTCAGCGCCGTCGACTCGACCTGCATCGGTATCGGGTTGCTGCTGCTGGGCATCCCGCTGGTCGGTCCGTTGGTCGTGCTGACCTTCTTCGGTGGCTTCATCCCGATCGTCGGTGCGTTCGTCGCCGGCACGTTGGCCGTGCTGGTCGCGCTGGTCACCAAGGGTCTGACGGCGGCGATCATCGCGTTGGTGCTGATCATCGCGGTGCAGCAACTCGAAGGACACATCCTCCAACCGCTGCTGCAGTCGCGTTCCATGCACCTGCACCCGGCGATCGTGCTGCTGGCGATCGCGGCCGGCGGTGACACCTTCGGGATCATCGGCGCATTCCTGGCCGTTCCGCTGGCCGCGAGCGCCGCTGTTGTCTGGCGTTACCTCAGCGAACAGATCGACCTGCGCACCGGGGATGCGGCGCCGGAGGACCTCACTCCGTTGACCCCGGAAGGCAAGTTGGCCCAGGAAGCCGCCGTTCGGCGTACGTCGAAGGCTTAACCGGTCACCGCGTGCTTGCGGGTCAGCTCGCGGTAAACCTCGGCGTTCAGCAGGACGCCCGCCTTCTCCTCTTCGGTGAGTTCACGGCGCACCTTGCCCGGCACGCCGGCGACCAGGGACCCGGGCGGTACGACGATCCCCTGGGTGACCAGGGCGCCCGCGGCGACCATGCTGCCGCGGCCGATAACGGCTCCGTTGAGGACGGTCGCGCCCATCCCGATCAGTACGTCGTCCTCGATGGTGCAGCCGTGCAGGGTCGCGTTGTGTCCGACGCTCACGTTGCGACCGACGGTGAGTGCGTGACCCGGGTCGACGTGCAGGGCGCAGTTGTCCTGGATGTTGCTGCCCTCGCCGATCTCGATGTGGTCCATGTCGGCACGCAGCACCGCCGCGTAGAAGACACCGACACCTGCGCGCAGGGTGACGTTGCCGACGACGGTCGCATTGCTCGCAACCCAGGCGGTGTCGTCGATGGTGGGCTCGTGGCCGTCGAAGGTGAGGATCATGCGGTCATTCTCGCCGGTGCCCGTCACCGCCGGGAGACTCGACCCACCCCGCCCACACATCTCACTGCCTTCTCTTCCTGTGAGCCGGGTCACATCATCGGTACGCTACTTACGCCACCGTAACTACCGAGAGAACCGGCTCAATGTTGCGCACTGTCTCCACCGCTGCTGTTGCGGCGACCCTGGCCGCGGGTGGCTTGACCGCCCTTGCCCCGAGTGCCTCCGCGGCCTCGTTCTACGACCCGCCGGCGGCGGTGCCCGCGACTCCCGGGACCGTCATCTACGCCCAACCGGTGTCGACGAGCTACGCGGCCAAGGCCACCAAGATCATGTACTCCTCGATCGACTCCAGCGGGCAGCCGGTCGCCGTGACCGGGCTCTACTTGCAGCCGACGGCTGCTTGGAAGGGGTCCGGCTCGCGGCCGCTGGTGTCATACGCCTTCGGCACGATCGGGCAGGGCGACCAGTGCGCTCCCTCGAAGCTGCTGCAGAACCCGATCAGCATCTCCGGCAACGGCTCCGGTGGCATCACGACCGCATTGGGGTATGACGCGATTTTCGTGGGCGACCTTCTGAACCGGGGCTATTCGGTGGTCGTCACCGATTACGTCGGGCTGGGCACGACCGACCGGGTGCACACCTACATGAACCGTCTGGACCAGGGGCACGCGGTGCTGGATGCGGTCCGGGCAGCGCGCAACCTGTCCGGCACCGACATCACCGCCTCGTCGCGGGTGGCCACCTGGGGCTACAGCCAGGGCGGGGGCGCGACCGGTTCCGCTGCCGAGTTGCAGCCGAGCTACGCACCGGACGTGCAACTAGCCGGGTCCTTCGTGGGCGCTCCCCCGGCTGACCTGAATGTCGTCATCAAGGGCATCGAGGGCAACGCGATCGCCGGCGTGCTCGGCTACGCGATCAACGGACTCGCGCAGTCCTATCCGGCGTTGCAGCCGATCCTCGATGCGAACACCAAGGACGCGGGCAAGGCAGCGCTGAAATCGCTGTCGACACAGTGCATTGCGGACACCGTGTTGTCCTACGGCGGTGCGACCAGCACCAAGTGGATCACGGGCGGACGGTCGCTCAGTGACGTGATCGCGGCGAATCCCGTGGCGCAGCAGATTGTCAGCGACCAGCGCATCGGCCGCCTGAAGCCGACCTCGCCGGTGCTGCTGACCACCGACCTGGCGGACCAGACGGTGCCACACAGCCAGGTGCGGCAGCTGGCCGTCGATTGGTGCGCGAAGGGCGCTCGGGTCAACTACACGACGTACGGGCTGAACATCCAGGACGGCGACAAGCTGGCCGTGCACCACCTCGGGGGCATGGTGGAGAGCTGGCAGCCGGCCCTCAACTGGGTGTCCGCGCGGCTGGCGGGGGTGCCGGAGTACGGCAACTGCCTGTTCCTGCCGCTGTTGAAGTAGCAGGTACGTCGAGTGGCCGCGCCCCAGCCGGGGTGCGGCCACTTGCGTTGTCGGCTCTGCCTCGCGCGGCGGTTACCCTTGGTGGCGCGTACGGCGAGTGATCGGCGTACGCTCCCCGCCCTCGTAGCTCAGGGGATAGAGCACCGCTCTCCTAAAGCGGGTGTCGCATGTTCGAATCATGCCGGGGGCACGCGACGTTGAGCATCCTTCGCCTGGTGGGTCTTCTTCTCACTCGCGGCCGTTGCGCCGATGGCGGCCAGCATCGCGGAGAACAGAATGATCTTCGCGGTTGGCGAGTGCCAGCCAAGGAGATCCGTGATGAAGGCAAGGACCACGAAAAGCAGCCCCACGCCGACGGTCCTCCAGTACACGATCCGAGGGTAGCCCCGCAGCTTGGAGTTGGACTCGTTGAGCAGCTGGCGCCCGCTCACCTACACCCGAATGACCGCAGGCTCGCCGCAATGCTCGATGGCGTCGAAATCATCGTCCTGCGTAACGATGTCCATGTCATTCGCGAGCGCCACGGCCGCGATCCACAGGTCGTTGACCTTGGCACGCCGCCCCTCCTCGGCCAGTCGCACCCGCAACTCAGCCCAGCGACGCGCGGCCTCGGCGCTCACCGGTAGCGCCTCGACCGTCGACGCAACGCCCAAGGTCGCCAGCCGACGGGACCGCGTTGCGGTGTCGGGAGCGGCGAGCACCCCGGCCTGCAACTCGGCGAGCGTCATCACGCAGACCGTCGTGTCCTCGGGGATCGCGGACACGTCGAGCGGCCGCCCGGACTCGCGCGCGATGAAGACGCTGGTGTCCAGCAGCGCCGGGCGCGCACTCACAACGGGTCGAGTTCGTCGGTGGTTTCACCCGCGAGGTCGTCGAGGTCCCGGGACAACTGCGGATCACTCTGATGCGCGGCCAGCAGCGCGACGAGATCCGCCTTGGCGAAAAACTGCGGCCGCGACGCTCGCACGGGGCCAACCTCGGCGACCGGCTTGCCGTTCACGGTGATCGTCACCCGTGTGCCCTCCGCGACTTGGCGCAGGACGTCGGCCGTGTGGTTGCGCAGATCCCGCGAGGCCACCGTGCTCATGCGCGCAAATGTAGCACTCTTGCCACAGCGGGCTTAAGCTACGAATTCGGGATATTGATCATGCTGTGCCGGCCGAACCACACCACCATCTGCCCACCTTGTGCGGTCGCCACAGCGCCGATCGCGTCCGCATCAGCGGGGCTGCACGGCACTCGCAGCAGCACCCGGCCGCCGCGCAACGCCTCGTCGACAAGGTAGAGCTCGTTCTCGCCCGATCCCGCATGCTGCAGGCCCCGGACCAGGTGTGCCCGCGAGCCGTGGCCGTTGCCCGCCGCATCGAAGATCCGCACGCCGTCCGGGCCAGAAAGAATGTCGACCGCCTCGATGTCCGGGAACTGGCCCGCTAGCGCATCGGCCACGGCACTGGCTTGTTCCACCGTGTCGAAGATGGCCACGAGCTCGTCGAACGGAAAGCTGGGGTTGCGGTCCTCGTTGAGTCTGATCTTCATGTCACTACCTCCTGTGATGGTCATGCTTCGAGCATCACCGCGGAGCTACGTGAATTACCAGGCTGATGAATTTCGACCGGTTGCCCCAGGGGGAAGGCGCCGCCCGCCAGTCATCGCCGCGCGCAATCCCGGCGCGACCAACGGCACCAACTCCCGCACGGGCATCGATGCAATCGGTTCGAGCTGCAGCCAGTACCGGGCCAGCAGCAGGCCGGCCACCTGCGAACCGAAGGCCGTGGCGCGGGCAGTAGCACCAACGCCCCCGAAACGCTCGGCCAGTTGCCGGATCATCTCCGTCTGCACCACTTCTTTGACCAATCGGGCGACTTCGGGATCCTGGGTAGCCGCCGACAACATCACCCGCAGCGGTCCCCCTGACTCCGGGTCGTCCCAGGTGGAGATGAGCACCTCGACCACCCGCTCCGGAATCGTCGCCAGGTCACCATCGATCGCCTGATGCAGCAGGAGCGGTGGGTTCACCTCGAGTGCGAGCGCCGCACTGAAAAGGCCGGATTTGGACCCGAAGTAGTAACTGAGCAGGGCGACATCGACCCCGGCCTCGGTGGCGATCGAACGCATGGTGGTTGCGGGATACCCATTGGCCAGGAACTGCCGCCGCGCGACGTCCAAGACCGCCTGCTTGGTGCCCGGACTGCCCCGTCGCCTGCCTCGCGGCGTCGAATTCATCGCGGTGCCGCGGACGGCGACAGCCAACCGAGACGTGGTGCGGACGCGTAATTCATCAGTCTAGAAATCTATCGGCGGCCGCTGGGACGGTCAATGCATCCGCAACAACCACGAGGAGCCACCATGACCGACCTCACCGATGCCGTCACGACATCGCCCACTCCCTATCGGCGAAGCGTCCTGCCCGTCATCGTCATCGCGCTCGCCGCTGTCGTCTCAGCAATCTCATCGCTGAACCTGGCGGCGCCGTCGATCGCCATCGACCTGGGCGCCGACGCCACCCAGATCTCCTGGATCGTCGACGCCTACGCCCTGTCGTTCGCGGCCCTCCTCCTGCTGTCCGGAGCGATCGGTGACCGCTACGGCAGACGCCGCGCTCTGGTCGCCGGCCTCGTGGTCTTCATCTGTGCCTCGATCTCGGCACTGTTCGTCAACACGCCAGGGCAACTGATCGCCGTACAGGCCGTCCTCGGCGCTGGGGCCGCCCTCGTCATGCCGGCGACGCTGTCGACGATCACCAGCACCTTCCCGCCCGAGCGTCGCGTCCGGGCCGTCGGAACCTGGGCCGGCGTGTCCGGCGCCAGCGCCGTCCTGGGGCTCCTGGCCGCGGGATTGCTTCTGCAGCAATGGAGTTGGCGGTCTATCTTCGTTTTCAACCTGACGATGGGACTTATCGCCCTCGTTGGCACCGTGCGGTTCATCCCGGAGTCGGCGGACCGCGACGCGCCGAAGCTGGATCTGGTCGGAGCCCTTCTGTCGGTCGCCGGCCTCGCCGTCCTCGTCTACTCGATCATCGAAGCCCCGACACAGGGCTGGATCAGTGCGGCGACCCTCATCGGACTCGGCGTCGGAGTGGTCGTGCTGCTGTGCTTCCTCGGCTGGGAACTGCGCCACGACGACCCGCTCCTGGACCCCCGGCTCTTCCGGCTGCACGGCTTCTCAGCCGGCAGCCTGAGCATCACCGCGCAGTTCTTCGGGTTCTTCGGTTTCGTCTTCCTGATGGTGCAGTACCTGCAGTTCGTCCTCGGCTACAGCGCCCTGACCACCGCCCTTGCCATCGTGCCGCTGGCCGCCCTGATGATGCCCGCCGCACGCGTCCTGGCCCCTGCGGCCGCCGACCGGATGGGCACGGGTACGACGATCGCGGCCGGTCTGCTGCTGATCGCCGCCGGTTTCGCGGTGCTGGCCCAGTTGGATCCGCAGAGCAGCTACTGGCTGGTCCTCGCCGGTCTGCTTCCGCTCGGCCTGGGTATGGGTCTGGCCATGACGCCCGCGACCAACGCCATCACCGCGGCTTTGCCCACGGCCAAGCAGGGCGTCGCCTCCGCCATGAACGATCTGTCGCGCGAACTCGGCGCCGCGCTGGGTATCGCCGTGCTGGGCAGCATCCTCCAGTCGGCGTATCGCAGCACCCTGACCCTGCCCGGGGTGCCGGATCCCGCAGCGGAGCAGGCACGCTCCTCACTCGCCGTGGCGATGCATATGGGCCGGCCGATCGCGACGCAGGCACAATCCGCCTTCACCGACGGTATGTCGGCGGCCCTGCTGTGGGGCGCTGGGCTGGTCACCGCTGCTGCCGTGGCCGCGTTCGTCACGTTGCGCGGTAGGCACCGCCACGGCTAAGGCAGACCCTGATGAGATGGAGAATCGCCCTCCATCGGATCGCTATGAACCTGGTCAGGCGGGCAGCCACGTGCCAAGATGTCGATTTCGTGTGGTTGATGGGTGCGTGAAGCTCGATTCCAGGGGAGATGACATGAGTACGTCCATGAGCAAGGTGGCCGCTATCGGTGTTGCCGCACTCGCCGCGAGCCTGGCGACAGCCCCCTCGGCCCTGGCCGCCACCCCCGCCGCCGCAACCCCTACCGCCGTGAGCACCACCGTGGTGAGCATGCGGGTGTTGTCCACCGTCTCGTCGCTGAACGTCCGTAGCGGCCCGGGCGCGGGGTATACGCGAGTGGGCGCCCTCACCAAGGGCTCCTTCGTGCTCGGTGTGCTGAACGGCGGCTGGTTGAAGATCAGCTCCGGCCCGTACGCCGGCCGCTACACCTCTGCCAGCTACCTCACGCTGGTCAAGCCTGCGGCGGCTGCCGCGGTCGGCAGCACGGTGACTGGTTGGATCGCCCTCACCGGCGGCATCCCGGCGAGGGTGCACACTGCTCCCGGTTTCGCCTACAACGTCGGCCGCACCCTGGCCGCCGGTACGACGGTCAGCGGCAAGGTCGTCGACGCCAACTGGATCCGGCTCAACGGCACCGGCGGATACGTCAACCGCGGAACGATCGAAACCCTCTCGGCCAATGTGGCCTCGGTCAACGGCAACCTCCCGGCGTGGGCCCTGTGCCCGATCAACACGGCGTACAACTCACCGCAGCCGTTCGACCCGGGCTACACGGTCACCACCCCGCGCTACCTGAATTGCAACGCGGTCACCGCCCTCAACGCCCTGCAGACCGCCTACCTGGCCAAGTTCGGCCACTACGCCAACATCGACCTCGCCTACCGCACCTACAGCGAGCAGCAGTACTGGTACAAGACGCTCGGTCCGAAGTACGCCAACTCTCCGGGCACCTCCAACCACGGCGTCGGTCTCGCCGTCGACTTCCAGGAATGGGAGGGGCACACCACCGAATTCGACTGGGGCGGAGCGGGTTCCAACTGGTTGCGTGCCAACGGAGGCAAGTACGGCTTCACCCAGCCGTACGCCTATGGCACCGACGGCGAGTCCTACCACTTCAACTTCACCGGCTAGCCGAACCCGACGACCAACCCAGCCCCGGGGACAGCGTCGTCCCTACGACACCCGTAGGGAGTAGCTGTGTCGCATCACAACTCCGGGCCGCGCGCCCACCAACTGCCGATCGCCGACATCACCGACGCGTACGCGTTTCCCGCCCCAGGACAACCGGGGCACCTGGCCCTCGTGGTCAACACCGTCCCGTACGCCGATCCGAACGGCTTCCTGTCCGACGCCTTGATCTATCGGTTCCGGATCCGTCCTCTCACAGCAGATCCGTCACACCCGGCCTTCTTTGCCCCGGGCATCGACGACAGCGAGATCACCATCGACGTCACGTTCGACCCACCAGGCGATGGCCGCCAACAGGGTCATCTCGTCGTATCTTCCGGTGCCACAGTCGATTTCGAGGTCAACCAGGTGGCCGAGGGCGATGGGCTCCGCGTCTTCGCCGGACCGCGCTGGGATCCCTTCTTCAGTGACGCCCTTGCCCTGCAGGAGACCATCACCACCGGCACGTTGGCCTTCAAGAATCCCGGGGCCATCCTGTCCGACGGCAAGAACGTCTTCTCGGTCGTCGTCGAGATCGACCTGAGCGCGCACGGCACACAGACACTCGTGGCCGTGGTCGCCGAGACCCTGATCAACGGGAAGATCCCCATCCGCTGGGAGCGCTTCGGCCGCCCGGAACTGGAGAACGCCGTCCTCGGTATGAAGACCTACGACACGGTCAACCGGGACCTGGAGATCCGTGACCTGTTCAACGCCGAGGATGCCTTTCACCTCGTGCCCGACTACGTCGGCGCCTACCGGGCGCGCCTCAACGCCAACCTCAGCTTCTGGGACGGCATCGACGGCACGACGCAGTGGCCACTGGCCACGGACGGCACCCACCCGCTCACCGAGTTGCTGCTCGCCGACTATCTGATCGTGGACTACGGCAAACCGTTCGCCGAAGACACGTTCCTGGAGATCGAGCGGTCGGTGGTGGCCGGCCGGACCCACCAGACCTGTGGCGGTCGCTCGCTGAACGACGACTGCATGGACACGCTCTACACGTACCTGATGAACGGCGGGCAGGGTCCCCGGATCAGTGACCACGTGGACGGCCCGACGAAGCGGGCGAGCGAAACCTTCCCCTACCTCGTCGAGCCGAACCCGACCCCGCCGTCACCCCCGGCTCACCATTGAGCCGAGGGCCTGCTCAGCGACTGCCCTTCGGCGCAGCGGCGTTCCAGCCGTTGACCGCACCCTTGGTCACACCCCGCAGCCGCCGTTTGACCGCCCGGGAGTACCGCGGCACGAACGCCTGCGATGCCGCCGGCTTGGCCGGTGCCGCCGGGGCAGCGGCCGGCACTTCGACGACCTTCTCGCGGTAGATGACCTTCGGCTCGGGGTCGGCCTTGCCCGGGTACCAGTAGGGCTGCCATTCCTTCCACCCACCCGTCCGCGGGTCGTCGATGACCTCAGCGGGCATGTCCCGGACGGTCAGACCGGCCGCTTCCAGCTCCGCGATGACTTCGGGGGTGAAGGGGTGGTTGCGCCACATGTTCGCGATGTAGGTGCGGTGCCGCAGGTAGTCCAGGTAGCGGCGGGCGTGCTTGTCGTTGGCGCCGATGTGCGCGAAGACGGCGAGCCGGTTCTCGTGCAGCGGTGCCACCTCATCCTCGCTGAAGGAGTTCCACTCTTCCGGCTCCGGGTCGGGCCGGTTCGGATCCTTCAACAACGTGCCGGCACCGGAGTGCGTCATCCGCATGCTCCACACAAGCAGGTCCGTCGGCCGGCTACGCACATAGGTGGTCGGGCCGCTACTCAGATCGCAGATGTCATGGGCGCCCGGCTTGAGGTTCAAGCCGCCGCTGTGCTCGGTGTGGTCCTGCAGATAGATCCCGAACCGCAATTGGGTGTACCGGTCGTCCCAGTCGGGCGCCTTCTCGTCCAGGCGATCGGTGTTGTCCTTGTGCCAGACCCGGATCTTGCCGTTGATGGTCGCCGAGCTGTCACCGCCGTAGATCACGTCATCGGTGTCCAGCAGCTTCTTGGCCACCGCGGCCATCTTGCCGTCGGTGAGCACGTGCTTCAGCGGCCCGGCTGTCAGCTCCCCGCCGACGCTCGCATTGGCCATGACCTCCTGGCGCATCTGCGCGACTTCTTCTTCGGTATAGACATCCGGCAGGATGGCGTAGCCCTCCCGCCAGAAAGCGTCAACATCAAGGTCTTGCAGAGACTCGTCGAAATCGGCCATGGCTCCAAAAGTAGTGTTAATAGCATCACAATTGTCTGAATCAGGGGCGGCGAGTCCCGAGCCGAGGAGATGACATGACCACCACCCCGCGCCGATGACCGCCTCGACGATCGGGGTAGCAGCCGCCGGACTGATCGGCGGCCTCCTCGCCGGCCTCATGCTCACCCCGCGTCTGACGACGCTCGGGCACCGCTATGCCGACGAGGTCGACGTACGCGTCATGTCCTTCCGCTGGGTGCCCGTGGTGACTGCGCTCGCCGCCGGTCTGGTCGGCGCCGCACAGACCTCCGTGGGTGGCATCGTGCAGGGCTTGGTGTACGCCGCGTTGACCGTTCCGTTGATCGTGCTGGCCGCCATCGACCTTGACGTTCATCGGCTGCCCGACCGGTGGACCGGTCCCACTTTCGTAGCCGCCCTGGCCGGGCTGTTGGTCGTGAGCATCGTTCGCCATCAATGGCATTCGCTGCTGATTGCGGTCTGTTGCGCAGCAGGCGTGGCCTTGTTCTACCTGATCATCGCGCTGATCGCCGGCGGTCAGGGCTTCGGACTCGGCGACGTCAAGCTGTCCCCCACCCTCGGTTTGTTGCTCGGGTTCAACGGGGTGGCCCAGGCCGTGCTCGGGGTGTTCGCCGGCTTCCTGTCGGGCGCCGTACTGGCGATCATCCTCATCCTGTTCCGCGGCGCCACCCGCAAGACGGCTATCTCGTTCGGTCCGCACATGATCCTGGGCGCGTTGCTCGTGCTGGCGCTGCCGCTCGTCGGAGCGGTCAGCCAGCACTGAGCCGATGGCGACTTACTGGCAGGCGGCCCAGGTCACGAAGTTCTGACCGTCCCAGTACTGCGCGCCGGTCACCTTGGAGTGCGGCAGTTTCAGGTTGCCGCTGATTCCGACGTCGGCCATGAACTTGCCACCGACCTTGGCCTCGATGTCGGTGCCGTCGTCGTGGTAGGTGAGTCGGGTGACCTGACCGTGGTCCTGCGCGCTGTTGAAGAATCCGGACCAGGTGGCGGGGTTGACGTTGTAGAGGACGTCGTTCGCCGCCTGACGATCCGCCTCGGACTTGACCGGCAGCGTCCACGAATTGATGGTGCTGTCCTCCTTCCCGAGACCGGTGGTTCCCGTGAACTTCACGCTGGTGAGATTGTGGTTCTTGTCGTACGAACCCTCAATGAGCGCAGTCGCATTCGGATCGAAGGAGGCACTCTTCCACGCGGCTGAGGCCGCCGCTGTGGCACCGGCTGACGCGCGTCCGACGATCACGTACGAGCCGTCGGAATTGGTGCGTACGCCGAGCACGGCATCGACCGACCCACTGGCCGACAGCTGACCGACGCCGAGCGTGTCGTGAGCCGACGCGTCAGCGCTGGCACCGCCGTACACCATGGTCGAGTCGGGCGTGGGCGGCTGCTTGAGACCCGCCCATTCGGCCACGGTGTCCGAGGCCCAGGTGACTCCGGGGATGTGCGAGGCCCACCCCGTCCCGGTGCTGTTGAGCAGCGCATCCCTGCTGTCTTGGTAGATGCTCCAGTTGCGGATGTCTTCGGCCTGGGACTTGCTGTTGACCAGGTAGGTCTGGGTGACACCGCCCTGGAGTCGGGCGTTGGCGTCCGCGCCGATGTCCCAGCCGTAGCCGGACCCGTTGACGTTCACGCTGGCGTCCCAGCCGACCCCGCCGGCCACCCCCACGGTGCCTCCGGAGGTGACGTTGACGGCGTACTGGCCGTTGCTCAGTCGTTCGATCGACACCTTCTTGTTGCCACCGGCACTCACGCCGGCGGCGACCTCGCCGGAGACTTCATAACCTTCGGCTGCGGCAGTGCACGGCTCGGTCGGCACGTGCGCATCCGGCGCGGAACTGCCCTCGCCCGCCGAGCAGGACCCCTGACCGCCGGTGAGCACCGTGCACACCAGATCGGCGACCCGACCCCCGACGTTGCTGTGGGTGATGGCCACCGTGATCGCCCCGACCAGCAGCGCAGCCAGGAAGATCAGCCCGGCCGACTCCAGGCTGAGCGCGCCCCGTTCGCGACGGGGTGCCCGCCCGGAGGTCTTGTTGGTCATGGCGCTCCCTTCCGGATTTCACTGTGCTGCAGATCCGCCCGTTCGGCATGGGCCCGCGGACCCGGATCCGCGGGGCCTGCGGGCCCGGGCGCGAACCCGGATGGTTTGCCACGATCGAGCCCATGAACGAAACCGTCGCGCGCATCGTTCGATGGCTCTCGCTCACGCTCGCACTGGCGGTGACCTCGACCGTGCTCGGCATCGTGGGGATCACGTTTGCGTCGCTCCAAGGCGAAATCGGCATGGGTATCGCCGTCCGGACGATCCTGGAACTGTTCGCCCTGGTCAGCATCGTGGCGTTCTGCGCCCGGCGCTGGCAGGACTACGGGTGGGGTTTCTGGCTCAGTGCGGCAACGGCGGGCTATCTGCTGAATCCGTTGAGCTGGACCGGGCAGGCGCTCGCGGGCCGGGCCGTGCTCCCCTCGGCCGGACCGGCCACAGCCCTGGTCGATCTGGTCACGTGGGTTGGCGTCGCCTCCGCCGTTGTCTGGCTGCAGGGCCGCCGGCACGAAGGTCCGCCGATTCCGGCCGACGTGCGAGAGTTGCTCCGATGAACAGCTCTCTGGTCACCGCCGCAGTGACCGTGCTCGTGGCCTGCTCGCTCGCGGCCTGCTCGAGTTCCTCACCGGGTTCGACCTCGCAGACCGCCAACAGCCTGCGCCCCTCCGATTCGGCCCCCGCGACGTACACGCCCGTGGCCACGCCGCCGCTGAATTACCGCACCCTCACGGGAAAGGGCTTCACGTTGCGGGTTCCGGCAGCGTGGACCGACAACGAGGTCCCGGCCACCGCCAAGGGCGGCACCCCCGGGGTCGCTGCCCGCGAGCAGGGACGCGACCCGTCGCTGCCCGTCGGCGTCGCGGTCGTCGTCGACAACCAACCCGCTTCCGACGCGCTCGCCCAGTCCGAGGTGCTGGCGACGACCAAGGTGTCGACTGGTCAAGCCAAAGACGTCACGCGGTCTACGGTGAAGTGGCCAGGCACCACGTCCGCGGTGCTGGTCACGTGGACCGAGACACCGCAGGGCACGTCGGATCCGTACCGCATCGAGCAACTCTTCGCCCAGGTCTCTCCTGACCTGATCCTGAACGTGGTCGGCAAGGCGCCCGCAGCTGAGTTCGGCGCCGCCGGCATCGAGCGCATCATGCGCACCTTCACGGTTCAGTCCTGACCCCCGAAAACCTCACGGGCAGTAGTGGGTTCGGCCTTGATCTGAAGCAGCCTGGAGTCAGCGTGCGTCTCGACCCAGCGCCACGAACACCGCGGCGCCGAGCATCAGGATGATGCTGCCGCCGGTCAGACCCAGAGCGTACGGACGCCAGGTGGCTGCACCATCGACGCTGAGCAATACCTGCTGCCCGTCCGAGGCCGGGCAGGTGACGGTCTGCCCGGCGCGCCAGCCGTCGGTCAGATACCCCGCGTAGTACCAGGATCGGCCGTCGTGCTGCAGGCTGGTGCTGGCCTGGCCCACCCCGGCCAGCAAGTCCGCCGGGTAGAAGTAGACGCCTGGCTGGTTGGGGGTGCACTCGGTGGTCGCCGGCCGGTCGGTGTAGATCTGCAGCCGCGCCGGTCCCGATGCGGAGCCCACGATCGTCACGGCGGACCCCGTTGCCCCGGTGCCATGGAAGGTGCGCCCGCTGGTCAGCAGCAACACCCAGAACCCGATCGCACAGACCACGACCACGGCAGCGCCGGCCAGGATGTACCAGCGGAACATCCGCGCGATGCGCCGGATCTGACCGGGCGGCACGCTCATCGACCGAACCTGGTGAGCCCGCGCGCCGCCGGAAGCATCAACGCCGCAGCGCCCAGCAATGCGATGCCCGCGATGACCAGCGAGAGGGCAACCCGCGGCAGGCCGGCATCGGTCGGCAGGGCCCACATCGTGACGCCGGTCTCAGCTCGTCCGCCGGAGCACGTTATGCTCGATCCGTCTCCCGTCGGGCCGACGGTCACGACGGGCGTCAGGCTCTGGTCGTCGATCACGCGGGTTCCGATGACGTCCGGGTCCGGTGTGGACTCGAGCACCCGTGCGCTTGAATCACCGTCCGTCAGCCGGCATCCCCAGTCCGCAGCCCGGGTCTTCACGGCCGGATCGATATCCGCGAAAACCGTTGTGCCAGAGTCGAACCAGGGACTCCTTCCGAGATCAGCCGGCTGACCCGCGAGGACTTTCACCGGTTCGAGTTGGGGCATCGACCAGGCAACCGCACCGACGCCGAGCAAGCCACAGGCGATGACCGCGACGATGGCCGACGCGATGACACCAGCACGGTGCCGACGCGACGAGTCGGTGTATCGCCGACCCGATGGTCGTCGTCTGACCACGATTTCCTCTCCGTCCCGAGTTGCGGAAACTCCCGACAATCTCACCCTGATCCTCGCTCGTAAACGCCCATAGAGTCGTGCGCCGAGGGATGGATCGATAGCCGATGGATGACTGTGTGAGGGCGAGTTCCGTGAACGTGATGCTAGTCGTGCTGAGCGCCGCCGCCGATGCGAGCGCAACGCCGTGGCCGGAAGCAGACAGCGATGTCTGGATCCTTCCGTCGGGTCCGGACGAGCTGGCCCAGCACCTGACCGCCCACCCGGCATCGACCGTCCTGGTCCTCACTGCGTCGCGTGAAGGCACCGCGGCTCGTCTGGCGATCACCGTCGCCGCGGGCGCCCACCCGGCCACCCGATTCGCGCTGCGCGAGGCCTCGGCCAGTGTCCTTGGCCTTGCCGCAGTCGGTCGGCAGGCGACGCGAATCACCGCGGATCCCGCCGCTGCGTTGCGCTTGGTGGACGCACAACTCGACCGCATCGTGTCGGGAGTCTGGCTGCGCCGGGTGAACAACCTCAGCGATCCCGCACCGGGTTTGTGGCACCACCTACGGTCGATGCTGCCAACCGCCGGCGGGTTCCTGGTTGTCTTCGGTGCCGACCCGCGGGTCACGACCGCGGCGGTGCGCACCCCCACCGAAGCCACCGTGCTGGTCGCCGCGGCCGACCCGAATCCGGTTGCCCAGGCGATCGGTCGATCGGACGTCACCCGTGTCGCGGCCCCGATCAGCACCAAGAACGCCTACGGCAGCGCCGGTGCCGAATTCGTGGCTCTACCTCCAGCGCCGGTCCTCGCACCGGCACCCGCCGGGTGCCCGATCTGCCAGCAGGGTTGCGACGGATCGGTCTGCCAGTTCTGTCATGTCGTCATCGTCGGTCAGGAGCGCGCAGCGTGAATCCCCGCCAACGGCGAGGTCTGATCCTCATCGTGATCTCAGCCATCGTGGCCCTGGCCACGTTCTTCGTGGTGACCAGCTACGTGGCGTCCGTGAACAGCCAGGTCGGTGCGAAAGTCACCGTTTACCGGGCCACTCAGGCCATCGAGGCATACACCCCGTTGAGTGCCAGCAACCTGCAACCCGTCGAGGTACCGGCCCGCTGGGCAGCGCAATCGTCCGTGCTGACGTTGTCCCAGCTGCAGGGTCGGCGGAT
The DNA here is from genome assembly GCF_900108585.1 of Branchiibius hedensis. Lineage (NCBI taxonomy): Bacteria > Bacillati > Actinomycetota > Actinomycetes > Micrococcales > Dermacoccaceae > Branchiibius > Branchiibius hedensis. The sequence continues at coordinate 2,629,537 of NZ_UESZ01000001.1, forward strand.
CGGTTTCCGGGTCAACTCCGGCACCACGATCAGCTCGGACATGCTCATCCCCAGCTCCAGCCTCAACCGCGACGAGCGGGAGGTCGCGATCGACGTCGACCCCGTCACCGGGATCGCCGGTCGGGTCCGGCCCGGGGACCGGGTGGACATCTACGCGGTGTACGGCGATGTGCCCGGCTTACCGAAATCCGTCAAGGTCCTCACCCGAGACGTGCGGGTGATCTCCATCGCCGGTCAGCAGACGGTGACCAACCAGACCACCAACGGCACGAACCAGAGCCAGGTGATCCCCGTGACGCTGGCGTTGCTGCCCAAGGACGCCATGGCGGTCACCTACGCGGCCAACTTCGCCCAGGAGGTCCGGCTGATCGGCCTGCCGAGCGACGTCGGCACCGACCGCAAGGACGACATCAGCGAGTACGACGCCAGCCAGTTGGGTGGCAAAGCAGTCCCGGAGGCCACCAAATGAGCGACGTCGTCATCGGTCTCGGCGACCAGAACCTGGTCGCCGACCTCACCGGAATCCTGCAGGAGATCGACGACGTGTCGATCAAGGCCGTGGCGACCACGACCCAGGAACTGATCGACCTCAGCCGCCGGATGCGCCCGGACATCGTCATCGCCTACAGCGAAATCGGCCCCGAGCCGATCACGGAGATCATCCGGGACATCACCGCGCAACGCCCGGACGTCGCCGTCCTGGAGGTGTCCGACACGCGCACACCGGCCACCGTCGTCAAGGCCATGGAGGCCGGCGCCCGCGGCGTGATCGCCTACCCGTTCTCCTTCCCGGACGTCTCCAGTCGGCTGGAACTGGCCCAGGAATGGGTCTCCCACATCCGCAAGTTCCAGACCGGGGCCGAGGCATCCGGTCGCCAACGCGGAACCGTCCTGAGCGTCGTCGGAGCCAAGGGCGGCGTCGGCACGACCACCATCGCGACGCATCTGGCGCAAGACCATGTCCTGAAGCACCCGGACGCGAAGGTGTGCCTGGTGGATGTCGACGTCGAGAAGGGCGACATCGGCGCCGTACTCGATGTCCGGCAATCGGTGTCGATCGCCGACGTCGCGAAGGTCGCAGAAGACCTGGGCACCCAGACGGTGCTGGACGCGGTGATCCTGCACGAAACCGGCATCCATGTGCTGCTCGCACCCGCAGACGTCCGCGAAGCCGACTTCGTCACCCCGGAAGCGCTGCAAGCGATCGTGGAAATCCTGCGCCGTGAATTCGATGTGGTCATCATCGACGGCGGCGGGCACGTCTCGCCCAGCCAAGCGGCCAGCGTCGAAGTCGCCGACGAAGTGCTGGTCGTCACCACCGCGGACGTGATGTCGGTGCGCGCGATGCGCCGCCGGATGATGGCCTGGACGGCCCTGTCGGTCGGCGACGAGTCGACGATGCGGGTGCTGGTCAACAAGGTGGACAAGCAGAGCATCTTCCCCGCCTCCGCTGTCCCGCGGCTGACCACCGCACGCGTGACCGAGACCAGGATCCCGATGTCGACCCGACTGCTGGAAGTCGCTCAGAACGAACGCAATCCGCGCGCCATCACCGAGGTCGCCTGGTGGCGACTGTTGTCGGAGTTGCGCCGCGAGGTGGGCCTGGAGCGACCGTCGGCGATCCCGCCCGCGACAGCCGTGCCGCGCACCCGACGCCGCAAACGCGAGGCCGGTGGCGTCTCATTGGAGAACGCTGCCCTGATCCCGTTCGTGCTCGTGCTCGCCGCCGTCGCCTGGCAGTTGGCGGTCACTGGCATCACGTTCATCTGGGCCGGCCACGCCACCACTGCGGCGGCACGGGCGTACGCGGTGAGCCACCAGACCTCATCCGCCCGATCTGCCGCCGTCGATGCCCTCCCGGGCCCGTTTGCCTCTGGCCTGGCGGTGGCGACACCCACCAAAGGCTCCATCTCCGTGACCGTGAACATCCCGATGGGCTTCGGCAACGTGGTGGGCCTACCCACCACGTTGACGACAAGTCGCTCGGTGGTGGCCGAACCGTGAGCAGGTCCGCCCGCCACCCAGAGCGGGGTACGGCGGCCGTGGAGTTGGCGGGCCTGATCCCGATCCTGCTGTTGGCTGCCCTGGTCGCCCTCCAATTCGGGATCGTCGGATGGACAACCCTGTCCGCCGGCTGGGCCGCCCGGGACGCCGCCCGGGCCGCGACCCTGGGCAAGGACCCCGCGCAAGCGGCCCGAGGAGCGCTGCCCGGCAACCTGTCCGCCGAGTCCATCACCGGTGGCGCGACGGGCGACGCCCAGCGCTACACCGTGCAGGTGCACATCCCCAGCCTGATTCTGATCGACCTGGGGTCGGTCTCCCGAACCGTCGAAATGCCGGACATCAAATGAAACGCAACTACGCCTCCTTCGCCGGTGCTCTACCGGTCGGCGCGACCCGCGAAGACGACTCTCTGGTAGGCCGATTCAGGGCTCTCCTCCTGGAAGAAGTCGACCTCAACGCGCTGAGCAAACTGGATGCCGGTCAACGTCGCGCTCGCCTGGAGCGGGTGATCGCTCACCTCGTCTCGCGCGAGGGGGTGATCCTCAGCGCCAGCGAACGAAACCAACTGATCCGCCGGGTTGTCGACGAGGCGGTCGGTCTCGGTGTCCTCGAACCGATCCTGGCCGACCCCTCCATCAGCGAGATCATGATCAACGGGCACGAAACGATCTTCGTCGAGCGCAACGGCCGCCTGGAGCGATGGCCGGCACCCTTCAGCAGCGAGGAACAGTTGCTGCAGACGATCGACCGCATCGTGTCGACGGTCAACCGCCGCGTGGACGAGTCGAGCCCGATGGCGGACGCCCGGCTGCCCGCTGACACCCGCCTGCCGCGCGGTGCTCGCGTCAACGTCGTCCTGCCACCGCTGGCGCTCAACGGCCCGACCGTCACCATCCGGCTGTTCCCCGTGTCGCTGCCGCTCAGCCGCCTGATCGAGATGGGCACCCTCGATCAACGCACCGCGCTCCTGCTGCAGACCTGCGTCGAAACCCGCCTGAACGTCGTGGTTTCCGGCGGCACCGGCTCCGGCAAAACCACCCTGCTCAACGCGCTGTCGACGTTCATCGACCCCCGCGAGCGCATCATCACCATCGAGGACGCTGCCGAACTGAGCCTGAACCAACCGCACACCATCCGTCTGGAGACCCGGCCCGCGAACGTGGAGGGCCGCGGGGCGGTGTCGGTGCGTGACCTCGTGCGCAACTCCCTGCGCATGCGTCCCGATCGGATCATCGTCGGCGAATGCCGCGGCGGAGAAGCGCTCGACATGCTCCAGGCGATGAACACCGGCCACGAGGGTTCGCTCACAACGGTGCACGCCAACTCCCCCGACGATGCCCTGTCCCGGCTGGAGACCCTGGCGTCGATGAGCGACGTCGAAGTGCCCTTCCACGCGTTGCGCGACCAGGTGAACTCGGCCATCGACGTGATCGTCCAGTTGACGCGCGCCCCGGACGGCGCCCGCCGCGTGACCAACGTTTCCTTCGTGGCCAGCCGCCGCCAGGAACCGTTCGAACTGATCGAACTGATGACCTGGCAGCCCGCCGACGGACACTCCCCCGGCCGGTTCGCCGCCACTGCGCTGCCGGAGCAGCTGCGGCGCCGGTTCATCGCCGGCGGCGCCGACCCCCGGTGGTCGACGCCGTGAGCATTCTGCTGATCCTGCTGGGGTCCCTGGCTGCCATCGTGCTGTTCTGCCTCGGCATCCGTGAGTTCGGCCTGCACCTGTCGGATCGCCGGCGGGCAGTGATCAGCGCCGAGGCGGTGACGAGCGCAGACCACGCGGCGGGGCTGATCGACGACGCGGACCGCAGACTGCGGCAGACCCGGCTCGGCCGCTGGCTGGAGAGTGAACTCGACCTCGCCGGCATCGATCGGAAGCCGATCGTCATCCTGTTGTCCGGTGTCCTGGTCGCGCTGGTGGCCACGTGGGTGGTCTGGGACTTCCTGGCTCCGGCCCTTGCCGTCTTCGGTCTCGTCGTCGGTGTCTTCGGCGTCCGCTGGTACCTGCGCCGGGGCCAAGCACGACGCCGTGAGGCCTTCGTCGCCCAACTACCAGATCTCGCGCGGGTGCTCGCGAACGCCAGCTACGCCGGCCTCTCGCTGCCCACGGCAATCGGTATCGCCGGCGACGAACTGTCCGAGCCTGCTCGCACCGAATTGTCCCGTGTCGCAACACGATTGAAATTCGGAGCCCCGCTGCCAACTGCGCTCGAGGGCCTGCGTGCACGGGTGGGCTCCCGCGAAGCGAACGTCCTGATCTCCACTCTGGTCGTCGCCTCGCGAAGCGGCGGCTCCCTGGTGACCGCCTTGCGCAACATCGCCGACACGTTGGAACAGCGCAAGGAGACCCGGCGTGAGGTGCGTACGACGCTGGCGCAGTCGGTCGCCACCTCCTACATGGTCATCGTGCTCGGCGCGGGATCACTGCTCCTGCTGAACTCCATCGAGCCGGGGACCGTCCAGAAGATGACGACCTCCCTGCTCGGCCAGGTCGCGCTCATCGTCGCTGGGTTGCTGTTCGGTGGCGGCTACCTGGTGATTCGCCGGATGACCAGGATCGAATCGTGAACTGGGCCGTCGGGGCCGTGCCGGGGCTGGTGGCCATGATCGCCGTCCTGACCTTTGCCCGCGGCTACCGGATGTTGCGCTCAGATCCCGCACTGGACCTCGGCGCCGAAGAGATCGCCCTGTTGCGCGGCGCCGAACAGCAACGCTCCAAAGGCCAGAGCGCGCTGGCTTCGCTCTCCTACCGCTTCGTGCCGCTGTTGCGGCGGCTCCTTCCGGACAGCGCGCTGCGGTGGCTACAGCGCCAGGTCGACACAGCGGGACGCCCAGACTGCCTCGACGTCGACTCGATGCTGGCCAAGACCGCGCAGTGGTCCATCATCCTGAGCCCGGCATTCGTCATCTTCCTGCTCAAGGGCAACCTGCCCTTCCTCGTCCTGTGCGTGCTGGCCGTGACCATCCTGCCGCTCGCCCGCCTGTCGGGGCTGGCCCGCAAGCGCCGTGAACGCATCGACGCTGATCTGCCCGACTTCCTCGACGTGCTGGCCGTGACGGTGACGGCCGGCATCGGATTCCGCGCTGCCCTCGCCACGGTCGCCGACCGGTTCGGCGGCCCGCTCGGTGAGGAGATCCAGCTCACCCTGCGCCAGATCGACAACGGAGCGACCGTGCGCTCCGCGTTCGTCGGGTTGCGGGCACGCGCCAACTCCGAGGCCGTCGAGGACTTCGTCACGGCCTACCTGCAAGCCGAGGAACTCGGCGCGCCCCTCGTGGACACCTTGACCCACATCGCCGACGACATGCGCAAGGCGCACGCCCAGCGGCTGCGGCAGAAGGCAGCTCGGGTGGAGCCGCGGGTCACGTTGGTGGTGACGATGGTCATGGTGCCGGGCATCCTGGTGATCTTCCTGGTCGGCCTGTATTTCGCCGTCGGCGGCGACCAACTCAAGGGGTTGTTCGGGGGTGCCTAGTGCAGCGCCGACGATCAACCGGGTCGCCCTCAAAGTCACCCAGTCAGCGTTCGTCATTCGCCTGATCGCCATCGTCGCCGCACTGATGGCCTCGTTCGGCCACCCGCTGGACGTCTCGGCGCTCGCCTGTTGCGTGATCGCCGGTCTCACCAGCTACCTCGGGTTGACCCGTCCCGACCTGCTGGTCGCGGTCACCCGACACCCGTCGATCGCCTTGGTCGATGTCCTGCTCATTGCTTCGGCAACGGCCCTCGGCGGTCCGATCAGCCCGTTCGTGCTCGCCGTTCTGACCACGGCCGTGCTGCTGGGTCTGTGGGTCGACCTCGTCTCCGGGCTGATCGTCATCGCCACCCTGACCAGCATCTACGCGATCGGGATCTACGGCCGCGGCCTCACCGGTAACGACCACGCCATGACCATCGTGGTCGTCCCGTTCGTCTACCTGATGCTGTGGTACCTCGCGTTCACGCTGAAACGAGCGCTGGACCAACAGGACCGCAACGAACGCACGCTGCGCGATGCCATCGCCACCGCCGCCGCATCCGAGGAGCGCGCAAGCGTGGCGCGGCAATTGCACGACTCCGTCGCCAAGACGGTCCAGGGCATCGTCATGTCCGCCAGCGCCTTGCCGGTCTATCTGGAACGAGACCCCGGGCGCGCTGTCGACATTGCCTCCGATGTGCAGGACATGGCAGGGACTGCCGTCCACGAAATCCGGCAGATCATGGGCAACCTGCGCTCGCGCACCTCTGAGCAACCGTTGGGTGAGGCCGCCCTTGACGTGATCACGACCTGGCAGCTGCGAACCGGGCGGACTGCGCACATCGAGATTGCACCTGAGGTGGACGCCCACGACGAGGCGATCCGCTACGAGCTGTTGGTCATCCTGCAGGAGGCATTGGACAACGTGCACAAACACGCGGGAAGCACTGCCGAAGCCAGCGTCAAACTCGCCATCGAGGGCCAGGACTGCCTGCTGGTCGTCGCGGACAACGGCCGCGGAGCCGACCCGGTCCAAGTGGACCGCGCCGCGAGCGCTGGACACGTGGGTATCAAGGGCCTCCACGAGCGAATGGCCCGCATCGGTGGGCGGGTCCTGTGGGACAGCGCACCGGGTGAGGGCACGACCCTGACCTGCACCGTCCACTCGAGGGGGTTGCTGGAGGTATGACGACGGAGCAGGGCAGCCTCGGCGTGTTGATCGTCGACGACAGCCCCGTGGTGCGGACGGGTCTTCGCGCACTCATCGGGACCGAGCCGGACCTTGCGGTGGTCGGTGAGGCCAGCAACGGCGACGAGGCCATCCGGATGGCGGCGGCCACCCGACCGGACGTCGTGCTACTCGACGTCCGGATGCCACGGCGGGACGGCCTGTCGGTCGTGGCCGAACTGGCTGGCAGCAGCGCCGTCCTCATGCTGACCTTCACCGACGACCCGAGCGTGATCAGCCAGGCGCTGAGCGCGGGGGCGGTCGGGTATCTCGTGCACGGCACCTTCGACGCCTCCGCCTTGTCCCACATGATCCGGGGAGCAGCTGCGGGCGTGGGTGCGTTCTCGGGCCCCGCTCTGGCCGCGCTGCGCACCACGGCCCAGGTCGAGGCGCCATCCGGGCTGCGTGACGGCGGGCATTCACTGAGTCCACGGCAGGTCGAGGTGATGGACCTGGTCGCCGAGGGTCGGTCGAACTCCGATATCGCGCGGACCTTGTTCGTCGCCGAGAAAACGGTGAAGAACCACATCAACCAGATCTTCGCCTCGCTGTGCGTCTCCTCCCGCGCGGAAGCGATCGCCGCGTGGGTCGGCCTGGGGAAACCGGCAGCGAACTTGGGCCCGTCGGTGGGTCCTGGGACCCTGCGACGGGCTCCGCTCGATCCGTAACTTCGGTGGTGTCGCCAAGGGGGCTCCCGGAGCCCGAAGGTGAAGCAGGACAAGGGCTCCCGGCCGCAACCACAAGTTCAAGGAGATCGAAATGCAGAACTACTTCGCCGCCCGCATGATGGTCACGCTGCATGTGCTGAAGGCTCGTTACGCCGACCGTGAGCGCGGCGCCTCCGCTCTGGAATACGTCGGCATGGTGATCCTGGCCGCGCTGCTGGTGGTGGCTGTCATCACCGCCATCAACCCCGCCAACATCAAGGGCACCGTGACGGAGAAGGTGAACGAAATCCTCACCGCACAGTGAGTGCATCCCGTCGCACAGGTGCGGGGAGCGGCCAGCGGTCGCTCCCCGCTCCTGCACGTCACCAACCAAGAGCTAGGACCCTCATGCGCAACCAGGAACGCGGCCAGGCCGTGACCGCCCTCGTGGTTTGCGTGGCGCTTCTCCTGTTGGGCGTCGGGTTCCTGGCGTACGTGAAGTACGACAAGGCAACCGACCAGGCCAGTGGCCTGCAGACCGCCGCCGACGCGACGGCCCTCGCGGGTGCTCAACAGATCGCCAAGGACGCACCAGCGGCCATCGTCGATGCCCTGCTCAACGGTCGCAGCCTGTCCGGAATGGGCCAGGGAGCGGCCGCCGATTTCGCCACCCGCAACGACGCCCGTGTCATTGCCTACCGCTACTTCCCCGATTCCGACCGGGTCGAAGTCACGGTGCAAAGCGCGCACACCCTGGAGTCGGGCCAGCTGGAAACCCGATCTTCGGTAGCTCGCACCGGCATGCGCCTGGGACCGTGCCACCTGCCGGATGCGCCCACCCCCACACCGACGCCCACCCCTACACCGACGCCGACCACCTCTTCCGCGACGCCCTCACCCACCACGTCAACGCCCCCACCGGATGTCGACTCGGTCGCCCGTTGCGGCGACGTCGAGATCCCGATCACCTTCCCGGGCACCGGCGGACCAGCCCACGCACAACCCGGCCACCTGACGTTCCACTTCGAGCCGCGACTGGATAACTGACCATGGGAGAAGTCCATCCGCAGTCGAAGGTCAGCTATGGTCGAAAACCGTTGCCGCAAGAAGTACCGACGTTGCCTGTCAATCTGCGAAGGACTCACCCGTGACCACCCATAGCCTGCGGAAGCGCGCCACCACCGCGCTGGCCGTCGTGGCATCGGCCGGTGCCATCGCTGGGGGCCTGCCGCCCGTCTCGGCCAGCGCCACCGACGACACCACGATTCCGGTGCTGGGGCAGACAGTCAGCAGAAGCACGATTGATCCGAAGGCGCCGGAGGCAGTCATCACCGTGCACGGCGTGCGCCGAATTCAAGGTGGGACGGCGGTCTACTTCTCGGTCGGATTCCCGGCCGGCACCGCGAATGCGTCGGCGCTCAATCTGTCGCTGGCTCTTACCGACCAGTTCCGCAAGTACGCCGCGTCCGGGCGGACGTCGGTGCGCGACGACTTGGGGATCGTCGCAGCGGTCGATCAGCGCGGCAAGAAGGTCTACAGCGGACTGTTGGCCAGCGATCAGCGCTGCGTGTGTTCACACGGCAGCGTGCAGGATCACGTCAAGAGCAATGCCGCGGGCACCGCCTTCGTGATGTACGTCGTGTTGCCGCAGCTGCCTGCATCGGTGCAGAACCTCGATGTGATCATCGGCGACAAGATCATCCCGGCCGTCCCCGTCCAGGATCAGGCGATGACGCCTACCGTCTCCGCCGACCAGCCGATCGCACTGGGCACCGGCTGGCCGGCCATCGACCAGAGCGCCCTGGCGACGGTCAGTGACCCGAACGCATCGATCTATCCGCTCACCCAGCAGATAACAGCCGGTCAACTGACCACTCGCACCAAAACGTCAACGAAGTCGATCGATATCGCCGCCGACGTCCTGTTCGCCAGCGGTAGCGCCACGCTGACTGCGGCCGCTCAGGCCACGCTCGCCAAGGCCGGTGCCAGCCTGAAATCGGCCGGCGCCACCGGAACGGTTGACGTGATCGGATACACCGACTCTGATCTGTCCGAGGCCTTCAACCTCGATCTGTCCAAGCGTCGAGCCGCCGCCGTCGTCGCTGCGCTGAAGCCGCTGGTCGGAGCGTCCATCACCCTGGTGCCCCAGGGCAAGGGCGAAGCCGACCCGGTGGCCAGCAACGACTCCCCTGAGGGCAAGGCGCTCAACCGGCGAGTATCCCTGTCCTTCAAGCAGGTCGGCCAATGAAGCGACGCAACGCCGCCGTCACGATCGCGGCCCTGAGCACCGTGGTCGCGCTGAGCGCCTGCACCGGCAGCGACAACCCGCAGCCGTCGTCCGTGTCGGCCACCAACACATCCCACGGCGGCTCCAGCTCGGCGTCACCGACCGCGTCGGTGCCACCGGACCTCCTGAACTACAAGATCGACCAGGTCGCGGCCACGGCCAAGAGCACCACGTTTTTGAGCAACCGAGCCTCGGCGACGTTGTCGGTGGCCTCCGTCAGGGCTACGCCGGACACCACGGTCGTCACGTTCTGGGTCACTACTGCCACGCCGTACGCCTCCCCCATCTCCGCCAGCCGCCCGGAGACCTGGCCCAAGCTGGTAGACGCCGGCACGGGGAACAGCTACGGGGTGAACATCTTCACGGGCAGTCAACCGGGTGCCTACTGCGTCTGCACGGACGTCAACATGATTGAACCCACCCGGCGAGTGCTGACGGCCCAGTACCCGCCGTTGCCGACGGGCCTGTCCCAGGTCACCTTCCGGCTGACCGGCTTCCCGGACCTGAAGATCCCACTCACCCGCTGACCTCGGCACCGGCCAGCGCGGATCGCTAGCGGGCCCCACGGGGCAGGAAGGACGGCACGCGTGAGGACTCACCCACGCATCGTCGCTACCGGTTTGGCGGTGCTCGCCACGTCGTGGGGGGCCATCGGGCCGGCTACCGCCGCGGACAACACCACCGTTCCCGTACTGGGTCAGGTTCAGGCTGGATATGGATCTTCCGGCACGACTCCGCAAGGAGTCGTGACCGTCCACGGCGTACGCCGGATCCCGGGCGGAACCGCCGTGTATTTCTCCATCGGCTTCCCTGCAGGTACGCCCAATGCTGGCGCCTTCAACCTGGCGACCATCCTGGCCACCTCAAGCACCGATATGTCTCCAGACCGGTCGGGAGCCAACGCCCTGGGGGAGGCGGGTCTGATGGACTCGGCCGGAAAGAAGATGTACGTCACCTTGATGACCCCCGACAAGGCCTGTGTGTGCTCCCAAGCGTCTCTGGTCTCCCACGTGAGCGAGGACAACGCGGGTAAGGCCTACGCGTTGTACTACGTGGTTCCGACGCTGCCCTCGTCCGTGACGACCGTCGACGTGAACATCGCCGGAACCATCATTCCCGACATCCCCGTCGAAGACGGCGCGATGACCCCGACGCTGCCCGCAGGAAACCCGATCGTGGTCGGCACGGGATGGCCCGCTGTCGACGAGGCCGCCCTGGCCAAGGTGACCAACACCGGCCAGTCGATCCTGCCGCTGACCCAAGCGGTCGGCGACCTCAGCGGTCAGATCACCGATCGCACCAAGTCCGACAGCAAGTCAGTCGACATCGCTGCCGATGTCCTGTTCGCCGTCGACAGCGCCGAGTTGAGTCCCGCGGCCAACGCCACCCTGGCCAAAGCGGCCGCCGCTCTCAAAGCCGACCATGTCACCGGCACGGTCAATGTGATCGGCTACACCGACTCCGACAACACCGAGGCGCACAACCTGGACCTGTCCAAACGCCGAGCGCAGGCGGTGGTCGCCGCGCTGCAACCGATGGTCCCCCCTGGCGTCAAACTCATCCCCCAAGGCATGGGCGAGGCCGACCCGGTGGCGAGCAACGACTTCCCCGAGGGCAAAGCCCTCAACCGGCGAGTGTCACTGTCCTTCGCGAATCCAGGAGGAGCCCAGTGAAACGACCACTCGCCCTGGCCAGCACCGGCGCCATCCTCACCGCTTCACTCATCCTGACCGGATGCACCGGCAGCGACAACAACCAGACCACCACCAACGCGACCTCGCCGTCGGCCTCGAGCGGCAGCGGAACCTCCACGCCCACGGCCACCGCCACGATGCCCGCCGACATGCTGAACTTCCAGAACAAGTCCGTTGCCCAAGCCACGAGCAGTAGCTTCCTGACCAGCGGCCGGCCCGCGACCATCTTCGTCTCCTCGGTCAAGGCCAGCACTCATTCCTCAGTGCTGACCTTCTGGTTCACGGCTCCTACCTCGGGCGACTCCCCGTTGAAGTTGAATGTGCCCCAGACCTGGCCGCAGCTGGTCGACACCGCGGGGAAGAAGGGGTACATCGTCACCACCTTCCCCTCCTTCCCCTTCGTGGGCGGCCGGACACCTGAATGTGCCTGCACCCCGAACATCGTCGTCTACCCCCAACCCAGGGTCCTGACCGCTGCCTACCCAGCTCTACCAGCCAACCTGACCGAAATCACGCTGCGCCTCAAGGGATTTGCCGACCTGAAGGTTCCGATCACCCGCTGATCCAGCGCACCGGCCGCCACACCGCTCGGGCTGGGCCCGACTTTGGGTCCGGCGACCCAGGTGCAGGACCACCGTCCCGAAATACGGTCCACGGGTGAGCAGCAGGAGCGCAGGCGAGCGAGGGGCATCCGGCCTGGAATACATCGGCGCGATCATGCTCGCTGCCGCGCTGGTCGTCGCGATCGTCTACGCCGTCGTCGGCAACGGCCGGGTCGAAAGCGCTGTGTGCCAAGCCGTCAACAGCATCCTGCAGAACGACGGCTCCTGCGGACCCGCCTCGCCCCCGGGCAAGACCGACAAGGACTTCGAGCCGGACAAGTGCAAGTACAACGAGAAGGGCGAGTCCTACAACAGCAAGGTCAAGATCTTCTTCATCGAGATCGGCGACAACGCCGGCCTGGTCGAGACGGTCTACAGCGACGGCTCGGTCAAACTGACAGCGACCGATGGCGCCAGCGTGGGCGCAACCGGTGGAGTCGGCGCTGATGTGACCTTCGGCAAACTCGAGGCCGGCGCCAAGGTCAACTTCGGTGCGGGACTGCAGTTCGACTACGGCTCGACCTGGAGTTTCGATGGCCCGGACGGGAAGAAGAACGCCGACGAGTTCCGCAAAGGCCTGGAGGACTACCTGGCCGATCAGGCGGCCATCCAGAACAGCCCGACCTACTCCATCTACTGTGCGTTCGGCGGCTGCGCCGACCCCCCGCGGGACCCGGACTCACAGATGACCAGCATCAAGTTGACCGGTGATGTTTCGGGGACGCTGGGGCTCAGCCTGACCAACAAGACCGGCCCCGACGACAACCGGACCGGTGAGTCCATCCCGGCCGCACAGGTCGTCGGCAAGATCAGCGCCAACTCGCAATGGGCGGTCAACACCGACAACGTGACGGGCGACACGACGTACACGACCTCATTGGGCATCGACGCCAGCGTGAGCTCCCAACTGTGGACGGCGACCTGGGGCACCAAGGGCGCCTCGGCCGTCACGATGGCGATCACCAAGAACAAGGACGGCAAGGTCGTGGGCCTGAAGTTCGTGAGCACCACCGAAGGTGGCCAGGCCGGCGGATCCGCGGCTTCGGGCAGCACCCAGGCCGGCAAGAACTCCGGCGGCGGCAGCATCCTGACCAGTACCGACGCGACGACGGCCACGGTGATCACCACTGACCTGTCGATCGACGCCAACGACACAGCCGCACAGCAGACCATCGCCAACTGGCTGGGCGGCGACACGAACTACTCGTGGGCCGGCGCGATCGCGGCCGGCGGGATCGACCCGTCGTACGCCGATCCGAAAGACCCGTTCCAGCAACTCATGCATGACCGGTCGAAGGTCAGCGCCGTCACCTATGACAACGTGAAGGACACGACCGCGTTCGGGCTGAACGTGAAGGTGGGCGTTGCGTTAGGGTTCGACTTCAGCTTGTCCGACTCTGAATCACAGGCGACGGCGGCGTCCTACCTCGGTGCGCCCGACGCATCGGGCAACCGCAAACCGGTCCCGTACTCCGACTGCGTCAAAGGGAGCAACTGATGCGCAACACTGCCACCGCAGCCGTCCTGGCCCTGCTCTGCGCGCTGTTGATCAGTGCGTGTTCGTCATCGCCGACCGGACCCGAACCCGGCGGCGGGGGACAAGTCGAGTACGTCGAGGTGACCGAGGGCCACTTGACCTTCCAGGTTCCGAGCACCTGGCAGAAGTCGACCGGCGCCGGCAAACCGTTCGAGGTCAAGTACTCCGGGAACGGCATGCAGCTTCAGGCCGCCGGAGAGCTGGGCGACGACAGCGGAGCGTACGCCGCGTTGGCGCGGCTCGATCTCCCCGCGATGGTGGGGCTGACCGGCTATCAGCCCGGGGCCACGGACCGCATCACCGTCGACGGCGCGCACGACGCGGTGCTGCGCAACTTCACCTACACCGACGGCTCCAGCACCAAACACGGAATCTGGATCGTGGCGACCCAGTGGCCCTATCCGAAGTCCGCAGCGCTGGCGATCACCGGCACCCAGGTGGATCCCGACGTCGCGGCGCACATCCAGGAAACGCTGCAGTTCAAGACCTACCACTGAGCTTCGTGAGGATCCGGCCGCCCATGCACCGCAACCACACCGACCACACCCCGGGATCCACTGTGCTGCGGGCGTTCTCAGCGATGGTGGTCGCCTTCCTCGGCCCGGCGATCCTGATGCCGAGGATCACCCGGGCGCTGCTGACCGGCACGCAGTACGCGCAGACCGGTCGGGTGATCCTGGCCCTAGCCGTCGCCAGCTGTGTGTCATGCGGCATCGCCGGCTTGGCGAACGGACTGCTGTTCCAGATGCGCTGGCTGCCCGCACTCGTTGCGTCCGCTGCGGCCAGTGTGCTCACCCTGATCCTGGGCGGGGTCGTGGCCGGCCGCCGCGGCGTCGCGCTGAACCTCCCCGCGCAGCTGGGTTGGGCCGTCGTCTCCTGTGTGGTGCTGTTTGTGGGCGCCATCGCGGGCGCCTGGTTGCGCGATCAACTCCACACTCGGCGTACCCGAACCGAGGTGTGGTCGCAGTGAGCGCCAGCGGCTAGGTCTTCTTCTTGTCCTTCTTCTCATCGAGCATGCTGCCGATGTAGCCGCCGATCGCGCCGCCGAGGACTCCCCCGGTGACCCCGCCGAGGATGGTGCCGATCGCCGCGCCGATACCGGCGAGTTGCTGCCCATGACTCATCCGGGCAACGCCGACGGCCACTCCACCGTCGCCGTCCGGTTCCACCTGGAAGCTGCCGAGACCAGCCCCGGCGATGACCACGGCAACCGGGCTGACCGCTGGATCCGTCGCGATCTTGTCGTAGATCGACCGGACAGCAAGGTACGCCGGTGCCGGGTCGTGTTTGGGCTCGCCAGCCTCCTGCACCCGTCGGAACATCTCGACCAACTGCTCGGATTCCTCGCTGCGCAGCAGATCCGCCTCGATCAACCGGCTGAGGATCATCTCGTGCTCGAGCACCAGATCTCCCCCGGCGGCGTCCATGATCCGCCGGGTCTCGGTGCGCATGGCGTGCATCAGATCGCTCATCCCGACCACGCCGCGTAGTGCTGTTTCCATCGCTGTCTACCTCCTACTCGCGCCGCCGAGGGGGTACGGCGGGTCATGAGTTGAGGAGGCCGCTCACCGGGTAGCACGGACAGTCAGGTAGCCGCCTGCCACGCGAGCTGCACAACGTCCGCGGTCGCGACCGTCACCGGCAACTCGGCCGGGACATCCCTGGGGAGCGGCCCGACCGTCCCGTGCAGCCGGGTCGCAGCAGCTGCAACCACCAACGGCTCGTCGAGCGCGAACCCGAGATAGGTCCCGGTGAAACCAGGGTGCTCCAGAACCACGCCGCCACCGGGCAGGGTCCGGCGCCGAAAGCCCACTGCCTGAGCCGGATTCGCTGCAGACGGCTCGGCGAATCGTTGCAGTACCGAGCGCGGCACGAAGCCCTCGCGTAGCGCCGATCCCAACGTGAGCAGATCGTCGATCGAGGCGAACAGCCCGGCGTGCGCAGCGACTCCGCCGAACGCGTGGGCGGCGTTCCCGTCGGACACCTCCCCGCGCACGACACCAGTGCGCCAGCCGCCGAAATCGCTGGGCCCGAACGGAACTGGATGAGGCAGGCTGGTCGCAAGCATCGCGTACTCGTAGCCGTCGCTGTCCGCTGATGCCGCTGCCAGCGCCGGATCGACCGGTCCGTATCGGGCGGTCAGCCCCAGCGGAGCGGCCACCCGCTCGGCGAACGCGACGTCCAACGGTTGCCCGCTCACCGACGACACCACTGCTCCTGCGAGCAGGACGCCCAGGTCGGAGTAGTTGAAGCGGGTGCCCGGATCGTCAGCCAACGGCAGCTGACAGATAGCCGCGATGGGCTCGCCCGGGGTGCAATAGAGCGGCCACCATGCTTCGAGTCCCGCTGTGTGCGTGAGTAATTGCTCAACCGTGATCTGTGGGCGCGGAAACTGCGGTAGGTACAGCGCCACCGGCGCCTCCAGCGCCAACTCCCCCGATGCCACCAACTGCATCGAAAGCGTCGTAGTCACAGCCAGTTTCGTCACGGACGCGAGGTCGAAGAGCGCTTCGCGCCACATCGGCACACCGGACTCACCGTCGGTCGGCGAGAGCGCGTAGCCACCCCACCCGACCTCTCGCCGGTCCCCGCGTTGGAAACCGATCGCCGTACCTGCCGGATGAGTCCGTTGCGTCCCCAGCGCAAGGATCCGATCGACGTACGGCGCCAGGGAGTTCACGTCTCCGTTCTACCTGACGTCGGGTCAGGTCAGGGTCGCCGCCACCCAGGCGTTCTCCCGCTGCGCGGATGCGTTGCGTACGCCGGCTCGCGACCCGGCCAACTTGGCCCGGATGTGCTCATCGACGGTGACGTCGTCGTAGAGCCGCGGATGATCTGCCGACACGAACGAATCCCACGGTCCCACAACGGCTTCCGCGTCGGCGTCGAAGAAGTAGGCAGCCGAGCGACGCCGCTCGATGGTGCCGTCGACGATCGGCGGTTTGACCCGGTGCAGCGTGGAGAGCCACTGCTCGTTGGTCAGCCGCGTGGTGAGATCACCCAGGTTGATCAGCAGCGCACCGTCGGCCGGGCTGACGTCGTGCCACGTGCCGTCGTGCAACACCTGCAGACCCTTGACCTGGTCGGCCCACAGCAGTGTGACGATGCCGTAGTCGGTGTGCTCGCCCATCCCGATCAGGTCCTCATCGACCTCGACGTGGGTCCCGGACGGCAGCGCGTAGTTGTTCATCCGCAGCACCTCGATCGGGTGGTTGGCCAGGGCGGCCAGCGACCCCGGTGCCAACGACAGTGCGTCTTCGAAGATCGTGATCATGATCCGCGCAACCCGCGCCACTTCGTCACGCCACGCGTCCACCCGCTGCTGGAACTCGGGGACCTCGGGCCAGGTGTTCTCTGCGTAGTGATCGGCGAGCAGGTGGTCCTGGGGGTAGTCCGAGGCGCTGGATCCGACGTTGAACGCCTCGAAGAAGTCCTTCATCCGCTTCTCCGACTGCACCCCGAGACTGAGGGCCAGCGTCTCTGATTTCGGCGGCGTGTAGCCACGGTTCTCCGCGGCCGGGCGGACCCACCGCTTCTTGTCCGCCACCGGCAGACCGAAGAAGTCGTCCATCGCCCCGGCCAGCCCGGCCGCGGTCTCCGGCGCGATCCCGTGGCCGACGATCTGGATGAATCCGACTGAGCGACAGGCCTGGTCGATGGCTTGGGCCACTGCGGCCCGATCGCCGGGCGATCCGTCCACGACGTACGCCGAGATGTCAACGGTCGGGACCTCGAACTGGCTCATAGCTGATCCTCCCACTCAGCCCACGAAACCGACTTGCCCGGCGCTGCTGGGGAACCGATCGCGCAACCGCTCGGCCACCTCGATCAGGACGGGGGCGATCAGCGGCACCTTCTCCTCGGTCACCCGGCTGTTGGGCCCGGAGATCGACACCGCCGCCGGGAACGGAAGGCCACGCACCGCCGCCGCCACGCAGCGCACCCCCGGCTCCTGCTCACCCTCGTCCACGGCGTAGCCACGCTCTCGGATCTGCTCGATGTCAGCCATCATCGCCTCGGGTGAAGTGATCGTGTGCGAGGTGATCGCCGGCATCCGGGTTCGCTTGAGCAGCGCGAGAATCCGGTCGTCAGGCAGCTCAGCCAGCATCGCCTTGCCGACGCCGGTGCAGTGCGGTGACACCGCACGACCGACCTCGGTGAACATCCGCATCGTGTGTGGCGACGGCGCTTGGCCGACGTAGATCGCCAGATCCCCTTGCAGGATGGCCAGGTTCGCGGTCTCTTCGAACTGCTCGACCAGACCGCCGAGCTCTCCGTGCGCCCACACGTCGAGGCCACGACTGGCGGACTGACCCAGCCGGATCAACCGCAGACCCAACGCGTAGCGGCGCGAATTGTCCTGGCGCACATAGCCCTCGTTGGACAAGAACCGCAGCAAACGGTGGATCGTCGGCAGTGGGATGTCGGTCATCTCGGCGAGCTCGGAGATCCCGACCGGCCGGCCGGCGTCGGCGAGGCGCTCCAGCAGCAGGAAGGCGCGATCGAGCGATTGCACGCGCTCGCTGGCCTTGGGTCCGTCCTTTTCCGTCATACGGAAGACACTAGCCGATCTCAGACTCTTGACGTGCGCCATGTCACGTTCTATTGTTCCGTATTACAGAAACTTTTTTCCGTATTACGGAAGGTTGGTCATGACGCTGTCCTACGCAGTCAACTGTTCGCTGCTGTTCACCGAGGTACCACTGCTCGAGCGCCCCCAGGCGGCCGCCGACGCAGGCTTCTCCGCGGTCGAGTTCTGGTGGCCCTGGCCGGATCAACCGGTGCCCGCCGACCGGGACGTCGATGCGTTCGTGAGCGCCGTGCAGGACGCCGGAGTGCAGCTGATCGGGCTGAACTTCTGGGCCGCCGACCTCACCGGCCCGGACTGCGGCGTCGTCTCGTTGCCCGGCCGCGAGCAGGACTTCCGCGACAACGTCGACGTCGTGGCCGCTATCGGTTCACGCCTCGACGTGCCGGCGTTCAACGCGCTCTACGGCAACCGCCTCGAGGGCGTGGACGCCGCCGAGCAGGATGCCGTGGCCACCGACAACCTGCGGTACGCCGCGAAGACCGTCGGAGCCGCCCGCACCGTGCTCGTGGAGATGGTCAGCGGCCCCAAGCCCTACCCGCTGCGCACGGCCGCGGATGTGGCCGGCGTACTCGATCGGGTGGGTGAGCCGAACGTGCGGATGCTCTTCGACGTCTTCCACCTGGCGAACAACGGCGACGACGTCAGCGCCGCGATCGACGCGTACGCCGATCGGATCGCCCACGTGCAGGTCGCCGACCTGCCGGGTCGGCACGAGCCCGGCTCGGGGGAACTGCCCATCGCCGAGCACCTCGCGCATCTGCAGCGCGCCGGTTACGACGGCCGGGTGGCCCTGGAGTACATCCCGGCCA
Source organism: Branchiibius hedensis (assembly GCF_900108585.1). Lineage (NCBI taxonomy): Bacteria > Bacillati > Actinomycetota > Actinomycetes > Micrococcales > Dermacoccaceae > Branchiibius > Branchiibius hedensis. The sequence continues at coordinate 2,648,397 of NZ_UESZ01000001.1, forward strand.
CCAACACCACCGACAGCCTCACCTGGTTGCCGCGCGAACAGCGCAGCTGACCCGAAAACCGTTAGGAGCCAGTAGATATGAGCACGATCGCTTTCATCGGCTTGGGCATCATGGGTGCCCCGATGGCCAATCACCTGGTCGACGCCGGACACACCGTCGTGGGCTACAACCGCAGCCAGGGCGCGATTGATGCCCTCGTCGCTCACGGCGGTAAGGGCGCCACCAGCGTCGCGGACGCCGTTTCCGAGGCCGAGGTCGTCATCACGATGGTGCCCGACTCCCCCGACGTGCTCGGCGTGGCGCTCGGCGAGGATGGCATCTACGCCAACGCCAAACCGGGCACGCTGCACATCGACATGTCGAGCATCCGCCCGGACGTCGCGGTCCAGCTCGCCGAGGCGGGAGCCGAGCGCGGGATCCGCGTCATCGACGCACCGGTCAGCGGCGGCGAGGCCGGCGCGAAAGAGGCGGTGCTGTCGATCATGGTCGGCGGGGCGGACGACGATGTTGCCGCTGCCACGCCGTACTTGCAGGTCGTCGGTAAGACGATCGTGCACGTCGGGCCGGCCGGCTCGGGTCAGACCGTCAAGGCCGCCAACCAGCTGATCGTCGCGGGCAACTACGAGTTGGTCGCCGAGGCGATCGTGCTGCTGCGCGCGTACGGCGTGGACGCTGAAGCGGGGCTCAAGGCGTTGGCCGGTGGCCTGGCCGGCAGCACCGTGCTGGACCGCAAGGGCGCCAGCATGCTGGCCGGTGACTTCAAGCCCGGTTTCCGGGTCGACCTGCACCACAAGGACATGGGCATTATCCTGGAGTCCGCCCGGGCCAAGGGGGTCGCGATCCCGCTGGGTGCGGCCACCGCCCAACTCATCGGTTCGCTGCGCGCGCAGGGTGACGGCGACCTGGACCACTCGGCGCTGCTGCGCGGGGTCGAGCGACTGTCCGGACAGGAGGTCAGCGGATCATGACGAAGATGCGAGCCGTCGATGCGGCAGTGAAGATCCTCGAACTCGAAGGTGCTACAACGGCGTTCGGTCTGCCCGGTGCCGCGATCAACCCGTTCTACGACGCGATGCGTGAGCACGGCGGGATCAAGCACATCCTGGCCCGGCACGTCGAAGGCGCCTCGCACATGGCGGAGGGTTTCACCCGCGCCGCTGCAGGCAACATCGGCGTGTGCATCGGCACCTCCGGTCCCGCGGGCACCGACATGATCACCGGTCTCTACTCGGCCAGCGCCGACTCGATCCCGATCCTGTGCATCACCGGCCAGGCGCCGGTGGCCCGCCTGCACAAGGAGGACTTCCAGGCGATCAACATCGCGGACATCGCTGCACCCGTCACCAAGGCTGCGACGACCGTCCTCGAACCCGCCCAGGTGCCAGGCGTTTTCCAGCAGGCTTTCCACCTGATGCGCTCGGGTCGTCCGGGCCCGGTGCTGATCGACCTGCCGTTCGACGTGCAGATGGCCGAGATCGATTTCGACCCGGACACCTACACGCCGCTTCCGGTCTACAAGCCGGCTGCGACCCGCGCGCAGATCGACCACGCGTTGGCCATGTTGGCGAAGGCGGAGCGACCGGTGATCGTCGCGGGTGGCGGGATCATCAACGCCGACGCCTCGGACGCCCTGGTTGCCTTCGCCGAAGCCGCCAACATCCCGGTCATCCCCACGCTGATGGGCTGGGGTGCGATCCCCGATGACCACCCGTTGATGGCGGGCATGGCCGGACTGCAGACCTCGCAGCGCTACGGCAACGCCACGCTGCTGGAGTCCGACTTCGTGCTCGGCATCGGCAACCGGTGGGCCAACCGGCACACCGGTGGCCTGGACACCTACACCGCGGGGCGCACCTTCGTGCACGTCGACATCGAACCGACCCAGATCGGAAGGGTTTTCGCGCCCGACTACGGCATCGTGTCGGACGCCGGCGCGGCCCTGTCGCTGTTCGTCGAGGCGGCTGGCGAGCGGGACTTCCCCGACTGGGACGTGTGGGTCAAGGACTGCCAGCAGCGCAAGCACACGTTGCAGCGCCGCACGCACTTCGATGAGATCCCGATCAAACCGCAGCGCGTCTACGAGGAGATGAACCGGGCCTTCGACCGCGACACCGTCTACGTGTCGACGATCGGGCTGTCGCAGATCGCCGGCGGGCAGTTCCTGCACGTCTACGGTCCGCGGCACTGGATCAACGCCGGTCAGGCCGGTCCGCTGGGATGGACGATGCCGGCAGCACTGGGTGTCGCGACTGCCCGTCCCGACACGCCCGTGGTGGCGCTGTCCGGTGACTACGACTTCCAGTTCATGCTGGAGGAACTGGCCGTCGGCGCGCAGTTCAACATCCCTTACGTGCACGTCCTGGTCAACAACGCCTACCTCGGCCTGATCCGACAGAGCCAGCGTGGCTTCTCGATGGATTACCACGTGCAGCTCTCCTTCGAGAACATCAACGCCCCCGAGCTGGGTGGCTACGGTGTCGATCACCTCAAAGTCATTGAGGGACTGGGCTGCCGGGGTATCCGCGTGCAGGATCCCGAGGAGTTGCCGCAGGCCTTCGCCGATGCGCAGAAGCTCGCCCAGGACCTGCGCGTGCCGGTCGTGGTCGAGGTCATCCTCGAACGGGTCACCAACATCGCGATGGGTACTGAACTGGACAACGTGGTCGAGTTCGAAGACCTGGCCTCCGTCGGCGCGGACGCACCGACCGCGATCAGCATGTTGGACTGAGCGCATGAAGATCGTCGTGGCCCCCGACAAGTTCAAGGGGTCGCTGTCGGCCTCGGGGGTCGCGGCGGCGCTCGCATCAGGATTACGGGCGGCTCTTCCGTCGGCCGACGTCGTCCTGCTGCCGATCGCCGATGGCGGCGACGGCACCGTGGCTGCCGCCGTTGCGGCCGGCTTCACCGAGCATCAGGTTGTCGTTGACGGCCCCGTCGGCGACCCGGTGTCTGCTCCGTTCGCGGTCAACGGCGACCGCGCGGTGGTGGAGTTGGCCGCGGCGTGCGGACTCTCGTTGCTACCCGGTGGGCGCCTGGCACCCCTGACGGCATCGACGTACGGCCTCGGTCAGGTCATCGACGCCGCTCTCGCGACCGGAGCCCGCGAGATCGTCGTCGGCCTGGGGGCAGCGCCTCCACCGACGGGGGTGCGGGCATGTTGGCCGCCCTCGGCGCCCGCCTCCTCGATGCTTCCGGTACGCCGATCGGCCGGGGTGGCGGGGCGTTGTCCCGGATCGCTTCGGTCTCCTTGGAGCCCGTCGTCTCGCGGCTCTCCGGAGCATCGGTCGTCGTCGCCTCCGACGTCACGAATCCGCTGCTCGGAATCGACGGTGCTGCAGCGGTTTTCGGACCGCAGAAGGGTGCGTCACCCAGCGATGTGGCGGCACTGGACGCTGCGCTGGGGCGGTGGGCCGACGTACTCGCATCGGTGGTCGGCACCGACTTCCGGGCGGTTCCCGGTGCGGGTGCCGCCGGTGGTGCCGGGTTCGGTGCGCTGGCCGGTCTCGGCGCCCGCCTCGAACCAGGCATCGAGCTGATCCTGTCGCTCCTGGGTTTCGACGACGCAGTGCTCGGCGCGGACCTGGTGATCACCGGCGAGGGCTCGTTGGACGAGCAGTCCCTGTCGGGCAAAGCACCCATCGGGGTGTCGACGGCGGCCGCCAAACATCACGTGCCCGTGGTCGCGGTGGCCGGGCGGTCGCTGCTCACCACCAAGCACCTGTTAGGCGCGGGAATCACTGCGGCGTGGACCCTTTCGGATCTCGAACCCTCCGTGGAGCGGTCGATCGCCAACGCGCAGTCGCTCCTGGAGCAGGTGGGCCAGCAGATCGGCACGCACTACCGCTGACTCGCGGCCGCGCTAGCCTGCTTCCCCGGGTCTGGCCGTGAATCGCGGGTTTGCCGGTTGCACATCGACCATCGGCGGCCGAACCCGCCGCCCGGTTACGCTCGGTGCATGACTGATGTCGTGATCACGGACAACCCAGCCGAGAGCCGTTACGAGGCGCACATCGACGGTGCCCTCGCCGGCTTCGCCGTCTACCAGCTCACCGACGAACTCATCGTCTTCACGCACACCGAGGTGCAACCGGAGTTCGAGGGGCACGGCGTGGCGTCCGCTCTCGCGCGGGAGTCACTGGCCGACGTACGCGCCAAGGGTCAGCGCAAGGTGATGCCGCTGTGCCCGTTCTACAAGTCGTACATGTCCAAGCACCGTGAGGACTATGCGGACCTGATCTACGGCTCCTGAGCCTCAGCAACGCGGCCGACGTCCGTTCGATAAGCCGAGAGGCAGCAGGCGTGTGTAGCGCTTAGATCTTCTCCACGATGGCTGTGAGATCGCCGCCCGCGTATGCCCACGACCTGCTGATCGCCTAGCCGGCTGGCGGGTCGGCACGCGGTGGTGCTCTGGCATTCTTGGCGCGTGAATACAGCCGTAAAGCTTCGACGCGCGCAAATGGCTCAACGGTTGGTTCGTGTCGAGCGCTCATTGAAGTTCGCAGAAGATCTACCAGGATTCATCGTCGCCGTCGGAGACAATTGGGCCGTCATCCAAAACATCAGAGACGGCGGCTACTTCGACGGCTATTCCGCCTTCCGGATCAAAGATGTCGTGCGCATCAAGCGACGCAAGGGGTTCGAGCAGGACTACTCGCGCGGATTGCCCACCTGGCCACCTCGAGCGCCGTCGCCGCTGGCGCTGGACAACGTTGCATCCGTCCTACGCTCGATGGCCGCCGCGGCCCAGCTGGTCAGCATCGAGCAGGAGGAACGGCTTAGCGCGCAATGGATAGGCACCCTCGTGCGGTCCGACGCCGACATAACCTGGTTACACGAAGTTCGTCCGGACGCGACCTGGCACGAGGAACCTCTTGGCTACAAAAGTAAGTGGATCACGTTGATAACGATCGGCTCGGGTTATCAGGAAGCCCTGGCCGCCGTTGCAGGATCACGGTCGTGACGGCAGCCGACGTTATGTGTCCGCGACAAGGTATGTGACGCCAGCCGCGACGGCAGTCACCGCAAGCACCGACGGCCACGCCCCCAGCTTTTTGGCCAGTGGGTGGGAGCCGCCGAAAGCCGTCAGGTAGAGCGCGCTCAGTGCCGCAGTCGTCGGAATGCCCTTACGCGACAGCCATTCTCGTCCAGCGGCAACGCCAGCGGCAGCGAGGACTACACCGCCGAGGGGACGTACGCCGGTCGCCCGGGCCACGCCATACCCTCCGATGAGTCCGGCAGCGACGACAGGTGCGGTGGGGAAGGAAGCCATGTCTCCACGCTAGGCGATGGCTGCTGAGCGTGATCTGTGGATAGCGCACCGGACCGCTGAGTTGTCCACACAACCGGATTCGCCCATGGCGGGTGTCAGTGGTGGTCAGTAATTTGATCTCGTACAGACGTTCGGGGGTCCGGCAACCTGGGGAGGTGGCGCTGGCGTGAAGACTATTGAATCCGTTGATGCGGTAGCGGTGTCGGCTGCTCCCTCGGCCGACGCTACGCTCGCCGGCCTGGTGACTGAGTTGCACTCTGCGCTAGACCGGTTGATCGCGTTTGGCGAGTGGGAACAGGTCTCGCAGACCAGTGCTTTGGCTGCGTCGGGCCGGTTGGGGTCGGCGAAGGCACGGATCGAGTCGGCAATGGTGAACGCGGCCGATCGGGTGCGGGCGGTGACCACTGCCGCGGGTGGCTCGCCCGGTGCGGTGGGGTCGATGCTCGCCGGGCAGTTCGGTGGGGACCGCCGGGAGGGCAACGCCCTGCTCTACCTGGGCAAGCAGTTGGCCGATGCGCCGGCGACCAGCGACTCTCTGGCTGCCGGGCGGGTGTCCAAAGAGCAGGCCCGGGTGATCGCCCGTGGGTTGGCGGCGTTGCCGCCGTCGGTGTCGGAGGCGGACCGCACGCGGGCCGAGCGGGAATTGCTCGCGGCGGCTCCGAAGATGCCGTTGCCGGACCTGTCGCGGCGTGCGACCCGGATGCGGGAGGCGTTCGAGTCGGTGCACGACGCGGATGCGCACGAGAACGACCAACTGGTTGCCCAGGAGCAGTCGGCGTGGGAGCAGTCGGCGTTCTGGATGAAGGAGTTCAAGCCGGGTTTGTTCAAGGGCGGATTCCTGCTGCCGGAGGTGCAGGCGCAGATGCTGCAGGCGGCGGTGGAGGCGATCAGCGCCCCGCGGCGGTTCCACTTGATGGACGCAGGACCGCCCGGGAGTTCCGAGCAGACCACGCCGCGACCACCGGACTGGGCCGCAGTGGATGTCGGCGCCGCGCCTGGCGCCGCTCCCGTGGCCGGCTGGGCGCCCACCCTGGCCCAGGTCGAGGCCGACCTCGACGCGGCGGACGCCGCCGAGGCGGGCGGTCTTCCGCTGGACAAGCAGCATCGGGAGGGCCGGGCACTGGCTCAGCTGTGCGAACACCTACCGACCGACAAACTGCCGGGTGCCGGTGGTGTCTCGGCGATCCTGACGGTCAACTTCGATTTCGAGACCCTGGCCCAGGGCGTCCGGGCGGCGACGTTGTCGACCGGCAGCCGGATGAGCGCCGGTGAGGTACGGCGACTGGCGTGCAACGCCGGGCTGATCCCGCAAGTCTTCGACGGGGCGTCCGTCCCACTCGATCTTGGGCGATCCAAACGCACGTTCACGATCCATCAACGGCGAGCGATCGAGAACCGTGACGGTGGCTGCGCGATGCCCGGCTGCGATCGGCCACCGGGCTGGTGTGAAGGGCACCACTGGCGAAAACCATGGGCGGCGGGCGGCACCACCAACCTCGACGACCTGGCGCTGCTGTGCGGGTCGGACCATCGGCGGGTCCACGCGGAGGGCATCCCGATCCGGTTACGGAACGGCCGCCTGGAGTTCTACATTCGGCCGCCGGAAGGAGGTGAGAAGAGATGGCTCAGCAACCGGCGATTCCGGATGCCCCCGAATGCCCACTAGGGGAAGGGTCTCGGCGGGTCGTATCGGTCGACCAGCGTGGTCCGCCGCCCCTGGCTCGGACGGCGGACCCATGCTGAACCTCAATGGCTCAAGCGTTTTCGGCTCAAGCGTTTTCGGCTCAAAGCGTTCTCGGCTCAAGCATTTTCGGCTCAAGCGTTTTCGGCTCAGGCGTTCTCGATGATCGCTTGGCGGGCCCGCGGGTGGATCGCCTCGCGACGCATCTGCAGGCGCTCCTCGTCCTCGTCGGAGATCGCACCCGAGGGCGGCGCCTCGGAGAAGATCGGGCCCTCGGAGTCGTCGGAGCGGCCGACGATGTTGAAGACGATGTTCAGCAGGACCGCGGTGATGGCGGCGGCGCTGATGCCGGAGTCGAAGATGACCCGGAACCAGGACGGGAACTGGTCGTAGAACGTCGGCACGGCGATGGGGATGATGCCCATGCCCAGCGACAGGGCCACGATCACCAAGTTGGCGTTGCCGGAGAAGTCGACCTTCGACAAGGTACGGATTCCGCTGGCCGCCACCGTGCCGAAGAGGGCCAGGCCGGCGCCACCGAGCACCGGCAGCGGCACGATCGCGATGATCGCACCGAGGACCGGGAAGAGACCCAGCACGAAGAGGATGGCGCCGCTGACGGCGACGACGAACCGCGACTTGATACCGGTGATCGCGACGAGTCCGACGTTCTGCGCGAAGGCGCTGACCGAGAAGCCGTTGAAGACACCGGCGACCGCCGACGCACCCATGTCGGCCCGCAGACCGGCGGTCACCTGGTCACGGGTCGCGGGCTGGTCGATGACCTCACCCACCGCGAGGATGTCCGCCGTGGTCTCGGTCATCGTGACCAGCATGACGATGAACATCGAGACGATCGCACCGACGGCGAAGGTCGGCATCCCGAAGTGGAAGGGAGTCGTCAACTGGAAGACGTTGGCGTCGGAGATCTTGCTGAAGTCGGTGATGCCGAACGGGATCGCCACGAGGGTGCCGAGTACCAGACCCAGCAGGATCGCGACGCGGCTGAAGAAGCCGGGCAGGAACCGGTAGATCAGGACGATCAGCAGCACGGTCAACGCGGCCACCGCGACGTTCTTCGGAGCACCGAAATTCGGTGTGACACCGGGGGTTCCGCCGCCGGCCCACTTGATGGCCACCGGCAGCAGAGACACACCGATGATCGTGATGACGACACCGGTGACCACTTCAGGGAAGAACCGCAGCAACCGGGTGAAGACCGGCGCCAGCAGGAGGCCGAGGATCGCTGCCACGATCAGCGCGCCGTAGATCGCCCGCAAACCGGCGTGTCCGCCACCCACCGAGGCACCGATGGTGAGCATCGTCGAGACGCCCGCGAACGACGTACCTTGCACCAACGGCTGACGGGCACCGATCTTCCAGACACCGATGGTCTGCAGCAGGGTCGCGAGGCCGGACATGAACAGACCGGCCGACACCAGGAAGGTGATGTCGGCGGCCGAGAGCTTCAGTGCGTTGCCGACCACGAGGGGTACGGCGACCACTCCGGCGTACATCGACAACACGTGCTGCAACCCGTAGAGGAACATCTGCGGTGCCGGCAACACCTCATCGACCGGGTGTTTGGTGGTGACTTCAGACATGGGTGAACCTCCGAAAGGTCATCGTTGACCGTCGAATTCGCCGCCGCGGGTCGCGGGGCAGGGGGTGACGTGGCCTCAGCGGGCCGACAGACCAGCGAGTCGGGCGGCCGCATCGGTGCGGCCGTCCACCTCGTAGTCAGCGCTCTCCACCGTGCCGTCGGGTCCGACGACGAAGGTGCTCCGCAGCAGGCCGACCATTGCCTGCCCGTTCACGGTCTTGGGTCCCCACGCACCCCAGCGCTGTGCGGTGGTGGCGTCCGGATCGCTCAGCAGAGCGTGACCGAGGTCGAATTGGTTTGCGAACCGGGACAGTTCGTCCAGCGGGTCGGGTGACACGCCGTACACGAGGGCATCGGCGGCGGTGATGGCCGGCAGTTCGTCCCGGTAACTGCACACCTGGTCGGTGCATACGGGGCTGAACGCCTTGGGGAAGAAGTAGATGACAACCCGACGGCCGGCCAGTGCGGCGAGGTCGACCGGTCCGTCGGTGCCATCCAGTGACAGCGCAGGAGCGAGGTCACCCGCGGCCAGCCGCGTCACGCGAAGCTCCGCGGCAGGCGCATGTGCCGGTTCACGTCCTTGTAGAGCAGGTAACGGAACCGACCCGGACCGCCGGCGTAGCAGGCCTGCGGGCAGAAAGCACGCAGCCACATGAAGTCGCCCTCCTCGACCTCGACCCAGTCCTGGTTGAGGCGGTAGACCGCCTTGCCCTCCAGCACGTAGAGACCGTGCTCCATGACGTGCGTCTCCGCGAAGGGAATGACCGCGCCGGGTTCGAAGGTCACGATGTTGACGTGCATGTCGTGCCGCAGATCGGTCGGGTCGGCGAATCGCGTTGTCACCCAACGGCCCTCGGTGCCCGGCATCGGGGAGGGTACGACGTCCTCCTCGTGCGTGACGAACGCCTCGGGGGCGTCGAGACCGGCCACGGGCTCGTAGGCCTTGCGGATCCAGTGGAACCGGACCTCGGCGGAACTGTGGTTGACCGCCGTCCACCGCTGCGACGGGGGCAGGTAGACGTAACTGCCCGCGCGCAGTTCGTGCCGGTCACCATCGATCGTGATCGTCATCTCGCCCTCGACGACGAAGAGCACCGACTCCGCACCCAGGTCGGTTTCCGGTCGGTCGCTGCCGCCGCCGGGCGCCACCTCGACGATGTACTGCGAGAACGTCTCGGCGAATCCGCTCAGCGGCCGGGCCAGCACCCACAGCCGGGTGTCGTGCCACCCGGGCAGAAAGCTGGTGACGATGTCGCGCATGACGCCGCGCGGGATGACCGCGTAGGCCTCGGTGAACATCGCGCGATCGGTCAGCAACGCCGACTGGTCCGGATGCCCGCCGTGCGGGGCGTAGTAGCTGGCGGGGCGGACGGGCGCGGTGGTCATCAGTTCTCCTCGGAAGTGACAGCGGGCGGGGTGACGGCGGTCGCTTGGACGGCGGCTGCCACAGCGGGTGCGACACGAGTGTCGAAAACGCTGGGAATGATGTAACTGGAGGTCAATTCGTCAGCGGCGACGCAACCGGCGATGGCTTCGGCGGCTGCCACGAGCAGATCGGTCGAGATCTCGTGCGCCCCGGCATCGAGCAGTCAGCGGAAGAGCCCGGGGAAGGCGAGCACGTTGTTGATCTGGTTCGGGAAGTCGCTGCGCCCGGTCGCGACGACTGCCGCGTGCTCGGCGGCTTCCAACGGGTCGATCTCCGGATCCGGGTTGGCCAGGGCCAGGACGATCGCGCCGTCGTTCATCGTCGCGACGTGCTTGCCCTCGATGACGCCCGGTGCGGACACACCGACGAAGACGTCGGCGCCGGCGAGCGCGTCGTGCAAGGTGCCCACGAAGCCGGAGGGATTGGTGTTGTCGGCGATCCAGCGGCGGTGCTCGTCGGTGTATTCGCGGTCGTGGTCCACTGCGCCGTTGCGGTCGCACGCGATAATGTCGCGAGCGCCCTGCGCCTTCAGCAACTGGATGATCGCGTGCCCGGCGGCGCCGACCCCGCTGACCACGATCCGTACGTCGGAGATCTCTTTGCCGACCACCCGCAGAGCGTTGATCAGCGCGGCCAGCACCACGATCGCCGTACCGTGCTGGTCGTCGTGGAAGACGGGGATGTCCAGCTCTTCGCGCAACCGGCGCTCGATCTCGAAACACCGTGGGGCGGCGATGTCTTCGAGGTTCACTCCCCCGTAGACGGGGGCCATCGCCTTGACGATGGAGATGATCAACTCGGTGTCGGTGGTGTCCAGGCAGACCGGCCAGGCGTCCACGTCGGCGAACCGCTTGAACAGTGCGGCCTTGCCCTCCATCACCGGTAGCGCCGCGGCCGGGCCGATGTTGCCCAGGCCGAGCACGGCAGTGCCGTCGGTGACCACGGCAACGGTGTTGCGCTTGATGGTCAGATGCCTTGCGTCGTCAGGGTTTTCGTGGATCGCCAGGCACACGCGAGCGACGCCGGGCGTGTACGCCCGGGACAGTTCATCGCGGTTGCGCAACTCGACCTTGGACTGCACCGACAGCTTGCCGCCCAGGTGCATCAAGAAGGTGCGGTCGCTGACGTTGGCGACCTCGACCCCGTCGACCGATTTCAGCGCCTCGACGACCTCAGCGGCGTGGCTGACGCCCCGGGTGTAGGCGGTCAGGTCGACGACGACGCCCTCGTGGCCGGACTCGACCATGTCGAGGGCCGTTACATCGGCGCCGGCCGAAGCTGCGGCAGCAGCCAGCGCGGCGGTGGCACTGAATCCAGCGGGCGCGGAGACCCGCGCGGTGATGCTGTGGCCGGGACTGGTCTGGACCGTCATCGGTGACGCCTCCTTTGTTTCCGTATTGTGGACATTACTTTCCACTCTGCGTAACGTCAAGGCCTTCTTGTGGTCTGGTTCACAGGGCGTCAGTCGAAGCGGTGCGACTGCACGTGCTGGAAGATCAGCGAGGTCTCGGTGCTGGCCACATCGGGGATCCCGCTGAGGTGCTCGATCACGAAGTCGTTCAGCGCATTGGTGTCCGGCACGGCCAGATGGATCATGAAGTCGTGCGTGCCGCCGAGCAGGTAGACGTTGCGCACCCCGGGCAGATCCGCCAGGTGGTGCAGGAACTTGGTCAGCCGGGAGCGGGCGTGCGCGCGCATGCGCACCGCGACCATCGCCTGTAGTGGTCGCCCCGTCAGCGTGGGATCGATGTCCGCGTGCGTCCCGCGCAGGACGCCGTCCTCTACCAGGCCACGGACCCGGCCCAGCGCAGTGGACGGCGCGATACGGGCCTTTGCCGCCAGCACATTGTTGGGCGTGCGGGCATCGGCCGCGAGTTCGCGCAGCAGGATCCGGTCGACTTCATCGAGGCCGTCGCGCACATTGTTCGACCGACTGGTGTGATCCGGGTCACCTTTCGAACGAGTCGCCACGCAAGCCTCCCGGCGTCGAAGATTCTTCGGACAAGGTACTGCTTTCCAGGTTGTAGGAGTAGCAATAGCGGGCTGGAACCGAACCCCCATCAGGAGAGACCATGCGCGTCGGCGTGCCCCAGGAAGTCAAGAACAACGAGTTCCGGGTGGGCATCACGCCCTCCGGCGTGCACGAGTTGGTCGCGCACGGCCACGAGGTGCTCATCCAGACCGGCGCCGGGGAAGGTTCACAAATCACCGACGCCGAGTACGTCGCGCAGGGAGCGACGATGGTCGACGACCCCGACGAGGTGTGGGGTAACGCGCAGATGGTGATCAAGGTCAAGGAGCCGGTCGCCAGCGAATACCACCGCCTGCGTGAGGATCTGACCCTCTTCACCTACCTGCACCTGGCCGCGGACGAGGCACTGACCAAGGAACTGGTGGCTCGACGTACGACGGGTATCGCCTATGAGACCGTGCAACTGCCCTCCGGTGGGTTGCCGCTGCTCTACCCGATGTCGGAGGTCGCGGGCTGCCTAGCCCCGCAGATGGGCGCCTACTACCTGACCAAGCCGCAGGGCGGCCGCGGCGTGCTGATGGGTGGCGTCGGCGGCGTCGCCAACGCGAAAGTCGTGATCATCGGCGCCGGCGTCTCCGGCCAGAACGCCGCCAACATCGCGCTCGGCATGGGCGCCGACGTGACCCTGCTGGACACGGACCTGGACAAGTTGCGGATGTCGTTCTGGCGGTACAACAACCGCGTGCAGGGCCTCGCGTCCTCCTCGCTGACCATCGCCCAGCAGGTGCGCGAGGCCGACCTGGTCATCGGCGCCGTGCTGATCCCGGGCGCCAAAGCACCCAGCCTGGTCTCGAATGAGCTTGTGTCGCAGATGAAGCCGGGTTCGGTGCTGGTGGACATCGCAATCGACCAGGGCGGCTGCTTCGAGGACAGCCGGCCCACCACGCACGCCGACCCTGTGTATCCCGTGCACAACTCGACGATGTACTGCGTGGCGAACATGCCGGGCGCCGTACCCAACACCTCGACCTGGGCGCTGACCAACGCGACACTGCCCTACGCGGTGCGGTTGGCCGACCAGGGCTGGCAGGACGCGATGCGCGCCGACCACGCCCTGGCGCTCGGACTGAACACGCACGCCGGTGAGATCACCTGCGCTCCCGTCGCCGAAGCCTTTGGAATGTCCTCCGTCGCGGTGGAGTCAGTCCTCGCCTAGTTTGGAGGTATGACCCTGCGCATCGGATACAAGGCTTCGGCAGAACAGTTCGCGCCGCGGCGGTTGCTGGACTACGCGGTCCTGGCCGAGGAGATCGGCCTGGAAAGCGTCTGGATCAGCGACCACTTCCAGCCCTGGCGGCACCACGGTGGGCACGCGCCGTACTCCCTCAGTTGGCTTGCGGCTGTGGGCGAACGGACCGAACGCGTCCAGTTGGGTACGTCGGTCATGACCCCCACGTTCCGCTACAACCCCGCTGTGGTCGCCCAGGCCTTCGGCACGCTCGGCTCTCTCTACCCCGGTCGCATCGCGATGGGTGTCGGCACCGGTGAGGCGCTGAACGAAATCGTTGTCGGCTCAGTGGATTCCGGGCAATGGCCGGACTTCAAGGAGCGGTTCGGCCGGCTGCGCGAGTCGGTGCGGTTGATGCGGGCGTTGTGGACCGGGGAGCGGGTCAGCTTCGAAGGCGACTACTACCACACGGTCGACGCGACGATCTACGACAAACCCGACGAGCCGATCCCGGTCTACATCGCCGCAGGTGGTCCGACCGTGGCCAAGTACGCCGGCCGGATGGGTGACGGATTCATCTGCACCTCCGGCAAGGGCAAGGAGCTCTACGTCGACAAGCTGATCCCGGCGGTCGAGGAAGGCCTGTCGCTGGGCAAGCGGGACACCATCGACCGGATGATCGAGATCAAACTCTCCTGGGACCCCGACCACGCCAAGGCGGTTGAGAACTGCCGCTTCTGGGCCGCGCTCTCGCTCACTCCGGAGCAGAAGCACGGCACCAGCGACCCGCTGGAGATGGAGAAGCTCGGCGACGCACTGTCCGATGAGCAGATCGCGTCCCGCTGGATCGTGTCCTCCGACCCGGACGAGGTCGTGGCTGCGGTGAAGCAGTACGTCGACTGGGGCTTCGACCACCTGGTGTTCCACGCGCCGGGCGATGACCAGGAGCGCTTCCTGCGGACCTTCGGCGAGCAGGTGCTGCCGGGGCTGCGCGAACTGGGCTGACCCCGCGCCCGATGCTTGACCCTGGGTTATACGCGGTATAGGTTCCTCTCACCCTTACTCGGTATACCCAGGGAGAAACCTCATGTCTGTCCGCTACGGCCTGCTGGCCCTGCTGTCCGAAGGGCCGATCCACGGCTCCGGGCTGCGAGCACAGTTCGAGGCGCACACCGGCGGCACCTGGCCGCTGAACGTGGGACAGGTGTTCACTACCCTCGCCCGCCTGGAGCGAGACGGCCTCGTGGAGCAAACCGGCCCGGCGGACGATGAGGGCAAGATCGAGTACGCCCTGACCGACACCGGCCGCGCCGAACTCGAGACGTGGTGGTCCTCCCCGGTCGAGCGCGCCACCAGTCCGCGAGACGAATTGGCGATCAAGTTGGTGCTGGCCGTGACCTTGCCCGGCATCGACGTACGCCGAGTGGTCCAGACCCAGCGCACCGCATCGATGGCGCAACTGCGCGACCTCACCCGTCTGAAACGGTCCTCGGACAAGCACAGCGACATTGCTTGGACGCTGCTGCTGGAGAACCACCTCTTCGCAGCAGAAGCCGAGGTCCGTTGGCTCGACTACGTGGAGTCGACGTTGACCAAGGGGCGCGTATCCGCCCGCGCCGCAATCACGTCCGACGCACCCGCCATCCAGGAGGTCACCCAGTGAACGACACGCCGATCCTGCAGATGCGCGGTGTTACCCGTGTGCACGGCACTGGTCCGCAGGCCGTGCACGCGCTGCGCGGCATCGACCTCGACGTCGCTCGCGGCGAACTCGTCGCCGTCATGGGGCCGTCCGGCTCGGGCAAGTCGACCCTGCTCAACTTGGCGTCGGCCTTGGACTCACCCACCCAGGGCACGGTGATCGTCGACGGAGTCGATCTGGGCGGATTGACGCCCGCCCAGATCGCCCGGGTCCGCCGCCGCAAGATCGGCGTCGTCTTCCAGGACTTCAACCTGATCCCGTCGCTGACGGCAGGCGAGAACGTGTCGCTGCCATTGGAACTGGATGGCTGCTCGGTGCGTGATGCCAGGGTGGAGGCACTCAAAGGCCTTGATTCTGTGGGCCTTTCGGAGTTGATCGACCGCTACCCGGACGCCATGTCCGGCGGCCAACAGCAGCGGGTCGCGATCGCCCGCGCGTTGGTGGGCGATCGCTGCCTGGTCGCCGCCGACGAGCCGACCGGTGCACTCGACACCCAGACCGGCGAGGAAGTGCTGCGGGTCCTGCGCGACCGATGCGACGACGGAGCCGGCGGCCTACTGGTCACCCACGACGCCCGGCACGCCGCGTGGGCCGATCGGGTCGTCTTCCTGCGCGACGGCGAGGTCGTCGACTCCACCGGCGCGGCAGCCGAGCCGGAAGATCTGCTGCGCGAGGTCCGCGCATGACTCTGTTGGACGACCGGCCCTCGGTCTCGCGTCCGCCAGCCGCCTCGGGGGCGGCTGGCTGGCGCGGTAGTTGGCGGGTCAGCCTGCGGATGGCGCGGCGCGACGTACGTCGACACAAGGGTCGCAGCGCCATCGTCGCCCTGATGGCCGGGCTGCCCATCGCTGTGTTGTGCTTCGCGTTCACGATGGCGTCGACCGTCACGATCTCCGGTGCCGAGCGGATCCCCTACGAGCTGGGCACCGCGGCCGCATCGGTCATGGCGCCCCAAGAGGTAGCCGCCCTCCAGACGCCGGACGTGAACGGCCAAGGAACCACGGACACCCCGGCTCAGCGCATCCCCGGCTACTCGAGCAGCGGGGACCTGGCTTCGCAAGGGGCCGCCCTCGATGCGCTGCTGCACGGCAAGGCGATCTACAGCGCCCACGCGCAGGGCCGCGTCATGCTCGCCGACGGCAATCCGCCAATCGTCCTCGAACAGCTCGATCCGCGAGCGCTACGGACACCTTTGGCGACATTGGTCAGCGGTCACTGGCCGCGCAATGACCAAGAGGTCGTCGTCTCCCGAGACTCTGTCGTGGCAGGGCTTCCGACGTCCGGACCGATCACGCTGTTGATCGACAGCACTCGTCGTCAAGCAACCGTCGTCGGCATCGTCGACACCAAGACACAAACCGATGTCTTCACCCCGATCGCGATCGGAAACAGCTATCTGCCAACGTGGTTGATCGAACGCGACACCCCCGTGACGTGGTCCGAGGTCCGACAGCTCAACCGTTACGGACTGCTGGTCCTGTCTGCCGACGTACTGCGAAACCCGCCGCCCGAAGACCAGATCCCGGTGGAGATGCGTGAACTGTCGGGAAACACAGACATCGGGGCCTATGCGCTCGGTGCGTTGTTCCTCGCTCTCATCGTCATCCTGCTCACCGCACCTGCATTCGCCGTCAGTGCATCCCGGCAGCGCAGGACCTTGGCCCTCGCCGCCGCCAACGGTGCCGAACAACGACAGTTGCGACGCGCCGTACTGGCTCAAGGGGTTGTTCTCGGTGGTCTGTCGGTAGTTCTCGGTGGTCTGGCAGGCATCGGCGCGGCGTACGTCGTCAGTCAGCGGTTGCCCGTACCGCGGTCGTGGCAAGGCCCCTGGGACGTGCCCTGGTTGGCGGTCCTCGGGATCTGCCTGTTGGGCATGGCCGCGTGCGTGGTCGCTGCTCTCCTGCCCGCCCTGCGCCTGGGCCGCCTGGACGTCGTCGGGGTGATGAAGGGCCAGAGCGTCTCGCCCCCGTTGCGTCGTCGAGTCGCACTCGTGGGCCTGTTCGTCACCGCAGCGTCCACCGCCTTCCTGCTCCTCGCCCCGATGACCCGGCAGAAGTTCGTCACGACCTCCCCGACCCGCGAAGCCTGCGCCGCAGCGGTGATCGCGCTCTGCCTCGGCGGATTGATGATCGTGCCCTGGCTGCTGGTCACGCTCGCCAAGCACTCCCGGCGCTTGCCCATCGCGCTACGGATGGCCGCCCGGGACACCGCTCGGCACCGGTCGCGTTCCATCCCGACCGTTGCGGCAACCCTCGCAGCGACAGCGGCCATCGTCGCGATGATGATCTCGTTCGCCTCCTACAACGCCTTCGACTCGCGCAACTACCGTCCTACGACACTGCAGGGCGAGGCGGTCGCGTGGGGAAGCCCCGACAATGTCGGCCGCCTGGACAACACAGAGGTGCTCGCTGCGATCCACCGGTCGCAACCGTCCTATCTCGTGACACCGCTGCAGACGGTGACCGATCCGATCAACCAGGCGATCGACCCGACGGCGGACGAACCGCCGACTGATGGTTGGGCGACAACAATCCTCACCCCCGGCTGCACATTTACGGCTGCCCTTGAAGCGCCGACGATGGATCCAGCTACGGGCGAGCCGGCCAAGTCTGCCTGCCTACACCTCTCCAACATGGGCAACGGCATGCAGTCGGGAATCGGTGTGCTCCCCCTGGATGAGATCTCCCGACGGTTCGACCTGACCGCCAGCCAGCGCCGTCAGGTTGCCGCCGGCGCCCTGGTCCTTCTCGGGTCGAACGTGCCAGCGCAGGTGTCGGTCGGCTCGACCAACTACCACTTCACAGATGAGGTGCAACAGTTCGGAAAACCGACATTGACGACGGGGATCCCCACCGTGGCCATCCCGCCTCATCAGCACGCGTACGGCGCCTTCACCTCCAGCCTGGGGGCGGTGGCCACACCCGAGACTGCGGCCCGGCTCGGCTGGGGCGACCATCTCACCTCCACGGCCCTCCTGGTCCGCAATCCGTCGGGAGCAATCCCGGCCGATGCTGAGAAGGCGATCAACGATCAGCTCACCAACAGCTCGTTCACGGTCGAACAAGGTTTCCAGAGCCAAATCGGCAACCTGGTCATGATTCTGCTCGGCTGCCTCCTGGCCCTGCTGCTGGTCACCACACTGACGTCGACTGCCTTGGCAATGGCCGAGCAGCGCGCGGATGACGCAACGATGGCAGCGGTCGGTGCCACTCGGCGTACCCGAAGGTCCATGGCAGCGGCACACGCCTACTGGCTCGCGCTCCTGGCCGCCTTCTTTGGGTCACTTGCTGGTCTGGCCATCGGGCAGGCGCTGGCCAAGTTGACCGTTGGCAGCCGGGCGGGCTCCGATGCCAGTTTCGCTCCGGACGCCACGGTATTCATCACCATTCCCTGGCTGCCGATCGCCGCCATCGTGCTGATCGCTCCCTTGGTGGCTGCAGCGTTGGCGTGGTTGGCGATTCGCAAGGCGCCTAAGGTCACCCGCCGCGCGACGTGAGCAGGCAACAGCCCCGAAACACGAGTCGTCTAGCGTGGCGGTGTGGATGTAGCGGTGATCGGAGCGACCGGTGACATCGGACGACAGATCTGCGCGCAATTGATCGAACGCCGGGTGGTGCCGACGACCTCGCGGCTGCAACTGGTCGGCCGCCGCGGGGGTTCGTCGCAGACCGCCGCGCACGGGTTGCGGGCCGATCTGCGCGACGCCTACTCCGAGCACGCACCGCTGATCGACGTGGCCGTGGCCCCTGAGGATGTCGTGGCCGACGTCATCATCATGGCCGCCGGCGCCACCCCGCCCGCCGCGCCGGGGGCCGTGGTGGACCGCCGCGAGTTGGCCGCCGTCAACGCTCGTGTCTTCACCCAGTACGCCGAGCGGCTGGCTGAGCACGGCGCCGGCCACGAGGTCATCATCGTGGTCTCCAACCCGGTCGAACTCGCCGTCGGGATCCTGGCCAAAGCCCTGGGGCGCCACCGCGTCATCGGGATGGGCGCCTGGTTGGACACGCTGCGCTTCCGCCGCGAGATCGCCTCGACCCTCGGCTTCCCCCGGCAACGCATCGGTGGCTTCGTCGTCGGCCCGCACGGCGACGATCTGGTGCCCCTGTGGTCAACCGTCCGCGTCACGGGTTTGACTGTGCCAGAGCGCAAGTCGGCTGTCCGAAGGGCGCGGGGTGACCGCTCCCTCGATGACTTCGACGGTGAGATCGCGGCGGCCAAGACCCGGATCGGCGAGGTCGCCTCCGTCGACATGACCGCCGCGTTCGCGGAGGTCTACGACTGGCCGCCGGATCTGCGCACCGTCACCCGACCGTGGCTGACCCACCAGAGCGGGGCCAAGACCGCGTCCGGTACGGCGAACGCGACTGTCGAGTTGATCGACACCTTGTTCGACGGTCGGGAGATCGTCGTTGCTGGCCAGGTCCGCCTCGATGGCGAGATTTCGGTGGCCGGCCAACCGGTGCGTTCGGTGACGGGAGTACCGGTCGTCCTGGGACCAGAAGGCTGGAAGCAGGTGCTGCTGGATGATCTCGCCCCCGATGAAGAACGTCGCTTCCGGGCCAGCCTCGACAAGACCGACGCCATGCTCGCGCAGTGGGAGTTGTGAATGGACACCGACGAGATCGGCTACGTCGCCTTCGTTCGCGGCGTCGACCGCACCGGCACCCTGACGTCCATCGCGACAGCCATCTCCACCCGGGGCATCAGCTGTGATTCTTTTGCCACCAACGACTTTCGCAGTGGCACCGCTGCGATCACCGCGGTGTTCCGGACCTCAGAGCGACTCCAGCGGGCCTTGGCGCGCACGCTCGAGCGGCTACCCGCCGTACATCAGGTGACGATTCTGCCCCTCGCCGACGAACGGGTGCACGCCAGCGCCGTCCTTGCCTTCCCCGAAGGCCAGACCTTCTACCCGCCCGCGGATGTGACGCTGCGCTGGTCCGGCGACCCCACCCGCGGTCAGCCGGTGCTGATGGAGGGGCAGTTCAACCAGGTGCAGGCCACCGTGGAGGCGGCCACCGCGAACGGCGCGAGCGTGGTGGCGACGGTGATCCTCCCTCCGCACGATCTCGAGGATCACGACGGTTCTGAGGATCTGTAGCCCCGGGCCGCTCCTCAAAAACCTCGATCTCCTCAGAATCGGTGACCCACCTCGTGGACCCCGGCCTCCGTGTGTCATCATATGAAGACTTCTTCAAGTGATGAAGGCTGCGATCACAGGAGGCGGCGCATGTCGGTCCCGCTCTATCAGGCGAAAGCCGAGTTCTTCCGCACGCTCGGCCACCCGGTGCGCATCCGGATCCTGGAGTTGCTGTCCGAACGCGAGCACGCGGTCCACGAGTTGCTCGCCGAGATCGGTGTCGAGGCCTCCAGCCTGTCCCAGCAGTTGAGTGTGCTGCGGCGCTCCTCCCTGGTCACCTCGCAACGGCGAGATGGCGAGGTCATCTACGCGATCGCCGTACCCGAAGTGAACGATCTGCTCCAGGCCGCCCGGCAGATCCTCTCGGCGGTCGCCGCAGAGCAGGCCGACCTCATTGCCCAACTCGCCCGCACCACCCACTGAAAGCGTTATGAGCACCACCGCTGAATCCGTCACGCCGCTGCGTCGCGTGACCCGCCTGCTCCCCACCCGCGCCGACCTGGAGGCGATGCGAACCAACCCGCGCCGCGACCTGCTCGCCGGCCTGATGGTTGCGCTCGTCGCGCTGCCGCTCGCCCTCGGTTTCGGAATCAGCTCCGGAGCCGGGGCCGCAGCCGGAATCGCCACCGCGATCATCGCCGGACTCGTCGCAGCCGTCTTCGGCGGCAGCAACCTGCAGGTCAGCGGACCGACCGGGGCCATGACCGTCGTGCTCGTCCCCATCGTCGCAACGTACGGCGTGCCCAGCGTTCTGGTCGTCGGTGTCCTGGCCGGTGTCCTGCTCGTGATCCTGGCGCTGGCAGGGGCCGGGCGCGTCATGCGCTACGTGCCGGTCCCCGTCATCGAGGGCTTCACCATCGGGATCGCGTTGATCATCGGTCTGCAGCAGATCCCGGGCGCGCTCGGCGTACACGTGAAAGCCGACGGGGTCATCGCGACCGCGGTGCGCTCGGTGCAGGAGTGGTTCAAACACCCGCACTGGGCTCCGGTGCTCATCGCGCTCGCCGTGGCGGCGGCGATCCTGCTGCTGGCCCGGCTCCGACCGGGGATCCCGGTCGCCCTGCCCGCCATCATCGTGGTCACCGTCGCCAACCTGCTGATGCACCTGGGCGCCGAGCAGATCGGCAAGATCCCCGCGGGTCTGCCCGCGCCGAGTCTGCCGGACCTGTCCCCGGGAACACTGAAGCAACTGGTGATCCCGGCGATCGCGGTGGCTGCCCTTGCCGCCCTGGAATCCCTCATGTCGGCCAGCGCGGCAGACGCGATGACGGTCGGGCAACGGCACGATTCGGACCGTGAACTCTTCGGGCAGGGGTTGGCCAACATCGCCGCGCCGCTGTTCGGTGGCGTGCCCGCGACCGGCGCGATCGCCCGCACTGCCGTCAACGTGAAGACCGGTGCGCATTCCCGCCTGGCCGCCATCACGCACTCACTGCTGCTGCTCGTGGTGGTCCTGGTCGCGGGTGGCCTGGTCGGCAAGATCCCGCTGGCAGCGCTCGCCGGAGTGCTGATCGCCACGGCCGTCAGCATGGTCAGCGTCTCCAGCGTCCGCACCCTGCTGCGAGCCACGAAACAGGACGCCGCGGTCCTGGCGATCACCGCCATTGCCACCGTCGCCCTGGACCTGGTCGAGGCAGTCATCATCGGCATGATCGTGGCCGGCGGCCTAGCCCTGAAACAGGTCGCTGCGAGCGCCGCGGTCAGCACCGAAGACGTTGCCACCCTTGCGGATTCGCGCGCCGACGATATGGAGCGGGAGCACCTGCTCGATGAGCACATCGTGGTCTACCGCTTGGAAGGACCGCTGTTCTTCGCCGCCGCCCACGACTTCCTGCTAGAGCTGACCCGGGTCAGCGACGTGCGGGTCGTGATCCTGCGAATGGCGCACCTGACGGCGATCGACGCGACCGGCGCCGCGACCCTGTCCGATGTGATCACCCGCCTGGAACGTCGTGGCATCACGGTGATGCTGTCCGGCGTGCGACCCGAGCACGCCGCGATCCTGCAGGGGCTGGGGGTCTACGACACCATCAGCCACGAGCGGCACATCTTCGACACCACTCCCACCGCGATCGCGCACGCCCGGCTGCACGCCTCGCGGGTCCCGCACGATCCGGGCTCTGCAGTGGAGAACGTCACCGCCTGAGTGACCAATCCCGCACCAGCGCTGATACGTTCAACTCACGACACGGGGTGCCCCGCCGGGGCTGAGATCACACCCGTCGAACCTGATCGAGTTCGTACTCGCGAAGGGATTGTCCACGATGTCCGTGCATTCGCGCACCCCACTGTTCGACGCCACTCCCCCACCCGGCGAGGCCCTCAGCCGGCTGCGCTCGACGCGTCCGCTGACCCAGTGCATCACCAACGCGGTGGTCACGAACTTCACGGCGAACGTGCTCCTCGCCCTCGGCGCGACCCCGGCGATGACCGATGTCCCGACCGAGGCCGGGCCGTTCGCCGCCATTGCCGATGGCGTGCTGATCAATCTGGGTACGCCGCACGCCGAGCAACGGGCCGCCGCCCGGGAGGTGCCGCCGGCCACCCGCCGGTGGGTGTTGGACCCGGTCGCCGTCGGCTCGCTGCCGGTCCGGACTGCGCTCGCTGCTGAGCTACTCGACCAGGGACCGGCGATCATCCGCGGCAATCCCTCGGAGATCCTGGCGCTCGCCGGTGCCGGTACGGGTGGCCGCGGCGTGGACTCCATCGACACACCCGACGCTGCTGCCGAGGTCGCAGTGCACCTTGCGCGCCGCTCGGGCGCAGTCGTCGCGGTCTCCGGACCGATAGACCTGGTCACCGACGGTGACGAGGTGGTCCGGGTGCACGGTGGCGACGCACTGTTGACGCTGGTGACCGGCGGTGGCTGCTCGCTCGGAGCGACGATGGCCGCCTTCCTCGGGGTCGCCGCACCGCTCACCGCAGCGGTCACCGCGTCGCTGGTGCATGCGGTGGCGTCGGAGACCGCGGCACGCAACAGCCACGGCCCGGGTTCGTTCACGGTGGCCTTCCTCGACGCTCTCTGCGCCCTGGACCCGACGGAGCTCGACGCAGAAGGTCGGCTCACGCGCGGTCGGACCCTCGTCGCTGGTGGTGCGCGATGAAGGCCGATCTGTCGTTGCACCTGGTCACCGACGACCGTTTGCCGTTGGCGCGCCTGCTCGAGGTCGCCGAGCAGGCCGTGGCGGGCGGCGTGACCGTCGTCCAGCTACGCGCGAAGTCGGCGTCCGCCCGCGACCAGGTCGCTGCGCTGGTCTCCTTGTCGGCGCTGCTGCGCGGGTCGGCAGCGTTGATCGTCAACGACCGCGTCGACGTTGCACTGGCTGCTCGCGACGCCGGTGCGCAGATCGACGGCGTGCACCTGGGTCAGCAGGACGTGTCCCCCGTGACCGCTCGACGTCTTCTCGGCAGCGGTGCGCTCGTGGGCTGGAGCGCCTCGCGGACGAGCGAACTCACCGCCCTTCCGGCGGGCACCGTCGACTATCTCGGGGTGGGCGCCGTGCACCCGACCTCCACCAAACCGGACCATCCACCGGCTCTGGGAGTCAACGGTTTCGGCGCGTTTGCGTCGGCTGCGTCGCCCGTGCCGTGCGTCGCGATCGGCGGGATCGGCACCGCCGATGTCGGCCCCCTTCGCGCAGCCGGCGCGGCTGGTGTGGCCGTGGTCAGCGCCATCTGCTCCGCAGACGATCCGCGGGCGGCGGCAACCGCACTGCGATCCCGTTGGGACGCAGCGGCTTTGGCGAGTGCACGGTGACCGCCATCCCCCGGGTCCTGAGCATCGCCGGTACCGACCCCACCGGCGGGGCAGGCTTGCAAGCTGACCTCAAGAGCATCGGTGCGCTTGGCGGCTACGGCATGGGCGTGGTGACCGCACTGGTCGCGCAGAACACCTGCGGGGTGCGCGCCGTGCACGTCCCGCCGGTCTCGTTCCTGGCCGAACAACTCGACGCGGTGTCCGATGACGTCACCATCGACGCGGTCAAGCTGGGCATGCTGCACTCGGCGCCCCTGATCGAGGTCATCGCCGCATGGCTCGCCCGGGTCCGGCCACCTGTCGTGGTGCTCGACCCGGTCATGGTCGCCACCAGCGGGGACCGGCTGCTCGACGCAGAGGCGGAGGACGCCGTACGTCGATTGTGCAACCTGGCGGACCTGGTCACTCCCAACCTGCCCGAGCTGGCGGTGCTCGTCGAGCAGGAGCCCGCAAGCACGTGGGCGGACGCGATCGACCAGGCGCGCTTCCTGGCGTCCAGCAGCGACACCACAGTGCTTCTCAAGGGTGGCCACCTCACCGGCGACGGTGCCTGCCCCGACGCGATCGTCACGACTGACGGAGTGCATGAAGTGCTGGGTCGTCGCGTGACGACGACGAACACACACGGCACGGGCTGCTCGCTGTCATCGGCGATGGCGACCCTGGCCGCGTCCGGCCTGTCGTGGTCGTCGGCGCTCGACCGAGCCAAGGAGTGGCTCACCGGTGCGCTCGAGAATGGTGCTGCGCTCGATGTCGGACACGGACATGGTCCCGTGGATCACTTCCACGAACTGCGTTCCCAGCCAGCGGGTTTCGACTCGTGGACCGAGTCGCGTTGGGCGGCGACCGCACCCATCCGGGCGGCTGTCGATGCCTGCGCGTTCGTGGTCACGCTCGGCGACGGAACCCTGGATCGCGACCAATTCCATTGGTACCTCGCGCAAGACGCGTACTACCTCGGCGAGTATTCGCACCTCCTGGCCCGGGCCAGCACGCTGGCGCCGACCCGTGAGGAGCAGGTGTTCTGGGCGCGGGGAGCCGCCGCCGCGCTCGAGGAGGAGGCCGCCCTACACCGTTCCCATGTTGGCGACGGACCGGTCGCGGCGTCGGCGACCACGTTGGCGTACGTGGGTCACCTGCACGCAACCTCCGGGGAGTACGCCGAACTCGTGGCCGCGCTGCTGCCGTGCTACTGGCTGTACGCCGACGTGGGTGAGCGCTTGCGCGCCCTGGACCACGAGGGGCACGCGTTCCACGACTGGTTGGGCACGTACGGCGATCCCGCCTTCGCGCAGGCCGCGCGCCAGGCGACGGCGATCGTCGAGCGCGCCGCCCAGGAGGCGCCCGCCGCCGTCCGGCAGCGCATGGTCGATGCGTTCGACCGGTCGATGGCGCACGAGCTGGCGTTCTTCGAAGCACCGCTCAACCAGGCGCCCACGGCAGAAAAGGTGCTCACCGCCCACCACTAGCGCTGGTTGCGCCGCAAACGGGGGTCAGCCGAGCACCTCGGTGAGTGATCGGCGTATGTCGGCCGCCAGCTTCTCGTCGCCCATCCCCTGGGCGGCCAGCCACTGATCGTCGTCGTACGTCGAGGTGTAGCGATGCCCGTCGTCGCACAGCAACGTCACGATCGAGCCTTCGACCCCGGATGCGGCCATCTCGGCGGCGAGCACCGCGGCCGCGACCAGATTGGTCCCCGTCGACGGTCCGGCCACCCGGCCCATCCGGGAGCGCAGATAGCGCATCGCTTCGACGGACGCGCGGTCCGGCACCCGGATCATCCGGTCCACCACCGACGGCAGGAAGCTCTCCTCCATCCGCGGCCGGCCGATTCCTTCGATCCGCGACGCCGTTCCGGTGGTCGCCGGATCGTTGCGCGACCAGCCCTCGAAGAACGCCGATCCTTCCGGATCTGCGACGCACAGCTTCGTCGCGGCGCCGGTGTAGCGCAGATAGCGTCCGATCGTCGCACTCGTGCCGCCGGTGCCCGCACTCACCACGATCCACGTCGGCTCAGGGTGTGGCTCACGCACCATCTGCCCGAAGATCGACTCCGCCACGTTGTTGTTGCCGCGCCAGTCGGTGGCCCGCTCAGCGAAGGTGAACTGGTCCATGTAGAACCCACCGGTTTCCTGGGCCAAAGCCCGGGCGGCGGCGTAGATGTCACCGGCGGAGTCGACGCGATGGCACGCCCCGCCGTACTGCTCGATCAACGCCAACTTCGCCGGCGACGTCGAGGCCGGGACCACCGCAATGAACGGCAGACCGAGCAGTTGCGCGAAGTACGCTTCGCTGACTGCCGTTGAGCCACTTGAGGATTCGATGATCGTCTGACCCTCGTGGATCCAGCCGTTGCACAGCGCGTAGAGGAACAGCGAGCGCGCCAGCCGGTGCTTCAGACTGCCCGTGGGCAGGGTGGACTCGTCCTTCAGATAGAGATCGACGCCGCGGCACCGGGGCGAAGGGAAGCGCAGCAGGTGAGTGTCCGAGGACCGCGTCGCGTCGGCCTGGACCGCGCGCACCGCCTGGCGCACCCACGCCCGGTTGCTCTCGTCGTACCGATCGATGTCCTGCACCAACTCACCAAGGCTCCCCACCCGATCATTGTCTCAGCCGGGCGTACAGTGACAAACAATGCGGATCGCGATGATGACTACCTGCCTGGTCGACGCCCTCTTCCCCGACGTCGGCAAGTCCGTCGTGACCGTGCTCGAACGGTTGGGCCACGAGGTCGTCGTGCCGCGGGGCCAGGCTTGCTGCGGTCAGATGCACATCAACACCGGGTACGTCGATGACGCGCTTCCCGTCGTACGCAACCAGGTCGCAGCCCTGACTGAGGTCGCTGCTGACGCAGTCGTCGCACCGTCCGGGTCCTGTGTGGGCTCGGTACGGCACCAGCACGTGACTCTGGCCCGCAACGCCGGCGACGACGCCTTGGCCGACCAGGCGCAGGCGCTGAGTGACAAGACCTACGAGTTCTCCGAACTCCTCGTCGACGTCCTCGGTGTCACCGACGTGGGCGCGTACTTCCCGCACACGGTGACCTACCACCCCACCTGTCACTCACTGCGCATGCTGCGGGTCGGCGACAAGCCGCTGCGCCTGCTGGAAGCCGTCGATGGTTTGGACTTGGTGGAACTGCCTGGCGCACAGGAGTGTTGCGGTTTCGGTGGCACCTTCGCTCTCAAGAACGAGCCCGTCTCCAGCGCGATGCTCGCCGACAAGGTGGCCGCCGTGCAGACCACCGGAGCCGACATCTGCTCGACCAGCGACTCCTCCTGCCTGATGCACATCGGCGGTGGTCTCTCGCGGCTGGAAACCGGTGTGGGGACACGGCACCTGGCGCAGATCCTGGCGAGCACCCGATGAGCGCCGTTGACCTGCCCGACCCGACCTGGCCGTTGCGCGGGAAGGAGCCGTTCCCCAGGGCCGCCGCGCACGAGCTGCAGAACGCCCAACTGCGTCGAAATCTGCGGCATGCCACTCACACCATCCGCGACAAGCGCCTGCACGCCGTCGGTGAACTCGACGACTGGGAGCAGCTGCGCGAGGCCGGTGAGGCCCTCAAACAGGATGTGCTGCAACGACTTCCGGAGTTGCTCGAAGAACTGGAGCGCAACGTCACCGCCCGCGGCGGTGTCGTGCACTGGGCCCGCGACGCCACCGAAGCCAATGAGATCGTGACCGGTCTGATTCGCGCGACCGGCAGCCAGGAAGTCGTCAAGGTCAAGTCGATGGCCACCCAGGAGATCGGCCTCAACGAACACCTCGAGGCCGCCGGCATCACCGCCATCGAGACGGACCTGGCCGAGTTGATCGTCCAACTCGGCCACGACACCCCCAGCCACATCCTGGTGCCGGCCATCCACCGCAACCGCGACGAGATCCGCGACATCTTCCGCCGTGAAATGCCCGGTGCCCCAGCAGATCTCAGCAACGAGCCCGCGGACCTCGCGGCGGCCTCGCGGCACTATCTGCGCCACAAGTTCCTGCACACCAAGGTCGCGATCAGCGGGGCCAACTTCGCCGTCGCCGACACGGGCACGCTGGCCGTGGTCGAATCCGAGGGCAACGGCCGGATGTGCCTGACCCTGCCCGAGACCCTGATCACCGTGATGGGCATCGAGAAGATCATCCCGACGTTCACCGACTTCGAGGTCTTCATGCAACTGCTGCCGCGCAGTTCGACGGCCGAGCGGATGAATCCCTACACCTCGATGTGGACCGGGGTCCACGACGGCGACGGACCCCAAGAGTTCCACCTGGTGTTGCTGGACAACGGCCGCTCCCGGGTGCTGGAGGACCCGGTCGGTCGGCCCGCGCTGCGCTGCATCCGCTGCAGCGCCTGCCTGAACGTGTGCCCGGTCTACGAACGCGTCGGTGGTCACGCCTACGGCTCGGTCTACCCCGGCCCGATCGGCGCGATCCTGACCCCGCAACTGACCGGCCTCGACGGCCCCGATGACCCGAATGCCACTCTGCCGTATGCCAGTACGCTCTGCGGGGCGTGTTTCGATGCCTGCCCGGTGCGGATCGACATCCCCTCGATTCTGGTGCACCTGCGGGCGAAATCGGTCGCGGCGACCAAGCATCCGGTGGAAGAGACCGCGATGAAGGCGATGAGTACGGCGATGAGTTCCGGATCGCGATTCCGTCGGATCATCCGACTGGTCCCGTTGAGCAAACTGGGTGGTCACGGTCATCTCCTGGGGCACCTGCCGCTGCCGGGCGCCGCGTGGGCCAAGCACCGCGACCTGCCGAAGTTGCCGACCCGATCCTTCCGCGATTGGTGGGCGAAGCGATGAGCGCCAAGGACGACATCCTGGCCCGCCTGCGCAACGCCCTGGAGGACGACCCCGCTCCGGTCACGGTGCCGCGGGACTATGAGCATGCCCCGCTGACCGGGATCGCTGATCTGGAGCTGTTCGCCGAGCGGGTGGCCGAATACCGGGCCAACGTGTACCGCGTCGACGAACCCGGACTGGCCGAGCTGGTCACGAATCTCGTCGGCGAAGGATCCATCGTCGTCCCGCATGACCTGCCGGACACGGTCACCGGCGCACTCGACGTACGACGGGATGGGCCAGGTACGCGGCTGTCGGTCGCCGAGTTGGACGGCACAGCGACGGTTGTCACCGTAGCGCGCCTCGGGATCGCGCTCACCGGAACGATCGTGCTGGATGCCGGCCCGGGGCAGGGCCGACGGGCCCTCAGTTTGGTACCGGATCACCACGTCTGCATAGTGCGGGATGACCAGGTCGTCGACACGGCGCCGCAGGCATTCGCCGCGCTGGACACCGCCGGGCCGCTCACCTTCATCAGCGGACCCAGTGCGACCAGCGACATCGAATTGAACCGGGTCGAAGGAGTGCACGGCCCCCGCCGGCTCGACGTCGTGCTGGTCTCAACCCGATAGGACGTATCGGCCACCGACCCTGAGTGCCACCCTGAAACGAATGTCCGTGGGTAAGGGCGGCCCAATGGCTACCTTCCTGAAGCCGCGCTTTACATTGTGGGCAATTTGATTGCCCACAATGTGCTAGCCTGACGAATGTGAGCACGCACGTGGACGACAACGTCGATGTAGACGAGTTGTTGTGCTTCGCGATGTACAACGCATCGCGTGCGCTCACGGGTCGCTACCGGGAGTTGTTGACGCCGCTCGGTCTCACGTATCCGCAGTACCTCGTGCTCCTGGTGCTGTGGAACGAGTCGCCGTTGGCGATCGGCGAACTCGGCCAGCGGCTCTACCTGGACTCCGGGACCTTGTCGCCACTGCTCAAACGGTTGCAGAGCCTTGGTCTGATCGACCGAGCCCGCAGCCAGGACGACGAACGGGTGGTCCTGGTCAGCCTCACCGACAGTGGCAAGGAGATCCGCCAGCAACTAGCTGACGTCCCCGAAACCATTTGCGAGGCAACTGGTCTCAGCCGCGACGCTCTCGCAGACCTGCGAGACCAGGTCGAGGCAGTGGCCAGCCACGTGCGCGCAACTGCCCATTCCACACCCCACCCCACGACGCTGTAGGAGGCACGATGCCCACCCGTACCGCACGCACCGACTGGACCGGAACCCTCGAAGAGGGCTCTGGCAAGGTCGAACTCACCAGCTCCAAGCTCGACACCTTCGAGGTGTCCTTCCCCAAGCGGGCGGCTGACGACGCTGGCGGGGCGACCAGCCCCGAGGAACTCATCGCAGCGGCGCACTCCTCCTGCTACGCGATGCAGTTGTCCGCGCTGATCGCCGAGGCTGGTGGCACTCCGCAGGCTCTCGACGTGCAGGCTGACGTCTCGCTCGGCCCGGACCCGGCCGGCGGTTTCCGACTCAGCGGCATCAAGATCACCGTCCGCGGTGAGGTGGACGGCCTGGACGCCGACGGTTTCGCCAAGGTGGCCGCGGACGCCAAGGCTTCCTGCCCGGTCAGCAAGGCGCTCACCGGTGTCGAGATCACCCTGGACGCCGCGCTCGACTGAGCCGATCGACGTACGCCGAGGGGCCCGGTCCGCGTGGACCGGGCCCCTCGTCGTGCCTGGGTCAGATGAGTCCGTCGGACAAGTGGTTCGGAGTACCGAACCGGTGCGCCGTGATGCTGACCGCCTGCTCATGCAGGAACGGCAACATCTCGATGCGCCCCGCTGCGGTGACCGGTTGGTCGTAGACCGCGATGTCGGGACGACCGTCGGTGGCGGTGGAGATGGCCTGCGCTGAACCACCGATCAACCGGATCCGTCGGGCCGGGCCGCTCGCCAGGCCGCCCAACCAGTCCTTGTCGGACTGCACCTGGATGGGGACCCCCGCAGCCTTCGCCGCCTCAACCACAGCGTCGGGAAGGGCTGTGGCACAGGACAACACGCCGCGCACACTGGATCCTTGCCAGGCTGTCGTCGCCGCCGACAGCACCCGCAGCACCTGCGCCGGATCGGCATCTTCGCCGGCCCGGATCACGGTTGGCACCGGCCGGTACCGGAAGACGTTGCGCTCCGCGGTCAACCCGCTGACGTCACGGGCCTGGCTGAACTCAGCGGTCCAGGCTTCGGCGTCCGATGCGGCTCCTGCCGCCAGGTCGACGGTCGGCCGCCACCCGGTCAGGCCGATTAGATAGTTCGGCCCACCCGCTTTGGTGCCCGGCCCCACGGCGGACTTCTTCCACCCGCCGAACGGCTGGCGACGCACGATCGCGCCGGTGATGTGCCGGTTGACGTAGAGGTTGCCCGCTTGCACCCGATCCAGCCACAACGACAGTTCGTCCCGCTCCAGCGAATGCAGCCCGGCGGTCAGGCCGTACTCGACGGCATTCTGCAGTTCGATTGCCTCCGAGAGGGTTTCGGCAGTCATGATCGACAGGACCGGACCGAAGAACTCCGTCAGGTGCGAGGTCGACCCGGGCTTGACGCCCTTCTTGACCCCCGGCGACCAGAGCTGGCCGGTGTCGTCGAGCCGGCGGGGTTGGACGACCCACTCCTCGCCCTCGTCGAGCGTGGTCAGCGCGCGCAGCAGCTTGCCCGACGCGGGCTCGATGAGCGGCCCCATCTGCGTGTTCGGGTCGCTGGGATAGCCGACGGTCAGCGACTGCACCGCGTCGACCAGCTGCTGGTTGAACCGCCGCGAGGTGGCCACGGACCCGACCAGGATGACCAACGATGCGGCCGAACACTTCTGCCCGGCGTGCCCGAAGGCCGAGGAAACCACGTCCTTTACGGCGAGGTCGAGGTCAGCACTCGGAGTGACGATGATGGCGTTCTTGCCGCTGGTCTCGGCGTGCAGACGAAGCTCCGGCCGGAACGAGCGGAAGAGCTCGGCAGTCTCGTAGGCGCCCGTCAGGATCAGCTGATCGACCCGTTCATCGCTGACCAGCTTTGTGCCCAAATCGTTTTCGGCAACGTGCACCAGCCGCAGGACCTCCCGCGGCACACCCGCCCGCCACAGTGCGTCAACCATCACCGAACCACAGCGCGCCGCCGACGGTGCCGGCTTGATGATGACCGCCGAGCCCGCGGCCAGAGCCGCGAGCGTCGAGCCGGCGGGGATGGCGACCGGGAAGTTCCACGGCGGGGTCACGACCGTCAGTGCGTACGGCGATCGGCTGGCTCCCTCGACCGAGTCCAACCCCTCCGCGAGATCGGCGTAGTAGTTCGCGAAGTCGACCGCTTCGGAGACCTCGGGGTCGCTCTGGTCGATCGTCTTACCGGCCTCGGCACCCATGACCTCGATGAGCTGGTCGCGGGCGCGCTGCAATTCGACCGCGGCCTGGCGCAGAATCGCGGCCCGCTCCACCCCGGAGCGAGCGCCCCACTCCTGGCCTGCGGCAACGGCACCGGAGATCGTCTCCTCCAGCACCGCAGCGTCGGTGATGGTGTGTTCGTGCACCAGGTCGGCACCCAGGTCACTAGTGGCGATCCGCTCCTGGATCGCCCGCCCCCACGACCGGTTACCCGGCGTCGAGGGGTCGGTGTCCGGCACGTTGGCGAACTCGACTGCGGTGTCGATCACCTCGGTGCTGCGATCCTGCACCCGGTTCGGCGGCGGCACGGACTCGTCCAACGCGTGCAGCGACGCGATGAACCGCTGCCACTCGCGCTCGAACAGTGCTGAGTCGGAATGCAATTCGAAGACCGCCGACATGAAGTTGTCCTGGCTGGCGCCCTCCTCGAGCCGGCGGATCAGGTAGGCGATCGCGACGTCGAACTCCCCCGGGTGGACCACCGGGGTGTAGAGCAGCAGGTTGCCGACCTCGCGGCGCACCGCCTCGGCCTGGCTGGTCGCCATCCCGAGCAACATCTCGAACTCGATGCCGTCGCGCACGCCCCGCTGCCCGGCGAGCAGCCACGCGAAGGCGACGTCGAAGAGGTTGTGCCCCGCGACGCCGACGCGCACGTTGGCGATCCGCTCCGGCTGCATCGCGTAGTTCAGGACCCGTTTGTAGTTGGTGTCGGAGTCCTGCTTGCTACCCCACGTCGCCAGCGGCCAGCCGTGCAACGACGCCTCGACCTGCTCCATCGGCAGGTTGGCACCCTTGACCAGTCGCACCTTGATCGGCGCACCCCCGCGGGCCCGTCGGGCACCCGACCACTCCTGCAGCCGGATCATCGCCGACAACGCGTCCGGCAGATACGCCTGCAGCACGATGCCAGCCTCCAGCGAGGCGAATTCGGGGCGATCCAGGATGGTCGTGAAGACCGCGATCGTCAGGTCGAGATCGTGGTACTCCTCCATGTCCAGGTTGATGAACTTCGCCGGGCTGCTCTGTGCCGCAAGCTGATACAGCGGCAGCAGCTTCTCGACGACATGCTCAACAGCCTCGTCGAACGCCCACTCCGGATGCGGTGCCACGGTCGAAGACACCTTGATCGAGACGTAGTCGACGTCGTCGCGACCCAGCAGCTTCACGGTGCCGGCCAAACGCCGATCGGCCTCCTGCTCCCCCAGCACTGCTTCGCCGAGCAGGTTAAGATTCAACCGGACGCCATCGCGCTTGATCTTCTCGATCGCCTTACCCAAGCGGGCGTCACTGGCGTCCACGATCAGGTGACCGACCATCTGACGCAGCGATCGGCGTACGACGGGGATGACGGCGGACGGGGCCACGGACCCGGCCCGGGCACCCAGCTTCACCGCGGACCGCAGATACCAGGGCAGGAAGCCGGGCACGTCGGCCGCGAGCGCCGCGAAGTTCTCGGCGGCCACGGCTGGGTCCTCCGGACGGATGACGCCGTCGACGAACCCGACCGTGAACGGCAACCCGTCCGGGTCGCGCAGGACGTCGGCCAACTGTTGGGCCGATCGGTCCGTCGGCAGCGCGGCCGCCGCTTCCAACCAGCGTTGCACCAGGGCACGGGCCTGGTCGGCGAGCGCGTCGAGTTCGGCGCGGGTGGGTACTTCGATGTCGGTCACAGGGCTCCTCATCAGATCCAGTCACGGTGGCGTAGGAAGGCGTACAGGCCGACGCAGACGACCACGATCGAGACGGTGCTCAACCACAGGCCGAAGGTGTTGCCGAATCCCCAGTAGGGGATGTTCTGTCCGAACCAGCCGGTGATGGCGGTGGGGACGGCGATCACCGCGGCCCAGCCGGCCAGTTTCTTCATGACGGTGTTCAGGTTGAGATCCTGCAACGACAGGTTGGTCTCGAACACCGAGGAGACCATGTCGCGCAACGACTCCGTCCACTCAGCGGCGCGCAGGCAGTGGTCGTAGAGGTCCTGGTACCAGCCCTCCAGGTCGCGGGACATGTTGCGCGAGAGGTGTCGCATGAGACCGCCGACGATCTCGCGCATCGGGGTGATGATCCGGCGCAGCCGCACCAGATCCTTGCGCCGGCCGAAGATCTGCCGCTGGAAGTCCCGAGTGGTGCGTCGCTCCTCGAACAGTTGCCCCTCAAGGGATTCCAGCTCGTCGTCCATCTGCTGGATCGTGTCGAACTGGCTGTCGACGATCACGTCGAGCAGCCCGTGCACCAGAGCAGGGACACCCTCCTTGGCGATCTCCGGGTCGGCGTCCCAGGCCTTCTCCACCGCGCTCATGTCGAAGCCGTCGCCGCGGCGCACCGTGACCAACAGCTTCTCGAACATGAAGACCGAGACGCGGTGCAACCGCAGCCGGCCGTTCTCCGGCGACGACGCGTCGCCGTCCAGATCGGTCGCGTAGGCCATCAGGAACAGGTGATCACCGTGGCGGGTCAGCTTGGGCCGCTCGTAGGGCGCCAGGGCGTCCTCGATCGAGGTCGGGCTGAGGCGTACCCGGTGGCTGAGTTCGGCCAGGTCCTGCTCGCTGGGATCGATCAGGTCGACCCACGCCAGCCCGTCCGGAGCATCCAGGAGTTCTCCGATCTGCGCGCGAGGTACGTCGGACAAGGGCTCCCCGCCGCGCCACCCCCGGACGGTGATCGGGCAGGTGATTTCCACCCGCCCATTGTGCGCCGCCACACCGGCCGCGCCCAATCGCCCGTTGCGGATATGCGGGCCCGACCTGCGGCGGGAGACAATGACGGCAAATGAGTGTCGCCGTCACCCCTGCCCTGAACCGTCAGTCGTTCGCCGTCTACGCCCTCTTCCTGCTCAACGGGGCCGCCTTCGCCAGTTGGGCGTCGCGGCTGCCGGACATCCGCAGCGCCCTGGGCCTGTCCCTAGCTGTAGTGCCCCGCCAGGTTGGGTACGCGGTCTGCGGGTGAGCCACCTTTGAGCGCGGTGTGTGCGCGGTGGTGATTGTAGATGTGCAGGAAGTCCTCGTACGCGGCGGCGCGTTCGGTCTCGCTGGTGTAGGGGCGGGCGTAGGCCCACTCCTCGGTCAGGGTCCGGTTGAACCGCTCGACTTTCCCGTTGGTTTTCGGGGTGTAGGGGCGGGTGCGTTTATGGGTGATCCCATGGTCCTGCAGCATGTTCCGGAATAGGTGGGAGCGGTAACAGGACCCGTTGTCGGTCATCACCCGGTCCGTGGTGATCCCGACCTGCGCGAAGTGCGCCACCGCCCGTTGCATGAACGCGGTCGCGGTCTCCTTCTTCTCATCGGCCAGGATCTCTGAGTAGGCGTACCGGGAGTGGTCATCGACCGCGTGGTGCAGGTAGGCATACCCCCGCCCACTGCTGGAGGTAGCACGGGAGTTAGCTTTCCCCGCAGCGCGGCCATGGACCCGGTGTCCACCCCCATCGGGGATGCGGCCCAGCTTCTTGATGTCCACGTGGACCAAATCACCCGGGGCGTCGCGTTCGTAGCGCACCACCTTTCGACGACCGGCCCGTACCGGGGCACCAGTGGCCGGGTCCGTCCAGGACAACCGAAGACACCGGTACCGGGTCAGGATGCGGTGCACCGTGGCCGGATTCATCCCCAGGTGGTAGGCGATCCGGGCCGGCCCCCACCGCCGCGAAACCCGTAACCCCAGGACTCGCCGTTCCCGGCGCCTACTGGTGCGGTGCGGACATGACTGGGGCCGGCTGGGACGATCGCACATCCCCGCCGCACCATGCTGGCGGTACCGGGCCGCCCAGCGGTGCGCGGTGGTGACCGAGACCCCGAACCGGTCTGCGGCCCGCCGCAACGGCCACCCATCGTCCACCACGCACCGCGCCAGGCGCAGGCGACCAGTCGCAGAAAGCGGGGCATTAGCGTGGACCATGAGGACCTCCGGGTTTGGGGATGTGTTTGCTTCGTCGCTTCACACCTCACCCGGAGGTCTTCCTCAAGTCACGCCGACAGGCCGAGAACCGTTCCTAACGTCCCGGGGCAGTACACCTAGCCCACCTGGGTCTGCTGTTGCTGGTCGCCTCCCTGGCGAGCGTCTGCACCTTGCCGCTGTCCGGTGCGGTGATCCGGCGCCTGGGGCCACGGCGTACCGAACGGATCGGCTTGATCCTGGCCTGCGCGGGTCTGATCGGTGCCGGCGCCGCCACCTCGCTCAGTGGCGAGGTCGCGCTCGTCGTACCCGCGATGGTGCTCATCGGGGTCGGCATCTCGCTGTGGGACGTCACGATGAACCTGCAGGGTGCGACCGTGGAGAAGAAGCTCGGCTACGCGATCATGCCGCGCTATCACGCCGCGTTCAGCGCCGGGACCGTGCTGTTCGCGCTGATCGGAGCCGCGATGACCGGGCTGCACGTGCCGGTCGGCGTACACCTGTTGATCACCTCGGCGGTGGTCTTCGTCGTCGGCTGGGCCTACTCCGCACGCTTCGATGCCGACGCGGACGAGGCTGCCGACGACGAGGTCGTCAGTGCCCCGGCGAAGTCGGCGTGGCTGGAGCCGCGCACTCTGGCGATCGGGGTCGTGGTGTTGATCGCTGCCTTCACCGAGGGCACCGCCAACGACTGGATCTCCATCGCGATGGTGGACGGACACGGGGTGCCGCACTGGGCCGGCGTGCTGGGCTTCGCGATCTTCCTGGGCTTCATGACCCTCGCCCGGATCTTCGGAACGCACCTGCTGGACCGGTTCGGCCGGGTGACGATGTTGCGGATCCTGTTCGCGATCGCCCTCGTCGGCAGCCTGCTGGTCGTCTTCGGCAACACCCCGATGGCCTATCTCGGGGCGATGCTGTGGGGTATCGGCGCCTCGATGGGGTTCCCGGTGGGGATCAGCGCCGCCACCGACGATCCGTCACGGGCCACCGCCCGACTGTCGGTGGTCTCCACCATCGGGTACACCGCCTTCCTCGGCGGCCCGCCCCTGCTCGGGCTGCTCGGGGAACACGTTGGCATCCTGCACGCACTACTCGTCGTCGGGATCGCGGCCGTCCTGGCGTGGCTGTGTGCACCGGCGACGGCGCAACGCAGCACGCACGCGGGCTGATCCCGGACACACGAAAGCCCCGCCGGTTGGCGGGGCTTTCGTGATGCGCGGTACTGCCTCAGGGGCGGCCGTAACCAGAGGGCGCCTGGTAGATCGGCTGCAGCTTGACGACCGTGCCCGGGTGCGGCGCGGCGATCATCATGCCGTTCCCGGCGTAGATGCCCACGTGGTAGGCGGGGTAGCCGAAGAACACCAGGTCGCCGACCTGCGGCGTGCTCACCGACGGCACCGAGGCCTGCTGGGCAGCGGCGGTGCGGGGCAGCGAGATGCCCAGCTGACGGTAGACGTAGCTGGTCAGACCGGAGCAGTCGAAACCGCTGGGGCTGGAACCGCCCAGGATGTAGGGCACACCCAGGTAGCGCTGGGCGATCGCGATGGCGGCGCTGTTGCCGCTACCGCTGGGCAGCGACACCGAGCTGCCACCGCTGTTGCCCGAGTCGCTGGAGCCGGAGTTGCTGGAACCGGAGTTCCCCGAGGAGTTGCTCGAGGCGGAGTTGTTCGAGGGCGTGGCCGCCGCAGCGCTCGGGCGGGTAGCCGACCGAGACGTCGAGGACGTGGTGGTGCTCTGCTGGCGAGTCGCCGTGGCGCGAACCGGAGCGGTGTAGGTCTTGGCGGCGACCGACTCCAGCAGCGGCTTGGCAGCCGGCGCGGCAGCAACCAGCTTGCTCAGGTCGAGCAGCGTGCTCTGCTGCGCGGCGGTGTCGGCCACCGTGGCAGACACCTGCGCGGAGTTGCTGCTGAGCCCGAGGTTGACGAAGGCGGCCGACTCGGCGTGGTTGTTGCTGGCGGTGGTCACCTTGGCGGCAGACGGCGAAGCCGACGCGACCTGGGGAACGGCAACCGCGGCGACGATTCCGCCGGAGACGGCAACTGCGGCAGACACCCGCGCAGTGGAGTTCATAGTGGTGGCGAGCTTGCCCGGCGCACGATGGCGGCCCTTGGCGCGCGAGAAAGAAGCAGGAACGAGTCCGGTCACTGTGGGTAATACCTCTCATGGATGCCTGCGAGGTGAGCTGTCGGGCTCGGGTCAAGAGGTCCCCGGACTCCTGGACGCTCCCCGTTGCGTCAGTCGTCTTCGCCCCGAGACCGTCATCACGACGGTCAGAGGTGGGTCCCCCGCTCCTGCCATGCGGACACGCGTTGTGCTCATCATCCGGCGGCAGGATTCGGCATGCCGGCTGACGAGGCAGCCACCGGTTGGCGACTGCCGGAACAACGTACATCAGACTTGGGCGTAGATCACAAACAGATCACGGACTCTTGGGGAAAGTCCCAGAGTGTTACCAGATTGGCCGTGATCTACGTCACATCACTGCTGGACGAAGACGTGATACGCCACGTCGCGGGGCAGTGAGAGGCCCTCGGCGTCCTCGTCGGCGGCCTTCACGCGCACCAACACGCGGCCGTCCGCCTCGCGATGCGCCGTCACCTGTGCGCCGGGGGTGATGCCTGCACCGGTCAACAACGCCAACGTTTCGTACTCCGCCTGGGCGGGTTCACCGATCCGCCGGACCAGCAGATCCGTCGGCTCCAGACCGACGACCTCGGTCAGCGACGCCACCCCGTCCCGGAACCGTTCCGGGGTCTCCGGCAGACCAAGCTCGTCGAGGCCGGGGATCGGGTTGCCGTACGGCGACACGTGCTGCTCGTCCAGCAGACCCAGGATCTTGCGCTCGACCCGCTCGCTCATCACGTGCTCCCACCGGCACGCTTCTTCGTGCACGTACTGCAACTCCAGACCGATCACATCGACCAGGAGCCGCTCGGCGATCCGGTGCTTACGCATGACCCGGGTCGCCAACTCCCGGCCGTGGTCGGTGAATTCGAGGTGCCGGTCGCCGGCAAGGGTCAGCAGGCCGTCCCGCTCCATCCGGGCGACGGTCTGCGACACGGTGGGCCCGGAGTGACCCAATCGCTCGGCGATCCGCGCCCGCAACGGCACGATGCCTTCTTCCTCGAGGTCGAAGATCGTCCGTAGATACATCTCGGTGGTGTCGATGAGGTCGCTCACGGTGCTGATTGTTCCTTACCCAACGAAGGTTCGCCTATCCCTACACCAGCCGAACAAATTCCAGCGGCCAAACATGCCCCGCCGAAAAGTGGTTGCCGCGGCAGCGACCGCCTGCCTACCGTTGCCCTACACGAGAGAGGAGGTGGTCCTGCAGTGATTTCAGCAAGGACGCGTGAGGTGGTTGCGCGCTAGCGCAAGTCATCGAAGTACGACGCGGCCCCGCCACGTCGCATGACTCGATGGACGCCGCGCCTGCGAATTCCTCGCAGCCGCCGCAGCCCGCGGGCGGATGCCTCGTCCAGCATCCACGTCGACCACCTGGTCGACAGCCCGCGGGCTGTTCCACGCCCAGAATTGGTTACGGCTGGCGCCGCTCGATCCGCCAGGCGGCGTGGTCGGCCAAGGTGCCGGGCGCCGTACGCACATAGACGAGCCGGTCGTGCTGGCGACTGTGCCGCCCGGCCCACAACTCGATCTCCTGGCATCGGATCAGGTAGCCGCCCCAGAAGTCCGGCAACGGTACGTCGTCTGGTTGCCCCCGGTCCGGCCACCGATGCGCGAAGTGCTCGGTGCGCTCTTCCAGCACCGCCCGCCGTTCCAGCGGCTCGGACTGCGCCGAGGCCCAGGCGCCGATCCGGGAGCCCCAGGGCCGGGACTGGAAGTAGTCGGTCACCACATCGCGCGGCAACTCCTCGGCGGTCCCGGTGAACCGGATCGCCCGGAACATCGGCGGCCAGGTCAGGGCGGCCGCGATCCGCGGATTGGCGGCCAGGTCACGGCCCTTGAGCGACTCCAGGTTGGTGTAGAACCCCGGGCCGTGCGGGGTCAGGTAGCGCATCAGCACGGTCCGCACGTGCGGCTGGCCCTGCGCATCCGCGGTCGCCACGCTGAGGGCGTCCGGCTCCGGGACGTCGTCGGCGGACAACGACCGCTCGCGAGCCGCCTCGATCCAACCAGTGATCGCCGTCCACGGATCGCCCGGCAGCATCGCTTCGTCGATGCCCTCACCGTCGTAATCCCAGCGGGCCACCTGGATCAGTTCTTCTCGCCCTTCGACATCACCCATAGTCAAAATCTACGACGCTGGCACACTTCTGACCCATGGCCGAGTTGGTGATCCCCCAGGAGCTACGCCCCGTCGATGGGCGCTTCGGCTCCGGGCCGAGCAAGATCCGCTCCGCCCAGTTGGACTACTTGGTGACCATCGGCCAGTCGGTGCTGGGCACCTCGCACCGGCAGGCACCGGTCAAGGCGCTGGTCGCCGAGATCCGGGAGCGCCTCGCGACGTTCTTCGCCCTGCCCGACGGCTACGAGGTCATCCTCGGGATGGGCGGCTCGACGACCTTCTGGGACGTGGCCGCCTTCAGCCTGGTGCGCGAACGCGCCGCCCACGCCGTCTTCGGGGAGTTCACCGCCAAATTCGCGGCGGCCACCGGTGGCGCGCCGTGGCTGACCGACCCGCTGATCGTGCAGGCGCCTGCCGGTTCGGT
Organism: Branchiibius hedensis; assembly: GCF_900108585.1. NCBI lineage: Bacteria > Bacillati > Actinomycetota > Actinomycetes > Micrococcales > Dermacoccaceae > Branchiibius > Branchiibius hedensis. The sequence continues at coordinate 2,688,957 of NZ_UESZ01000001.1, forward strand.
CGCACTGCTGGCCCCCGCCGAGGTCGACCTCTACGCGACGGCCCACAACGAGACCTCGACCGGTGCGGCCAGCCCGATCCAGCGCCCGGCCGACAACGGCCTGTTCCTGGTGGACGCGACCTCCGCAGCCGCCGGGATGGCGATCGACGTCGCGCAGACCGACGTCTACTACTTCGCCCCGCAGAAGAGCCTGGCCTCCGACGGTGGCCTGTGGATCGCGTTGATGTCACCGGCGGCGCTGGAGCGCACCGCGCAGCTGGCCGCCTCGCAGCGCTACATCCCGGCAAGCCTGAGTCTGCAGACGGCCGTGGAGAATTCGCGCCTGGAGCAGACTCTGAACACTCCTGCCCTGGCCACGTTGGCGCTGCTGCTGGACCAGCTGCGCTGGCTGGACTCGCTGGGCGGACTGACCGGAGCGGCCGCGCGGACGAGCGAGAGCAGTGGGCGCCTTTACGCGTGGGCTGATGCCTCGGCGTACGCCGATCCGTTCGTCTCCGACCCCTCGTTGCGTTCCCCCGTGGTCGGCACGATCGACTTCGACGAGGGGATCGACGCCAAGGCGCTGGCCGCCGCCCTTCGCGCCAACGGGATCGTCGACACCGAGCCGTATCGCAAGCTCGGTCGCAACCAGTTGCGCATCGGGATGTACCCCGCGGTCGACCCCGAGGATGTCTCGGCGCTGACCGCCTGCATCGACTACGTCATTGACCGGCTCTGACCACCGCGCGATCCGCGGATGGTTGACTGGACTCCCGTGACCGACGCGCTGAACCTGACCCAGTCCGAATGTGCGCAGCGTGCGAGCGTGGTGCACGCCCCGGTGTACGCGATCAGCATCGACCTCACGCACGCCGCCGATCCGACCGCGACGACCTTCACCTCGCACACCACGTTGATCTTCGACGCCACCGGCGAGTCGACCTGGCTGGACCTGGTGGCTGACTCCATCGAGTCGGCGACCCTGAACGGCCAGCCGATCGACACCAGCGGGTACGACGGTGCCCGGCTCCCGCTCGAACCGCTACTGCCGCACAACACGGTCGATATCACGGCTCGCTGCGCGTTCCGCAACACCGGCGACGGCCTGCACCGGTTCACCGACCCGCAGGACAACAACACCTACCTCTACACGCATTTCGAGCCCACCGATGCGCGTCGGATGTTCGCCTGTTTCGAGCAGCCGGATCTCAAGGCGCAGTTCGAGGTGAGCGTGACCGCGCCCAGCGACTGGCAGGTGCGCAGCAACCAACCCGCCGTCGCCTCCCCGGCGCAGGGCGACGTCACGGTGACGCGGTTCGGGCGGACTCCGCTGATGTCGACCTACCTTGTGGCGCTCGCGGCCGGACCCTACGCGACGACCTCCGACCTGCACGTCATCGAACGCGCCGACGGCAGCCGCCAGGAGATCGCCCTGGGGTTGCTGTGCCGGCAGACGATGCGCGAATACCTCGACGAACAGGACATTTTCACGGTCACCAAACAGGGGCTCGACTTCTTCGACGAGCACTTCGGATTCCCTTACCCGTGGGGTAAGTACGACCAGGTCTTCGTGCCGGAGTACAACATCGGCGCGATGGAGAACCCGGGCTTGGTGTCCTGGAACGAGAACTTCCTCTATCGCGGCGGAGCCACCAAGGCCCAGCGTGGGCAGCGGGCCGAGGTGATCCTGCACGAGATGTCGCACATGTGGTTCGGGGACCTGGCCACCATGCAGTGGTGGGATGGCCTGTGGCTCAAGGAATCCTTCGCCGACCTCATGGGCTACCAGGTGGCGCAGGCAGCGACCGACTATCCCGACGGTTGGGTCCAGTTGGCGCTGGGTCGCAAGCAGTGGGCGTACACCGAGGACCAGATGCCCACGACGCACCCGATCGTGGCGACGATCCCCGACCTCGAAGCGGCGCGACAGAACTTCGATGGCATCAGCTACGCCAAGGGTGCGGCCACGTTGAAACAACTGTCGACGTACGTCGGGACGGATCAGTTCTTCGCCGGGGCTCGCGCCTATTTCGCCGAACATGCCTACGGCTCTACCACACTCGATGATCTGTTGACCGCGATGGAGGGCGCCAGCGGCGAGGATCTGCGCGACTGGGCGCGTGCGTGGTGGCAGACCTCAGGACCCAGTCACCTCACGCCGGTGGTCACCCGCGATGGCGACGGCGCGATCACCGCGCTGCGCATCGAGCAGCACGGGGTGGACCATGTCACCGGCCAGGGCATCCTGCGTCCGCACCGGTTCACCGTCAGCCTCTTCGCCCTCTCGGACGGTTCGCTACAACTGCTCACCGATCTACCGGTGACCCTCACTGAGCGCTCGGTGGCGCTGCCGGAGGCAGTGGGGCTGTGCGCAGACCTGATCGTGTTGAACGCCGCCGATGAGACGTACGCCGTGACCGCCCTCGACGAGCGCTCGCTGGCAACCGCGGGGGTCGCGTTGGCCCAGGTGACCCCGGATCTGACCCGCGCGGTGGCGTGGTCGACGTTGTGGGGCATGGTGCGTGACGGTGGACTGTCCGCGGCCACCTTTGCGGATGTCTTTGCGACCCAGACGATTTCAGAACCCAACCCGTCCATCCTCACCGTGCTGGCCTTCCTCGGCGCGGAGGCCGTCGGCACGTATACCCCGCAGGCGGATCGACCCGGGCAGGCAGCGCGGTTGTTGCAGGTCTGCCTCGATCAGGCGGCCCGGACGGCTCCGGGCTCGGACGAGCACCTGATCTGGGTCCGCGGCGTTGCCGGACTCGCCGCGCTCACCGACGCTTGTTCCGACGAGGTCGCCGCGCTGGCGACCCTCGAGGACCTCCCGACCGATCTGCGTTGGCGTCTGACCAATTCCCTTGCGGCAACCGGGAGTTGGTCGGTTGCAGACCTGGACGCCCAGTTGGCCGGCGACGACACGATGACTGGCCGCACGGCGTACGCGCAGGCCATTGCTTCCCGCCCCGGACGTGCCGTCAAGGAACAGGTCTGGAAGGCCCTCACCGACGGCTCGCCCATGTCGAACGACCATCGGCGGGCGTTGCTGGCCGGCTACCGGCAGCCGTTCAGCGCGGCAGACACCCGCGCCGACCTGCCGGCGTACCTGGACGGTCTGGAGAAGTGGTGGAAGACCCTGGGGCAGACCGACGCCGAGCGGATGATCGCCGGCCTCTTCCCGCTGGTCGATGTCGCCGACGGTGACCTGGCCACCCACCCGGTCCTGACGGCCGTGCGAGCGTGGCTGCTGGAGCATCAGGACGCACCCAGCGCGCTCTATCGGACGGTGCAGAAGGCGCTGGCGACCGCGGAACGATCCATCAACGCCCAGAGCGCCTACTGAGCCACTCGACTGCCCGGGCGTTTGCAGCGCTCAGTGCAGGATCGCGGCCAGCACGGGTACGCCGATCAGCGCGACCAACGCGACGATCACGATGATCCGCCGCGCCCGGGGCGACATCATTGCGGCGCACCCACCAGCTCACGAGTGTGCGCGGAGACTTCCAGGTGCGGCCGCGGCGACCGCTCGATGTGCACCTCTACCTCGTTGATCCGCATGAGGTACACCATCGCACCCACCACCGCGATGCCGACAGCGATCGCACCGATACCGATCGTCCAGCGCGCCCCGAACGTGCCACCGATCCAGCCGACGACCGGCGCTCCGATCGGCGTACCGCCCATGAAGATCGCCATGTACAGCGCCATCACCCGACCGCGCATTTCCGGTGAAACACTCAGTTGCACCGTGGCGTTCGCGGTGTTGAGCGCGGTGATCGCGAACAGCCCGCACGGCACCAACGCGATGGCGAAGGTGAGGTAGGAGGGCGCAATGGCTGCGGCCAGAGCCGAGATGGTGAAGCCCGCCAGCGCCGCCAGCAGCACCCGCAACCGGGGCCGCGCGCGACGAGCCGCCATCAGGGCCGCGGCCAGTGAACCTACGGCCATCACCGAGCCCAGGGCGCCGTACTGCTCGGCACCCTTGCCGTAGACGGTCGTGGCCATCAGCGCGATGGTGATCTGGAAGTTCATGCCGAACGTGCCGAGCATGAAGACGATGACCATGATCAGTTGGATGTCCGGCCGACGCCGCACGTAGGCCAGCCCCTCGCGCACCCCACCGCGACCCTTCGCCCGCGGGGCCGGCGTCAACTCGTGCACCCGCATGGCCGTCAACGCCAGCACCACCGCGGCGAACGACACCGTGTTGAACACCAGGGTCCAGCCGGTCCCGATGGCCGCGATCAGCAGACCGGCGATGCCGGGGCCGATCAACCGCGCGGAGTTGAACGAGGTGGCGTTCAGACCGACCGCGTTGGACAGCCGCTCCGGCGGCACCATCTCGGACACGAACGCCTGCCGGGCCGGGTTGTCCAGGGCCGTCACCGCGCCCTGCAGCAGGGCGATCACGTAGACCTGCCAGAGCACGGCCCATCCCCCGATGACCAGTACGGCGAGCAGCAGGCTGGTCACCGCCAGACCGACCTGGGTGCCGATCAGGATCCGTCGTTTCGCGAAGCGGTCCGCGACCGCACCGGCCAACGGGGCCAGCAGGACAACCGGCGCGAACTGCAACGCGGTGACGATGCCCAGGGCGGTCGCGTCGTGGTTGGTCAGTTGGGTCAGGACCAGCCAGTCCTGCGCGACCCGGCCCATCCAGGTCCCGACGTTGGAGGCCAGGCCGCCCAGAAAGAACAGCCGGTAGTTGTAGTGCTGCAGCGACGCGAAAGTCTTGCCCCCGCTCACGCAGCAACCACCCGGCCCAGGATCTCCTGCGCCTGCTCCAGCACCGCGCATTCCTGTTCGGACAGCGCGGAGAGCCGCTCCAACATCCACTCGTCACGCTGGGCACGCACCCGCGCGATCGTCGTACGCCCCTCATCGGTGATGAACAGCCGCACCTGGCGGCCATCGCTCGGGTCCGCCTCCCGGCGCACCAACCCCTTGTCGACCAGGCAACCCACGGTGCGGGTCATCGACGGGGCGCTCACGCACTCGATATCCGCCAATTCCCGTGGCGTCAGGACGTTATCGGTGAGTTTGCCGAGCACGGAGGCCTGGTGCGGCGGCACCAGCGCCTCCTTGGCGAACCGCGTGCGCCGGCTGACCCGCATGCACACCGCGCGCAACTCCGCAGCCAACTGCCGGCGGTCAGCCGCCACCGCGATTCCACTCACCTCAGACATATAGTTAGCATATCTCATTAGCAGAGCTAACTAAAACCCACAGAATCCACCCAACATTCAGGAAACTTCCAGTAAAGCGGTCCACGCTAGTGCCATGGACGCTCCCGAGGCCCGCCTGCTCGTGGTGGAAGACGAGACCAACATCCGCGAACTGCTGGCCACCAGCTTGAAGTTCGCGGGATTCGAGGTGCACACCGCTGCCAACGGCGGCGATGCCCTGCGGCTGTTCGAACAGCACCCGATCGACCTGGCCGTTCTGGACGTCATGCTCCCGGACATGGACGGCTTCGACGTGACTCGCAAACTGCGCGGCGGCGGTCACGATCTGCCGATCGTCTTCCTCACCGCCCGCGACGCGGTCGAGGACAAGGTGAAGGGCCTGACCGTCGGCGGTGACGACTACGTCACCAAACCGTTCAGCCTGGAGGAGGTCGTGGCCCGGATCCGCGCCGTGCTGCGCCGCGCCCAGCAGAACGACGACGGCCAGTCGGTGATCACCGTCGCCGACCTGGAGTTGGACGAAGACTCCCATGACGTACGCCGAGCGGGCGCCATCATCGAGGTCTCACCGACCGAGTTCAAACTGTTGCGCTACCTCATGCTGAACAACGGGCGCGTGGTGTCCAAGGCCCAGATCCTCGACCACGTGTGGGACTACGACTTCCGCGGTGAGGCCGGCATCGTCGAGAGCTACATCTCCTACCTGCGCCGCAAGATCGACATCGAGGGCCTGCCACCGCTGATCCACACCAAACGCGGCGTCGGCTACGTGCTGCGCGCACCGCGCGACTGAGCTGCGACCCGAGCGACCCACCCAGGGCTGACCCACGAGGGTCGGCATCTAGTAGACCTGCCTCATGCCGCTGCGCGCCCGACTAACCGCCCTCCTGGTCGCCTTCCTGACGATCGCGACCATCGGGGTGGGCCTGACTGCAACCCTCCAACTGCGGTCCTTCCTCATGCAGCGCCAGGACTCGGAGTTGCAGGCCGAAGCCAACCTGATCGGCGCTACCTTGACCACGGCCCTGGACAACCAGCGCGAGATCAGCACCGACACCCTGAAGTCCCTCGTACCCTCCAGCACCTACGTCGTGTCCGTGACCCACGACGCCGCAACGCTCCAGACCAATCTGGTCGGCACCAATCCGCCTGACCTGAAAGACCTTTCAGCCCGCAAGCACGGCACACCGATCACGGTGAAGTCCGTCGACGGCACCGAGCGGTGGCGCGTCGTGACCGGCAGCGCGGGGGACGGATCCACGAAGTACGCCATCGCGGTGCCGATGTCGCGCGTCAACGACATCATCGAGCGGCTGATCATCGTGGTCGCGGTCGGAACCTTCGGGGTGGTGCTGGTCGGGGGAATCCTCGGCTGGTTCGCGGTCCGCCGCGCAATGGCCCCGCTGCGCCGCATCGAGGACACCGCCCGGGCGATCGCCGATGGAGATCTGGCGCGCCGGGTGCCCGAGATCGGCACGCGCGATGAGGTGGCGAGCCTGTCACACTCCCTGAACGTGATGCTCTCGCGCATCGAGCAGTCCTTCGCGGTCCAGCAGCGCTCGGAGGATCGGATGCGCCGGTTCGTCGCCGATGCCTCCCATGAGTTGCGTACGCCGCTGGCGACGGTGCGCGGGTACGCCGAGTTGTACCGGCAAGGGGCGATCGGCCCCGACGACGTGCATTCGGCGATGAGTCGCATCGAAGGCGAGGCCACCCGGATGGCCGCGATGGTGGACGACCTGCTGCTGCTCACCCGGTTCGACAACCGGGAATCCCGCCACGGACAGCCGGCGCCCCGACGAGACGCGGTCGACCTGACGGTGCTGGCCGCCGATGCCGTGCAGGATGCTCTCGCGGTGGCCCCGGATCGCACCATCCGCCTGATCGGCGAGCACGGCCCGTTGGACGCCACGCTGGTGACCGGTGACGAATCCAGCCTGCGTCAGGTGCTGAACAATCTGGTCAACAACGCGCTGCGCTACACCCCGCCCGGCAGTCCGCTGGAGGTGCAGGTCGGCAGCGACGACACCGTCGCCGTGATCCGGGTGATCGACCACGGTGCGGGCGTGCCCGAGGAGTCCCGCGAGCGCATCTTCGAGCGGTTCTACCGGGCCGACTCCTCCCGCAACAGCGCCGACGGCGGTAGCGGCCTTGGTCTGGCGATCGTGGCCGCCATCGTCGCAGCCCACGACGGGACAGTCGGTGTGACCAGCACGACCCCGGGACCGGGTGCGACGTTCACCGTCACCATGCCGGTCAGATCAGCGAGTAACCAACAGTCCGCACAGGACGAAAATCCCTACGATGAGGACGTGACCGTACCCAGCGACCTGCCTGCACAGGATTCGCACAGCTAGGGCGTACGGGTCGCCTAACTCGATCCGGGTTAATGGGGCCCAGACTACGACCGTCAACGTGAGGGAGACCCGTGAGCAACGACCAGTACCGCCCCGAAGGTGAAGGCCACGACGCCGGGGCGGCACCCGTGGACAGCACCCAGCCGATCTACGGCCAGGGTGAGCACACCCAGAGCGTGCCCGTTGATCAGAACGCGCCGGCCGCACCCACTGGTTACCAGCAGCCGCAGGGTTCCTACGCGCCGCATCAGCAGGGCGCCTTCACCCCGCCCGGCGGCTACCCGGCGTACGGCACCGGTCAGTACCCGTCGGTCGCCGGTCAGTACCCGGCGCAGGGCGCCGAGTACCCCGCGCAGGGTCAGCAGTACGGCTTCGACGCCACGAACCAGCCGAACACCACGACCCCGGCGACCACGAATCGGTCGTCGCGCAAGGCGCCGTGGATCGCCGTACCCCTGGCTGCACTGGTCGCTGCGGCACTGGCCAGCGGTTCGACGTACGCGCTCAGTCACGGCTCGAACTCCTCGGCGAGCGGCTCCTCGGCGGGCGGCGTGACCAGCACCAACGTCACCGTCACCGACGGCGGTCAGGAAGTGCAGAGCTGGGTGACCACGGCCGCGAAGGTGTCCCCCAGCGTCGTGTCGATCACGGTGACCAACGGCCAGTCCGGAGGCGAGGGCTCCGGTGTGATCCTCGACAAGGAGGGGCACATCGTCACCAACAACCACGTGGTGACCCTGGACAGCAGTAGCAGCGACGGCGACTCCATCACGGTGACGCTGAACAACAACACGACGTACAAGGCGACGATCGTCGGCACCGACCCGAGCACCGACCTGGCCGTCATCAAACTGACCGACCCGCCGAGCGACCTGCAGCCGATCGCGATCGGTGACGTGAGCAAGGTCGTCGTCGGCCAGCCGGTCATGGCGATCGGTAACCCGCTCGGTCTGTCCGGCACGGTCACCAGTGGCATCGTCAGCGCCCTGAACCGGCCGGTCACCACCAGCGGCGCGGACTCCCAGAACCAGTACGGCCAGCAGACCGCCAGCGACGCCGTCTACACCAACGCCATCCAGACCAGTGCCGCCATCAACCCGGGCAACTCCGGTGGCGCCCTGGTCAACGAGGCGGGCGAACTGATCGGCATCAACTCCTCGATCGCGACTCTCGGCGGAAGCTCAGAATCCTCACAGTCCGGATCCATCGGGATCGGGTTTGCTATTCCTGCCACCGTGGTCTCGAACGTCACGGAGCAGTTGATCAGCAACGGCAAGGCGGTCCACGCCCAGTTGGGGATCAGCGCACAGAACGGCTCGGTCACGACCGGCGGAGCCACCGTGGCGGGGGCCAAGGTGGGACAGGTCGTCTCCGGGAGCGCGGCGGCAGACGCCGGGCTGAAGCAGGGTGACGTCATCACCGCGTTCAACGGTGCGGCCGTCACCTCCTCCGATGCTCTGGTCGGCTTCGTGCGGGCCCAGAAAGTCGGGGACAAGGTCACTCTGACCGTCTACCGCGACGGGCAGAAGATGGACGTCACGGCGACGCTCAAGGAGGCTTCCTCCTAGAGCACGTCGTGGCGAGGGTCTCGCGACACACCCCTTCCTCCGCGTCGCGAGTCTCTCCCCGGACGTACGGCTTGTGACGGGGCCGGAACGTCCAGCCGGGCGCCTCGTGGCGGTCGCGGTCGAGCTTTGCTCCCGCACCCCACGGGGCGCCCGCACCTTTCTCAACCAGTTGCATCGCCGGCGGGCGCTATTCGGTTGCGTCGCCGGCGGGCGCTATTCGGTTGCGATGGCGGCCAGCGGCGGCAACCCGGCCGCGCGGCGCGCCGGCCACCAGGCGGCGACCACCCCGGCGGCCACTGCGATCACCAGGGCCCCGAGCAGTTGCAGCCAGGGGATGTCCAGCACGCTGATCCCACGGTTCGCCTGGGATCGCTGGAGCAACCAGCCGAGGAGAACGCCGGTGCTCAGTCCGATCACCGAGCCGAGGACGCAGATGGCCAGCGCTTCCAGCCGGATCATCCGCCGCACCTGGCCACGGGTCATGGCAACCGCGCGCAACAGACCGATCTCCCGACGTCGCTCGGCAACCGACAGCACCAGCGTGTTGACGATGCCCAGGAACGCGATCAGGATCGCGAGCCCCAGGAGTGCGTAGATCACCCGGAGCAACTGATCGATCGGCTCGCGTTGTTGCGCGGCGAACTCGTCCTGATTCTTGACCGTCACCACCGAGTTGCCGCCGAGGGCGGCGACGAGGCCGGCCCGGACGGCCGCGGGTTTGGCCGACGGCTCGCGGGAGACGAAGACGAGGCGGTCCTCGGGTCCCCCGCCCATCGCGTTGAACTGCTGCGTCGTGGTGATGACGTCGACCACCGCCAGGGGGCTCTGGGCCATGATGCCGGCCACCTTGACGGCGTACGGCTTGCCGAGGAAACCGATCGTCACGTCGCGACCGACCCGCAGACCGTGCTCTTGGGCGAAGGTGCGGGACACCACGACGCTGGCGCCGCGCCAGTCGGCCGAGGTTCCAGCGTCGAAGTGCAGATCGACCAGATCAAGGAACGGCACCGGGTCGGTCGCCGCAACGGTGATCTGGATCTGCTGACCGCCCGCTTCCAGGTACGCCCCGCCCTGTCGGACTCGCGCCACGTCCTGGACGCCGGGCACCTTCTCGATGCGCTCGGCGATGGTTGGCGAGAACGGTGCGCCGTACGACGCCGACACGATGTAGTCGCTGCGGAAGGTATCGGCGATCAGCTGATCGACACTGGCCCGGGCGGACATCGCGAAGACCCCCATCATGGCCACCAACGCCGTACCCATCATCAACGCCGTGGCGGTCACCCCGGTGCGACGCGGATTGCGCAGCGCATTCGTGCCCGCAAGCCGCGCGACATCACCCCACAACAGCCCCGCCGCGCGGGCGGCGACCCGGATCACGGGCCTCGCCAGGACCGGCGTCAACACGACCACCCCGACGAGGGCAAGGACGATGGCTACCGCGAGCAACACGTTCGTCGACGCCCGCGCGCGGACCGGGGGCGCCAGGGCGAGTGCGGCCAGCGCGAGTACGCCGATCCCCACCCCCGCTCGCAACCGCAGCGAGCGCTCGACCGGGGTGGGGTCGTCGCGCAACGCCGCCGCCGGCGGCACGCTACTGGCCCGACGAGCGGGCAGGTACGCCGCCAGCACGGTGACCACGACACCGAGGGCCGCAGCGATGAAAGCGCCGGTCCACGGCACGACCAGCGGCGTCGCGGACAGGTCGTACCCGAACCGGCGCAGCAGACCGCGGATCAGCCGGGCCAGGAGGTAGCCGCACCCCAGCCCGAGGGCCGAGCCGACGATGCCGATCACGAGCGCCTCGAGCAGCACCATCCGCCGGATGTCGGCCTTACTCGCACCGATCGCTCGCAGCAGCGCCAGTTCGCGGGCCCGTTGGGTCACCAACATCGCGAAGGTGTTGGCGATCAGGAATCCGCCGGCGAGCAACGAGGTCGCGGCGAAAACCCACAGCGCGGCGGTGATGAAGCGCAATGCCTTGTTGATGGTGCTGGCATCCACGTCCGCTGCCTGCGCCCCGGTGAGCGCCGCCATTCCGGCGGGCAGGACCGCGTTGATCCGGTCCCGCAGCGCCGCGGGACTCACGCCCGGTTTCGCGACCACCCACAACTGCTGGAAAACGTTCCCGTTGTCGGCGAAGATCTTCTGCGCGGTAGCCGTGTCGACGGTGACCAGCGTTGCCCCCGGGGTTCCGCCTGCGCCGTACGTCACCAGACCGACCAGTTTCTTGGTCACCACGGGGTTGTCGCCGGTGGTGACGATGGTGACCATGTCACCGAGCCGGTAGCCGCCCTCGGCGGCGGCTTTGGGGTCGATGGCCACCTCGCCGGCGGAGGCAGGGGCGCGACCCTCGAGCACGACCAGGCCGGGCAGGCCACCGGCGGCACGTCCGTTGTGGAAGTTCGTCCCGCTGCCGGGGACGTTGGCCGCACCCAACACCTCACCGTTCTTGCCCAGCAGGTAGACACCGTTCTCGAGCACCTGGCCGTCGACCTGGGCGACGCCGGGGACCGCCTCGACGCGGGGGATCAGCGAGGCATCCACCTGGCCCTGTCCGGAACGGACACCGGCTTGGCGGACGACGACGTCACTGACTGTCCCCGACTGCACTGCGGAGAACGCCCGGTCCAGAGTGCTGATGAAGATCAGCGATCCGAAGGCGAAGCTGACGCCCAGCAGGACGGCGAGCAGTGACATGACCAGCCGTGCCCTGCGGGCGATCAGGCTGCGCACAGCAGCGGTGAGCAAGTCAGACCCCGGCCCGTTCCGATCGATCGGTGGCCACGACGACGCTCTGGCCGAATCCGGCGTCGAGTCCCTTCATCCGCTCCAGGACGGTGGCCGCGGTTGGCTGACTCATCTCATCAACGATCCGGCCGTCGGAGAGGAACAGAATCCGGTCGGTGAAGGCCGCGGCCGCCGCGTCGTGCGTCACCATGACCACGGTCTGGCCGAACTCGTCGACGGCTTGACGGAGCAACGCCAGCACCTGCCCGCTGGCGGTCGAGTCGAGGTTGCCCGTGGGTTCGTCGGCGAAGATGACGTCTGGCCGCGTGATCAGGGCCCTCGCGCAGGCGACCCGCTGTTGCTGACCGCCGGACAGTTGCGCCGGGCGGTGTTGCAGGCGATCTGCCAGCCCGACCGACTCGACGATCTGATCGAACCACCGGCCGTCGGGTTTCCGGCCGGCCATCGCCAGTGGCAGCAGGATGTTCTCCTCGGCGGTGAGCGTCGGGACGAGGTTGAAGCTCTGGAAGACGAAACCGATGCGCTCGCGGCGCAGCCGGGTCAGTTTGTTGTCGCTGAGCCGAGCGAACGTGTCCCCACCGAACCGAACCTCGCCCGAGGTCGGGGTGTCCAGGGCCGCCAGGCAGTGCAGCAGCGTTGACTTGCCGGATCCGGACGGCCCCATGATGGCGGTGTACTGACCCTGGCGGATCTGGACGTCGACACCATCCAGCGCGCGCACCGTGGAATCGCCGGAGCCGTACTCTTTCACCAGCGTCACTGCGCTGACGGCGACCTGCGGTTCCGGCATAGCCGCGATCCTACTGCCGCGTAAACCTCGCTGTGGCGCGTCTCGCACGCTGTGTGTGATGAGGTGGTGACCGTGACCGCGCGTACCCGCTCCCTGGCGGCGGTGGCCGTGTTGTGCGCCGCTTTGGCCGGCTGCTCCTCGACGTCCGGCGAGCCGCGATCCACCTCCGCGGGCACGGCGCCCAGCGCGTCGTCGAGCACATCGTCCGGCACGGCGTCGAGCACCTCTTCGGACGACCACCTCGTCGGGGGCCGGATGGTCAGCTTCGGCGACTCGTACACAGCAGGCACCGCCACCGGCGCCACCCAGCCCTCGCCCGCGTCGTTCTGCGCGCAGGCGGCTGACAACTACCCGCGGCAGGTGGCCAAAGCTCTGGACGTGACGTTGGCTGACCGATCCTGCAACGCAGCCCGCACCACGAACATCGGCACGCCGCAGTCGTTCCAGGGCGAGACGGCGCCGCCGCAGATCGACGGCCTGACCGCGGACACCCGCCTGGTGACGATCGCGCTCGGCGTGAACGACAACGGTTTGTTCGGCACGCTGGTCGGCTGCAGCCACTACGCCGCTGTGTCCACCTCAGCCACCCCCTGCAAGGACAGCGTTCTCGGCTCGACGCCGAACGCGGTCAGTCAGATTCCCGAGGTGACGTCCTCGCTGGTGGCCGCGGTGCGCACGATCAAGGCCGACGCACCCCGGGCGCAGGTCGTTCTGTTGGGTTACCCCCAGGTCCTGCCCGAGGGCGCACAGTGTCCGTCCCGGTGGCCGATCACCGAAGGCGACGCGGCGTGGGTCAACGCCACCCTCGGCAGACTCGACGATGCAATCAAAGCCGCTGCAGTGCAGACTGATTCGAAATTCCTGGACCTTCGTCCGGTCACCGCTTCGCACACCGCCTGTGCCGCGGAACCGTGGTTCAACGGCTCCCACGTGGCCGATGGCGACGGTTCGAGCTATCACCCCCGCTCTGGGTACATGACCGGAGTAGCCCGTGCTCTCGTCGCCGTGCTCCAGCCCTGAATCGCCCTGTGGACAAACCGATTCGGGTGCTGTTGGCCGCCTAGCGTGAACCTATCGCGCCCACATCCGGTGGGCCCGTCGTCACCAGGGGGACGATTCCATGAGCAACACCTTCGCCGTCAACACCACCGAGATCGCTCGACACAGCAGCGACCTCAACCTCATCGCCGGGCAGATCCAGGATGCGATGGGCGCCATGCGACGCAAGCTGGAGGTTCTCCAGGGCACCTGGACCGGCTCGGCATCCGGGCAGTACGCCGCGCTGCAGCACGAGTGGGAGGGCCAGCAGGAGAACGTTCGCCGCACCCTTGAGTCCATCTCCGGGGCCCTGGGCCGGGCCGGTTCGTCCTACCAGCAGACCGAGCAGGACGTGTTGGCCACCTTCCGGCACTGAGGGATCTGACTGGGGGACAGAGCAGTTCGGGTACGCCGATCGGAGTGCTCAGCCGATCGCGGCAGTCACGGCTCGCAGCTGGCCGAGCACGATCACGTCAATCTGGCCCGGGTGCAGGCGGAGCTCGAGGTTCTCCACCCCGGCCCAGGTGTCCAGATCGGCGTACCCGAGCGCCGAGAGCCGGGTCGCGACTTCGTCGGCCAACTCGCCGTCGAGCGGCAACAGGTCGGTTGACTCACCGAAGAGCAGGTCGTGCACCTGCAGCAGTCTGGCCAGTTCGGGGATCGGCGCCACGTGGTCGTCGACCCGCAGGTCGTAGATCACGTCGTCGCCGGGGGTATAACTGCCGGTCTTCGAGACCACGAGCAACGCCGCGGATTGCCGGCCGCGCGAATCGCCGCCGGCAACGTCACCGGCCTCAAGGGATCGCAACAGGCGTTGCACCAACGGGAGGTCCTCGGTGGCCAGCCACTCGTCGTACATCGCATCGACCACGTCGGGACCGGTGAGGATGTTGCCCTGGATGGCCACGTTCGGCCCGGTCCGGCCGCCGGCCCACGGCAGCGCCGAGGTGCCGGTGAAGGTGGCACTGCCGCCGCGGGAGTCGACCATGCCCGCCTGGCGGGTCTCGCGGCGGTCGTCAGCGGCGGTGAGGGCGGCGAGCGCGTCGGAGGCACTCAGCCCTTCGGCGAGGCGGGCCAGACCGTCGCGTTTGTAGAGGGTGTTGCACAAGGCCTGGGTGGCGACGGCGCCGATGCCGAAGCGGGCAGCGGGCACAGCCGCGCCGACGGCCAGGAATTTGGACGCGACAGCGACCCCGAGATCACCGGTCGCCGCATCCCGCGCCACGATGGAGAACGTCATGCCTCACTGTCACACAACCTTTTCGGTGGCTATGACGTAGGTACCGGTATGAGTGGTCATAGGGAGCGGGAATGAGCGGGCGCGACGACGCTGCGTTCACCGAGTTCGTCGCCGCCAGTTCGCCGTCGTTGTTGCACACCGCCTGGCTGTTGTGCGGGGACGCACACCGGGCCGAGGACCTGGTGCAGGAGACCTACGTGCGGCTCTACCGCAAGTGGCGCTCGATGAACGGCCAGCCGTGGTCCTACGCGCGCAAGACGTTGGTCAACCTGAACACCGATCGGTGGCGTTCGACGAGGCTGGAGGTGGTCTCCGGCTCCCTTCCCGAGGCTGGTGCCGAGGGTGACGAGGCGCAGGTCGATGCCCGCCGCGCGCTGATCGACGCGCTGAGCACACTGCCCCGCCGCGAGCGCGACGTGGTGGTGCTGCGGCACTACGCGGACCTGTCCGAGCTTCAGGTGGCCGACCTGCTCGGCATCGGAGTGGGGACGGTCAAGAGCGCCGGGTCCCGTGGATTGGCCCGGCTCCGAACGCAACTCGACCCAGCATTGGAGGGACAGTCATGAGCATCGACGTCGAAGAGCTGCTGCGGGAGACCTCCGCGCCGCCGATGAGCCTGTCCCCCGCGACGGTCCTGGGCGCCGCCAAGCAAGACGTGGTACGCCGACGCCGCCGGTTCGCGGGGCTGGCGACGGCTGGGGTCGCGGCGGCTGCCGCCGTCGCGATCACGGTGGGTGTGGTCGGCGGCGAACAGAGCGCACCCAGGCCGATGCCCGCGCAGACCAACACGCTGGATCTGAATGATCCGCAGAAAGCGGACTTCTTCGGGCCGAGCGCTGGCCTGCCGCTCGGTCAGATCGCCTCGAGCGCGATACCGATCGCGTCCGATCCATCCGGTGCTGCGCGGACGCCAATGACCAAGTACGTCGTGACCCGGCAGGACGGCGTACTGCGACTCAGTCGCCTCGACGGCAGCCGCCAAACCCTGCTGCCGCTGGCGGAAAAGTTGTCCGACGGCGGTTCGGTGACCACCGATCGGAAACAAACGTTGATGGTGCATCCGTTGCCTGCCGACGTCAGGTCCGCGGCGCAGGTCATCTCGGCTCAGGCAATGGTCGAAGGTGGCGGGACGACCCTGTCGGATGGCAGCACAGTGGGCGTCTTCTGGACCAGCGATCCGGTCAACGTGTCCAACGTCGGACTGGCCTGGTGGCGCACTACCTCCGGCAGCCTGGGCTCGTCTACCGCTGAGACCGCGAAGACAGTGACGCTGACTGCTGGCGGAAAGAAGGCGACCTACTGGGAGTTCACCAAGAGTTCCTTCTGCGGGTTCGATGATGAGACGGGAGCGTTCGCGACCCCAATGACGAACGAGCAGTGCCCGACGGATCTCTCTGGCTCGGAGGACCACGTCGGGTGGATGCAGACGGTTTATGGGCCGATCAGCAACCTGCACAGCGTTACCGCGCCTGGTGTGACGGACCAGGCGATCGTGTCGGCGAGTATCCCCGGCACCTCGCGAGTGGTGCTGTGGGGTTCGGGGACTCTCGCCGCAGGCAGTGGCGCCGGATCGGACGCACCCTTCAGCAAGGTCACGTGGACCGGTCCCGACGGGAAGACTCACTCCTGGGATGCGCCGACTCCCTGAGTCAACCTTTTGCGCCTGCTGTGCGTCTGTTTCGGTATGACCATGACAGCAGGACGGACATCGGGGCGACGTGGACGCGGCTGAGCAGGCGCGGTTCGTCGAATTCGTCCAGGCCAGCAGCCCGCACCTGCTGAAGACCGCCTGGTTGCTGACCGGCGATCCGCACGTTGCTGAAGACCTCGTCCAGGAGGCGCTGGCCCGCGTCTACACCAAATGGGGCAGCGCCCAGAAGGCGCCGTGGGCCTACACCCGCAAGGTCATGCTCAACCTGCGCACGGACCGCTGGCGCCGGACCGGGGCCGAGATCGTGACTGCGGACGTTGCGGACTCACCCACCCGCGACGCGGGCGGCACAGTCGATGCCCGGGCCGACCTGGTGCGCGCCCTACGGCAGCTGCCGCTGCGCGAGCGGCAGTGCGTCGTACTGCGCTACTACGCGGACCTGTCCGAAGAGGAGACCGCGAACGCACTCGGTGTCAGCCTCGGGACCGTCAAGAGCTCGGCCTCCCGCGGCCTGGCCACGCTGCGCACCCTCGTCCATTCCGACACCACCTCTTCGAAGGGAGCGGCGTCATGAGCGTCGAACTCGAAGAACTCTTCCACGACCTGGACCCGGCCGCGCCGACCATGAGCGTGTCCGCGGACTCGGTGGTCGCCTCCGGCCAGCGCAAGGTACGCCGCCGCCGAGCCCTGTGGGGCGCCGGCACCGGGGCGCTCGCCGCGGCCGCCGCTGTCGCGATCGCAGTGGGTACGGCGCTGCCGGACTCCTCGTCCCCCTCACCGATGCCCGCGCACAGTTCGACGCCCCCACTCGGCCAGTTCTTCCAGCGCGACGGTGACGACGCCGGACTCCCCCGCGATGAGGTGACCTCGACGCCGATGGGCAAGGCCGACGGCAAACCGGCCACCCCGTCCACGACGTACCAGGTGTATCGCAAGGACGGCGTTCTGCGGATCCGCCGGATCGACAAGACAGGCTCGGTCGACCTGCCCGAGGTTGCCCAGTACAAGGACGGCGGTTCGGCGACAAACGACCGGGACCAGACGGTCATCGTTCGCCCGGTGCCAGCGGACACCGACACCGCCGATCTGTGGATCGATCCCCGGTCCGACTACTCCATGCTGGGCGGTGCCGGCGTTGTCCTTCCCGACGGCACACCTGCCGCCGTTTTCTGGACCGGCCAGCGCATCGACGCCGCGAAATACGTGGGATACGCCTCGTGGTGGACGACCGCTGGCACTCTGCATGCTTCGAACGGCGCCACCGCGACGCTGGTGCCACTCACCACGACTGCCGGATCGGCTACCACCTTCTGGTCCTTCGAATCGTTGGGCACGTGCGGCGTCCGGGTGCTCACGAAGGGCGGTACGAACGGCGGAACCAACGACGTCGCCGCCGACGGCGTGTGCGCGACCACCATCACCGGCGGAGCCCCGGCCCACCAGGTCGTCGCGATCCTCGCACCGGGGCCCGTGACCAAGGTGACCACCACGGCAACGACCGGCGGCGCCGCGCCAGCGCTGCACACGACGCCGGTGGGCGACGGTCACGTGTTGATGTGGCTCGACACCACCGAGGTGGACCACCTGCCGTTCCGGGAGATTTCCTGGACGTCGCCAGACGGTAAGCGGCTGACCTGGCCCCAACAATGAGTCCCGCTGCCACGGTCGGGCCAGCAACACGTTGTCCCGACGTAGCATCGATGGGTGACTGCTGAACTGACACCTGACTTCACCGAACAGCTGACCAAGAACTTCGACGCGGATCCGACCGCCCGGTTGCTGCAGAACGCCGTGGCCACGACCCCGATCGACAAGGTCGCGATCGACCGCCGCGTCGTCACGTCAATCGACCACTCGGTCTCCGAGCTGCTCGATGACTGGAGTGCCACCAATCAGGAGAAGAGCGGCCGCTGCTGGCTGTTCGCCGGCACCAACCTGCTGCGGGCCGGCGCCGCGAAGAAGCTCGACGTCAAGGACTTCGAGTTCTCGCAGAACTACCTGCTCTTCTGGGACAAGTTCGAGAAGGCCAACTTCTGGCTGGAGTCGATCATCGAGACGGCCGGCGACGACGTGGACGACCGCACGGTGGCGCTGCTGTTGGACCGGTCGGCCGAGGACGGCGGCCAGTGGAACATGTTCACCGCCCTCGTCGAGAAGCACGGCTTGGTGCCGAAAACCGCCATGCCGGAGACGAATTCTTCGAGCAACACGCACCTGATGAACCGCGACCTGTCCGTCGTCCTGCGACAGGCGGCCCGTGATCTGCGGAAGCGGGCAGCGGACGGAGCGTCCGGCGAGGAGCTCGGCCAGGCCAAGGCCGACGTACTGACAACGGTCCACCGGCTGCTATCCCTGCACCTGGGCACTCCCCCGGACTCCTTTGTGTGGCAGTGGAAGGACAAGGATTCCGGCTTCCACCGCAAGGGCACGATGACTCCGCAGGAGTTCGCCGCCGAATACGTCACGATCCCGCTCGAGGATTACGTGTGCGTCGTCAACGACCCGCGCCACCCGTACGGCCAGACCTTCACCGTCGCGCACCTGGGCAACGTGGTGGGCGCGCGCCCGGTCACCTACCTCAACATCGAGGTGGATCTGATGAAGAAGCTTGCTGTTGAAGCGATCTCGGGCGGTGAGCCGGTGTGGTTCGGTTGCGACACCTCGCAAATGTGCGACGCCAACCTCGGCATCTGGGACGCCAAACTCTTCGACTACGACGCGATCTACAACGTGACGTCCGATCTGAGCAAGGCGGACCGCCTGTTGCACCACGAGTCGTTGATGACCCACGCGATGCTCTTCACCGGCGTCGACCTGCTGGACAACGCGCCGCGCCGTTGGCGCGTCGAGAACAGCTGGGGTTCGGAGAAGGGCGACAAGGGCTTCATGACCATGAACGACAACTGGTTCGGCGAGTACGTGTTCGAAATCGCCGTACGCCGCGACGCCCTCCCCGCCGACCTCCAGGCCGCGCTCGAGCAGGAGCCGACCGTGCTGCCTGCGTGGGACCCGATGGGCGCCCTTGCCCGCTGAGTCGGCAGACCGGGAGCGCGCCAAAGAACACGGCTACGACGTTCTCGCCCCGATCGACGCGGCGTACGCCAGCGGCGAGATCGACTCCGGCGAGTGGCACCGACGCGTTCTCGCCATCGTTGAGCCGGCCTACCTCGCCGGCGACGAACGGATGGGCTCCGGTCACTCCGGGACCGCGCAGGAATGGGAGCGCTCCCGGTCGATCGTGATGGAAGCGATCGACCGGGACGGCACCTTCCTCGACGTCGGGTGCGCCAACGGACTGCTGATGGCCTCGGTCCACCGTTGGTCGGCCGAGCGCGGACTGCGGGTCGAGCCCTACGGCGTTGACATCTCGGCCGCCCTCGCCGAATTGGCCCGATCGCGCTATCCCCGATGGGCGCAACGCATTTGGACCGCTAACGCCGCGTCCTGGCGACCACCGATGCGGTTCGACGTTGTCCGCACCGGACTGGAATACGTGCCCGCTGATCGACGACTGGCGTTCGTGCAGCACCTCGTCGATCACGTCGTGCGACCCGGCGGCCGGTTGATCATCGGCAAGACCAACGAAGACCGCCGCGCGCCTGGCGAGGACGGTACCCCAGGCGTCGCAGCAACCGTCCGCTCCTGGGGTTGGCCGGACGTGCGCGAAGTACGCCGCCCGCACGACCACCCGGAGGTCGAGCAGACGCTCGCCTGGTTCGACCTGCGTAGCTGATCCACCATCCGGGGCCGCCGTTCTACCCCATCAGACCCGTTCCCATTGGTACACCTCGCCTCCGGACCGCAGACCAAATCCACGGTCACCGCGCGAGCGGGCCCGCGGTTGCACAGTCACCGCGCGAGCAGGCCCGCGGTTGCACAGTCACCGCGCGAGCGGGTCGGCTGCACGTATCACCGGGCGAGCGGGCCGACGCGCCACCGGTTGTTGCTTCGCCATTCCTTGGGGCCACCGCCTCTGGGCGCCACGAAGAACTCCAGGACCCCGTCCCGCAGCCGGGCAGGAATGTGTTCGTAATGAACCCGGCGGTGATGCGAGGCGCACAGCGGTGCCAGATCATCCAGGTTCGTGGTGCCACCAGCAGCCCACGGTTCTCGCCAGTGATGCCCCTCGGTCCACCCCGGTGGCCGATCACACCCGGGAAAAGCACACCCGCCGTACCGGTTTTCCGCCGCCCGTCTCTGATGATTCGTGAACAACCGCCTCGCCCGGCCAAGATCCAACGGCAACGACTTCCCGTCGAAAACCTGCGGGATCAAAGAGGCGCCGCACGCCAGTCGCCGCACTTCACCAGCACTGACCCTGCCCCCGGTAGACAACGTCGCCGCCCGCACACCCACAGCCAACGTCTCATAGTCCAGGTTCACCGTCAGCACCGCCGAGATACCCCCGGCACCCGGGAGCTTGTCCAACGGCAAGTGCTCACACAACTGCGCCAGGGCGCGACCTTCGCGGTGTGCGGTGTCCATCGGCAACCCACCCGCCTCCGCCAGTTCAGCGGCGTCGATCTCGGCGTCCGCCTGCGCCCCGGTCCGCGGCCAGCCGCCACGCGCCGGCTCCGCGACGGCATCCTCGCTGCCGCGCGCCCAGTCCGGCGGAACGGGTCCGCCTTCGTGACCCTCGCCGCCCGCAGCCCCCGAACCCGTGGCCCGACGACCGTTGGCGCGACCACCGCTGGCCCGAGCGCGACCAGCACCGCCACCGTGGTTGCCAGTCTCCAGATGGAACCGGCGGGGCGCACTGATCCCCTCCAACATGGTCTTGAGCATCTGCGCTTGAAGCTCGGGCAGCGTGAACCCGCCCTTGAACAGCCCCGGTTTGTGTTCACGCATCCAGAACGACGCCTGCGCCCACGCAGCCTGCTCCTGATCCACCAACACCGCGTCCTCGTGCGCGTCGGCCTGCGCAACGTCTTCGAACGCCTCCCGCATCCGCGTCGCCCGCCGCCGCAAATCCACCAACGTCATCGTGGGTGCCGCCTCCAACAACGCCCGTTCCGCCGCGTCCCGGTCCGCTTGCGCCACACTGTCCGGCAACGCCGCCAGCCCCCGGGCGATCACCCCCGCCTGCTCCCGAGACACCCCACCGCTACTCAACCTTGATCCGGTCGCGGGCGCGTGCTGCAACTGCTCCCCCAGGTTGACCAATGCCTGCGCATCCCGCCGGTCCCCACCGAACTCACCCGACATGATCGAGGACACCTCAGCCACCGAACCACCCGCCGACGTCACCGCCGACCGCAACGCCGACGCCACCGACACCAGCACCCCATCGATCCGCGCCTTCGCCGACGCCAACCGACCCGACGCCCGACGCGCATCCTCCACCGAAGACCCGTCCCACGAATCCAACGCGGCGAACCGGTCCAGCACGTCGTGCAACTCATCCAACAATGCGCCCACCGGATCACCAGCGGCATCCGAGCGTCGTACCACCCTCGACGGAGCACACGCCACGACCACAGGCCCACCGAGTTGCCCACTGCCCGAACGGCTTTCATCGATCTTCACGCCCGCCACACCCCTCCCCGGCGCCCCGAACCCTGCCCCTGAAAACCACCCTACGACCCAGCACCGACAGCCAACCGGCCACGAACAAATCTGTGGATAGAGCCGACGGTCAGGTCGCTCGAAGGGTGAAGTACTGATAGTGCTCGCCATCGTCGTACCACTGACCCGTCTCGAACGTCTCGACCGAGCCGATGCGCGAAAGAGCCTGCCGTACTTGTGAATCCGAGCGTCGCACGAAGAGTCGACCATGTTCGTCGACGCGTCGGCGAGGGGGCTCGGAACCCCAAAGACCGACCGCAACCAGACCACCTGGACGTACGACGCGCCCCACCTCCGCGACCGCCCGAGAGAAGCCGTCGCCGTCCAGGTGCATCAACGTACTCATCGTCCAGAGCGCGTCGAACGAGTCGTCCTCGAACGGCAGATCCGCCGCACTCGCGACCGTCACCGCCAGACCGTGCTCGGAGCAAATGTCGATCGCCTCGGGCGTGAGATCGACTCCGCGGTAATCGAATCCAGCTTCCTGCAACGCCACGCCGTCCCGGCCGCCGCCACAGCCGACCTCCAGGATCGTCGCGAGCTCAAGGGCTTCACACTGCGCTATGAACGCCGCCAACTGCCGCTGCCGGTCAGGCGACGCAGGGCGGTTGGCCCGGTCGGCGAGTTCCGTTGCGTAGTAGGCAAGGTGGCGCCGTGCGGCTGCAGAAGCGTCCGTGCCCAGGCTTTGCTTCGAACCGCCCGTCGTTGGCCCAAGCGTCACCCCTGCCGGCATCGGCGACGGCTCACCACGGACCGGCGGCACGACAGCCACCTGGAAATCGTCTTCGTACACGATCTCGCCCGGGTCATCGGACTCACTGATTGACCACGGCACGCCGTACTTGCTCAGTAGTCCCGTCGCGACCTCGACCCGACGCTGCATCGCAGCGGGCAGCGGCGGCTTAAACCACGTCACGACGCCGGCGGTGTTCCCATCGGAATACTGCGGCGGCTCAGGCAGATTCGCGATGAACCAATCGTCGACGGTCAGCCACAGCGCCTCATCGTCCGGCGAGAGCCGACCAGCCCGGCGCAGATGGTCCACGGCCACGAAGAGACCGACCGGCACACCCAGCCGGCCGTTGTAGGACACGTGGATCCGCTGGTATTCCGGCACCAGGTCACCCTAGTGGGCTGCGCGCAGAGCACGTGGCGAGTTCTGAGCACGGCAGACTGTGATCGTGGGCCTGCCGATCGAACGTCACCTGCTACGAGCCCGCGACCTCGCCGATCACCGGTACGACGAGCCGATCGGGGTGGCGGACATGGCCGCAGCCGCCGGGCTGAGTCAGGCGCACTTCTCCCGCGCGTTCCGGGAGACATTCGGCATCAGCCCGCACGGCTACCTGCTGACCCGTCGCCTCGAACGCGCCGCCACCTTGTTGCGCAACACCGACCACGATGTCGCACGGGTCTGTGCCGAGGTGGGGCTCACCTCGGTCGGCAGCTTCACGACCAGTTTCAAGCGAATGTACGGCCAGACGCCGACCCAGTACCGGGCCGAGTTCGCGCAGACGCCGAGGTTCGCGATCCCCGGCTGCGTCGTCCGCCGAGAGGCCCGACCCCAACTGCGCACGTTTCGAGAAGACCCGGCGACTCCCACCTCGTAGCGTCGTGGGCACCGAAACCGCTACAGGAGGAAACCCGTGAGCATCACCATCTCCAGCATCAACGTCTGGGTCCACGACCAGGAGGTCGCCCTTGACTTCTGGACCACCAAGGTCGGCTTCGAACTGCGCTCGGACTGGAGCTTCCCCGAAATGCCCGGCTTCCGCTGGCTCACCGTCGGCCCGAAGGACCAACCGGACATCGAGATCGTCCTGATGAGCATTCCCGGCGCCCCCGTCTTCACCGATGAGCAGCACGACCTGGTCGAGAAGGCCATGTCCACCGGGCTGATCGGCGCGGTCTTCCTGGTCACCGACGACGTCCGCCGCGACTACGCGGAGCTGTCCGCCAAAGGCGTCGAGTTCTACGAGAAGCCCGAGGAGCGCCCCTACGGGATCGACTGCGGCTTCCGCGACCCGTCCGGCAACATGATCCGCCTGGCCCAGATGACCATCAGCTGACCTGGCCGAGTCCCAACACATTCAACGTACGGCGAAGGCCGCCCTCCCGTGGGAGAGCGGCCTTCGCTTCGTGCAGGTTTGGATTAGAAACCCATGGATTAGAATCCCATGTCCCCCATGCCACCGGTCGGGTCGCCTGCCGGAGCAGCCGCCTTCTCGGGCTTGTCAGCAATGACAGCCTCGGTGGTCAGGAACAGCGCGGCGATCGACGCAGCGTTCTGCAACGCGGAGCGAGTCACCTTGGCCGGGTCGATGATGCCCGAGTCGACCATGTTGACGTACTCACCGGTCGCAGCGTTCAGACCTTCACCGGCGGGCAGGTTGCGGACCTTCTCCACCACGACGCCCGGCTCGAGCCCGGCGTTCAGCGCGATCTGCTTCAGCGGAGCCTCGGCGGCAACGCGCACGATGTTCGCACCGGTCGCCTCGTCACCTTCCAGCTTCAGGTCGGCGAACGCAGCGTCCGTCGCCTGCAGCAGAGCCACGCCACCACCGGCGACGATGCCCTCTTCGACGGCAGCCTTCGCGTTGCGGACGGCGTCCTCGATGCGGTGCTTGCGCTCCTTCAGCTCGACCTCGGTCGCAGCACCCGCCTTGATGACGGCCACGCCACCGGCCAGCTTGGCCAGGCGCTCCTGCAGCTTCTCGCGGTCGTAGTCAGAGTCGCTGTTCTCGATCTCGGCGCGGATCTGGTTGACCCGGCCGGCGATCTGCGACGCGTCGCCGGCACCCTCGACCACGGTGGTCTCGTCCTTGGTGACGACGACCTTGCGGGCGCGCCCCAGCAGCTCCAGCTCGGCGGTCTCCAGCTTGAGGCCGACCTCCTCGGAGATGACCTGGCCACCGGTCAGGATCGCGATGTCCTGCAGCATGGCCTTGCGGCGGTCACCGAAGCCCGGCGCCTTGACGGCGACCGACTTGAAGGTGCCGCGGATCTTGTTGACGACCAGCGTGGACAGGGCCTCGCCGTCGACGTCCTCAGCGATGATGACCAGCGGCTTGCCGGACTGCATGACCTTCTCCAGCAGCGGCAGCAGGTCCTTCACGGTGCTGATCTTGGAGTTGACGATGAGGATGTAGGGGTCCTCCAGGACCGTCTCCATGCGCTCGGTGTCGGTCACGAAGTAACCGGAGATGTAGCCCTTGTCGAAGCGCATACCCTCGGTGAGCTCCAGCTCCAGACCGAAGGTGTTGCTCTCCTCGACGGTGATGACGCCTTCCTTGCCGACCTTGTCCATGGCCTCGGCGATCAACTCACCGATCTGCGGGTCAGCAGCGGAGATGGACGCGGTCGCAGCGATCTGCTCCTTGGTCTCGATCTCCTTGGCGTTGTCCAGCAGCGCCTGGCTGACACCAGCAACCGCGCCTTCGATGCCGCGCTTGAGCGCCATCGGGTTCGCGCCGGCGGCGACGTTGCGCAGGCCCTCGCGGACCATGGCCTGGGCCAGAACGGTGGCGGTCGTCGTACCGTCACCGGCGACGTCGTCAGTCTTCTTGGCAACTTCCTTGACCAGCTCGGCGCCGATCTTCTCGTACGGCTCGTCGAGCTCGATCTCCTTGGCGATGGACACACCATCGTTGGTGATCGTGGGGGCGCCCCACTTCTTCTCGAGCACCACGTTGCGGCCCTTGGGGCCCAGCGTCACCTTGACGGCGTCGGCGAGGGTGTTCATACCCCGCTCGAGGCCGCGGCGCGCCTCTTCATCGAAAGCAATCAACTTAGCCATGTGCGGTAGTCCTCCCACACGTCGCGTTACGGGTTGGCCGCATGACGCCCGCGACGGACGAGCCGAGCCGGTGAACTCACGTCATCCACCCGCTGAGGCCCTCGCCCTGCGGCCACTTGTCTTACTGAGTTTTGTCACTCTCAAGGCGAGAGTGCTAATGCCATTATTGGCACTCTCGGCCTGTGAGTGCAAACGATTCGGACCCCCGATCGTGCTTGGATGGGTGGACGTCGCCTGGGAGGGGTCCGGTGCAAGGTCTGTACGCGCTCAAACCGTGGTACGCCCGTCGTCTGCAGGTCATCACCGATGACGCAGTACGCCGTGGCATCTCTCCCGACGTCTTCACTCTGATCGGCGTACTGGGTGCCGTCGCCGCCGCCCTGGTGATCTGGCGCGGCTGGTGGTGGGCTGCGCTGATCGCCCTGGCCATCCGCCTGGCCGGTGCCAACCTCGACGGGGCGGTCGCGCGCGCCCGCGGGGTGAGTCGGCCGTGGGGATTCGTGCTCAATGAGATCGGCGACCGGCTCAGCGACCTGTTGATGTTCGCCGGACTGACCGCGTTGGCTGCCCGTGAGTACGCCGGGTGGTCCAGTCCGCAGGTCGGTTACGTTCTCGTGGCCGCAGTGGCCGCCACCCTGCCCACCTTCGCCTCCCTGGCCGCCGCCGGCGCGGGCGCCACCCGGCGCAACGGCGGACCCTTCGGCAAGACCGAGAGGTGCCTGGTCGCCGTACTCGCCACTGCCTTCCCTGGCGCCCTGACGTTCTGGGCGGCCCTGATCGTCATCGGCTCCTTGGGTACGGCGATCGCCCGGCTGAGCGCGACCCACCGGGAGTTGGTGGCCGCCTCGTGAAACTTCCCGACGCTCTGGTCGACTGGTACGTCGAACTGCTGCACCTGGACCGCAGTTCACTACGGCTCGACCTCGATGCCGGACCGTTCTCCATCCATCTGGGCGGCCGGGGCGTTTTCTACCTGATCGTCACGGTCGCGATCCTGGCGCTCGCCGGTGTCGCAGTGCTCCTCTCCGGCAAGCAGGAGCTGCGCCAGAAGTGGCTGACGTGGGTCTTGATCCTGCCGGTCGTCGGCATCCCGATCTGGTTGGGCAAGGGCACCACTGCAGCGCTGGCGATCGTGTTGGCGGTGATCGCCAGCGCCGAGTACTCCCGGATGATCGCGCTGCCCCGGCCGGAACGACTCATCCTGTTGGCGTGCGCCATCGCCTACCCGTTGCTGGCGTGGCTGCACCCGGCCTATCTGGCCCTTGTCCCCCTCGTGGTCCTGCTGTGTGCGTTGCCGTCGATCTTCGAGGGCGATCTGAGTGACGGGGTGCGTCGGACGGCGTTCGCCGGGTTCGGCACGGTGTGGATCGCGTGGTCGCTGGCCCACCTGGTGATCCTGTGGGAGAACGCGTTCCTGGTCTGCTTCGCCGCGGCTGCCACGGATGTGGCTGCGTGGTGCGGCGGGAAGGGATTCAAACGGTTCGCCTGGGGTGCGCGCCCGCTGTCTCCGCTCAGCCCGAACAAAACCGTCGGTGGTCTGGCGGGGGCCGTGATCGGCGCGGTGGTCGTCCTCACGCTGCTGGGCACCATCTCCGTCGGCCTGGTGATCGCGGTCGCCTTCGGCGGGGTGCTCGGTGATCTGTTGGAGTCGATGTTCAAACGACAGGCTGGAGTGAAGGACGCCGGCGACTGGTTGCC
This sequence comes from Branchiibius hedensis, assembly GCF_900108585.1. NCBI lineage: Bacteria > Bacillati > Actinomycetota > Actinomycetes > Micrococcales > Dermacoccaceae > Branchiibius > Branchiibius hedensis. The sequence goes on from NZ_UESZ01000001.1 coordinate 2,716,576, forward strand.
TGGTTTCGGTGGGCTGCTGGATCGGATCGATTCGCTGCTTCTGGTGCTACCGCTGGCGGCGGTGCTGTCATGAGGTTGCTCCCCAACCAGCGGATCCACCTACCGAGCCGGTTGCGTCGCGGGCTCTGGCGGGGTGCCTGCGCGCTGGCCGGTGGCCTGACCGTGTCCGGGCAGCTTCCAGCCAGCCCTGATGGTCGCGGCCGGATCCTGGTCGCCAACCACTCCTCGCACGCCGACACCGCCGCGTTGATGGCCGGTCTGCCGCCGAGCGGCAAACCGGTGTTCGCGGCAGCCGCCGATTACTGGTTCGACGTGTGGTGGCGCCGAGCGTTGATCACGGGACTAGCTGGCGGGTTGCCGGTGCGCCGGCACGAACATGGCGCGTACGCCGGTCTGCTGGCTGCCGCTCGCGAGGCCGTTGACGATGGCCGCACCGTGGTCCTCTACCCCGAGGGGACCCGCAGCACGGACGGTTCTGTCGCCGAATTCGCTTCTGGGGCATCCCGACTCGCCCACGATCTCAACGTCCCCGTCGTACCCGTGGCGCTCTTGGGCACCGGTGACGTGCTCCCCAAACGCGGCCGCTTCCGCCCGGCGCCGATGCAGATCCGGATCGGCGCGGCGATGCACGAACCAACACCGGAGCAACTGCGCACCCGGGTCAGCGCCCTCCTGGGGCTCGGCCCAGCAGAGACCAAGACGTCGCGGACCTGGCGCGCCGTGCACTCCTTGGTCGAGAGCCGGTGGGGCCTGCTGCTCGCCGGTGGCTGGGGTTTTGCTGAAGCGATCAGCTGGCCGGTGATGGCCGAGATGTCGCTGGTGTTCTTCGCCGCCGCCGAACCGTCGCGCATTCCGAAGTTCTCCGGCGCGCTCATCGCCGGCTCGCTGACCGGTGTGCTGGTCAACACGGTCGCCGCCCGCAACGGCCGGACCTTCCCTGCGCCGTGGACCACACCGCGGATGTGGCAGACCGCTGCGCGCGACCTGCGCGAGGAGGGTCCGCGGGGCATCCTGCATCAAGCGCTCAACGGGGTGCCGGTGAAGGTCTACGCGCGCACCGCTGGTGAACTGCGTTGCAGTCTGGTGCCGTTCACCGGCTGGGTCGCGGTGGAGCGCGGTGCCCGGCTCGGTGCGATCGCGGTCGGTGTCTACGGTGCGTCGGTCTTTCTGAACCCGTGGTTGCGCCGGCTCTACGGCCAGTACCTCACCGCCACCGGGGTCGGGTTCACCGTCGTGATCCGGCAGATCATCCGCGCCTGGTCCTGACCGGCAGCAGGTCGCGGGCTTCATGACTCGGGGTCATGAAGCCCGCGAAATGCTCACGCCACCGGTTGCTGCAAGTCGACGACCCAGCGGCCGCTACCGCTCTGCGGTGTCTCCAGGTAGACCTCCCGGCACACACCGTTCGGGGTCAGCCCGCGCGCTTCGACCTCCCGGACCAGGTCTTGCCATGCGCCGACGATGTCATCGATGACCTCCGACTCGAAGCGCGTCGTGACGGCCGATGGCACGGCCGTGAGCGTGACCGCCGACGTGCCCGCCGGAGCGGAGCCATCCGGGATCGGGACAGCCGCCGCGATCTCCATCTCATCCCCGTGCACGGTGTAGGTGGCCAGCGCCGGACCCGCGATGGGTACGCCAGCGGAATCGACCGCTGCCGTGACCAGTTCGAACAGCGGACCTATCCGGTCGCCGATCTCACTGCGGCCACTGACGGTGTCGCTCACCTGGGCGAGAGTGACCTGGGCAAGCGAGGTCAGAACGTAATCAGACATGGCATTCTCCTTCTCGATCATTCGGAGCCTCGCCTCGATCTGCCGCAGCCGCACGCCATCGGCCTCGATCTGATCGCGTAGTTGATCGCGTCTGAGGCGCAATCGATCGCCGAGAGTGGCTTCGTCGGTCGTGTCCAGCAACTCCCGGACCGTGGCCAACGAGAACCCCAGTTCCTTCAAGGCAACCAGTCGGTTGACTCGATCGAACTGGCTGGCGGAATACGACCGATAGCCCGACGACGGGTCGACGGACGCAGGGTGCAGCAGACCCAGCTGGTCGTAGTGCCGCAACATCCGCACGGACACCCCGGCCACCCGGGCGAACTCTCCGATACTCAACATGGTGTGTTCACCTGACCGTCTGACACCGTGTCAGAGTCAACACCCCAGCTGGATCAGACGAAGGTTTCGTCCCGATCAGCCATCTCCTGCAGCAGCGACGGGACTGCGAACCGGTCGCCGTACGTGTCCTGCAACTCACCGGCCCGGGCAATGAAGCCCTTCAATCCGTGCTCGTAACCGTTGATGTACTGCAGCACCCCGCCAGTCCACGCCGGGAAGCCGATCCCCATGATCGAGCCGATGTTGGCATCGGCAACCGAGGTCAGCACGCCCTCCTGGACGCACTTGACGCTCTCCAGCGCCTCCACGAAGAGCATCCGCTCCTGCACGTCCTCGAAGGGGATCGGGTCGGCCGCCGGGAACGTCGTCGCCAGTCCCGACCACAACGAGGTACGGCGACCGCCCGAGTAGTCGTAGAACCCGGCTCCCGCCTTCTTGCCTGCGCGATCCTGGGCCAGCATCGTGCGGACCACACCGGTCCCTGGGTGCTCGACGTACCCCTCGCCCGCCGCGGCAGCCGTCGCGTCGGCGATCTTGGCCATCAGTTCCAGGTTGAGCTCGTCGGACAACTGCAACGGCCCGACCGGGTAACCCGACTGTGTCGCAGCGCGTTCCAGTGACACCGGCGAGACACCTTCGGCCAGCATGGCCAGACCCTCGTTGACGAAGGTGCCGATCACCCGGCTGGTGAAGAAGCCGCGCGAGTCGTGCACGACGATCGGAGTCTTCCTGATCGCCAACGTCAGATCGAACGCCCGCGCCAACGCCGAGTCCGAGGTCTGCTCGCCGCGGATGATCTCCACCAGCGGCATCTTGTCGACCGGGGAGAAGAAGTGCAGTCCGATGAAGTCGGCCGGCCGGTCAACGCCCTGCGCCAGCAACGTGATCGGCAGCGTGGAGGTGTTGGAGCACAACAGCGCATCCGGCGCGATGAAGGGCGCCACCTCCGCGAAGACCTGCTGCTTCAACTCCGGCGACTCGAAGACCGCCTCGATCACGGCGTCACAGCCCGCTGCGTCCTCGGCCGTCCCGGTGGGCGTGATCCGCGCCAGCAACGCGTCGGCCGCCTCCTGGGTCATCCGCCCTCGCGAAACCGCCTTGGTCACCAGACCCTGCGAGTAGCCCTTCCCGGTCGCTGCCGCCTCGACGGTCACGTCCTTCAACACCACGTCGATGCCGGACTTGGCCAACTGGTAAGCGATTCCGGCGCCCATCATGCCGGCACCGAGCACCACGACCTTCGACACTCTCCGCGGCTCGATCCCGGCCGGTCGCGAACCGCCCTTCTTGATCGTCTGCAAGTCGAAGAAGAAGGCCTTGATCATGTTCTTGGTGATCGGACCACTGGCCAGTTCGACCAGGTAGCGGCTCTCGATGCGGGTCGCCGTGTCGAAGTCGACCTGCGCTCCCTCGACCGCCGCCGACAGGATGGCCCGCGGCGCCGGGTAGGGCGCACCCTTGAGCTGCTTGACCAGGATCGCCGGGAACACCGCCAACTGGTCGGCGATCTGCCGCGGGAACCCTCCCGGCATCCGGTATCCCTTTTCGTCCCAGGGCTGTACGGCGTGCGGGTGCTCCGCGATCCACGTCCGCGCCGCGCGCAGCCCGTCCTCGACCGTGGGCACCACCTCGTCGACCAGACCCAGCTCCAGCGCCTTCGCCGGCGGGAACGACTTGCCCTCGAGCAACACGTTGGTCACAGCATTGGCGATCCCGAACATCCGCACCGTGCGGGTGACTCCGCCGCCGCCGGGCAGCAGACCGAGGGTGACCTCCGGCAGACCGAAGACCGTGCCGCGGCCCTCGACCGCGATCCGGTGGTGGCAGGCCAGCGCGATCTCCAGGCCACCGCCCAGGGCTGTCCCGTTGAGTACGGCGACCACGGGCAGACCGAGCGTCTCCAGTTCGCGCAGATCGGCTTTGACGGCCTGCGCGGCATTGAACGCGTCGACAGCGGTCTCCGGGGTGATCTGCGACAGCATCGAGAGGTCACCGCCGGCGAAGAAGGTCTTCTTCGCGCTGGTGACGATGACACCGGCGAGTTGGTCGCGCTCCTCGGCCAATCGGCGTACCGCACGGTGCATCGATTGGGTGTAGGCGTCGTTCATCACGTTGGCCGACCCGCTCGGGTCGTCCAGGATCAAGGTGACGACGTCGTTTTCGTCGCGCTCGTAGCGAACTGCTTCGGAAGTCATGGTGGCTCAGACCCTTTCGATGATCGTCGCGATGCCCATTCCGCCACCGACGCAGAGCGTCGCGAGGCCGGTCTGCAGGTCACGGCGCTCCAACTCGTCCAGCAACGTGCCCAGGATCATCGCCCCGGTCGCACCCAGCGGGTGACCGAGGGCGATGGCGCCACCGTTGACGTTGACCTTGTCGTGCGGGATGTCCAGATCCTTCATGAAGCGAAGCGGCACCGCGGCGAACGCCTCGTTGATCTCGTAGAGATCAATATCGGAAGCCGAAAGGCCTGCGCGCGCAAGGGCTTTGCGGGCCGCGGGTGCGGGACCGGTCAGCATGATCGTCGGATCCGCACCGGAGACCGCCGTCGCCACGACCCGCGCCCGCGGCGTGAGTCCGAAGCGGGACCCGACCTCGGAGGTGCCGATCGCGACCAGCGAGGCGCCGTCCACGATCCCGGAGGAGTTGCCCGCGTGGTGCACGTGATCGATAGCCGGCACCCAGTGGTACTTCGTCAGCGCCACGTCGTCGAAACCGGCCTGCGAACCCAGTTGCGCAAACGACGGTTTCAGCCCGGCGAGCGACTCGACGGTCGTGCCCGGTCGCGGGAACTCGTCCTTCTCCAACACCGGCAGACCGGCGTTGTCGCGCACCGGCACGACCGACCGGTCGAAGAGTCCGTTGGCGATCGCCTTACCGGCCCGCTCCTGGCTCTCGACCGCGTAGGTGTCGACGTCGGTGCGACTGAAACCCTCGATCGTCGCGATCAGATCGGCACCGATGCCCTGCGGCACGAAACCCGTCGCGAGCGCCGTCTCCGGGTCCTGCGCCCAGGCGCCGCCGTCGGAGCCCATCGGCACCCGGGACATCGACTCGACGCCGCCGGCCCACACCATGTCGTACCAGCCGGAGCGAACCTTCTCGGCGGCGATGTTGACTGCCTCCAGGCCGCTTGCGCAGAACCGGTTGAGCTGCAAACCCGCTGTCGTGTAGGGCAATCCGGCTTTCAGCGCCGCTGTCTTGGCGATGTCAGCGCCCTGGTCGCCGATCGGGCTGACCACCCCGAGGATCAGGTCGTCGACCACCTCGACGTCGAGCGACGGCATCCGGGTGCGCAGCTCGTCGATCAGTCCGGTCACCAACTTCACCGGTTTGATCTCGTGCAGCGATCCATTCGCCTTGCCGCGGCCGCGCGGCGTGCGGATCGCCTCGTAGATGAGGGCTTCGCTCATGATCGATCCTTCGATGGGGTGCTGTCCCAGCCGATTTCGGCCAGGATCTTCTCGGTCTCATCTTCCCCGCCGGCGGAGTGCAGTTGCGTGGGGGTTGCAGAGAATCGGGGCGCAGGGGCGGGGTGCTGCACCCCGTCCTGCTCGACGTACGTCGATCGGCTGGCCAAGTGGGCATCGGCCAATGCCTCACCCGGCTCCAGGACCGGCGCCACACACGCGTCGGTGCCGCCGAAGACGGCCATCCACTCATCGCGGGTGCGCTCGGCAATCCGGCCCGCGACCCGGGTGCGCAGCAGCGGCCAGGTGGACTGGTCGTTCTGGGTCGCCGGGTCGACATCGGTCAAGCCGAGACCGTCCAGCAAGAGCCGGTAGAACTGCGGTTCGATCGCACCCACCGACAGGAACTTGTCATCGCGAGTGCGGAAGACGCCGTAGTAGGGCGCACCGCCGTCGAAGAGGTTGTGCCCGGGCGGGGCCGACCAGGCACCGATCGCCCGCATCGCCTGGTGCATCGCGGTCAGCAGCGCAGCCCCGTCGACGATCGCGGCGTCGACCACCTGACCCTCACCGGTGGCCCGCGCGTGCTGCAAGGCCGCGAGCACGCCGACCGCGAGCAGCATTCCGCCACCACCGAAGTCGCCGAGCATGTTCAGCGGCGGCACGGGCACCCCGTCGGATCCGACCAGCGGTGCGAGCGCGCCGGACAGCGCGATGTAGCCGATGTCGTGCCCGGCAGCCGTGGCCAGCGGTCCGTGCTGGCCCCAGCCGGTCATCCGCCCGTAGACGAGCGCGGGGTTGTCCGCCAACAGCTCCGCGGGACCGATGCCGAGCCGTTCGGCGACACCCGGCCGGAAGCCCTCGGTGAGGATGTCGGCGGACTGGGCCAATCGGCGTACGACGGAAACACCCTGCGCACTCTTGAGGTCCAGGGTCATTCGCCGGCGGCCGCGGTTGAGCACCGAGTGCATGGCTTCGTAGCCCGGGTCCGGCAACGGTCGGTCGATCCGGATCACTTCGGCTCCCAGGTCCGCGAGCAGCATCCCGGCAAAGGGCGCCGGACCGATCGCGGCCAGCTCGATGACGCGGACGCCCGCGAGGGGGCCGCTCACTGGACCGGCGGCTGGTCGCGGAAGACGGCGGCCCGCTTGTCGTAGAACGCGGCAACCCCTTCGGCGAAGTCGTTCGAGCCGAGTAACCGGACCTGCGCGGTCGATTCCCGGTCGAGCGCGCCGTCCAGTTGATCGAGGGTGGCGGCGTTGATCGCCCGCTTGGTCTCGGCGTACGCCGCGGCGGGGCCGGCGCTGAGTTGCTCGATGATCTCGGCGGTGCGCGCGTCGTAGGAGCACTGCTCGTAGACACCGGCGATCAGACCCTGCCGGTAGGCGTCGCGCGCACTGAGCTTCTCGGCCAGCAGCGCCATCCGCATGGCCCGGGCCCGACCGATCGAGGCGGCCACCAGTGCGGTGGCGCCGCCGTCGGGCATCAGGCCGATCCGGGTGAAGGCCAGCAGGAAGTAGGTGTCCTCGTCGGACAGCACCAGGTCAGCGGCCAGCGCGATGGAGACGCCGACCCCGGCGACGGCTCCTCTGGCGAGGGCGACGACGGGACGAGGTACGTCGCGGATCGCGTGGATCAGCCGCTCCACCGCATCCAGGGTGGCGGAGCTGGCCGGGTCCTCCTGCCCGGACAGGTCGGCGCCCGCACTGAACGAGCGCTGGTCGCCGTGGATGACGATGACCCGCACCTGCGGATCCTTGCCCGCGCGTTCGATAGCGTCAGCGACGGAGTGCAGACTGTCGGCGGTGACCGCGTGCAAGCGCTCCGCGTTGCCGAAACTGACGCGCAGGATGGTGGCCGCCGACACGTTCATGTGACGCAGCTTACTTGTCGGTACCTATTTTCAAGCACGGGAGATTGATTTTTTATGAGCACCCATGACGGGAAGACGGCCATCGTCACCGGCGCCAGCCGCGGGATCGGACTGGCCATCGCGCAGCGACTGATCGACGACGGCGCCAACGTGGTCATCACCGCGCGCGGCGAGGACGCCCTGATCGAGGCGGTCGATGCGCTGGGGCCCGAGCGGGCGGCGTACGTCGCGGGCAAGGCGGACGACCCGCAGCACCAGGCCGAGACGATCGCCCTGGCGATCGAGCGCTTCGGTTCGCTGGACCTGCTGGTCAACAACACCGGCATCAACCCGGCGTACGGGCCGCTGCTGTCGCTGGAGCCGCGTGCGGCGCAGAAGATGTTCGACGTCAACGTGCTGTCCGGGCTGGCGTGGGTCAAGCTCGCGCACGAAGCCTGGATGGGTGCGCACGGCGGCGCGATCGTCAACGTCGCCTCCGTCGCCGGCCTGCGTCCTGCGCCGGGCATCGCGATGTACGGCGTGACCAAAGCCGCCGTCATCCACCTCACCGAGGAGTTGGCGGTCGAGTTGGGTCCCTCGATCCGGGTGAACGCCGTCGCACCGGCCGTGGTGAAGACGAAGTTCGCGACTGCTCTCTACGAGGGCCGCGAGGAAGAGGTCGCGGCGCCGTACCCGTTGAAGCGGCTCGGCGAACCGACGGATATCGCCGGAGTGGTGTCGTTCCTGCTGTCCGAGGATGCCGGTTGGATGACCGGTCAGACGGTCACGATCGACGGCGGGGTGCTGCTGCGCGGCGGCGTCTGACTCAGCTGGGGTCGTCGAAACCGAGGCGACGGGCGGTGCGCTGGCGCATCCGGGAGGAGCGCAAGCGCTGCAGCCGCTTCACCAACAGCGGGTCGGCTTCGAGCGCTGCCTGCTGGTCGATCAGGTCGTTCAAGATCTGGTAGTACCGCGTCGAGCTCAGCCCGAAGGTCTCGCGAATCGTCTGCTCCTTGGCGCCCGGCTGACGCCACCAGTCGCGCTCGAAAGCCAGGATCTGCCGGTCGCGCTCGGACAAACCGCTCGTGCTGGTCGGCTCCGGGGACGGCGTCGGGGCGTGCAGCGGCTCACTCATGGCACCGATCGTAGTCGCGAACTACACCGATGTCATTCAGGATCGGAGCAGACTTCGATCGACTGGCCGCCAGAAATGAGCGGCCGGTTCCCGCGCGGCTCGGAGAGATGAACAATGCGATCCTGGAGTGAGGCCGAAAGGATCCCGTCGTCGAGGAAGACATTCTCCAAACCTGTCGCGGCGACGTCGATCGCGGCGGGCGTCTCGCTGCGCACCTGCGCGTCGACGTCTCTCACGTTTGCTCCGGTTGTGACGACCACCTGGACCTCGTCGGTGCCGGGGATGTCCTTGAAGCAGCTGACGGTTTGCGCCCGCGTCACCCAGTAGTCGCCCACCGGATGGGTCAGCGCCGCCGCACCGATGACGAACCGGCCGGTGAACAGCAGAAACCCGATATAGAGAGCGGCTTGAACCACCACGACCACGAGGGCGACCGCGAGCCACTCCCGCATCCGGCGAGGCGGATCGTCCGGGGTCGAAGGGCGTAGCTCGGCTCCGACCGTCATCCCACCAGTAGACCAGCGCAGCAGCCGCTCAGGCCATCGAATCCAGGATCGCGTCGATGTCGGCCTCGGAGGTCTTCGGATTCACGATCGCGAACCGCGCCAACGTCTCCCCGGCGTGCGAGGTCGGCACCACGAAGCCCTGCTGCGACTCCAGCAGCGTGTCCGACCAGGCGTAGTAGTCCGCCGGCTCCCAACCCAGCCGCCGGAAGACCAGCACGGTGAGATCAGCAGCCCGCACCGCCTCGACGTACGGGCGCTGCGCAACTTGCGTTTCGGCGTACCTGGTCACCTCCAACGTCCGCTCGATCGCGGCGGTGTAGGCGGCCGTCCCGTTGGCGACCAGGGAGAACCAGAACGGCAGTCCGCGCGCCCGTCGGGTCAGCCCGATGCTGTAGTCGGTGGGGTTCCAGTCCTCGGCGTCGTTGAGGACATCGAGGTACGACGCGTGCTGGGTGTGCGCCGCGCGCGCCAGGTTCGGGTCGCGATAGAGCAACGCACAACAGTCGAACGGCGCGAACAGCCACTTGTGCGGGTCAACGATGAAGGAGTCGCACCGCTCGATCCCGGCATACCGCGAACGCACGGATGGAGCGGCCAGCCCGGCGCCGCCGTACGCACCGTCGATGTGCAGCCAGAGGCCGTATTCCTCGCACACGTCGGCGACCGAGGCCAGGTCGTCGATGATCCCGAAGTTGGTGGTGCCGGCGGTCGCGACGACGGCGAAGAAGTCCTCGGTGCCCTCGGCTTCCAGGACGGCCCGCAGATTGTCGCCGGTCAGGCGCCAGTCTTCGACGTCGACGGGCACCAACTCGGCGTCCATGACATCGCACGCGGACTGGATGGAGGAGTGCGCGCCGGCGGTCGCGGCCACACGGTAGGGGCGCCGACCGGTGCGGGCGCGGGCCGTCGCGCGGGCGGCCACCAGCGCCGACAGGTTGCCGATGGTGCCGCCCGGGACGAAGACTCCGCCGGCCGATGCAGGCAGCCCCACCAACGAGGCGATCCAGTCCAGCGCCTGGTTCTCGGCGTACACCGCGCCGGCCCCCTCCAGCCACGACCCGGCGTAGATGGAGGACGCACCCACGATCAGGTCGAACATCGCCGCCTCACGCGTGGGCGCACACGGGATGAAGGACAGATAGCGGGGGTGGTCGATGGACAGGCAGGCGGGGGCGAGGTCCTCTTCGAACAGCCGCATCGCGGCCAGCCCACCGATCCCACCAGCGGAGATGGCGCCGGCGGCAACGGTGTCGAGTTCGGCCTTGGTGCGCGGGAAGTCCAACGGCACTGGATCCAGGGCCAGACGTTCCTTGGTGTAGCGCAGTACCTCGTCGCCGAGCGCTCGGGTGGTCTCGTCGAATTCGTGCACGACGCCGAGTTTAGGTTTAGACCGTGACCACGACCGCCCTGCCGCCCGACATCGACCCGTCGTGGGCGCCCGCGTTGGAGCCGGTGGCGGACAAGATTGCCGGTTGCGGTGCGTTCCTGCGGGAGGAGATCGCTGCGGGTCGGGGCTACCTGCCCGCGGGAGACGCGGTGCTGCGCGCCTTCCGGGTGCCGCTACCCGACGTACGCGTATTGATCGTCGGTCAGGACCCCTACCCCACACCCGGCCACGCGGTCGGTTTGTCGTTTTCCGTTGCGCCGCAAGTGAAACCGCTGCCCGCGTCGTTGCGGAACATCTACAAGGAACTCATCGACGACCTCGGCGTTGACGCCCCCAGCACCGGCGACCTGACCCCCTGGGCGGAGCAGGGGGTCATACTGCTGAACCGGGTCCTGACCGTGCGGCCGGGTGAACCGGGTAGTCATCGCGGCATCGGGTGGGAGCATGTGACGGCGGCCGCAATCGGCGCCCTTGCCCAGCGGGGCGGCCCGCTGGTGGCGATCCTGTGGGGGCGGGACGCCCGCAACCTGGCGTCCCATCTCGGGCAGGTCCCCACGGTGCAGAGCGCGCACCCCTCTCCCCTGTCCGCGCACGGCGGCTTCTTCGGATCCAAACCGTTCAGCCGCACCAACGAACTACTCGCGGCGCAGGGCGCCGACCCGATCGATTGGAGCATCCCGTGACCTGGTCCCGTTACGTCGCGATTGGCGACTCGTTCACCGAAGGCATGAGCGACCCGTCACCGGACCAACCCGATACGTACGTCGGGTGGGCCGACCGTCTCGCCGCGCACCTGGCGTCGAAGGCGGCTGACGAGGGACGCGACTTCGGCTACGCCAACCTCGCGATCCGCGGCCGGTTGCTGGCCGACGTCGAGGGCCCGCAGTTGGACGCGGCGTTGGAGTTGCAACCGGATCTGGTGAGCATCGTCGGCGGTCCGAACGACTTGCTGCGACCGGGGACTGACATCGACGACCTGGCCGACCGGTTGGAAGCGGCCGTGGCGAAGATCCGGGCGACGGGGGCCGACGTGCTGATGTCGACGACCGCCGATCCGGGATTTGCGCCGCTGCTCAGGAGGATTCGGCCGCGCACCTCCGTCTTCACCGCGAACATCTGGGGCATCGCACAACGGCAGGGTGCCTACGTGCTGGACATGTGGAACCTGCGGGTGCTGCGCGATCCGCGCCTGTGGGCCACCGACCGCCTACACCTGACCACGGAGGGCCACCAGCGGGTCGCCGCCCAGGCCGCATGGGCGCTCGGAGACCGGGACACCGAACGCGACTGGGCGATACCGTTGCCGCCAGCACCCCCACTGTCGCGGATTGCCGCCGTTCGTGGACACGCAGAATGGGCCCAGGAATACCTTGGACCCTGGGTGCACCGACGGCTCACCGGCCGCAGCAGTGGCGACAACCTATTGCCGAAACGACCCGAGCTCGCCCCCATCGATCCGACACCCCCAGGAGACACCGCATGAGCTACCTGCCCACCCGTATCGCGGCGGCCGCTGCCGCTGGCACCGTCCTGCTCGCTGGCTGCAGTTCGACCTCGTCGTCGCCGTCCGCCACGACCGGCACTGGCACCAGCACGTCGAGTGCGACCGGCAAGAAGACCGTCACGATCCTCGCGGCTGCATCCCTGACGGAGGCCTTCAAGAAGATTGCCGCCGAGGTGATGAAGGAGCACCCGGACCTGGACATCAAGATCAGTTTCGGTGCCAGCTCGACGCTCGCGACCCAGTTGAACAACGGTGTCGACGCCGACATCATCGCGCTGGCCGACGAGAAGTCGAAGACGACGATCACGCCGTCCCTGATCGAGGGCAAGCCGACGCAGCTCTTCGCGACGAACCGGTTGGAGATCGCCACTCCCGCAGGCAACCCGGCGCACGTGACCGGCCTTGCGTCGCTGAGCAATTCGTCGATCGACACCGTGCTCTGCGCCAAGCAGGTGCCCTGTGGCCGCGCCGCTCAGACCGTCCTGGCCAAGGCCGACGTGACCCCGCACGTGATCAGCTTCGAGTCCGACGTGAAGGCCACGCTGGCCAAGGTGAAGACCGGTGACGCCGACGCAGCGATCGTCTACCAGACCGACGTCTCCTCGGCCGGCTCGACCGTCACGGGTGTCGTGATCCCCGAGGACCAGAACACCGTCACCAAGCTGCCCATCGTGCAACTGACCAACACCGAGGGTGCCAAGGAGTTCTACGAGGCTGTCACCTCCAGCGAGGGTCAGGACATCCTGAAGAGCCTGGGCTTCGGGCAGGTCTGACCTGCCGCTGTGGCTGGCAGCCACGGGCGCAGCCCCCTTCGCAGCCCACTAGCGCTTCTGGCGCTAGTGGGCTTGGCGTTGCTGGCTATTCCATTGGCGTCACTGCTGATCCGCGTCTCCTGGACGAGCCTGGGACCCGATCTGCAGACCGCCGGCGCCAAGGACGCGATCTGGTTGTCGATCCGCACCACGTTGACGACCGTGGTGCTCTGCCTGCTCTTAGGTACGCCGCTCGCTTGGGTTCTCGCGCGTAGCGAGGGTCGGTGGGTGCCCTGGGTCCGCGCTGTCGTCACGGTGCCGTTGGTGCTGCCACCGGCCGTGGGCGGTGTCGCGTTGCTGCTGGCCTGGGGACGGACCGGGGTGATCGGCGGTCCGCTCTACGACTGGTTCGGCTGGCGGCTGCCCTACAACTGGACGCGGGTCGTCATCGCCGAGGTCTTCGTGGCGCTGCCGTTCTTCGTCCTCGCGGTGGAGGGTGCCATGCGGTCCCTCGACCCGCGCTACGACGACATCGCCTCAACGCTGGGCGCTACTCCGACAAGGACATTCAGTCGGGTCGTCATCCCGCAGGTGCTGCCGGGCATCGCGGCGGGGGCCATGCTCGCCTGGGCGCGCGCGCTGGGTGAGTTCGGCGCCACGATCACCTTTGCGGGCTCCTTCCCCGGCACGACACAGACCGCTCCGCTCGCGGTCTACCAGGCGCTCGACATCGATCAGAACGCCGCGACCGCCCTGGCCGTGATCATGTTGCTGGTGTGCGTGGTCGTGCTGGCCGCGCTGCGCGGGAAGTGGCTGCGGTGAGCGCGCTTTTCGACGGCCGCGTTGAACAGGGCAGCTTCACCCTCGAGGTGTCGCTCTCCTTCGAATCCGGCACAGTGACAGGCATTCTCGGTCCGAATGGGTCCGGCAAAACCACGTTGCTCCGCGCAATCGCCGGGCTCACCCCGCTTAGCAGTGGCTCGCTGACGGTCGATGACTCCGACTGGACTTCGTTTGCGCCGCAGGATCGTTCGGTGGGTCTGGTGCTCGCTGATCCGGTCCTCTTCCCGCACCTGAGTGCCACCGACAACGTGGCGTTCGGGCCGCGCTCGCGTGGAGTGGCCGCCTCGGCTGCGGGACAGCGCGCGTTGGAGGAACTCGACGCCCTCGGTATCGGCGAACTCGCGTCCCGCAAACCCAAAGCACTGTCGACCGGACAAGCACAGCGCGTCGCCCTAGCCCGGGCCCTCGCGACCGATCCCGCGGTCCTCCTTCTGGACGAGTCCCTCGCCGGACTGGATCCACAGACGCGGACCTCCGTGCGCGGCGTACTCGCCTCTCGCCTGGCGCATTTCGACGGAACAACGATCATGGTCACCCACGATCCCGTCGACGCATTGACCCTGGCGGATGAGTTGGTGTTCCTGGAGGACGGGCGCCTGACCCAGCGCGGCACTCCGGTGCAGGTGTCGGCTGCTCCGCGATCGGCGTACGCCGCGACGCTGGTCGGTCTGAATCTACTGCCTGGTCACGCGACGGGTGACGGTCTCGTGGCCACGGGTCTCGGTGAGGTCCGCACCGCCTCGGAGGTCGAAGGCGAGTGCTGGGTGAGCATCCGACCCAACGCAGTGTCGCTGTGGCGCTCGCCCCCGGACGGCTCGCCGCGCAACACCTGGCAGCTGACCGTGACCGGGGTCGAAGTGCTTGGTCAGACCGCGCGAATCATGCTGTCTGCCAATGACTCCCGCCTCGTCGCTGAGGTGACCACGCTCGCCGTCAACGAGTTGGGGCTGGTCGCCGGGGCGCAAGCGTGGGCGAGCGTGAAGGCCACCGAGATCGACTGCTACCCGCGTTAGCCGCCCAACGGCAGGCGGGTGACCGAGAACCCCTTGGCGCGCAATTGCGGCAGGAGCCAACTGATCGCGTCGAGTTCGGCATCGTTCACCGACGAGCGGCCGTCGTGGGACAGGATGACCATCCCTGACGAGAGACGGTCGAGGACCGATTGGGCTTCCTGGCGGCTGCCACCGGTGCGGTGCGACCACAGGACGACTTCTTCGAGTCCCGCCTGGTGCGCAGACCACAGGACCGGGGCATCCAGCCGCCCGTACGGCGGTCGCATCCTGGTCGGGGCGACTCCCGTGATGCTCGTGATGGCTTCCCGGGTCTCACTCAGGACCTTCGCCAACGCGTCCGGCTCAAGGGTCGTCATGTCGGTGTGGTCGCCGCCGTGGACCCCGATCTCGTGGCCGGCCACGTGCACCTGAGCGACCACGTCGGGGTGGCCCTTGATGAACTCGTCCAGCATGAAGAAGGTGGCAGTCGCGTCGTTGCGGTGCAGGATGTCCAGGACCTTCGGCGTCCACACCGGTGACGGACCATCGTCGAAGGTCAGGTGCGCGGTCTGCGCCGCCGGCGCCTCCGCATGCCAGGTGACCCGCACACTCATCGGCGAGGTGACCGTGTCCGGCATCGGCGAGACCCGGTAGGTCGGCGAGCGGTACGTCACGACTTCATCGGTCGCGGCCGCCGTGCCGGCGGCGGTCACGACAGCAATACCGGTGCCACCG
This sequence comes from Branchiibius hedensis, assembly GCF_900108585.1. Classification (NCBI taxonomy): domain Bacteria; kingdom Bacillati; phylum Actinomycetota; class Actinomycetes; order Micrococcales; family Dermacoccaceae; genus Branchiibius; species Branchiibius hedensis. Next base: position 2,731,809 of record NZ_UESZ01000001.1, read on the forward strand.
AGGATGGCCGCGCGTCGGCTCAACCCCGGTCTGCGGCCCCTCAGCCTCCGGCGTGCTTTCCACCCGCGCAGAATATGCCTGCGATCGCAAAGCCCGCGCACAGGTTTCCCTTAACTGCGCGCCGCACCCGCCAGCTTTGGGATTGGTTGTCCCATTGAGGCGAGAATCGTGGGTCAACCAGTCCCAAAGTCGAGCGAACTACGCGCCCGCCAGCGCGTCTCGGATCGCGGCAGCGAAGGTGTCGACGTCTTCTTCGGTGGTATCCCAGGCGCACATCCACCGGACCTCGCCGGTGGTCTCGTCCCAGAAGTAGAACCGGAAGGTCTCCATCAGCTTCAGCGACACCTCGCGCGGCAGGATCGCGAAGACCGCGTTCGCCTGCGTGGGGCGGGGCAGCGTGACGACATCAGCGACAGCGTCCGCCAGCCGCGCAGCCATCGCGTTCGCGTGCCCGGCGGAGGTCAGGTAGAGGTCATCCGACAGCAGCGCGAGCAACTGCGCCGACAGGAAGCGCATCTTGGACGCCAGCTGCATCGACTGCTTACGCAGGAAGACGATTCCGTGCACCGCAGCAGGATTCAGCACTACGACGGCCTCCGCGCCGAGTACGCCGTTCTTGGTGCCACCGAAGGACAGGATGTCCACGCCGGTGTCCGTGATCAGTTCCGCCAACGAGACTCCGAGCGAAACCACCGCATTGCTGATCCGCGACCCGTCGACGTGCAGCACCAGCTCATGCGCGTGCGCCCAGGCAGCGAGCTGCCGGATCTCCTCGACCGTGTACGCCGTTCCCAGCTCGGTGGTCTGGGTGATCGACACCGCACCGACCGGCGCGGCGTGTTCGTCGCCCACCCGCAGCGGGAATGCGTCGAGCAACTCCGGAGTCAGCTTCCCGTCAACAGTGGGGATGGTCTTGAGCTTCAGGTGCCCGACACTCTCCGGCGCGGCCCCTTCGTCGACGTTGATGTGTGCCGTCTCCGCACAGACCACCGACTCCCAGCGCTGCGTGACCGACTGCAGCGCAATGACATTCGCACCGGTGCCGTTGAAAACGGGGAACACCTCGACCGGTGCCTCGAACAACTCCGACATCCGCTCGCGCAAGGCAGCCGTGTAGTCGTCCTCACCGTAGGCGACCTGATGGCCGCCGTTCGCCGCGGCCACGGCATCGAGCACCGAAGGATGGACACCGGCGTAGTTGTCACTGGCGAAACCGCGCGCCGACACGTCGTGCAAGGAAGTCATGAAGACAAGGTCACCACACGGCGCCGTTGATCTCGGCAGCGGGCCGGTCCCACAACCCCACCAGTTCCGCGGCCAGGTCATCCACGTCAGTGAAGTTGCGATACGCCTTCGACGGATTCGCCTCGCGCATCTGCGGAGTCACCAACGCCATGATCCGAATCACCGATGCTGCCGCCGCCGGATCGTCGGAGGAGTGCGCGAACGAGTCGGCCACCGACCGAGTCCAGGATTCGGCGGCCGCCTTCGCCGCGGCGTACGGCGCATTGGTCGCCGTGGGCTTGGCCACCGAGGTCGATGACACTATCGCCAGGCGCCCGCGCGGACTAGCGACCAACGCGTCATGCAGCGCCCGCGAGGTGTGCTGCAGCGTGCGAATCAGATTCTCGTGCAACCAATCCCAGTCGGCCAGGTCGGTCTCGACGATGCCCTTGCCGCCGCGCCAACCGCCCACCAGGTGCAGCAGACCGTCGACGTGACCGTAGGTCTCAACCAGTTCGTGCCCCCACGCCAGGGTGGCGGCCTCGTCGGTGAGATCCACGACTGACGGTACGACGCCCGGCCCTTCCAGCGCAGCGAGGCGTTCCTCTGAGCGCCCGACCGCGACGACCGTCGCGCCAGAAGCGGCCGCGGCCCGCGTCGTCGCACGACCAAGATCACCGGCCGCGCCGGCAACGACGACGACCAGACCGGACAGGTCCGTCACGCCGCGACAACCTGCGGGGCCGGGCTGACACCAGTGATGCCACGGGTCGAATCGATCACCGGCGCCATCTTCTTGCGCAGCGACTCGTAGAAGACGTTGAGCGGGAACTCATCGGGCTGGACCAGGTCGACCAGCGCTTTGACCGGACCGTCGAGCGGCAGGTTGGCAGCGCCCTTGGCCCATGCGGACGCGGGGTGCGGTGCGACGTACGCCATGACGAACTCGTACGACGCCAGCCAGTGGCCGACACGCGAGCGGTCGATCCCGGTGCGGTAGAGCGTCTCGACCTCTTCACACAACTGCACGATCACCGACGGCACCCGGCGCCAGTCGAAGGACAGCCGGTTGTCGGTCCAGCGCAGTGCGTCGTTCTTGTGCAGGTAGGCGAACATCAACTGGCCGCCCAGTCCGTCGTAGTTGCGGACGCGGTCCCCGGTGATGGGGAAACGGAACAGACGGTCGAAAAGCACTGCCAGCTGGACGAATCGGGCGTAGGGCTGACCCTCTTCCTCCAGGATGACCGCTTGGCGGAAGGTGTTCAGGTCGCAGCGCAGTTCTTCCAGCGCGTACATCCAGAACGGCATCCGCTGCTTGATCATGAACGGGTCGAAGGGCAGGTCGCCGTGACTGTGCGTGCGGTCGTGGATCAGGTCCCACATCGCGAAGGTCTCCTGCGCTAGGGACTGCGACGCGAGCAACCGCTCGGCGTCCGGCGGCAGGTCCAGCGACAGCAGGGACGATGCCGCGGTGACGACCTCGCGGAAGCGCGCACCCTCGCGGTCGCAGAAGATCGCGCCCCAGTGGAACTTCGGAACCTCCCGCACCGCAACAGTTTCGGGGAAGAGCACCGCTGAGTTGGTGTCGTAGCCGGGTGTGAAGTCGATGAAGTTGACCGGCAGGAACATCGTGTTGTCGTAGGTCGCCTCGACCTGCGCCAGCCAGTCCGGCCACATGACCTTGATCAGCAGCGCCTCGAACACCCGGTCGGGGTTGCCGTTCTGCGTGTACATCGGGAAGAGCACCAGGTGTTCGATCCCGTCCTCGCGGCACAGGTCCGGGCGGAAGAGCACGAGGGAGTCCAGGAAGTCCGGCTTGCCGAATCCCTCGTCACGCCAACGGGACAGGTCACCCGGCAGGGCCGCCAGGTAGTCCGCGTCGTGCGGGAACTGCGGCGCGAGTTCACCCACCCGGTCGATCATGACCTGGACGAGCTCGGCCGCCCGGGACACGTCGTACGTCGATGAATCGATCGAACCGTCCTTGGCCTGCATCAGGCGCAACTCCTCGACCGCGTCTTTCAACGCGAACCACGCTGGCGATGAAGCGATTTCACTGTGCGCGACGGTCGCAGCGGGCGCGCGGCCAGCGGCCGATGCCCAGGTGACGACGTTGCTCCAGAACCGCTTGTGGTCCAACTCGGCGATGCTGTCGTCACCGACCAGGTCCGAGTCGGCCAGGACGACCACCCGACCCGCGTCGACCCGTGCGGCAACCGCGAGCGCCTCACCTGCGGGGTACGCCGAGGCGCTGGTCCGTGCCAGAACCGTCACGTCCGCGTCGGCGGAGGTTTCGATCACCCCGGACCGGTAGAAGCACAACTCGCCGACCCCGGCCAGCAGCCCCTGGCCAAGTCCCCCGGCGACTTCGCCGAGCACCCAGGTCGCGTTGCTCTGGTGGCGGCGGCCACCGTCCGCGCTCTCGTGCACCAGCGTGCTGCGGACGTGCAGACCAAATCGGGCCAGCAAGTCGTTGACGTTGTTGCCGTGGGTGTCCTGATCGCACTCGGCGAGCACGACCAGGCCACCGCCGGCGCGGACGAACGACTCGATGGCGTCCAACTCAGCGGGATCGAAGACCGGGGACAGCGCACCGGCGACACGCTCCGAGGCGGCCTGCGCCGGGTGGGCAATCACGTAGACGTCGGCAACCCGCAGTTGGTCGGCAGTGACTGCGCCACCCTCGCGCGGTACGACCTGCAGGCCGCGGGCGCGCAGGGCATCAGCGGCCAGATGCAAGGAGGCGTCGGCGGGATTGGCCGGGTTCATCGCGGCGGCCTGGGTGCGGTCCAGCGCCCAGGCGCTGCTGTGGGCCTGCTCGACCAGAACAGTGGGGAACTCAGTCATGACGACCTCCGGGGTTGACGACGGCTGGCGACTCGCGCCACGACGCGCGGAGAATTTGCGGTAGAGACCAGGTTACCCAGAAAGACTTACGGATTGCTAACGCTGAACTAACACAATCTGTCCATTCGCCCGATGTACCAACGGGAGGAGGTCACAAACAATGACGCCCTATGGATTCTCCGGCGACCCCTAGACTGGACCCATGTCTTTGAACGTTCTACAAGTTGTCAGGTCAGCACCCGCCCCGGCCGCATCGGCGGACCCATCGCCGACTGGTTCGTCGAGGCAGCTCGCGAGCAAGGCGGGTTCGAGGTGGACCCGGTCGACCTGGCCGAGCTGGACCTGCCGATGATGAACGAGCCCAACCACCCCCGGCTGCAGCAGTACACCCACGACCACACCAAGGCGTGGGCGGCGCGGGTCGAGCACGCGGACGCATTCGTCTTCGTGACGCCGGAGTACAACTTCGGCATGACCGCGCCGCTGAAGAACGCGCTGGACTACCTGCAGAAGGAATGGGCCTACAAGCCGGCGTCCTTTGTCAGCTACGGCGGCGTCTCCGGTGGCCTGCGCGCAGTGCAGATGGCCAAGCAGGTCATCACGACCCTGGGCATGTACGCCACTCCGCAGCAGGTGATCATCCCGTTCGCGATGAAGCAGGTCGAGGGCGGCGTCTTCACGCCGAACGACGAGCAGGCCGCCTCAGCGACGATCGTGCTCGATGAACTCCTGAAGCTGACCGACGCCCTGAAGCCGCTGCGCAGCTAATGCGGGCACTCAGGCGCGGGACGACGTACGCCAGAGGTTGATGCCGGCGTCGACCGCGTGCTGGTCGATCTGGGCCAGCTCGTCCGGCCCGAAGTCCAGGTTGTCCAGCGCGCCCAGGTTGTCCTCCAACTGCTCGACACTCGAGGCGCCGACCAGCACCGAGGTCACCCGGTCATCGCGCAACGCCCAGGCCAGCGCCATCTGGGCAAGGGACTGGCCCCGCGCCTGCGCCATCTTGTTCAGCGCCTTCACGTGCTTCAGCGACTCCGGCTTCAACAGCTTGGGGTCCAACGACTTGCCCTGTGCGGCCCTGGACCCCTCCGGGATCCCCTTGAGGTATTTGTCCGTCAACATCCCCTGCGCCAACGGCGAGAACGCAATGCAGCCAACGCCGTTGGCGCCGAGCACATCCAGCAGGTCCTCCTCGATCCACCGGTTCAACATCGAGTACGACGGCTGGTGGATCAGCAGCGGAGTGCCCAGTTCGCGCAGGATCGCCAGCGCTTCGCGGGTGCGGTCTCCGGAGTAGGACGAGATCCCGATGTAGAGCGCTTTGCCGGAGCGAACCGCCGAATCCAGTGCGCCAAGAGTCTCTTCCAGCGGCGTGTCCGCATCGAAGCGGTGGCTGTAGAAGATGTCGACGTAGTCCACGCCCATCCGTTGCAACGACTGGTCCAGCGAGGCGAGCAGATACTTGCGCGAGCCGCCGCCCTGGCCGTACGGACCGGGCCACATGTCATAGCCAGCCTTGGTCGACAGGATCAACTCGTCGCGGTAGCGCTTGAAGTCCTGCGCGTAGATCGTGCCGAAGTTGCGCTCGGCGCTGCCGTAGGGCGGCCCGTAGTTGTTGGCCAGATCGAAGTGCGTCACTCCGAGGTCGAACGCGCGCCGCAACGTCGCCCGTTGCCGATCCAGCGGGACGTCGTCGCCGAAGTTGTGCCACAACCCGAGCGAGACTGCCGGCAGTTGCAGACCACTACGTCCGCACCGCCGGTAGGTCATCTGGTCGTAGCGTCCGCGAAGCGCCTGGTAGTCGTCACTGTGCATGGTCACGGTTGCCAGTCTGCCCTCTCCCGGACAGGACTAACATCGGAGGTGTCGACCGAAGGAGTCAGCAATGGATGAGAACCCGATTGCCCCGATGAGCGACGACGAGGCGTGGGAGGTGCTGCGCCAGCACGAGTTCGGTCGCTTGGCCTTCCACCTGCTCGACGAGGTGCACATCGTCCCGATCAACTACGCCGTCGATGCGAATAAGCGCATCATCTTCCGGACCGCCGAGGGTTCGAAACTGCTTGGCATGGCGATGAATTCGGACGTCGCCTTCGAGATCGACCAGTACGACGAGGAGACGGCTCTCAGCGTCATCGCGCGTGGCCGCGCTGTCACCCTCGAGGGCAGCGCGGCGTACGTCGCCGATGACCTTCCGCTGCGACCGTGGGTGCCTACGGCGAAGTTCAACGTCGTCGCTATCGAGGTCAGCGAGATCAGCGGGCGGCGCTTCCACTTGGACAAACCCTGGACTCACATGCACCTCAATTGAGACGGAAAGGCTCACCGGCGAGCCGACGGTTGGGTAGGTCGAACGCGCGGGCGTAGTCTTTCTACAGATGTAGAGAAGGAGGCGTCACCATGACGCAGTCAGCACCCACCACCAGTTCCATCGAGCGGGTCACGGTCCTGGGCACCGGAGTCCTCGGAGCGCAGATCGCTTTCCAGTCCGCCTACTCCGGAAAGCAGGTCACCGCCTACGACATCTCGGAGGAAGCCCTCGACAAAGCGCGAGGTACCTTCGACGGTCTGGTCGCGACGTACGCCAAGGAAGTGCCCGGCGCCGCGGACGGAAAAGCCCAGGCAGCCCGCGACTCACTCACCCTCACTGCGGACCTGCAGGCGGCGGTGGCAGACGCGGATCTGGTGATCGAGGCAATCCCGGAGGTCGTGGATCTCAAACGCGGGACATTCGCCAAGATCAACGAATTCGCCCCCGCCGCAACGATTTTCGCCACCAACTCCTCCACGCTGCTGCCCAGCGCGATCAGCGACGCCAGCGGCCGCGAGGACCGTTTCCTGGCGTTGCACTTCGCCAACCAGATCTGGCGGGCCAACACCGCCGAGGTGATGGGGACGCCGAAGACCGATCCGGCCGTCTTCGACCGCGTGGTCCAGTTCGCCAGCGAGATCGGCATGGTGCCGGTGCCGATCCACAAGGAGAAGGCCGGCTACGTCCTGAACTCCCTGCTGGTGCCGTTCCTGGGCGCGGCCCTCGAACTGGCCGCTGGAGGGTATGCCGAACCCAAGGACGTCGATAACGTGTGGCGCATCGGCACGGGCGCACCCCTGGGCCCGTTCCAGCTCTACGACATCATCGGCCTGGTCACGCCGTACAACATCATGAGCCACGGTGACGCGGATGCCCGCAAGCTCGCCGAATGGCTGAAGGTCAACTACATCGACAAGGGCAAGACGGGTCTCGCCGCCGGCGAGGGCTTCTATCAGTACTGATACGAAGGAGTTTCGGCAGATGTACTACAGCAGCGGTAACTATGAAGCCTTTGCCCGCCCGCGCAAGCCGGAGGGGGTGGACGACAAGACCGCCTGGTTCGTCGGCGCCGGCCTGGCCTCCCTGTCGGGCGCGGCCTTCCTGATCCGCGACGGTCAGATGGATGGTTCGAAGATCACCATCCTGGAAGAGCTCAAGCTCCCTGGTGGCGCGCTCGATGGGATCAAGGAGCCCAAGAAGGGTTTCGTGATCCGCGGTGGCCGCGAGATGGAGAACCACTTCGAGTGCCTCTGGGACCTCTTCCGCAGCATCCCCTCGATCGAGGTCGAGGGCGCCAGCGTCCTGGATGAGTTCTACTGGCTGAACAAGGACGACCCGAACTTCTCCCTCGAACGCGCCACGATGGACCGCGGGCAGAGCGCGCACACCGACAACAAGTTCATGATGTCGCAGAAGGCGCAGAACGAACTGGTCAAGCTCTTCATGGCCACGCGGAAGGAGATGGAGAACAAGCGGATCGACGAGGTCTTCACCGACGAGTTCTTCAAGAGCAACTTCTGGCTCTACTGGCAGACGATGTTCGCCTTCGAGAAGTGGCACTCGGCGCTGGAGATGAAGCTCTACGTGCACCGCTTCATCCACCACATCGGCGGCCTGCCGGACTTCAGTGCACTGAAGTTCACCAAGTACAACCAGTACGAGTCCCTGGTGCTGCCTCTCTACAAGTGGCTGCTGGACCACGGGGTGACCTTCCACTTCGACACCACGGTCACCGATGTCGACTTCGACCTCAGTGACCCGGAAAAGAAGAAGGCGACCTACATCCACTGGATCAAGGATGGCGCCGAAGGTGGTGTCGACCTGGGTGAGAACGACCTGGTCTTCATGACCATCGGCTCACTGACCGAGAACTCCGACGAGGGCGACCAGCACACCCCGGCCAAGCTCAACACCGGGCCGGCTCCGGCCTGGGATCTGTGGCGCAAGATCTCTGCAAAGCACGAATCCTTCGGCCATCCGGACGTTTTCGCCGGTGACATCGAGAAGTCCAAGTGGGAATCAGCCACGGTGACCACGCTGGACCACCGGATCCCGGAGTACATCCAGAAAATCACCAAACGGGACCCGTTCAGCGGAAAGGTCGTCACCGGCGGCATCGTCACCGTCAAGGACTCTTCCTGGTTCATGAGCTGGACCGTCAACCGGCAGCCGCACTTCAAGCAGCAGCCCAAGGATCAGATCGTGGTCTGGGTCTACGCCCTGAACAGCGACACTCCCGGTGACTACACCAAGAAGTCGATCCAGGAGTGCACCGGTGAGGAGATCGCGGCCGAGTGGCTCTACCATCTGGGCGTGCCCGAGTCCGACATCCCCGAGTTGGCCGCGAACGGCGCGAAGACAGTGCCGTGCATGATGCCCTACGTCACGGCGTTCTTCATGCCGCGCCAGGCCGGCGACCGGCCAGACGTCGTGCCCGAAGGATCGGTCAACTTCGCCTTCATCGGCCAGTTCGCCGAGTCCAAGGAGCGTGACTGCATCTTCACGACCGAGTACTCCGTGCGGACCCCGATGGAAGCGGTCTACACCCTGCTCGACATCGAGCGAGGTGTCCCCGAAGTCTTCAACTCGACGTACGACGTGCGCAGCCTGCTCACCGCGACCAGCCGGTTGCGCGACGGCAAGGAACTGACACTGCCCGGTCTGAAGTTCGCCCAGCCGTGGATGAAGACCAAGGTGACCAAGAACGAAGTCGGCGAGTTGCTGGCCAAGTACGGCGTCATCTGATCGGCACCCGCTCAGACCTGCGCCCCGGCCCCTCGGCCGGGGCGCAAGTCGTTCAGGTTTCGTTCGGCTAGCCACCAGTGTCCTGGGAGTTTGGTGCGTCGCAGCGCCTATGCGGCAGCTGTGTGTCATGGTGTGCCTGCCGACATTGCGCCGGTTAGGTTCGAGCGACCTCGGGGGTCGAAACGTGAATACACCACGACAGGCGATGGCCGCGTCCGCCGCGGCCCTCCTCGCCGTTGCCGCCTTCAGCGTGAATACCGCTGCGAGCGCTCGTAATTCGACGACCAGTGTGCACCAGAACGCCCCGCGAACAGCGGCGCCTGCACCCAGGGTGGTCCGGCTGATCACCGGCGAAACGGTGGTGCAGCGGCAGGTGTCGGGCCGCGCGGTCACCACGGTCATCCCGGCTGCGGGCGAGCGCGGCGGCATGGTGCGGATGGGTGGCCCCCAACAGTCGCTCCTGGTCCCTACCGCCGCCCTGCCCTACCTCGGCGGCGCCTTGGACCCGGCCCTGTTCGAGGTGTCGAAGGTCTCCTCCGCCGTGTCGGTGCACGTCACCGGTCCGAAACTGTCGGCGGTCAAGGTTCCTGGTCTGCACGTCACCACGCGCACGTCGACCCAGATCACGGGGACCTTCGACCGGAAGGGCAGCGCCGCGTTCGGTGCCGCGCTGCGCAGGCAGGCGGCGGCTGATCGCGCTGCCCACCGAACGAGCAGCACCCTGTTCGGAGCCAGTCGCATCAGCGTGACCGCGGGACCGCGAAACGTCGTCAAACCCGCGTTCGCTCAGGTCACGTCCCGGTTCACCGTCCTGGACCGCAGCGGGCGGCCGGCGCAGTTCGCCGGACTCTTCCTGCTCAACCTCGATGACCCGAGCAGGTTCGCCAACCAGGCACTGGTGATGAACGGCCAGGCCCGGGCCAGCCTGCCGAAGGGCCGGTACAGCGTGTTCGCCGTGATCAGCGACGATGCCTCCGACTCGGTGGTCACGCTCCCGCTGATCCGGGCCGAGAGCAACCTGCAGAAGTTCACCATCGACGCCCGGCGCGCGACGGCGAAGGTCACCCTGGTCACCCCGCGACCAACCGCCGCTGCCTACGAGCTCACCTCGCTCGACGTACTGCAGACGGTGACGTTCGAAGGCGACGGCTGGGTCGGCGAGTCCTTCAGCGACAACGGGGTCCTGGAGTTCGGGCGACACGATCTGTATGTCTCCCCCAGCGCCGCGCCGCCTACGGGTACGCAGACCCTGAGCACCAGTTTCCTGTTCGGCAACGACCAGAGCACTGCCGCATCGCCCTATTCCTACACCGCGACGTACCAGGCGACCGGCGCCATCGCGCCGTCCCAGCGGCACGTCGTCAGCGATGTCGCCACCCTCGCCATGAGCTACTACCGCAGCGCACCCGGCGTGGTTGACGGGATCAGCCACGAGGCTCTGCCCACCGGCGACGCACCCACGTCGTCGTTCGGGTGGGCAACCCCACCGGGCGGCCATGGCACCGACTATCTGGTGTCGCCCAAGGGAACCCTGTGGCAGGACGACTACCTGCCCTCGATGGACCCGACGGCCAAAGCCCAAGCCGATGTGCAGGACGTGCCCCGCACGAGGCTGGCCGGACAGACCTACCCGGTCGACTACCTGCGCGGGCCGCTGGCCCCGGGCCTACCGGCGGCACAAGGCGGTTCGGGGTTCGTCTGCTACTCCTGCCGGTCCGATGACCAATTGTTTGTCGGAATCGTGCCGTTCACCGACTCCGTACCGGGTCACTTCGGCGCTATCGGACTGGGTGATGACAGTACGACGGTCGCCAAGTTCCAGGTGTGGAAGAACGGAAAGCTCATCGACAGTGAGACCAACGGTTCCGGGCTGACGCTCACGGTGCCGACGACCGCAACGACCGTCCGGGCGCGGCTCGAGACCTGGTTGGGGATCGCCGGCTTCACCCGCTCCACCCACTCGGTCACCGACCTGACGTTCCACACCTCTGCCAAGGATGCGGTCGCCCCGGCGACGTGGGACTGCGGCGACGACCCGTGGGGCGAACCGACCATCTGCCGCGTCCCGAGCGAACTGACGACGTCCGTGCCGCTGCCGACCGCCCTGGACAGCACGATGAGCGTGGGCGCCCACCCCTTCACCTTCTCGATCGCACCCATCATCGGAAAGGCGGCGGTGACCGCGACCCTGCAGATCAGCCTGGACCGTGGGCGCACGTTCACCGATGTGCCCGTGACCGCCCTCGGCGGCAATCGGTTCCTCGCCGCACTCACGAATTCCCCGTCCGCCGTGGGCAAGTCGGTGACCATTCGGGTGAGCGGCCACACCGCGGGCGGCGACGCGATCACGCAAACCACGGACGCGGCGTACGTCGTGAAGGGAGCCTGAGATGAACCGCACCGTGCGCCGGTTGCTGGTCCCGCTGCTGTGTCTGGCCCTGGCCAGCCTCGGCGTGCTGGGCGCCGGGCCCGCGACCGCTGGCCCGTCCCCCTTGCCGGCCAGCGGGGTCCCGCACGCTGCGTGTGCGCCCGTCCCTGCCGGGAAGGTCCGCTGCTTGGCGCAGTACCGCACCTCCACCTCCGGACGCAGGGCCTACCTTCCCCAGGTCATCCAGACCCTCGGCCCGTCCCAGATCGCTTCGGCGTACGGGCTGCGCGGCGGAGCGGTCGGGGTCACGGTGGCGATCGTGGGCGCCTTCAGCAACCCGAACCTGGAGAAGGACCTGGCGGTCTACCGCAAAGTCTCCGGGCTCAGGGCGTGCACCGTCCGCAACGGTTGCCTGCGGATCGTCAACCAGCGTGGCGCAACCAGCCCGCTGCCCCAAGCCGACCCTGACTGGGGGTTGGAAGCGGCCTTGGACGTGGACGCCGTCTCCGCTGCCTGTCCGGCCTGCAAAATCCTGGTCGTGGAGGCCGATGACAACGACACCATGTCACTGGCTGCCGGGGTCAACACCGCGGTCCGCCTGAACGCGGCCGTCGTCTCCAACAGCTATGGCGGCCCCGAATACACCGCGGTGCCCGGCATCGCGGCCCGCTACTACCGGCACCCGGGAGTGCCCATCGTTGCCTCCTCCGGCGACGACGGCTTCCAACCGGCCGGATTCCCGGCGAGCTCGACGACCGTGATCTCCGTCGGCGGCACGTCGTTGACCCGCAACCTGCGCACCGCCCGCGGTTGGAGCGAATCCGCGTGGGACGGCAGCGGTAGCGGTTGTTCCGCGTGGTTCGCCAAACCGGCTTATCAGTCGCGGCGGCTGACGCACTGCCCGATGCGCACCAGCACCGACCTTTCAGCGGTGGCCGATCCGTACAGCAACTTCGCGGTCTACGACACGTTCGGCACTCCCACGGATTGGCTGCTGGTCGGAGGGACCAGTCTGTCCGCCCCGTTGGTCGCGGGGATGATCGCGCGCGCCGGCCATTCGAAGTCCTACGGCACGACGGCGGGCCGGATCTACCGGCACCGGTCGTGGTTCCACGACATCAGGTCCGGAAGCAACGGGTACTGCGGCGGTGACTACCTGTGCACCGCCAAGAAGGGGTACGACGCCCCGACCGGAGTCGGGACGCCGCGCACCTTGGCCGGTCTGTAGGACCGGGTCAGTTCGACCAGACGATCGGGTCGTCGCGGTACTTGTTGTCCGAGTAGTCCTCGTAGTTCCAGCGGCTGTCGTCGTAGGTTGCCCCGGTGACCGCATCACCCGTGGGAGCCAGGACGATCGTGCAGCCGACGGCGGTCGCGCCGACCGGGATGGTCAGGTTGTCCCCGCTACCGGTGGCCTTGAAGCTCTTGCTGTCGCACGGGCCCAACTGCCCGAAGACGATCAGGCTCTGCGCCTCGGTGCCGTCCTTCAGCGTGCCGTCGACACTGGGCACGCTCACACCCAGGTTGGAGGCACCCTTGGTGGACAGCAGCTTGGCGTTGACGGTGATGTAGTACGGCGTCTGCCCCTTGAACTTGGCGGCGTTCTCCAGCTTGGAAAGGTCCGCCTCCGAACCCTTTTCGATCTTCGCGACGCTCAGCTCGATAGTCGTCTCGTAGTACTTCGGGTCCTTCGGGTCGTCGCCGCGGTTGGTGTGGATGACGGCCGCCTGACCCACCTTCAGCTTGGTCCCGGGCGGGGTGACGGTGCCCGGCGTACCTTCGGTCGCACCGCCGCCGGCGGCGGACGTGCTCGGTGCCTCCGCAGCCGCCGACGTGGTCGGCGAGTCCGAGGTGGTGGGAGCGGCGCTGCTGGAGGACGTGGTCGTCGTCCCACCGCTCGGGGAGGACACACTGACGCTGCTGCCGCAGGCGGCCAGGCCGAGCACCGCGCAGGCGGCTCCGACGGCAATCAGTGGACGGTGGATCGGGCTGCGCATGGTGTCCCCTTCGGACGAATCTGCTGATCGGATACGTTCTCGATACAAACAGAACCACCCAGGGAACTCACAGCTGAAAATGTGGGGAGTTCCCCCTACTTGCTGCTGCCGGCCAATGGGCCGAAGCTGGCTACGGCTGTCGTCCGTCCCGCGCGGTCGCGCACCTGACGAGTCCCTGCTGCGTCACGAGTCCCTGCTGCGTCCCCCGGGCCGACGACCAGACCCTGGAAGTCGAAGAGCGGCGAGACCAGCCGATAGTCGCATGTCGTCCCTACGGTGGTGTCGATCCCGTCCCGGCGAGCGCTCTCGGCCATCATCAGCGCCTGCAGCGGACCGTGGGTCAACAGTCCGGGGTAGCCCTCGACCACTGTGGCGTACTCACGGTCGTAGTGGATCCGGTGCCCGTTGTACGTCAGCGCCGAGAAGCGGAACAACAGGGTCGGGGTGATCTCCAGCGACCACTCCCCTGGCCCGGCGGGTTGGTCGTCGCCGATCTGCGCGATCGGCTCAGCGGCGACCATGTCCCGGTAGACGACATCCTGCCGCTCGTCGACGCACAGCGTGTCACCTTGGGTGATCTGGTGGCGGACGCTGACGAACGTCAATCGTCCACTGCGACCGTGCTTTTCGACCGTGTCGATGATGTGCGTACGCCGCGTGGCCACCTGTCCGAGCCGCAACGGGGCCAGGGTGCGCACCTGACCACCCGCCCACATTCGCCGCCGGCCCGGCTCCGGTGGGGCGGGTAGGACGCCACGCAACGGATGGCCGTCCGGGCCGAGATCGACCTGTGCCGGGCGGTCCAGCAGATAGACCCAGTGCCACATCATCGGCAGTGCGTCACCGGGTGCGGCCACGCCGATCAGTCCGGCGAGCGCCTCGGCCGGCCCGGGATTCAGGATCTCGGAGCGTTCGATGACCTCCGACGTCATGCGAGCACCCTTGCCATTCGGGCGAATTCGGCGCGTAGTGACTCGTTGTGCGAGCCCAACGACGGGACGTCACCCATCGCGGGAGCCGCGTCGGACAGCACCACCGGCGGCAGCAGTGCATCGATCGCCTGCCCACCCGGGGTCATGACACTGCGCCAACGGTCGCGGGCCTGCAACTGGGGGTGCTCGTGGAACTGGGCGGGAGTGCGCATCCGGGCGCACGCAATCCCGACCTCGTCCAGCCGATCGACCAGGTCGTCCGCGTCGTAGGCCGCGAACGCCTTCTCCAACAGGACAGTGACCTCGGCATCGTGCTCGACCCGCTCGGTGTTGTGCACGAAACGCGGGTCGTCGATCAGTGCCGTGTCGCCAATCACCCTGCGACACAGCCCTTCCCACTCCCGATCGTTCTGCACGCTGAGGAAGACCGTGTTGCCGTCACCGGCGCGATAGGGACCGTACGGCGCAATCGAGGCGTGCTTGGCGCCGGTGCGGACGGTCGGCCGATCGCCGTACACCGCGTAGTAGGTCGGCTGCATCATCCACTCACCCAGCGCGTCGAGCATCGCGACCTCCACGGTGGCCCCCTCACCGCTGCGGAAGCGGCGCAGCAGCGCCGAGAGGACCCCCGAGTAGGCGTACATCCCGGTGGCGATATCGGCCACCGATACCCCGACCTTGGCCGGCTCGTCGGGCGATCCGGTGGTGGCCAGCAGTCCGGCTTCGCACTGCACCAGTAGGTCGTAGGCCTTCTTGGACCGAAACGGGCCGTCGGGTCCGTAGCCGGAGATGGAGCAGTAGACCAGTTCGGGGCGAGCGGCGCGCAGCGTGGCCGCATCCAGGCCGAGCCGTTCGACGGCGCCCGGGATGAGGTTCTGCACGACGACGTCCGCCTGGGCGATCATCGCGTCAAGGACCGCCCGGTCAGCGGTGTCTTTGATGTCCAGCTCGATGGACTCCTTGCCGCGGTTGAGCCACACGAAGTAGCTGGAGTCACCGTGCACCGTGCGGTCGTATTCTCGGGCGAAATCGCCGACGTCGGGACGTTCGACCTTGATGACCCGCGCGCCGAGGTCGGCCAGTTGTCGCGTGGCGAACGGGGCGGCGACCGCCTGTTCGAGGGACACCACCGTGATGCCGTCAAGGGGAAGCATGTCGGTCCTCCTACAGATCGTTGATGGCGTGCCGTTGCAGGATCCGGCGAGCTCGCAGCACGACCGGTCGATCGACCATCTGACCGTCCACCTGCAGCGCGGTGGACAGGTCGTCCTCGTCGAGACGTTCGACCCCACCGATCGCGTGCGCGATGCGCAGCGCCCAGTCCAACTGCTCCGCCGAGGGAGCGAAGCCCAGGTTGACCGGCACGACCTGCGAAGGGTGGATGCACAGCTTCCCGCCGAAGCCGAGCGCTCGGGCGGCCGCTGCGTCGCGACCGGCTTGTTCGGGGTCACTCACCGCGGTGCTGACTCCGTCGATCGGACCGGTGAGTCCCGCGGCCCGGGCCGCCAGAACCAGCGCACTGCGGGCGAACAGCATTGTTTCCCAGGTCTCCTCAGCGTCGACATCGACCGCGAAGTCGATCGACCCGAAGGCCAGGGCCACGACACCGTCGGACCGTGCGATCCGGTCGGCCTCCTGCAGCCCGACCGCTGACTCGACCAGGGCGATCAGGGGCAGGTCGCCGCCCAGGTCTTGGCGCGCCGTACGCACACCATCGGCGGTGGCCTTGGGCACCATGACCCCCAGCGCACCGGAACCTTTGACGGCCGCCACGTCCTCGGCATACGCCGCGCTGCCCGGTGCGTTGACCCGCACCCAGGCGTCCCGCCCGTCGCCGACCCAGTTGGTCACGGCCTGCCGAGCGACCGGCTTCGTCGCGACGGACACCGCGTCCTCCAGATCGAGGATGACCTGGTGCGCGCCGGCCGCGTGCGCCTTGGCGAAGCGCTCGGGACGGTCGCCGGGTACGAACAGCCAGGACGACGAGGCGTCAACCGGGACGGCGCGGCCGGTGCGAGGTTCCATCAGGTCAGTCTGCATGCCACAGCGCCGTTCAGCGCGCTACCGGGTTGCGTTTGACCAACTGACGGGCGATCACGCCGCGCTGGATCTCGTTGGTGCCTTCGCCGACGATCATCAACGGGGCGTCACGGAAGTAGCGTTCGACGTCGAACTCGGTGGAGTACCCGTAGCCGCCGTGCACCCGGATCGCATCGAGGGCGACCTTCATCGCGGTCTCGGAGGCGAACAGTTTGGCCATGCCGGCCTCCATGTCCGCCCGCTGCCCGGTCTCGTAGCGCCGCGCGGCGTACTGCACCAGCTGACGAGCGGCCATCAGCTGGGTGGCCATGTCCGCCAACAGATTCCCCACGGACTGGTGCTGCCAGATCTGCTTGCCGAAGCTCGCCCGCTCCTGCGTATAACGCACCGCATCCTCCAGCGCGGCCTGACCGACGCCCAGCGCACGCGACGCTACCTGGATGCGGCCGATCTCCAGACCGCGCATCATCTGCGAAAAGCCCTGTCCCTCAGTGCCGCCCAGCAGACTGGTCTGGGGGGTCCGGAAGTCGCTGAAGCTCAGCTCGCAGCTCTCGACGCCCTTGTAACCCAACTTGGGCAGATCGCGGGAGACCTCAAAACCCGGGCCGTGCTCGATCAGCAGAATGCTGATCCCCTTGTGCGCGGGCTGGGCCTCGGGGTCGGTGCGGCACAGCAGCGCGATCAGCTGCGAGCGCCGAGCGTTGGTGATCCAGGTCTTGCCCCCGTTGATCACGTAGTCGTCGCCGTCCTTGCGAGCGGTCGTGCGCATGGCCTGCAGGTCGGAGCCGCCGCCGGGCTCGGTCAGTGCCATCGTGGCGCGGATCTCGCCGGTGGCCATCTTCGGCAGGTAGCGGTCCTGCTGCTCCTGCGTGCCGTAGTTGACCAGTAGCTTGGCCACGACGCTGTGCCCGCCCATCGCTCCGGCCAGGCTCATCCAGCCGCGGGCCAGTTCCTCGTTCACCGCTGCGTAGCAGGGTACGGAGACGCCGGCGTCGTTCCATGGCTCGGGGATCGCCAGACCGTAGATGCCCAGCTGCTTCATCTGCTCGATGAGGTCCTCGGGGTAGGTGTTGGCGTGCTCCAACTCCTGCACCACGGGTTTGACCTCGGCATCGACCCAGTCACGGACCAGCTTGACGATGGCGGACTCTTCGGCGTTCAGTTCGTAGGCGGTCAGCTCAGACATGGACAGTCTCCTTCTCTTCCGTTCCATCGTGCTTTGTGATGGTGGCCACCGTCGAATGCTGATCTGTGATGCCCCCATCAGCGGGGCTGACCGTAGGGTCCTGGGCCTCCAGCGTGGAGTTCCGCGAGGTCTCCGGGATCAGCAGGATCGCGACCAGAGTGAGGGCGACGCAGCCGATCACCCAGTAGAAGAAGGCCGACTCGTGCCCGGCGTTCTTCAGGGACAGCGCGACGGTTTCGGTCGTCCCACCGAAGACGGCCGCCACCAAGGCGTGCGGGACACCGACGCCGATGGCCCGGATCTTGGTCGGGAACAGCTCGGCCTTCACGATTGCCGCCAGTGCGGTGTAGCCCGACAGGAACACCAGGCCGATCATCATCCCGGCGAAGGCGACCAGTCCGCTGTGGGTGTGGCCCACGATGGTGAAGATCGGAACGGTGCTGATCATGATGCCCAGGGCGAAGAACAGCATGACGGGCTTACGGCCGAAGCGGTCGGACAGCATGCCGGTCAGCGGCTGCAGGACCATGAAGATCAGCAGCGCGATGAAGCTGATGACCGATGCCATGCTCTTGGGCAGACCGGCGGAGTTGACCATGTACTTCGTGAAGTAGGTCGTGAAGGTGTAGAACGCGACCGTTCCACCGATGGCCAGGGCGAAGACCGCCGCCATCTGCTTGGGGTACTCGGTCAGCAGCGACTTCAGGCCACGCTTCTCGATCTGCTCGCCCTCGCGGAAGGTCGCCGCCTTGTGCGCTTCCTTCTGGGCCTGGTCGGCCTTGAAGTGGTCGGTCTCGTCCATCGTGCGCCGCAGGTAGAGCACCACCAGGCCGAGGATCGCGCCGATGACGAAGGGGATCCGCCAGGCCCACGCGGTGATGGTCGAGTCGGAGAAGATCTGCTGCATCACGATCATCACGATCAGCGCGAGCAGCTGGCCAAGGACGATCGAGACGTATTGGAAGCTGGAGAAGAAGCCGCGCCGCTTCGGAGTGGCGATCTCGCTCAGATACGTTGCGCTGGAGCCGAACTCACCGCCGACCGACAGACCCTGGACCAGACGTACGACGAGCAGCAGGATGGGTGCCGCCAGGCCGATGCTCGCGTAGCTGGGGATCAGCGCGATCGCCAGGGAGCCACCGCTCATCAGCAGCACCGACAAGGTGAGCGCTGCGCGCCGGCCCTTCCAATCGGCGTACGCCCCAAGGAGCCAGCCGCCCAGGGGGCGCATCAGGAAGCCGACGGCGAAGACCGCGGAACTGGCCAGCAATTGGGCAGTGGGGCTTTCACCCGGGAAGAAGCTGGCGGCGAAGTAGAGGCTGAACGTGGCGTAGACGAACCAGTCGAACCACTCGATCGTGTTGCCGAGACAACCACGGATGACGTTCGCAGCCACGCCGTGCCGGCGCGGGGCGATAGTAGGGGTCTGCACGCTCATGAGGTGCTCCTTCCGGGGCGGGATTGTGAGCCGGGCCACACATCATGGGCTGTGATCTAGCACTCCATGTAATACTTCCTGGTGATAGATGGATAGCCCGATCACATAAGGGTCTCTATGGATCTCAAGCAACTCACCGCTTTGGTGACGGTCAGCGAGGTTGGCAGTGTCACCAAGGCCGCGCAGGTCCTGCACATCGTGCAGCCAGCGGTCACTCGCCAAATCCGTTCTCTCGAGGAGGAATTCGGCGTCACCCTGTTCGAGCGAAGCCGCCAGGGTATGACGCTCACCGCCGAGGGCGAAGTTCTCGTCGAGCGAGCCCGGCGGG
The DNA here is from genome assembly GCF_900108585.1 of Branchiibius hedensis. Classification (NCBI taxonomy): domain Bacteria; kingdom Bacillati; phylum Actinomycetota; class Actinomycetes; order Micrococcales; family Dermacoccaceae; genus Branchiibius; species Branchiibius hedensis. The sequence continues at coordinate 2,751,225 of NZ_UESZ01000001.1, forward strand.
CGCTGCAGGAATTGGACCGGGCCCGCGCCGAACTGCGGCCCAGCCCGACCTCGGTCCGTGGCATCGTCACGATCGGCATCCTGGAGAGCACTCTCGACCTCTTGGCGCAGCCCCTGGCGGACGCGGTGCGGTCGCACTACCCGGACATCGAACTGCGCATCCTGTCGGCGTACTCCGGACATCTGCAGCAGTGGCTGGATGCCGGCGATGTGGACCTGTCGCTGTTGTACAACCTGGCCTCGACGCCGTCGATCTCGGTGTCACCCCTGGTGAGCGAACCACTGTGGGCGGTGGCACCGGCGTCGGCCGGCCTGAGCGCCGACCGGCCGATCCCGTGGTCGCGGGTGTGGCAGGAAGATCTGGTGCTCCCGGTCGCGGGGCACGGCCTGCGGATCCTGATCGACCAAGCGATCGCGCAGTCGGGTGCGACTCCGCACGTGACAATGCAGACCAACTCGATGCACGTGCAAAAGCAGTTGGTCACAGCCGGCTACGGGTGGACTGTGCTTCCTGCTGCCGGCATCGCCACCGAGTTGGGCGATGGGCAGTTGAGCGCGGCGCCCCTGGTCGAGCCGTCGATCAAGCGCTCCATGGTGCTGGGTCTGCAACGCGCCGGTCGGATCCCACCGCACGTGGAGGCTGTGGCGACCGAGGCGGTACGCGTCGTACGCCGAGTGGTACGTGATGGCTCCTGGCCGAGCGCGCAACTAGCCTGAACGGCATGACCACACCGGCTGCCGTCAGCGACTGGCACGCGTTCGTCACGGATCCCACCCCCGCCGCACTGCGCGCGTTGCTCGCCGACGATGCGGTGTTCCGCTCGCCCGCGGTGCACACCCCCCAGGAAGGTGCGGAGCTGACCTACGCCTACCTGTGGGCGGCCGCGAAGGTGCTCGGCCCGACGTTGACCTACCGCCACGAGTGGTATGACGAGCGATCGGCGGTGCTGCGCTTCAACGCCACCGTTGACGGGTTGGACGTTGACGGGGTGGACATCATCACATGGAACGACGACGACGAGATCACCGAGTTCACTGTGATGACTAGGCCATTCAAGGGTTTGCAAGCCCTGATCCAAGCGATGGGCGCGGCCCTGTCGACGTCCTGAACCGCAGCAAGGAGATCCGCATGAGCGTGCCTGACCTGGAGTTGAACAACGGCGTCACCATCCCCGCAGTGGGATTCGGCGTGTTCCAGACGCCGCCGGACCAGACCCGGCAGGCGGTGCGTGAAGCGCTGGGCGCCGGTTACCGCCACATCGACACGGCGGCGGCGTACGGCAATGAACGCGAGGTCGGCCAGGCCATCGCGGATTCCGGTGTGCCGCGTGACGAGATCTTCATCGAGACCAAGGTCTGGATCAATGACTTCGGCTACGACGCGACCATCCACGCTTTCGAAAAGAGCGCCGCCAAGCTCGGCGTCGAGCAGATCGATCTGTTGATCCTGCACCAGGCCCTCCCCAGCGAGTTCAATCTGACCGTCGCCTCCTACGAAGCGCTCCAGGTGCTGTTGGGTAAGGGCAAGGTCCGGGCTATCGGCGTCAGCAACTTCATGCCCCTGCATCTTGACCGTTTGACCTCGGCCACCCAGGTCGCGCCGGCGGTGAACCAGATCGAGGTGCACCCCTACTTCCAGCAACCTCAGGCGCAGGCCGCGAACTTCCGCAACAGCGTGCTGACCCAGGCGTGGTCGCCCATCGGCGGCATCACCTTCTACCGGGACAGCGGCCACCGCTCGACGCTGGCGGATCCAACGATCGCGCAGATCGCGCAGGAGCACGGCAAGTCCCCGGCTCAGGTGATGCTGCGCTGGCACGTGCAGGAGGGCCGACAGGTCATCCCCAAGTCGACGAACCCGCAGCGCATGGCCGAGAACATCGACATCTTCGACTTCGAGCTCACTGCAGCACAACTGGCGCAGATCGACGCGTTGGACACCGACCAGCGGGGTGGCCCCGAGCCGGAGGAGATCACCGTGGAGTCGTTCGGCCGGGAGATTCCCGAGGCCTGATCGGTCAGGCGCGGGCGAGGTCTTTCAAGGCCGCCAACATCGGCGCCACCATCGGTGCCTGGGCGGCCGACGGCGCCGTGACTGCGAACAGTGTCCGCGAGGGCGCACCACGCACCCGACGCACGTGCACGCCACGGGTCGGATGGCACGCCGTACGGGGAATCAACGCCACCCCCATCCCGGCGGCGACCAGCGACAGGGCCACTTCGTAGGACTCGCTCTGATACGCGACCCGCGGCACGAAGCCGGCCACCTTCGCCAACTCGTCCAACTGCGTGCGGTGCCGACGCCCGGGTGCCCCGCTGACCCAATCTTCGCCCGCGAGACCGCCCAAACTGATCGGCGCGTCGCCACGTGCGAGGCGGTGGTCATCGGGTACGGCGACCATCAGCCGATCGCGCATCAACCGGTGCAACTGGACCGAGTCAGCGGCCAGCGGCTCGGCGTACTCCGCCACGATCGCCACGTCGAATTCGTCCCGGCGAACCCCGAGAATGGCCTCCTGCGAACCGATTTCGACCACTGACGGCTCCACCACGGGGTGCCGCAGCCGCACGTTGGCTAGGGCGTCCGCGACCAGCGGTCGCACCGCCGAAGCCAAGGCACCGACGCGCAACCGCCGGGACCGTTGGCCCAAGTAGGTCTCCGCGCGCGCTTGGGCCCGGCTGACCAGAGCCGACACCTCGGCGGCCTGCTCGGCGATCAACCGACCCAGATCGGTCAGCCGCGCACCACGCGGACCGCGATCGACCAGCGGCGCACCGACTTTCGCCTCCAGCCGGGCCAGGCGCTGGGTGACCGCCGCGGGCGTCACCGCCGTTCGGTGTGCCACCGCAGCGAGACTGCCGGTGGACGCGATGGCGTCCAGCAACTCCAGATCGGCCGCTTCCAGCATTCATTCATCTTAATTCTGTGCTCATCAAAGACCTCTTCTATTAACTCCCGATGGCGGACACGATCATCCCCATGACCGTGACAGACCAGACCTATCTGGCCGGCAGCAGCTGGCAGGACACCGTGTCCCGCGTTTTGCGGGAGGGCGGCATTCAGCAGATCGTCTACGTGCCCGATGCCGGGCACGCCGTCGCCATCCGCGACGCGATTGCTGATCCCGACATCACCGACGTCGTCTGCACCACCGAGGAGGAAGGCGTCGGCGTTGTCAGCGGCGCCTGGCTGGGTGGCCAACGCGCGGCGTTGCTCATGCAAAGCAGCGGAGTCGGCAACTGCATCAACATGTTCTCGCTGCTCACGATGGGCGGCTTCCCCTTCCTCACCGTGGTGACCATGCGTGGGGAATACGGCGAGTTCAACCCCTGGCAGGCCCCGATGGGCCTGGCCACGCAGAACGCCCTCGAACTGATGGGCATCACCGTCTACCGGGTCGATGACCCCTCGGATGTCGAGGAAACCGTGAGCGCTGCTCTGGACACCGCCTTCCTCGCCGGCGGCCGCGTCGCGGTGCTGCTCGGCCAACGACTGATCGGACGCAAGAAGTGGGAGCGCAACTGATGACCGCAACATTGCCCGACACCAGCACCCGCATCGATCGCCGGGCGTTCGTGACCGACCTGATCGGCCAGTTACCCGACGACGTCCTCATCGTCACCGGCTTGGGCTCCCCCAGCTACGACGTCTTCGCCACCGGTTACCGTCCGCGCACCTTCCACCTGTGGGGTGCGATGGGAGCAGCCGTTCCGATGGGGCTGGGACTGGCTCTGGCGCAACGGGATACGCCCGTGGTTGTCATCACCGGTGACGGGGAGCAGCTGATGGGTGTGGGGGCCCTGGGCACGGTAGCGGTGCAGTCGCCCCCGAACCTGACAATCGTCGTACTGGACAACGGCCACTTCGGCGAGACCGGGATGCAGCGCAGCCACGCGGGTCTGAACACCGACCTGGCCCAGGTGGCAAGAGGTTTCGGCATTCCGGACGCCGCGACGATCTCATCCGCCGATGAGACACGGGAGCTGGCCGCCCTGATCACAGCCCAGAACGGTACGGCGTTCCGCCGGGTCCTCATCGACGTCACCGAGCCGCCGCGTGCGTTACCCCCGCGCGACGGAGTAGCGAACAAGAACGCTGTCCGTGCCGCGCTTGGCTTCGAAACCTTCTGAGGAGCCCGACATGTACGACGTCCCGATGTTCATCGACGGTACCGAGCACCGCCCGGTCGACGGTGGCTGGTTCGAGAGCGAAGACCCCTACACCGGCAAGCCCTGGGCGCAGGTGGCTGCGGGTTCATCGGCAGACGCCGACCTGGCTGTTGCGGCCGCCAACGCCGCCCTCGAGGCCGACGAGTGGGGCGGCCTCACGGCGACCGCGAGGGGTGCTTTGCTGGTCCGTCTGGCCGACGTGATCGCCGAACACGCCGACGAGCTGGCGCAACTGGAGGTCAACGACAAACGGCAAGCTGCTCGCCGAGATGTCCGGCCAGGTCGCCTATCTGCCGCAGTGGTTCCGCTACTACGGCGGACTCGCCGACAAGATCGAGGGCCGCGTGCTGCCGATCGACAAACCCGGCTACTTCGCCTACACCCGACGCGAACCGGTCGGCGTCACCGCAATCATCACACCGTGGAACTCACCGCTGCTGCTGCTTGCGTGGAAGCTGGCACCTGCTCTGGCAGCCGGATGCACCGTGGTGGTGAAGCCGTCGGAATTCACCTCGGCGTCAACGGTCGCGTTGGCCCGGTTGCTGCACGAAACGGGCTTGCCCAAGGGTGTCTTCAACGTCGTCACCGGTTTCGGCAAGGAGGTCGGCGCCCCGCTGGTCGAGCACCCTGGTGTCGCCAAGGTGTCCTTCACCGGCTCGGACGCGACCGGTCGCTCGATCGGCGCGTCGGCCGGCGCCGGCATCAAACACGTGGCGCTGGAACTCGGCGGCAAGTCGCCGAACATCGTCTTCGCCGACGCCGACCTGCAGTCGGCTGCGAACGGGGTGGTCTCCGGGATCTTCGCTGCGACCGGGCAGACGTGCATCGCTGGCTCACGGCTGTTGGTCCAGCGCGAGATCCACGACGAACTCGTCTCGCGGGTGGTCGAACTCGCGGCCACTGCCCGGATGGGCGACCCGCGAGCGGCGGATACTCAGGTCGGCCCGATCACGACCCGGCCGCAGTACCAGAAAGTGTTGTCCTACATCGACGTTGCTCGACAAGAGGGGGCGACCGTCGCACTCGGTGGCGGTCCAGCCGACCCGGCAGACGTCGGGGACGGCTGGTTCGTGCGCCCCACCATCTTCACCGGCGTCGACAACGGCATGCGGATCGCCCAGGAGGAGGTCTTCGGGCCGGTCCTGGCCGTGATCCCGTTCGACGATGAGGCGGACGCGACCCGGATAGCCAACGACTCGGCGTACGGGCTGGGGGCAGGGGTCTGGACCTCGGACCTGGCCCGGGCGCTGCGGATGGCGGATGCGATCAAAGCCGGCACCGTCTGGGTGAACACCTATCGGGCCGTGAGCTTCATGGCGCCGTTCGGCGGCTACAAGTCCTCGGGTGTGGGCCGCGAGAACGGCGCCGAGGCGATCGAGGAGTACCTGGAGACCAAGACGGTCTGGATCAACAGCGGCGCGCCAGTGGGCAATCCGTTCGTCCTGCGCTAGCCGTTTTGCGGTCGGCTGTCGTATTCGCGTGGCACCGTTCGTAGAACGAGTGACGGCACCGCACACGGTGGTGCCGCACGAGAGGAGACCACGATGGCTTTGTACCTGATTGCCTTCAACGACGAGTGGGTGCCGGAGCAGACGCTGGAGCAGTTGCAGGACAAGAGCAAGGCGAGCAACGCCGTCCTGGATGAGATGAAGGAGCAGGGGGTCTTCGTCTTCGCCGAAGGCGGCATCGACGCGTCCACCGCGATCTGCAGCGTCGAGCTCGTGGACGGAGCACCGGTCTTCAGCGACGGGCCCTACACCGAGACCAAGGAGCACCTCGGCGGCTTCACGGTGATCGACGTACCCGATGACGAGGCGGCTCGCTACTGGGCGGGGCGGATCACCCAGGCCCTGGACTGGCCGCAGGAGGTGCACCGCTTCCCCAGCGACGTCAAGGAGATCACGGACCGGCTCGGGTTGAGTTGAGGCCTCAGTCGACGCCGATGTCCTCGTTCCACAGGTCCGGGTGCTCGGCGATGAACTCGGTCATCATCGCCACGCACTCCGGGTCGTCCAGCACGACGACCTCGACGCCGTTCTCGGCCAACCAGTCGTGGCCGCCGACGAAGGTCTGCGCCTCGCCGACGACGACCCGGGTGATGCCGAACTGACGCACCAGCCCGCTGCAAAACCAGCACGGTGACAGCGTCGTGGCCATCGTGGTGCCGCGATAACTGCGTTGCCGGCCGGCGTTGCGGAAGGCATCCGTCTCACCGTGCACCGACGGGTCGTCGTCTTGCACCCGGCGGTTGTGGCCACGCCCCAACAGCACACCGTCGGGGTCGAACAGGGCTGCTCCGATGGGGATTCCGCCCTCGGCGAGCCCGGCCCGCGCTTCCTCGACAGCGACGGCGAGCATCTCCTGATCGGTGGTCATGGCACCAGTGTGCTCGACTTCGGCGGCAGCACCCGGCGCAGGCCGGCGTAGATTCCGGCGGACAACAGGAATCCGACGAGATACGTGATGTCACCGACCTGCGGGTGCGCGGACGGGATCGGCCCGGTGTAGTTGGCCTGGTTGGAGAACAGCCACACCGAGACCACGATGCCGACAAGCATGGCGATCGGGCCGGCCCAGTTCTGCCAACCGCGGTCCTGAGCGATCGCCGTGAAGTCCGCGCCGCGGTTGAGCCAGCGGTCAGTGAGGACGAAGCCCAGCCAGGGGCCGATCCAGTAGGCGATGACCAGCAGGAAGTTCTCGTAGTTCTCCCCCGCGTTGTCCATGCCGGCCAGGGCCAGCAGGAAACCGAGGATCCCGAAACCGACGGCCACGAACGCCCTGGCCCGGTGCAGCGTGGTGCGGAAGCCGATCGCCAGAGCGGACATCGCCCCGGAATAGATGTTCAGCGCGTTGGCGCAGATCGCCCCGATCGCAATGCACAGCAAGGTGAGCTTGCCCAACCAGGTGGGCAACAGGCCGGTGTAGACGCCCGGGTCGACGTTGGCGGCCTTGCCGGCAGCGGACACCATTGCAGCACCGGCGGATTCGAGGATGACACAGGAGATCAGGATGCCAAGACCGGCGAACAGGCCCGCCTTGGCTCCGTTGCCGCGTGGCTGGTAGCGGGTGTAGTCGCTGGCGTAGGGGTTCCAGCCGCACGCGTAGCCGAAGGACGCGCCGGCCATCAGCAGGAAGGCGCCGACGGTGGGCGTGCCACCGGTGCCGACGCTGGGGTGCGACTTGCTGAAGACGATGACCGCGCCGATGGCGAAGACCACCGCGAGGATGGGGAACGCCCACCGCTCGAACGCCTGCACCAGGTTGTGCCCGAGGAAGGCAACCGCCAACTGCAGGAGTACGACGATCGCGAGCGCCAGTCCCTTGGCGAGCCCTGGGATGAGGGCATGCAGCGCCAACGCCCCACTGATGCTGTTGACCGCGAACCAGCCGATGCCCGCGATGACGGCGTTCAACCCGGCCGGGAGGATGTTGCCGAGGAACCCGAATCCGGTTCGGGACAGGACCATTTGGCACAGTCCCGACTGCGGGCCCCACGAAGACAGGACGGCGTGGGTGAGCGAGCCGAGCGCCGTACCCAGGATGATCGCAGCGATCGTCTGCCACAGATTCAGACCCCAGAAGAGCGGTCCGAGGATGCCGACACCGATCGTCGCAAACTCCATGTTCGGCGACGTCCAGGTCCACAACAGATCGATCGGGCGGCCGTGCCGCTGATCCTCCGGGATGACGTCCACCCCGCCCGGCTCGATGGCCAGCAGGTGGTGACCGTAGTCCTCGGCACTGATCGGGTTGATCTCGACGTCTGTACTCACCCGACCAGGATCCCGCCAGCGATCACGCCTCTGGGTGAGACAGCGTTACACCTGTGTCAAAAGTTGCTGGGAGTTTGCTGGATGCCACTCACAAACCGCGGCCGCTGGGCGACACCAGGATCTTCACCGCGGTCTCGTTGCGGTTGATCAAGGTGTCGAAACCCTCGTCGATGAGCTGGTCCAGGCCGATCCGACCGGTGATGAACGGACCGAGGTCGACCTTGCCTTCCTCGACCAGAGCGATCGTGGCCGGGTGGGAGTTGACGTAGGCGATGGTCCCGCGGACATCCAACTCCTTCAGGACGAGTGCCTGCATGTCGAAGCTGGCGCGCTTGCCCCAGATCGAGACGTTGACCAGCACCCCGCGCGGCCGCAACGCCTCGACCAGCGTGTCCAACGCCGGTTGCACCGAGGTGCACTCGAATCCGACGTCCGCCCCGCGGCCGCCGGTCGCCTCGCGGACCCTGGCGACGACGTCGTCGGCACCGGGATCGAGCACGAGCTTGGCCACACCGGTCTGCTCGGCTCGTTCACGTCGCAGCGGACTCGGTTCACTGATGATCACGCTCGCCCCCAGAGCGGTCAGCACAGCGGAGGTGAGCAACCCGATCGGCCCGGCTCCGGTCACCAGCGCGACATCGCCCGCCTGCACGCCCGAGCGCTCAGCAGCGTGATAACCCACCGAAAGGGGTTCGAGCAGCGCGGCCTGGTCGAGCGGCACGTTGTCCGAAACCTTGTGCGCCCAGCGCCGATTCACCACGATCTTCTCGGCGAGGCCGCCGCCACCGCCGCCCAACCCGATGAAGTTCATGTCCGGCGAGAGGTGGTAGTCGTCGCTGTCCGGACCCGTGTCGACGTCGTCGTGCACGATGTACGGCTCGACCACGACGTGATCGCCAGGCGAGAGGCCCTCGACACCCTCGCCCACGGCGTACACGACGCCGGACATCTCATGGCCCAGGGTGACCGGGGCGGATTCACCGCTGATCGGCTGCGGGTGACCGGATGGCGGGATGAAGATGGGCCCCTCGGCGTACTCGTGCAGGTCCGTCCCGCAGATGCCACACCACGCGACGTCGATCCCGACCTGCCCCGGGCCCACCTCGGGTTCGGGGACGTCCTCGATCCGGATGTCGCCCCGGTCGTAGTAGCGCGCTGCTCTCATCTCGACTCCTTTGTCGCCCTAGCCGGACCCCGATCGGTCCTGATCTCGAGCGTGCTCGCCGCCGGTGCCGAGCGCCACCGTTGCGGCACGTTGCAGTCCGCATCTTAATTAGCTGTTGCGTTATATAACTATGCTGCTATTTTAGTGCCATGGACAGCGCCCTCCGTGCCCTCGCGGACCCGCACCGCCGGGCCGTGCTGGAGCGACTCAGCCAGGGGCCGGCATCGGCCGGCGAACTCGGTGCCCTCCTGCCCATCTCCCAACCCGCTGCCTCCCGCCACCTCTCGGTGCTGCGGGACGCCGGGCTCGTCGCGGTCGAGCACGACGCCCAGCGCCGGATCTACCGGCTACGCCCTGAACCGATGGCCGAGATCGGCGATTGGCTCCAGCAACGCCAGCGTGAGTGGGAACACCGCTTCGCCGCGCTGCACACCGAAATTGCCCGAGGCAAGAAAAATAGGAGTTCCTGATGAAAACCGCTCCCGCCCTGTTGAGTTCGATCATCGAGTACGGCGATCGCGTGACTATCCGGGTCCACGACGTCTATCCCACGACCATCGAGGACCTGTGGCAGGCGGTCACCGAACCCGAGCGGCTGGCCCGGTGGATGGGCACGGTCAGCGGTGACCTGCGGGTCGGTGGCGTGATCCACGTGACCTTCACCAGCAGCTGGGACGGGCCGGCCGTTGTGGAGACCTGTGAGCCGCCGTACGCCTTCTCGCTGCGGATGGACCCGGGGACCGAGCAGGAGACGCGGATCGACGTACGTCTGCGGGAAGAGGCGGGTGGCACCCGGCTGACCGTGCAGGATTGCGGGCTGCCGCGCGCCGACCAACTCGCCCACGGCGCCGGCTGGCAGGTGCACCTGGAAGACCTGCGCTCGGCCCTTTCGGGGCAGGACCCTGCGCCGTGGCGGCCACGCTGGGAGGGCTTGATGCCCACGTACGCAAGGGAACTCGGCGAGCCCTCCGCGCAGCCCCGGCTCCTGGGGACGTTGCACAACGATGGCGCGCGCGGGTCGATCCGCCTGCAGGAGCGCTACGCCACCGACCGTGACGACTTGTGGTCAGCGCTCACCGAGAAGGACCGGTTGGCCCGCTGGCTGGGCGAGTTCGAAGGGACCCTGGCGGTCGGCCAGACCTACCGATACCGGATGTACGCCAGCGGCGCAGAGGGCGAGGACACGATCACCGAGTGCGACCCGCCGCACCGCTTCGTGACCACCAGCAGCGACGGCCGGGAGTCGGTCGAGGTGACACTCACGCCGGACGGCGAGGACACCGTTCTGACCGTCGAGCACCGCGGCCTGCCCGTCGACATGGTCGGCGGCTACGGCGCCGGCACCCAGATCCATCTGGAAGACCTCGGGGCGTACGTCGCGGGGCTGGGTCGGTGCGACTCGGACGCTCGGATGTCAGTGCTCTACCCGGCGTACCAGGAACTGCCCGTCACCGCGGACTGACCGCACCGACGATCAACGCGGCCAGTTGCCGGTAGGCCTCGGCGTCATCCAGCCCGGTGCGCTCGCGCACGTCGCCGGTCTGGATGGATTCCATCGCCCCCGCGGCAATCGCGGCGATGAAGTCGGCGTTCACGGCCCGCCGGTGTGGCGCGGCTCCCTGCACGAGTTGCCGCACACGGTCGGCAGCGAAAGCCGTGTTGTGCGAATAGATTTCGCGGGCCGGGGCGAACTCCTGCAGGTCGTCGTAGAACGCCCTGGTGGCCGGCTCAAGCGCATGACCGATCGCCGACAGGTAGGCGTCGATCCGCTGCACGGGGTCGGTCACCGGGGCAAGCTCGGCCTCCACCTGGTCGGTAGCGCGCCGGAAGAACGTCCGTAACACGACCGCGATCAACTGCTCCTTGCTGTCGGCGAGGTCGTAGAGCGTCGCCTTCGAGCACTGCAACCGTTCGGCGAGGTCCGCCACCGAGAACGCGCCGAATCCCTCGGCCAGGAACAGCTCGATCAAGCCGTCGAGGATCTGTTCCTGCCGGACGGAACGCTTGCGGATGGCCACGATCTGAAGTGTACTGTGATGAGAACCTGAGTACACCTTGTCGAACTGCGTGGAGGACCCGTGCCCGTCGAACGCCTCTTGGATGACGACGCGGCGGACCTGGTTGCGCTGACCCGGGACATCGCGGCCAAGGAGTTGGCGCCGTACGTCGATGAGGCCGAGCGGGAGGCGACGTTTCCTCGCGAGCGGTTCCGGACGTTGGGGCGTGCGGGCCTGTTGGGCTTGCCCTATCCGGAGGAGTTCGGCGGTGGCGGCCAGCCGTACGAGGTGTACCTGCAGGTGGTGGAGGAGATTGCCACGGCGTGGGCGGCGGTCGGGGTCGGCGTCAGTGTGCACGCGCTCAGTTGCTTCGGCCTCTTCCACGCGGGAACCGAAGACCAGAAGCAGCGTTGGTTGCCCGACATGCTGGGTGGCGAATTGCTCGGCGCCTATTGCCTTTCCGAAGCTCACGCCGGCTCCGACCCGGCGGCGATGCGCACGACCGCACGTCGTGAGGGCGACGACTACGTCATCAACGGCGCGAAGGCGTGGACGACGCACGGCGGCGAGGCCGACTACTACAAGGTGATGGCCCGCGCAGACGAGGGCATCACCTGCTTCCTGGTTCCTGCGTCGGCTGAGGGTCTGGTTGCCGACCCGCCGGAGAAGAAGATGGGCCTGATGAGTTCGACGACCGCGACGATGCGGTTCGAGCAGGTGCGGGTGCCGGTCGAGCGGCGACTCGGCGCTGAGGGACAGGGGCTGTCGATCGCCCTCGCTGGGCTGGACAGCGGGCGGCTCGGGATCGCCGCTGTCGCAACGGGTGTCGCGCAGGCGGCGCTCGACGTGGCCGTCGCCTACGCCAAGGATCGTGCGGCGTTCGGTGTGCCGATCATCGACCATCAAGGACTCTCGTTCCTGCTCGCGGACATGGCGGCGGCCGTCGAATCGGCCCGCGCGACGTACCTTTTCGCTGCCCGCCTGCGTGACGCGGGTCGGCCGTTCTCCCGCCAGGCGTCGATCGCCAAGCTGGTCGCGACGGACAACGCGATGCGGGTCACGACGGATGCGGTCCAGGTGCTCGGGGGTGCGGGCTACACCAAGGACTTCCCGGTCGAGCGCTTCATGCGCGAGACCAAGGTGATGCAGATTTTCGAAGGAACCAACCAGATCCAGCGCCTGGTGATCGGGCGCGACCTCAAGAAGAAGGGCTGAGCATGGAGCTTCAAGGTACGTCGGCAATCGTGTCCGGTGGCGCATCCGGACTGGGCGCGGCGACCGCCGCCGCTCTGGCCGCACGGGGGGCCGCGGTCTTTGCGCTCGACCTGGCGCCGTCCATTGAGAAGGCTTCGCCGGCATCGGGCGTGACCCTTCTCGAGGCCGACGTGACGAACCCGGAGCAGGTGCGACAGGTGATCGCCTCGGCTGCTGAGTTCGCGCCACTGCGGACGGCCGTCTCGTGCGCCGGCATCGGGCCGCCGAAGCGGATCCTCAACCGGGAGGGTGTAGCCGACCTAGACCTGTTCTCCCGGATCGTCACTATCAACCTGGTGGGCACCTACACCGTCCTTGCTCTTGCGGCAGAGGCGATTTCAAAGACTGCTGAGCTCGAGCACGGCCAGCGCGGCGTCATCGTCAACACCGCGTCGGTTGCCGCGTTCGAAGGTCAGATCGGGCAGGTCGCCTACTCCGCCTCCAAGGGCGGCGTGGTCGGGCTGACGCTGCCGGCCGCGCGGGATCTGGCGCAGTACGGCATCCGGGTCAACACTATTGCCCCCGGGATCATCGACACTCCCCTGCTCGCGAGTCTCGGCGAAGAGGTGCGCTCATCACTCGCGGCCAACGTGCCCTTCCCGCACCGCCTCGGCCAGCCCGAGGAGTACGCCCGCCTGGTGACGATGATCGTCGAGCACGACTACCTCAACGGCGAGACGATCCGGATGGACGGCGCGCTGCGGATGGCGCCACGCTGATCGAGGCGAAGCAATGAGTGCGGTGGATGACGCTCGCGCGGTGTTGCGAGGGCTGTCCGGAAGCGAGCGACTCGCCTACCTGCGCACACACTCAGGACTGCCCGGCCCGCGTGCAAACCTCACCCTCGCAGCGGCATTCGCGGAAGTGGCCCGCGATGACGAGGTGCGATCGTTGCTTACCAGCGATGAGGAGTATCTGCGGTTCTGCGGCACCGTCGCACTGGGCCCATGCCTCGCTGAAGCCCCCTCACCCGAGGTGCTCGCCCAACTGCGCAGCGACGCCACCGATGACCGCTGGCGCATCCGCGAAGGGGTCGCGATAGCCCTGCAACGAGTAGGCGATGACGACCCCGATCGGCTGCGCTCGATTGTCCTGGATTGGGCATTCGACCCCGATCCCCTGGTCCTGCGCGCGGCGGCTGCCGCTATTTGCGAGCCGCGGTTGATCACCGATCCCGCGGGTGCCGCCGTTGCGCTCGAGGTGTGCCGACGGGCGACCGCAACTGTGGCATCGTGGCCGGCAACCCAGCGCCGCGATCCGAAGCTGCGGGTGTTGCGCCAGGGACTGGGCTATTGCTGGAGCGTGGCCGTAGCGGCTGACCCTCAGCAGGGGTTGCCTGCGTTCGCGCAGTTGGAGCAGCAGGCCGCCACCGACGCAGACGTGGCGTGGATCGTGCGGGAGAACCGCCGCAAAAAGCGGCTGGCCCGATTGTTGTAGGCAATCAGGACGTCAGGGAACCTAGGACCATGACGGGGATGCGCCGCCCACCGGTGCGATCGGCGTACTTTGCCCGGGGCGGGTAGGTCTCGAGATCCAACTGCCACAGACGTTCTCGTTCGTCGCCTGTCGCCTCGTAGGCGACCACCGGGACCGATTCGCCGGCGTGCGTGACGGTGCATTCGGGGTGGGCGCGCAGGTTGTAGTACCAGGCCGGGTTCTGGTGCTGGCCGAAGTTGGAGGCCAGGACCACCAGCCGATCCCCATCGGGTACGGCGACGAGCGGCATCGTGCGCGGCCGACCGGACCGTGCACCGATGGTGGTCAGCTCGATGATGGGCAGTCCGGTGAGGAGGCCTGTGACGGAGGTCTTGCCGCCGGTGCGCTTCAGCAGCGGGTTGTCGACACGGTACAGGACGCGGGCGAAAACCCAGGCCATTGGCTTGATTCCGCCAAGTTGCCGGCAGGCCTTCTGTACCGCGTTAGCCTCGTCGAAACGCATCTGCTCACGGTAGACCGATCGCGATGCCAACGGGACAGGGAACTAGATGAACAACACCGGCCTGCCGACCGACCCGGTCGCTACCTTCGGCTCGCCGCTTGACCCGAGCACCGATTCCTTCGGTGGTTTCGGCATCCCCGGATGGTTCGCCGCGGTCTTCGCCTTGATCGCTGCGTGCATCGTCGTGGTGGTCGTGCTTATGGTGATTCGGGGCGTCAAGGAAGCGTCCGCCCCACGCATCATCGGGCAAGGTCGCGTTGTCGCCAAACGGATGCGGGTCAGCGGCGGCAGCTCCGGCACCGTCGTGGGCGGCGGGATGCCGATCGGCGGGGTCGCGGGTGGTCCGGTCACGACCGGCATGACGGTAGGCGGCACCAGCGCGTCGACGTGGTACTACGTGACGATTGAGGATCAGTCCGGCGGACGCAAGGAGTGGCATGTCTCGGGCCAGATGTATGGCCTTGTGGCTGAGGGCGATTGGGGCCGGACGGTGACCAAGGGCACCCGGCTGATCGAGTTCGACCGCAGCGCCCGCTGAGCGGCTGGCCAACCTGCGGTCCCGACGCGTCGGATCGGTGACGCGGTAGGACCTCTCAGCCGCGGGTTGCTCGGTGCGTTGGTACCCGAGCCTGGGCCGACACGCTTGCTTGAATGCGATTCCGAACTGTATCAATGTGTACACATTGATACACAGAGGGAGAGCCATGGTTGCGACGGTAGGGATCCGGGAGTTCAGGGCAGGGTTGGCGGAATACATTGACTCGGCCGAGCCAGTGGCGGTGACCCGTCATGGTCAGACGGTCGGGTGGTTCATCCCGACCCCGGTGGATCGTGAGGCTGAAGCCGCTTCGTTGCGGTCGGCGGCGGCGAAGCTGGATGCGATGCTGTCCGAGCGCGGTGTGGACCCGGACGAGGTGGTCGCGGACTTCAAGGCTGCCCGCCGCTCGTGCCGCTGACAAAGGCGTTCGACCTCGGAGTCAAATTCCTGCCGAGGTCAGTGCTTCCAACTGACAGGATGCTGACGTGTCAGTAGACCGTGAGGGCCTTGTCGAGATCGCTGAGCAGTGCGTGGGATTGGTCGCTGAGCAGTTCGACGAGAGGCTTGACTGGACCGTTGAGAGCCTCCCCCGGCTAGACGAAGTTTGCGCGCGTCTGCTTGCTGATGGCCCCCTCTCCGAGGAGCGCCTCGACCTGTGGTGGACGCTGATCGGCGCCTATGTCGGGGAGGTGACGATCCGCGAGTACGGCGGCGACTGGATTGAACACGAGCAAGCGGGCGGCGCGTACGCCATCCGTGTCCTTGGCATGACCGGGTTCCCGTTTACAACGACTGCTCGGGTGCTGCAGGGCGAGGATTTCAAGAGTCTGGCCTCGTTCGCACATTCCGTCCCGGCTATCGCCGCACGCTCTACCACGGCCGAGCAGGCCCGCTCGACGCGAGGGCGTCGCTGGCGCTGGTCACGCAAGCTCCGTTAGCTCACGAGCACGGACGCGTCCGATCGGTGGCGCGGTTGGTAACCTGAGAATGGCGGATAGCGTACGTGATAGCGTACGCTTTGGTCAGGAGGTGATCACCTTGACAGCCGTGAGCGCGACCAACGCACGAGCGAATCTCTACCGTTTGATCGACCAGGTGAACGAGAACTCTGAGCCATTGACTATTACCGGGCAGCGCGGAAACGCCGTCCTGATCAGCGAGTCCGACTGGCACGCCATCCAAGAGACCTTGGCCCTGGAGTCCGTGCCCGGGATGGCAGAGTCCATCCGTCGAGCCCGCGAAGACGGAATCGACGCCGGTTCGACCGAACTCGACTGGTGAACACGCAGGACTGGACACTGGTCTACTCGCGCGCCGCGCAGAAGGACGCCAAGAAACTGGCGGCTTCCGGGCTGAAACCGAAGGCGCAGCAACTGCTGGACGTCCTGCGGGAGGATCCGTTTGCCACGACCCCGCGCTACGAGAAGCTGGTTGGCGATCTGGCGGGCTGCTACTCCAGGCGTATCAACATCCAGCACCGAATGGTCTACGAGATCCTGCCCGACGAGCGGACCGTCCACATCCTGCGCATGTGGACGCACTACGAATAGCCGAAGCCAACGACGTCACGCCAAGCCAGTTACACAAAGTGACGGACACGCTATGACGAGGAGGACCGAGCGCTAAAGATGACCGCTCATGGAGGCCTGTTCGCGAAACTCGCTGACCTCGCCGTTCGGCACCGGCCCGCGGGACTGATCCCATCGAAGTCCGCTAGGCATCCCATTACGGGCCCTGCGTTTTCCCGCTCATGGCTCCTCTCTATGTCAAGACGCTGCGGGGAGGGGCCTCGTAGGGTGGGTGGTGGCGGGTCCGGGAAGTGGCTTGTCCGAAGAGCCGGTGGTGGGTTGTGAGCCGGTCGCGCTGGAGTCAGAGTCGTCACCTGGTTGCCCTCCCGGGCCCGTCGTCGCCGGCTGGGTCAGGTCGGTCAGCATGGTGCGGTAGACGATGTCGGACAGTCGCCGTTTGAGGCAGCGCATCGCTTCCATGGAGGATTTCCCGTCGGCTTTCTTGCGGTCGTAGTACGCCCGGCCTTGGGTGGGGTTGCGTAGTTGGACGGTGGCCATGGTGTGGAGCACCCGGTTGATCTGACGGTTCCCGCCGCGGGACAGGCGGTGCCGGACGGTGTCGCCGGAGGAGGCGTCGATGGGTGCGGTGCCGGTCCAGGACGCGAAGTGGTTGTGGTCGGGGAAGCGGGTGATGTCTTCGACTTCGACCAGCAGCATCGCTGCCCCGGTGGGCCCGATGCCGTGCAGCTCGGTCAGGTGGGTGCCGGTTTCGGCCAACGCGGCGAGGAGGTCTTTGTCGGCTTGTTTGGTGCGGGTGTAGACCTTCTCCAGGTCGGTGATCAACTCCATGGCCAGCTGTTTACGGGCTTTGCCGGCGGGGTCTTTGGGGCGCACCGGGGACAGCAGTGTGCGGGCTTGGCGGGCGGACAGGTAGATCTTCGCCCCGCCCGGGATCAGTTCCAGCAGTAGGCGATGCACTTGGGAGATCTTGCGGGTGTGTTCTTCTCCGAGCATCCGGCGCCGATCGACCAGCACCCGCAACAACTCGATCTGCTCGTTGCTGACCACGGGGCGTAGCCCGGTGACGCGGACCCCGATCAGGGCGATGGAGTGCGCGTCGGTGTCATCGGTCTTGCGTCCGTTGCCGGCGGTCAGCAACCGCACCCGGTAGGACAGTTTCGCCGGGACATCCACCACGGTCTCGCCGGCGGCGACCAGTCGGGCGGCGACGTGCCGGCCGATCCCGGCGCACCCTTCGATCGCCCACACCCGATCCGGGTAGGAAGCAACGTGGGTCAGCATGCGGGTGAAACCGTCACTGTCGGTGTCGAACCGGCCACCATCCAACACTTGCTCGCCGGCGTTCATCACTTCGATGGTGACCGAGCGTTTGTGCGGGTCCATCCCGATCACCACCGCGCCCGGTGGGGGTGAGCTGTTCTGCATCGTTGTTGCTCCCGTTCTCGAGTACCGGATCGGTGGTCGAGCGCAGGAGGGCATTGCTACTTCCGGCAGCGCATTCCTCTCTTGAGCCTCTCCCGGCCCTGGCGGTGCCCGGGGATGCGCAGGCCAAATGAGAGCCACACCACAACGGTGAGCAGCCGAAAAGAGAGCGACAACCCCGGACACCTGAATCCTGCTCCGGCCAGAGCAGGACCTACCCCAGATTCTCTAAGTAGCCGCTGGGAGGACGGCTACGCTCGTCCGGTCGTGCCGCGATCGGAGCCGGTGACAAGAGTCGAACCCGTCACCGAGACTGCCTGATGCCGTTCTGATCTGCCGCAATACCACTCATGCGGGCCTCCGTGCCCTTCGCGTGCCCTACGGGACCAGTCCCCACAGCACGTGTCCGAGAGCGGGCCCAGGTCACCTCGGGATTCATGGCAGTCGCACATCACCGATGGCTCCCTCAAATGAAGCGGCCAGGCTGGCGATCCCCTCGACGAGGCGGTAGCCCACGAACGGCCCCAGCGTGCGTGTCGTCGTCATTCGCGTCGTCGATGGACCCGCCGTCAACCAACTTCAGAAACGCGACACTAGGTAGCCCAACGTGAGGACTTTGCGCGCTTGCCAAATAAAATGTCGGAATCCTTGAATGCGATCGTCTTGCTCGCTCTCTACTCTGATTTCTCGAATGAATTTTTATTTGTAGAATCGCCTAACCTGACTCGTGCCACCGGGGTGTGTCATTTCGAGTTGGCTTGAAGGGCGTCGAGGATCTCTGCTGCGGCTGGGGTGAGTTGGTCTTGGGCGATGACCTCATGTCCGGCGATCCGGACGGTGATTTGCTGTAGCGGTCGTAGGGTTCGCACGATCTTGCGGATGCTGAGCCCGGTCTGCTGCTGCAGGTGCCGGCTCAGCGCGAGGGCGGCGAATACGATGGTCAGGTGGGCTTCGATGGCGTCGCGGTCGTGGTGGGAGATCGGGCGGGCTCGCAGGTCGGTTTTACTCATCCGGAACGAGGCTTCGACCTGCCACAGGTCGTGGTACTTCGCGATCACCTCCGCGGCGGGCATGGTGGCCTTGGGGATGTTGGTGACGTAGCCCTTGAGCCCGACCAGGCGGCGAGCCCGTTCCAGTGCTGATTGGTTCAATTCCGTTGTGCCGTCGACGGTTTTGACGAAGCGGGGTTTCTTGGGTGCCCGTTCCCCATCGACCACGGCCTGGGCCCGCTGCTGCTGGATCGTCAACGTCTTGTTATCGCGGACGGCGCGTTTGCGGGAGTAGGCCCATACCGCCCGCCACGACAACGGATGGTCCTCGCGGTCCCACTCCGGTTCCGCGAACTGGGCTGGGTCGTTCTCCGCTTTCGCAGCAGCGCTGGCCCGGCGTGGGGTGATGGTGTCGATGACCTGCCCATCAGTGAACGCATCGCCGCGCCACCGGAAGTGCTTAGCCAAGTCCCCCGGTGCCTTCACTACGCGGGAGCCGACGATGAACCGCAGGTTCGCCTCATCCAGTGTCGTGAGGTTCTCCGCCGAGAGCATCCCGGCGTCGGCGACCACGACCACGTCGGCCAGCCCGTGGCGCTCTTGGAACTGGGTGACAATCGGCACGATCGTGGCGGTCTCGGCCTGGTTGCCTCCGTAGCAGCCGATCTCCAACGGGAAGCCGCCCCGGTCCACCAGGAGCCCGACGACGATCTGTGGGTCGACGCGGCGTTCTTTGGAGTAGCCCACTTTGCGTAGGTCGTCTTCCTTCTCCGCCTCGAAATACAACGTCGTCACGTCGTACAGGCACAAGCTGAGATCGCCTGCGACCGTGACGTGTTCGAAGCACGCCGCCGCCAGGGTGTCGCGGTACTCGGCGCTGGCGCACCGCTTCAACGACCGGAACATCATTGCGCAACGAAGCGTGCGGCACCCCGATCTCTTCCAGCACCCGCACCGTGTCCGCCTTGCTGGTCGGTTCGATGATCCGGGCCAACACCAGCTCCCGGAACGCGGCATCGCCGAGCGCGTCGAACCCCAGGTCGGCGTACGCCCGCGTGAGCACCTGCCACAACACGGCGCTGGTCTTAGCGGTGATCACCCCCGGGCGGGTAGCACCGCTCTCATCGTCGAGACCGAGATCTAAGGCCTCCTGCCCTGGCCGTAACCGCTGGCGCGCTTGCTGCATCAGCACCGCCAGCTCGGCGTCGCTGCGCGCGGTCCCGATGTGCTCCAGCACCACGTCACGTCCTGCCCGGCGCTCGGCGATCTGCACTTTCGTGGCACTGGAACGGCCCGGGACCTTCCGCACAAACGCCACGACCCCGACGATAGCCAGTAGCGGGGTGTGTCAATCAGCCGAACCGTAACCCGCTGACCAGCACCGATGTCCCATCAAACTCAACCGTCAGCTCAAGTGGCACGAGTCAGGAGTCAGGCCTAAGTCGTAACCGGGGCCTAAATTGCACCGGCGCCGGGGTAGCGGCTGCGTTTTGCTTTCTCGCCTCGCCCCGGGCTCGGAAACTTGCCCGTTGGGTCCTGACCTCAAACGAGCACGAGAGAGTGGAAAGCGAAGAAGCAAGTCCACGCAGCGAGCAGGATTCCGAGAGCTGGGCTCATTAGGCGCACCCTTGTCTCATACATTAAAGGCAGATTTATCTGATTGTGATCTATCTCATAGCGCC
Source organism: Branchiibius hedensis (assembly GCF_900108585.1). Taxonomy (NCBI): domain Bacteria; kingdom Bacillati; phylum Actinomycetota; class Actinomycetes; order Micrococcales; family Dermacoccaceae; genus Branchiibius; species Branchiibius hedensis. Next base: position 2,771,682 of record NZ_UESZ01000001.1, read on the forward strand.
GACTCCCCAGAGCCAGCCGGAGCAGAATTTCCTCCTGGCTTTCACCCCTTATGATGGTCAGCCCCGTTCGCTCAATCCCAGTACAGACAATTCGCCTGTTACCTTCATACTTCAAGGTGACCCTGCCAAGAAAACTCGGTTCACCTATTTCGATTCTGCATCCATTGAAAAGTGCCATGCGATACACCTTCAAAGGATTCCTGATCGTCAGCCGACCAGGTGATAATTCGATGATCGGTCGTGCGAGCAGCAACTCGGATCCAACTGAAAGCGCTGCTAGTCCAGCGGCGTACAGTAGTGCGCCCACTCCGCGAATCTCGTCGGATCCTTTGATTGAATCGAAACCACTAATCGAAACGACGGCAACGGCGAGAAGCGCATACGAGACGAAACGTCCGCCAACCAAGGCAGCCGTCACCCGAAGACGGAGCCGGCCGCAAGTGTCCTCGCCATTGGCTAGGACACACTGATCGGCCTCCTCGGCCGTGGCCGGCCTCCACCGGCCACCCTCACATGGGGATTCCATCACATATAATCCGAGAAATACGACTGCATAACGCTTAGCTTGGTCGAATGCACGTAGTACGACGACCTGTATTTCCAGTTCGGCACACGCCGGTAGTTGGGCCTAACTATCTGCCCCACGCTTCTTGGGACAGCCCGCCTAACCTTATAGGACGAATAGGCTGCACCACGGGTCATCTGATACCCCGACTGGAGAAGACGGCCGGCTCCGTAACCACCGGCGGTCCAGGCTAAATTCACTCCAAGGGAGCGAGCAAACCCCCAGCTTCGGAAGCGTCCAGCACTAATCCGCGCATTTGCAACTGACGCCACAACGCCAACCGCTGCGCAGGTTCCAAGCGTGACGAATGAACATGTGCCGAAGGCGGCTAGTCCGATGGCCTTGGTTGGATTCTTCTTTACCCAATTCGCTGCCTTTTTGACCCATCGTGGCCATCCGAATTGTCCGGTGGGGTCGCTTGAGTTGATGGGGTCGGTGGGGTAGCCGTAGCTGGTGTCGTTACCGCCGGGGACGGGGTCGGGGCTGGTGAACCCGCCGGTCGTCCAGTTGTACAAGCGGGCACCCATGAGGGTGAATTGGGCGGTTTGGCCGTTGGTGGCGCGTTCTTTCCCGCCGAGCCACCCGTACCCCAGGGGTCCGGTGACCGAACTGTCGGCCCAGTGCCAGTTGATCGGCAGCCCGCCGTACTCGTCGTATCCGGACCAGCCGGTGATCCCGAACGCGGTGGTCGTGCTCGACGAGCTGGCGGGGATGGTGATGGCGGTGACGTTGTTGTCGTGCGGGTCGACCAGGCTGATCGAGGCGGACCCGTCCTGGGCGATCATCGCCCCCAGGCCACCGTCCAACCCGGGCGTGTACTTGGTCCACGACTCAGCCTGCCCTGGTTTGGCGGTCACGGACCAGGAGGGGTTGTCGGAGGTGTCGGTGTAGTGCCGGGTCACCACCATCCCGTCGTCCCACCCGCCGGCGGTGGACTGGGTCAGCCGCCGACCCGCCTCATCCAGGCTGAACGTGGTGCTCATGCCCTGGTTACTAATCGAAGCCACCGAATCATCCACGTAAGGGTCCGTCTGATTCTTTGTGTAAGTGGCATCGGCTAGTTCAGACCTAGGCGGTCGCCGTAGGTCATGGATAGTACGTTCAGGATGTTCTTCCAGCCGGCGATCTGCCCGGTGGGGTTGGGTCGGTTCTTCTGCCGCTCCAACACCGCGAGGTAGAGCACCTTCAACGCGGATTGCTCGTCCGGGAAATGGCCCCGTCGACGTGTCGCTGCCCGGAACCGGGCGTTCAACGACTCGATCCCGTTGGTCGTATAGATCAGTTTGCGGACCTCGACAGGGAAGTCCAGGAACGGGATGAACTCGGTCCAGGAGTTGCGCCACATCCGCACCATCGCCGGATACAGCGGTTCCCACTGCTGCGCGAAGGTCTCGAACTCGGTTTCGGCCGCCGCCAGCGACGGGGCGGTGTAGATCCGCTTGAGGTCGCGGGTGATGGCCTGCCAGTACTTCTTGGAGGCGTACCGCAGACTGTTGCGGACCAAATGCACCACACACGTTTGCACCGTGGCGGCCGGCCAGGCCGCGGTGATCGCTTCGGGCAACCCTTTGAGGCCGTCGCAGCACACGATGCACGCATCGAGGATGCCACGATTCTTCAAGTCCGACAGCATGTTCATCCACTGCTTAGCTCCTTCCCCACCCGAAGGCCCGACCCACAACCCCAGCACATCGCGAAAACCATTGAGGTCTATACCGATTGCGACATACACCGGCCGGTTCGCCACGGTCCCTTCGCGGACCTTCAACACGATCGCGTCAATCAAGATCACCGGGTAGATCGCATCCAACGGACGCGCCGACCACGCCTTCATCTCACCCAACACCTGGTCGGTGACCCGCGAGACCAGGTCCCGGGAAACATCGGTGTCGTACACCTGGGACAGGTGAGCGGCGATGTCCCCGGTGGTCATGCCCTTGGCGTACAGCGAAATCACGGCCTCATCGAACCCGGCCAGGCGGCGCTGGTGCTTGGGCACGATCTGCGGTTCGAACGTGCCGGCCCGATCCCGCGGAACCTGGATCTGCACATCCCCGATCTCGGTACGCACCGTCTTAGGACTGGAGCCATTGCGGGAGTTGCCCCCATCACGGCCAGCCACAGCGTGCTTGTCATACCCCAGGTGGGCGCTCATCTCGGCCTCCAACGCCGCCTGCAGCACCCGCCGCGTCAGCGTCGTCAACAACCCACCCTCACCGGTCAAAGCGACCTGCCGCTCGACCGCCGAAGCGACCAACTGCTGCGCCAGATCATCAACGTCAACCGACTCGGCCGACGACCTCGCCACCAACTCACCATGCGCTTGCTCATCAGACATGACGCGATCTTCCTTCCGCCCCAGCCAAAGCCATGGACGTCACGCCAAGCCACTTACACAAAGTTCCGGACAGACCCCCGCCTGAGCGACCCATCGACCGGAGAACAACCCTCCGGTCAACCAGCATGCCCAGCAACGACTTCCGGATGATTCGACCGTCCGCGGAGCCCATTTGCCCGGACCCCAGCCCAGCAGAACCACGCCCGCAACCCCGCGTCCGCGGGCCCAACCAACGCCACCCACGCCCAGCCCCGCCTCCACACCGGTTTCGCAAACACAACCACCACGAAACGCGAACACCCCATGGAGCCGGCGACAGGAGTCGAACCCGCGACATCCTCATTACAAGTGAGGCGCTCTACCAACTGAGCTACGCCGGCGTGCTCACCGAAGCGAGCCCGCCCGATGCTACCTGCGCGGCCACCTGCGAGGAAAACCGCCGCTGCGCGGGTGCCGTGCCGTCACGATTCTGAGGAGATCGCGCATTCTGAGGGAGCCGGGAGCACACCTGCCCCTCAAGAACATCCATCTCCTCAGAATCGGTGGTCGCGCCGCCGCAACGCAAACAGCCCGGACCCATCACGGGTCCGGGCTGCTGCGTCAGCGATCAGATCAGACGTCGAACCGGTCGTTGTCCATGACCTTGGCCCACGCCGCAACGAAGTCCTTGACGAACTTCTCCTGCGCACCGTCCTGGGCGTAAACCTCAGCCACTGCACGCAATTCGGAGTTCGAGGCGAAGACCAGGTCCGCACGGGTACCCGTCCACTTGCCGTCTTCGGACTCGAACTGGTCGTTGGAGCCGGCTGCGTGCCAGACCGTGCCGAGGTCAAGCAGGTTGACGAAGAAGTCGTTCGTCAACTGACCCGGGCGGTCGGTGAGCACCCCGTCGGTGGAGCCAGCAGCGTTCGCGCCGAGCACCCGCAGACCACCGATCAGCACGGTCAACTGCGGAGCCGTGAGGTTCAGCAGGTTGGCCTTGTCGATCAGCAGGTACTCCGCCGGCAGCTTGGCGTCGGCGCGCACGAAGTTGCGGAATCCGTCGGCCTTCGGCTCCAGCCACGCGAAGGAGTCGACGTCCGTCTGCTCCTGGGTCGCGTCGCCGCGGCCGGGAGTGAACGGCACCTCAACCGTGACACCCGCTGCGGCAGCGGCCTGCTCGACGCCGACGTTGCCGGCGAGGACGACCGTGTCAGCGAACGTGATGTCGTTGGCGTCGGCGATGGTCTCCAGCTTGGCGACGACCTCAGCCAACTTCTCCGGGTCGTTGACCTCCCAGCTGCGCTGCGGCTCCAACCGGATCCGTCCACCGTTGGCGCCACCGCGCTTGTCAGAGTTGCGGTACGACGAGGCAGCGGCCCACGCGGTCGAAACCAGTTGCGAGACAGACAGTCCCGAGTCCTTGATCTGCTGCTTCACCGCAGCGATCGTGTCCGGGGTCGCAACGTGCGTCGGCGCCGGGATCGGGTCCTGCCACAGCAGTTCTTCGCTGGGCACCTCCGGGCCGAGGTACCGCGAAACCGGTCCCATGTCGCGGTGGGTCAGCTTGAACCAGGCGCGGGCGAACGCGTCCGCCAGCTCCTCGGGGTGCTCCATGAAGCGTCGCGAGATCTTCTCGTACACCGGGTCCACCCGCAGGGCCAGGTCGCTGGTCAGCATGGTCGGCTTGCGCTTCGCGCCGCCCTCGTCGGGCGCCGGGATGATGGCCTCGGCGTCCTTGGCGACCCACTGGTGCGCACCGGCGGGCGAGGTCTCCAGCTCCCACTCGTAGCCGAAGAGGATCTCGAAGAACCGGTTGCTCCACTGCGTCGGCACATCGGTCCAGGTGACCTCCAGGCCCGAGGTGATGGCGTCCTTGCCGGTGCCCGAACCGTAGGTGCTCAGCCAGCCCAGACCGCCGGCTTCAATCCCGGCCGCCTCCGGCTCCGGGCCGACGTGACCATCGGGGGTCGCGGCGCCGTGCGTCTTACCGAAGGTGTGGCCGCCGGCGATCAACGCGACGGTCTCCTCGTCATTCATGGCCATCCGGCCGAAGGTGTCCCGGATGTCGCGGGCGGAGCCCAGCGGATCCGAATTCCCTTCCGGGCCTTCGGGGTTCACGTAGATCAGACCCATCTGGACCGCGGCCAGCGGGTTGTCCAGCTCACGGTCGCCCTTGTAGCGCTGCGCACCACCCTGGTCGCCACCGAGCCACTCGGTCTCCGGACCCCAGTACACGTCGTCGTCCGGCTCCCACGCGTCGACACGCCCGCCGGCGAAACCGAAGGTCTTGAAACCCATCGACTCCAGCGCGACGTTACCGGTGAGGATCAGCAGGTCGGCCCACGAGAGGGCGTCGCCGTACTTCTTCTTGATCGGCCACAGCAAGCGGCGGGCCTTGTCGAGGTTGACGTTGTCGGGCCAGGAGTTCAGCGGCGCGAACCGCTGCTGGCCGGTGCCGCCACCACCACGCCCGTCCTGGACGCGATAGGTGCCCGCGCTGTGCCAGGCCATCCGGATCATCAGCGGGCCGTAGTGGCCGAAGTCTGCCGGCCACCAGTCCTGGCTGGTGGTGAGGGTCTTCTCGATGTCGGCCTTCACCGCCGCGAGGTCGAGAGTGTTGAACGCAGCCGCGTAGTCGAACTCCTCGCCCAGCGGGTTCACGGCGGGCTGGTTCTTGGCCAGGATCTTCAGGTTCAGACGGTCCGGCCACCAGCGACGGTTCGCGTCGTTCTCGGTGGGCTGGACGCCGGCGTCGTGCAGGACGGGGCAGCCACCAGCAGGGGCCTGGTCGTTCATCTCACCGACTTCGGCGTTCGCCTGCGTCTTGTGGTCGTCGGGATGGGCATCAGGAAGGTGTTCGGGCATGACTGAATCCCTTTCAGAGAGAGGTGGGTACAACTTGGGAAGCACAGTCGGGGCATTGGCCCCAGTAGACGACCTCGGCCTCGTCGATGACGAAACCGTGGGCCTCGGATGGCTCGAGGCATGGCGCGGCACCGATCGCGCAATCGACGTCCGCTACGACCCCGCAGGTGCGGCACACGATGTGATGGTGGTTGTCACCGACGCGCAGTTCGTATCGGGCCACCGAACCGGCCGGTTGGATTCTGCGCACAATGCCGGCGTCGGCGAGGGCAGCCAACACGTCGTACACCGCCTGTTGGGACACGGCCGGTTCGCGGTCGCGCACTGCCGTCAGCACGCTGGCAGTGTCGGCGTGCGGGTGTTGGCGTACGGCGTCCAGCACCGCCAGACGGGGACGGGTGACCCGTAGATCCGCCGCCCTCAGCACCTGCTCGAAATCGCTGTCATCCATTGATCGCCCACCCTGCAGTCTTTTCTTGAACAATTCAAGTCTAGCTCGAAAGTCGGTCATTCGGTGTCGAATAGCACAAGTGCTACCCTGAGGTATGGCCACCGTTGGACTACGCGAACTCCGACAAGACGCATCCCACCTGGTGCGCCGGGTCGAGGACGGCGAGGAGATCACCGTGACCGTCGCCGGACGCCCGAGCGCTCGTCTGGTCCCTGTGTCTGGTCGCCGTTGGCGCGCGTGGACCGATCTGGAAGATCTGTTCGCGGGGCCAGCCGACACGAATTGGGAGACGGATCGCGATTCCATCGACCACGACGTCATGCGCGATCCGTGGCTACCTCGGTGAGGACCGTCCTCGATACCAGCGTATTGATCGCGCGCGACGTTGCCCCGATCGAGGGCGAACTCGCGATCAGCGCGGTCAGTGTGGCCGAGTTGCACTTCGGTGTGCTCGTGGCATCGAGCCCCTCCGTGCGCGCCGAGCGACTGCGCCGGTTGTCGCTGCTGCAGCGTCAGTTTGATGCCCTGCCCGTCGATGACGCGGTTGCCGACAGCTACGGGCAGCTCGCCGCAGCTGTTGTCGCAGTCGGGCGCAAGCCGCGCGCCCGGTCACTCGACCTGCTCATCGCAGCCACGGCCCATGCCCACAACTCCCGGCTATGCACCCGCAACCCTGGTGACTTCCGCGGCGTGGAGGACCTCGTCGAGATCCTCCACGCCTAGTGCGCTGCGCGCCAAATTGTTTAACGCTTGGGATGCGTGAAGGTCCTGGTCAGGGGCGGAGCACCTCGTCCAGGACTTTCAGCGCAGCCCACTAGATCCGTCTAGTGCAGGGAGAAGTTCCCGACGTCGCCCTTGGGCTCCACCCAGAAATCCAACGCGAGATCGGCATCGGTCGCACCTGGCAGCAGGTACTGCGAGAAATCCGTGACACCAGCGGCTTCCAGCACGTCGTCATCGATCAACAACTGGCCGGTGCGCTCGCGACTGGGGGTCGTCAGGATGACGTACGCCGCGTCCGCCATGATCTCCGGCGTCCGGCTGCGCTTCTCCTCACCCGGGGCGACGATGTTGCGTACGGCGGCCGTGTCGATCGCCGTACGTGGCCACAGGGAGTTGACGGCGACGCCGTCTTCGCGCAGCTCCCCGGCCAGACCCAGGGTCACCAGCGACATGCCGTACTTGGCGATCGTGTAGGCGGTGAACCCGTTGAACCACTTCTCGTCCAACAGGATTGGCGGCGAGAGGGTCAGGATGTGCGGGTTGTCCGACTTCTTCAGATGCGGGATGGCGCACCGCGACAGCAGGAACGCGCCGCGGGTGTTGATCTGCGTCATCAGGTCGTACTTCTTCATCGGGATCGACTCGCTGTCGGTCAGGTCGATCGCCGACGCGTTGTTGACCACGATGTCGATCCCGCCGAACTTCTCCGCGGTCTGGGCGACGGCGGAGGCCACGAACTCGTCGTCGCGCACGTCGCCGACCAGGGGCAGTGCCTGACCACCGGCCTTCTCGATCGCCTCGGCCGCGGTGTAGATCGTGCCCGGCAGCTTCGGATGCGGCTGCCTGGTCTTGGCCAGCAGCGCCACGTTCGCACCGTCTGCGGCAGCCCGCAGAGCAATGGACTCGCCGATCCCGCGGCTCCCGCCGGACATGATGATGGTCTTGCCCTGCAATGACATTCGGACTCCTTTGTCGTGTGCCTAACGCGTCGAAACTAGCCAACGAACACCCGGGCGTTGCGGAAGATCCGCAGCCAGGGACTTTCTTGCTCCACCGGACCCGAGGTCCACGACATCTGCACGTTGCGGCTGACCCGCTCCGGGTGCGGCATCATCGCGGTGAACCGGCCGTCGTCGGTGGTCACCGCGGTCAGCCCCTGCGGCGAACCGTTCGGGTTGTGCGGGTACGTCGTGGCGATGCCGCCAACGTGGTCGACGAACCGCACTGCCTGGTGGACGTTCTCAAGCGAACCGCGCGCCGAGAAGTTCGCGAACCCCTCACCGTGCGCGACCGCAATGGGGATGCGGCTGCCGGCCATCCCTGCGAAGAGCACGGAGGGTGAGTCGAGGACCTCGACCTGGGTCAGCCGGGCTTCGTACTGCTCCGAGACGTTGCGGGTGAACGACGGCCACGCCTCAGCCCCTGGAATCAGATCGGCCAGGGCGGCGAACATCTGACAACCGTTGCAGATCCCGAGACCGAACGTCCCACTGCGGTGGAAGAATTCGCGGAACTGGTCGGTGAGTTCGGGGTGGAAGAGCACCGAGCGCGCCCAGCCCTCCCCCGCTCCCAGCGTGTCGCCGTAGGAGAAACCACCGGCGGCGACCAGGCCGGTGAACTCATCCAGCGCGATCCGGCCGCTCTGCAGATCGGTCATGTGCACGTCGTACGCGTCGAAACCGGCCCGGTCGAACATGAACGCGGTCTCGACGTGCGAATTGACGCCCTGCTCGCGCAGGACCGCCAGTTTGGGCCGGACGCCCTTCGCAACGTACGGCGCGGCCACGTCGTCGCTCGGATCGAACGTCGGCGCCACCACCAACCCAGGGTCGTCGTCCGCGGCGAACGCTGCGTGCTCCTGGTCGGCGCACTCCGGGTTGTCCCGCAACCGGGCGATCCGCCAGGACACTTCGTCCCACACCTGGCCCAGATCGCGCAGCGACTCATCCAGGGTGGGAGCGCCATCAACCGAAACCGTCACGCGGCGTGTCGAATTCGGCGCACCGACCACCGAGAACGACAGCCCGCGCGACCGCAGCACACCGGAAGCCGACTCCAGGGAGTCAGCCGGCACCTCCAGGAGTACCCCGAGCTCCTCGGTGAATAGCGCTGCCACTGAGGGCACCTCGAGAGAGACACCGGTCGCTCCCGCGAAGGCCATCTCGCACGCCGCCGCCCACAGACCGCCATCGGAGCGGTCGTGATAGGCCGTGACCAGGTCCGCCGACCGCAACTCGGCCAGCGCATCCGCAAGGGCCAGCACCTGATCCGGATCGTCCAGATCCGGCACCTCGGATCCGAACCCACCCGACACCTGCGCCAGCATGGAACCGCCGAGCCGGTTCTTCCCGGCCCCGAGGTCGACCAGAACCAACTTTGAATCACCCTGCAGCGCAGGGGTCCACGTGCCACGAACGTCCGGCAGAGAGGCGAACGCGGTCACCACCAACGACACCGGCGAGGTCACCTGCTTCGTGACGCCATCCTCAGACCAGCGCGTGCGCATCGACAGCGAGTCCTTGCCCACCGGCACCGAGATGCCCAGGGCCGGGCACAACTCCATCGCGACCGCGGACACCGTGTCGTAGAGTGCGGCGTCCTCGCCCGGTTCACCACAGGCTGCCATCCAGTTGCAGGACAATTTCACCCGCGACAGCGAGGGGACCGGCGCGGCCAGTAGGTTCGTCAGCGCCTCACCGACCGCCATCCGACCCGAGGCCGGAGCATCCTTGGCCGCCAATGGAGTTCGCTCGCCACTGGCCATCGCCTCACCGGCGAAGCCAACGTGGTCGGCCAGCGTCACCGCGACGTCAGCGACCGGCACCTGCCACGGACCGACCATCTGATCGCGATGCGTCAGACCGCCCACCGTGCGGTCGGCGATCGTGATCAGGAACCGCTTGCTGGCCACCGAGGGGTGACGCAACACGGCATACGCCGCTTCCCGTACGTCGATCGCGGACTCGTCAAAGTCCGTTCCGTTCCGCACGACCCGGGTGACGTCCCGGGTCATCCGCGGCGGCTTACCTAGGAGCACCTGCATCGGCATGTCGATGGGGGTGTCCGCGGGCGTGTCGTCGGCCGAGGAGGTCACGACCAACTCACCGTCGTCGGCGGCGACTCCGACCACGGCGTACGGGCATCGCTCACGCTCGCACAATGCTCTGAACTGGGGCAGTGACGACGGGGCGATCGCCACGACGTACCGCTCCTGTGACTCGTTGCACCAGATCTCCTTGGGTGCCAGGCCTGATTCCTCCAACGGCACTGCGGACAGGTCGAATCGGGCGCCCAGACCGGCATCGTCGACCAACTCCGGGAAGGCATTGGACAGCCCACCCGCGCCCACGTCGTGGATCGCCAGGATCGGGTTCTCCTGCGGACCGAGCGACCAGCAGTGGTTGATGACTTCCTGCGCGCGACGCTCGATCTCGGGGTTGCCGCGTTGGACCGAATCGAAGTCGAGCGAGGCGGCGTTGGTGCCGGCCGCCATCGACGATGCAGCTCCGCCGCCCATCCCGATCCGCATCCCCGGGCCGCCGAGCTGGATCAGCAATGTGCCGGCGGGGAAAGGAATCTTCTCGACCAGATCGGCACTGATCGTGCCCAGGCCACCCGCGCTCATGATCGGTTTGTGGTAGCCGCGGCGCACACCGTCGACGGTCTGCTCGTAGACCCGGAAGAAGCCGCCCAGGCCCGGCCGACCGAACTCGTTGTTGAACGCGGCTGCACCGATAGGCCCCTCGATCATGATCTCCAGCGGTGACGCGATGTGCGACGGTGCGCCGTATTGCTCTGTCTCCCAGGACTCCTCGGTGTCCGGAAGGTGGAGGTTCGACACCACGAAACCCGTCAGGCCGGCCTTGGGTGCCGAGCCCCGACCGGTCGCACCCTCATCGCGGATCTCACCGCCGGCACCGGTCGCGGCGCCGGGGAACGGGCTGATGGCCGTCGGGTGGTTGTGCGTCTCGACCTTCATCAGGACGTGTACGTCGTCCTCGCGACCGCGGTAGGCCGAGGGGCCGTCGGCTGCAGACGGCAGGAAGCGCGTGCGGCTTCCGCCTTCCATCACCGACGCGTTGTCCTTGTAGGCGACGACCGTGCCCGCACCTGCGACCTGCTCGGTGTGCCGGATCATCCCGAACAGGGACCGCGTCTCGGCCTGTCCGTCGACGATGAAGTCGGCATTGAAGATCTTGTGTCGGCAATGCTCGGAGTTGGCCTGCGCGAACATCATCAGCTCGACGTCGGTGGGGTTGCGCTGCAGGCCGGTGAAGGACTCCACCAGGTAGTCGATCTCGTCGTCGGACAGGGCCAGGCCGAGGTCGCGGTTGGCTTCTTCCAGCGCCGAACGGCCATGCCGCAGGATGTCGATGTGCTCCATCGGCTCGGGGTCGCGCTCGGCGAACAGCGCCGCGGCGTCGTCGCGCGCTGGGAACGCCACCTCGATCATCCGGTCGTGCAGCACGTCGGCGCACGCTGCCCAGTCGGCTTGCGTCAACGGCGCGGACGAGGCCACGGTGAACTCGGTGACCCGTTCGATGCGCTGCACTTCGACACCGCAGTTGTGCGCGATGTCCGTGGCCTTGGACGCCCACGGCGAGATCGTGCCAAGGCGCGGAGCCACCACGACGAGAGCTCCGGTTGCGCCGGGAACCCAGGGGTCGCCGTACGTCAAGAGCCGCTCGACCGTCTCGTGGACCTCTGGTGAGAGCGGCGCGGCGCTGGCCACCCAATGCACGTAGCGGGCGCTGACCGCGGTGACGGTCGGGACGACGGCCTGCAGGCGCGTGACCAGCCCGGCTGCGCGGAACGGGGAGAGGGCATTGCCTCCGGGGACGACGGTGAGCACGTGATCGTGCGCAGCGGGCATGCGTGGGTCTCCCGGGGTTACGCGGCGGTGTTCACCCTCAGGCTACCGGTGGCCGGGGCTGCTAGCGTCATGCGGTGCTCAGCGCCCACGAGGTGCTCGATCTTGCGGCACGGGTCGGGCCGGTGCTCGTCTTCCTGGTCGCTATCACAGTGGTCGCCGAAATCGCTTCGATCGCGGGCGTGTTCGACGTTGCGGCGCACTGGGCAGCGCGAGCCGGTGGTCGCCGTACCTGGCGATTGTGGCTCTTGATCGTGGCGCTGGCCTGCGTGAGCACCATCGTGTTGAGCCTGGACACCACCGCGGTGCTCCTGACCCCGGTCGCGATCACGGTCGCCGCCCAGGTGGGGGTCTCGCCGGTGCCGTTCGCGATGACGACGCTGTGGCTGGCGAACACCGCCTCGCTGCTGCTGCCGGTCTCGAACCTGACCAATCTGTTGGCGCTGCACCACGTCGCGTCCACGAGCGCCTACCTGCGGTTGTCCTGGGCGCCCGCGCTGGCCGCGATCGCGGCGACCGTGCTCGTGCTGGCTCTGCGCCATCGTCGGGTTCTGAGGGGAACGTACGACGTGCCGTCGCCTCCGTCGCCGCACGACCGGGTCCTGCTGTGGTCGGCCGGGTGCGTGTGTGTGCTGCTGGGGCCGCTCTTCGTGACCGGGCTGGTGCCTGCTGTGCCGGCCACGGTTGCGGCGGTATTCCTGGCCGTCGTGCTCTTCGTGCGCGACCGGTCCCGGCTGCGGGAGATCGCCGTGCCGTGGCGGCTGGTGGTCGGTGTGGTCGTGTTGTTCCTCGTGGTGCAACTGGCACTCGACCACGGGCTGCGGTCCTTGCTGGGCTCGGCGGTCGGCTCGGGCGTAGGCACTCTCGATCTCTTCCGGCTGGCGTTCACCGGCGGGGTGTCAGCGAACCTCGTCAATAACCTGCCGGCCTACCTGGCCCTCGAATCGGTGGCGTCCGACGCGCCCGCCCGGCTGATAGCCCTGCTGATCGGGGTGAACGCGGGTCCGCTGGTCACGGTGTGGGCGTCGCTGGCGACGTTGCTGTGGCGGCAGCGGTGCCGGGCAGCCGGGCTTTCCATCTCGACGCGCCGACTGGCTCTCGAAGGGTTCGTTGCGGCGGTCGCGTCCGTCGCGGCGGCAACCGTGGCCCTGGTCGTGGTCGCCTGATCTGATGGTGGCCCGATCTACTGCTCACCGTCTCGACGCGGCTTCGTCGCGGCTGCTTCGTTCCGGACGGCCGACGGCGCGGCTGTGGACGTCTCGGCTGTGGATAGCCGTGGACGCTGGGCGGTTATCCACACTGGCTGATTTCCTTCTTCTGACTGTCGGTGCTGGCTCGTAGTCTCTTCTCAGTCCGGTTCGGGTTTCTCGTGGGGACGGGAAGGGGGTGGAGTCAATGGTGGGTGTTGTCACTGGCGGTTCGGTCACGGAAAGCACTGTGCCGCCCGGTGTTTCATGGGCGGGCGGGGTGGCCGGGGTGCATGCCGCGGTGGATGCGTTGACCGCCTGCCGCTCAAACGGCGACCTGGGCAGCGATCCGTCGGTCACCGACGACGATCTGCGCTCGCTCAGTTCGTCGCTGGCCCGGGCGAAAGCCCGGATCGACGCCGCCTTGATGGTGTTGGCGCGGGGGTTACACGACCGGGACACCGCCCGGACGGTCGGCGCGACCAGCACCGGGCAACTGTTGGCGGCTGATTTCGGGGGTGACCGGCGCGAGGGCAACGCCCTGGTCCGTGCCGCGATCCACCTGTCCAACACCCCGGTCGTGGAAGACGCGTTAGCTGAGGGTCGGGTGAATCGGGAACAAGCCGGGATCATCGCCAAAGCCCTCACCCACCTCCCCGTCGCCGTGGCCACCGAGGACCGGGTCCGCGCCCAAGAATCGCTACTCGATGCGGCCCGGTTGTTGTCGATCCAGGACCTGGGCCGGGCCGCGACCCGCGCCGCCGACGCCTTCAAGACCCCGGCCGAGGCGGACGAGCACGAAGAGAACCAACTACAAGCCCGGGAACGCCGCGCCGCCCGGGCGGCCCGGTTCTGGATGCGCGACAACCGCGACGGCACCCACCGCGGCGGCTTCACCGTCCCCGACACCGAAGCCGAAATGCTCCGCACCGCCATCGAAGCGTTGTCCGCACCCCGGCGCTACCACCTAGAAGACACCGAACCAGCCGAAGCGGCTGAATCAGGTGAGCCGGGTGAGTCGAGGGATGCTGGGTTGCCGTCGGACCAGGCGCACCGCCAAGGACGCGCGTTCGCGACCATCTGCACCCACCTACCCGCCGACGCCCTACCCAACGCCGGCGGGATCGCCGCCGTGCTCACCGTGAACGTCGACTACGACACCCTCACCGGCCAGGTGGGTCCCGGCACGCTGCCCTCCGGGGCCCGGATCTCCGCCAGCAAAGCACGCGAGATCGGCTGCGGGGCCGGGATCCTGCCCCAAGTCCTCGGCGGCAAGTCACTGCCCCTGGACCTGGGCCAGACGCAACGGTTCTTCAACGCCACCCAACGCCGCGCCCTGGCCCTGCGAGACCGAGGCTGCGCCTACCCCGGCTGCGACCGCCCACCGCACTGGTGCGAAGGCCACCACTGGCGAAACCCCTGGACACCCCACAACCCCGAGGACCCCCATGGCGGCACTGATCTGGACAACGGGTGCCTGCTGTGCGCCCACCACCACCGGCTCGTGCACGACCGCCACGTAGAAACAAGGGAGAAAGACGGGTACCTGGAATTCCTGGTCCCACCGGTCATCGGACAGAAAACCAGAACCGGGTACGGCGGCGACCTGTTCACCCCCGACAACCCACCCGGCCGATTGCAATGGCAACGCAACTACCACTGGTCAGCGCACAACCCACCCGACCGCAAAAGCGCCTGAGGTGGGCTCGCGGGCTCGCAACGTCCGAGATCCGCACTATCTCGGAGGTTCGGTTGATCAAACAACCGAGAAGGTGCAGATCTCCTAGACAGTGAGGCGGTCTGGGGATGTAGTCAACTACGGGTCCGTCTGATTCTTTGTGTAAGTGGCATCGGCTAGTTCAGACCTAGGCGGTCGCCGTAGGTCATGGATAGTACGTTCAGGATGTTCTTCCAGCCGGCGATCTGCCCGGTGGGGTTGGGTCGGTTCTTCTGCCGCTCCAACACCGCGAGGTAGAGCACCTTCAACGCGGATTGCTCGTCCGGGAAATGGCCCCGTCGACGTGTCGCTGCCCGGAACCGGGCGTTCAACGACTCGATCCCGTTGGTCGTATAGATCAGTTTGCGGACCTCGACAGGGAAGTCCAGGAACGGGATGAACTCGGTCCAGGAGTTGCGCCACATCCGCACCATCGCCGGATACAGCGGTTCCCACTGCTGCGCGAAGGTCTCGAACTCGGTTTCGGCCGCCGCCAGCGACGGGGCGGTGTAGATCCGCTTGAGGTCGCGGGTGATGGCCTGCCAGTACTTCTTGGAGGCGTACCGCAGACTGTTGCGGACCAAATGCACCACACACGTTTGCACCGTGGCGGCCGGCCAGGTCGCCGTGATCGCCTCGGGCAAGCCTTTGAGGCCGTCGCAGCACACGATGCACGCATCGAGGATGCCACGATTCTTCAAGTCCGACAGCATGTTCATCCACTGCTTGGCTCCTTCCCCACCCGATGGGCCGACCCACAACCCCAGGACATCGCGGAAACCGTTGAGGTCTATACCGATTGCCACATACACCGGACGGTTCGCGACCGTCCCTTCGCGGACCTTCAGCACGATCGCGTCGATCAGGATCACCGGGTAGATCGCGTCCAACGGACGCGCCGACCACGCCTTCATGTCACCCAGGACCTGGTCGGTGACCCGCGAGACCAGGTCCCGGGAAACATCGGTGTCGTACACCTGGGACAGGTGAGCGGCGATGTCCCCGGTGGTCATGCCCTTCGCGTACAGCGAAATCACGGCCTCATCGAACCCGGCCAGGCGGCGCTGGTGCTTGGGCACGATCTGCGGTTCGAACGTGCCGGCCCGATCCCGCGGAACCTGGATCTGCACGTCCCCGATCTCGGTGCGCACCGTCTTGGGGCTGGAGCCATTGCGGGAGTTGCCGCCATCGCGGCCGTTGACCGCGTGCTTGTCATACCCCAGGTGGGCGCTCATCTCGGCCTCCAGGGCTGCCTGCAGGACCCGCCGCGTCAGCGTCGTCAACAACCCACCCTCACCGGTCAAAGCGACCTGCCGCTCGACCGCCGAAGCGACCAGCTGCTGCGCCAGATCATCAACGTCAACCGACTCGGCCGACGACCTCGCCACCAACTCACCATGCGCTTGCTCATCAGACATGACGCGATCTTCCTTCCGCCCCAGCCAAAGCCAGGGACGTCACGCCAAGCCACTTACACAAAGTTTCGGACAGACCCTCAACTACCTACTCGCGCAGTGCGGCTCGGACCTCGTGCTTCTGGACTTTGCCGGTGGCGGTCTTCGGCAGCTCGGGCAGGACCGTGACCTGTTTGGGGACCTGGAAGCCGGCGAGTCGCTGCTTCGCGGCTGCGATCACGTCGTCGGCCAACTGCGCTGGGTCCACGGAGCCGTCGGCGACCACGACCGCGGTGACCGCTTCGCCCCAGCGCTCGTGGGGCACGCCGACGACGCAGCACTCCGCCACCCCGGGCACCCCGCCGACGACCCGCTCGACGATCACCGACGACACGTTCTCGCCACCAGACTTGATGATGTCCTTGACCCGGTCGGTGAACCACACGACCGCGTCCTTGTCGATGTGCCCGACGTCGCCGCTGTGGAACCAGCCACCGGCGAAGGCTGCCGCGTTGGCAGCCGGGTTGTTCCAGTAGCCGGCGCACACGTTGCCGCCGCGGTAGACGATCTCGCCGGTCTCATCGATCCCGACCACTTCGCCGCCGCCGGGTTGCATGATCCCCACGTCCAGGGTGGGCACCGCCGAACCCCAGGAGTTCGGAGCACTGTGCCGGTGCTCGGGGAACTGCATCACGGTGGCCGGCACAACCTCCGTCTGGCCCGAGCCCAGAATGACGTCAGCGTTGGTGAACGTGTCATCGACCGCCGCCAGCAACTCGTCCGGCATCGGCGCCATCGCATAGATCGCCGTGGTCACCCCGCTGACGTCCCGCGGTTTGGCCTTCTGAGCCGCCAGGGTCGCCGCCCACATCATCGGCAACATCATCGTGTGCGTGACGTTCTCCCGCTCGATGAGGTCGAGAACGGCGTTCGGATCGAAGGCCGGCAGCAGCACCGCCGTACCGCCGACGGTCAACATCGGCTGGGTCAGCGTGTTCAACGCCGTCGTGTGGAACATCGGCAACACCACCAGCATCGTCGGTGACTGCAAGCCCCAGGTCTGCCGGGTCACGATCACATCGGACAACAGCGCGATCTGCAGGGACACATGGCTGACCAACACACCCTTGGGCCGTGAGGTCGTGCCGGAGGTGTAGAGACACTGCACGATGTCCCGGTCGTCGACGATGACCTCGACCGGCACGTCCGAGACACTCGCCGTCCAGGCGTCCCAATCCTCCGTCCGGACCCGCTCGAACGGCTCACTTCCACCGACCACGATGACCGTCTCGACCAGCGGCAGGTCCGGCAACAGAGCAGCGACCCGTGGCGCGAACACCGCATCGACCACGATCACCGTCGCCTGCGCATCGGCCAGGATCCACCGCTGGTCCGCCGCCGTCAGCACGATGTTCACCGGCATCGCAACCATCCCGGACTTCGCGCACCCGTAGTAGGTGGCCAGCATCCGCCAGGAGTTCATCATCAGCATCGCCACCGGGCTCTGCGCCGGAAGGCCCAGGTCGAGCAGAGCGCGAGCGACGTGCTCGGCGGAGTCGTTCAACTCGGCGTACGTCACCCGGTCGGCACCGTCGACCACGGCGACCCGGTCGGGGAACATGCCCGCCATCCGGCGCAGCGAGTCACCAATGTTGACCCGCGTGGCCAGGTTGTATTCCAGCGGATCGACCTGCGACACATCAGCTTTCATGACCATGGTTGCTCCTTCGTTTGGATGTCACCGATTCACGGCACTGGCCGCGCCGCCGTACTCTTCGCGCAGATCCCGTTTGAGCACCTTCCCGGTGGCGGTGCGCGGCAGCGCGTCGACGAACTCGACCCGTTTTGGCGACTTGAAGTGCGCGACCCGCTCCCGAGTCCACGCCAGCAGGTCCGGCCCGCTCACCTGACCATCCGGTGTCAGCGCCACCACGGCCACGATCGACTCACCCCATGCGGTGTCCGGTACGCCGATCACAGCCACCTCGTTCACCGCCGGGTGGCGGTACATCACCTGCTCGACTTCGATGGGATAGACGTTCTCACCACCGGTGATGATCATGTCCTTCTTGCGGTCGACCAGCGTGTAGAAGCCTGCCTCGTCGCGGCGACCCAGGTCACCGGAATGGAACCAGCCGCCACGCATCGCCTCAGCCGTCGCCTCCGGCTTCTTCCAGTACCCGACCATGACGTTCGGCCCCCGGATCACCAACTCGCCGACCGCACCGACCGGCACATCCTCGCCGGCCTCGTCGACCAACCGGAACTCGACGTGCATCAGCGGCTTGCCGATGGATCCGGCGTGCTCGAGCACCTGGTCGGGCTGCAAACAGGAAGCGTTCGGTGAGGTCTCGGTCATCCCGAAACCCTCGGTGAACTGCACACCCCTCGCGCGCATCCCCTCGATCACCACGATCGGGCACGGCGCGCCGCCGCTGACCGCCGTCCGCAAGGAGGACAGATCCCGTTCGGCAAACGATGGCGCGTTCAACACCGCGGCCCACATCGCCGGGACCAGGAACGCGTTGGTGATCCGGTGCCGTTCGGCCAGTTCGAGCCACGAGTCGGGAGTGAACGCCTCCTGGATCACCGTGCACGCCCCGAGATAGAGGTACGGCGCGGTGTGCACCCCGAGGGCACCGATGTGGAACAGCGGCGCACTGGACAACGTGACGTCCCGGCCGTTGTTGCCCTCACCCAGGCCCAGCCCGTTGAAGACGTTCCACTGGAAGTTGCCGTGGGTCAGCATCGCGCCCTTCGGCGCGCCGGTCGTGCCCGAGGTGTACATCAGCACACACACCTCATCGAGGTCGATGGGCAGGGTGACCCGGTCCGGGTTTCCGCTGCGCAGGAAAGCCTCGTACTCACTGTCCGCGGCCCGGTCAGCCGACGTCGGCACGGCGATGCGCTCGCGGACCGCCGTACCCTCCGAGCAGGCGGCCTCGGCCAGCTTGGACAGGGACGTGGATTCGAACAGCACGGTGGCGCCGCTGTCGGCCAGCACGTACCGGACCTCAGGGGCCGACAGGCGGAAGTTGACCGGGACGCTGATGGCGCCCAGCTTCGCGACGGCGACGTAGATCTCCATCATCGCCACGCTGTTCAGCGTCAGCATCGCGACACGATCGCCGCGGCCGATACCGCGGCCCCTGAGCGCATCGGCCAGCTGATCGGTGCGAACCTCGAGTTGGGCGTAGCTGGTCACCTCGCCGGATTCGGCACTGATCAGCGCCGGGCGTTCCGGGTTGCGCAGCGCGTGTTTGGTGACCCAGTCACCGAAGCCGGCATCGACGCCGAGTGCGTGGTCCATGGTTCAGCTCAACGGGTAGCCGTCGATGCGGGCGACGACCTGCAACATGACTTCGTCAGCGCCGCCGCCGATGGAGGCGAGCCGGGCGTCGCGGAACATCCGCGCCGTCCAGGTCTCCTCCATGTAGCCGATACCGCCGTGGAACTGCAGGCACATGTCCGCGACCTCACGCACCAGCCGGCCCGCCTCCCACTTGGCGATCGAAGCCATCCGGGTGATGTCCTCCCCCGCGAGCACCGCCTCGCAGACCGCCTGGTTGTGATGCCGCAGCAGGTCGTTGCGCGCCGCGAGCTCGGTCAGCCGGAAGGCGATGTACTGGTGCTGCGCCAGCGCCTTGCCGAAGGTCTTGCGCTGCAACAGGTAGTCGCGGGTCTTCTCCAGGGCGACATCGACCTGGCCGACGATGGAGTAGGCCGCGGCCATCCGCTCGATGACGAATTGCTCCATCTGCTGCTGGAAACCGCGACCGATCGTGCCGATCGTGTTCTCGACGGGCACCCGCACCTGGTCCAGGACCAGTTCGGCGGTGTCGGACGACCGGTTCCCGAGCTTGTCCAGTTTGCGGGCGACCGAGAACCCTTCGGACGCCGTGGGTACGACGATCTGGGACATCCCGCGGTAGCCACCCTCATCGGAGGTGCGGACCAACAAACAGACCCAGTCGGCCTGCACCCCGTTGGTGATGTAGAGCTTGCGCCCGGTGATCACCCAGTCGTCGCCATCCCTGGTCGCCCGGGTGCGCAGCGCCGACACATCGGATCCGGTATCCGGCTCGGTCACCCCGATGGCGGCGACCATCTCACCGGCGATCGCCGGTTTCAGGAACTTCTGCCGCAGTTCGGGCGAACCGTACTTCGCCAGTGAGGGGGTGGCCATGTTCGCCTGCACATTGATCGCCATCGAGACGCCACCGGCGGCGATCCGGCCGAACTCCTCGCAGGCCACCATCGTGTAGGAGTGGTCGGCGCCCTCGCCGCCGTCCTCGGGCGAGTATTCGAGGCCGAGCAGACCGTACTTGCCCAGCTGCGGGAACAACTCGTGCGCCGGGAAGATGCCGTCCGCTTCCCACTGGTCGACGTACGGGTTGATCTGGGTGTCCACGACCGACCGGACGGTGGCCGCGAACGAACGATGGTCATCGGTGAGCCGCATGACCGAACGTTACCTAGATCACACTTTGGAAAACAAGCACTCTTGCTTGATTTCTTTCTGTGTGGCAACGTCGGCCCTCATGAACACCGTGGATCACCTCAGCGCCGAGGGCGACGATCTGGCGGCGTTGGTTCGCGATCTGACCACCGCCGAATGGCAGCGGCCAACCCCAGCGGCCGGCTGGAGCATTGCCCACCAGATCGGCCACCTCGCCTGGACCGACGAGGTCGCGCTGGCCGCGGTCACCGATCCAGACGCCTTCGCCGAGGTCGTGGCGCAGGGCGCCGCCGACCCCCTGCACTTCACGGACACGACCGCCGCCGCGCGAGCCGAACTGCCTGCCGCACAACTGCTTTCGCAGTGGCAGGATGGCCGGGCAAAGCTGGCCGAGGCACTCACCGCTCTCCCAGACGACACCAGCATCGGGTGGTTCGGTCCCCCGATGAAGCCGCGCTCGATGGCCACCGCCCGACTGATGGAGACGTGGGCGCACGGTCAGGACGTGGCCGATGCACTCGGCGTACGTCGAGTGCCCACCGACCGCTTGCGGGATATAGCTCACCTGGGTGTCCGCACCCGTGCCTTCGCCTACGCGATCAACCAGCTGGAACTTCCCGCTGCTGAACCGCGCATCGAGCTGACGGCCCCCTCGGGTGCGTTGTGGACCTGGGGACCGGACACCGCCGAGGATCGGATCACCGGACCGGCTGAGGACTTCTGCCTGGCGGTCACCCAACGCCGCGAGCTGCCCGAACTGGCCCTGGTCGCCACCCCGGGCGCGGCGACCGAGTGGCTCACTATCGCGCAGGCGTTCGCCGGCGCACCGAAGGCGGCGGTCCGCGCCGCACACACCAGAGAGGTGACCCGATGACCGACGCCCTGCGAGTGGGCAACTGCTCCGGCTTCTACGGCGACCGGATCAGTGCCATGCGCGAGATGCTCGAAGGCGGGCCCCTCGACGTACTCACCGGCGACTATCTGGCCGAGTTGACCATGCTGATCCTGGGCCGCGACAAGGCCAAGGACGCCTCGCTCGGCTACGCCAAGACATTCCTGCGGCAGCTCGAGGAGTGCCTCGGTCTGGCCATCGACAAGGGCGTCCAGATCGTCAGCAACGCGGGCGGACAGAACCCGGCCGGGCTGGCGGCCGCGATCCATGAGCTATCCGAGCGGCTGGGCGTGGGCGCAACCGTCGCGTACGTCGATGGCGACGACGTGACCGCCCGTGCCGCCGAGCTTGGGTTGCCTGAGTCGCTGGCTGCGAACGCCTATCTCGGCGCCTTCGGGATCGCCGAAGGGGTGCGCTCGGGTGCCAACGTCGTGATCAGCGGCCGGGTCACCGACGCCTCGGTCATCATCGGTCCGGCGATCGCCCGATTCGATTGGGGCCGTGAGGATTACGATGCTCTGGCCGGTGCCACCGTGGCAGGCCACATCATTGAGTGCGGCACCCAGGCCACCGGCGGCAACTTCGCCTTCTTCACCGAGATCGCCGATCTGCTGCATCCCGGCTTCCCCATCGCGGAGATCCGCGCCGACGGCAGCAGCGTGATCACCAAGCATCCGGGCACCGCTGGCGCCGTCACCGTGGACACCGTCACCGCCCAGTTGCTCTACGAGATCGGCGGCGAACGCTACTACGGCCCCGACGTCACCACACGTCTCGACAGCATCCGACTGTCCCAGGAAGCGCCCGACCGGGTCCTCGTGGACGGCGTCACCGGGGAAGCGCCGCCCGCGACGCTGAAGGTGTCCTGCAACGCGCTCGGCGGCTTCCGCAACCAGGTTGCCATGGTGCTGACCGGCCTGGACATCGACGCCAAGGCCGACCTCGCGCGACGCGGCTTCGAGCAAGCCCTGAAAACCCAACCCGCACAGATCGATTGGGAACTCACCAAGACCGCAGTCGCCGACGCTGACACCGAAGAAGGCGCCTCCGCCAAGCTCATCGTCACCGCCCGTGACAAGGACCCCAAGGTCGTGGGCCGGGCCTTCAGCAACGCCGGCGTCGAGATCGCGTTGGCCAGCTACCCCGGCTTCCATTCGATGACCCCGCCGGCCGACGCCACGGCGTACGGCGTCTTCACGCCGGGCTTCATCCCCCAGGAAGAGGTTGACCACCGGGTGACCCTTCCCGACGGTACCCAGCTGACGATCGAGGCCCCGGGTGACTACCTGACCGAGACGGCGATCGAGGCGCCGGCCACCGGTCCGGCGCCCGCCGGCGATACCGTGCGCGCCCCCCTCGGCCGGGTCGCCGGAGCGCGAAGCGGCGACAAGGGCGGCAGCGCCAACATCGGCGTATGGGCCCGCGACGACGCCGGATTCGCCTGGCTGGCAGAGGCTCTCACGACCGACACGCTCCGGGAGCTGCTTCCTGAAACCGCTGACCTCGCGATCCACCGCACCGTCTTCCCGAATCTGCGGGCGGTGAACTTCCTCATCGAGGACCTGCTCGGTGAGGGCGTCGCCTACCAGGCCCGCTTCGACCCGCAGGCCAAGGGCCTCGGCGAATGGCTGCGCGGTCGCTACCTCGACATCCCCACAGCCCTGCTACCCCAGGAAGGCCACTGATGAACCCCTGGCAGACCGAC
Source organism: Branchiibius hedensis (assembly GCF_900108585.1). NCBI lineage: Bacteria > Bacillati > Actinomycetota > Actinomycetes > Micrococcales > Dermacoccaceae > Branchiibius > Branchiibius hedensis. The sequence goes on from NZ_UESZ01000001.1 coordinate 2,794,830, forward strand.
GAACTGCGTGCCTTGCGCGACACCGTCACCCGCTTCACCAAGGACCAGATCCTGCCCTACCAGGACCAGTGGGAGATCGACGGCGAACTCCCCCGCGAACTGTCCAAGAAAGCCGGCGCCCTCGGCATCCTCGGCGCCGGCTACCCGGAGGAGGCTGGCGGTGGCGGCGGTGGCCTGCGCGAGTCGGTGACCGTCACCGAGGCACTGCTGGAGGCCGGCGCCGCGGGCGGCGTTCCGGCGTCGATGATCACCACCGGTATCAACGTGCCGCACCTGATCGCCGCCGGCGACCCGTGGCAGATCGACCGCTGGGTCCGCCCCGCCCTGGACGGCGACATCATCGGCTCCCTGGCCATCACCGAGCCCGGTGGCGGCTCCGACGTGGGCGGCCTGCGCACCACCGCCCGCCGCGACGGCGACGAGTACGTCGTGAACGGCGCCAAGACCTTCATCACCTCCGGCACCCGCGCCGACTTCGTGGTCACCGCGGTGCGCACCGGCGGCCCGGATCTGCCTCGCGCCCGGGGCGTTTCGCTGGTGGTGATCGAGAAGGGCATGCCTGGCTTCACGGTCAGCAAGAAGCTGCAGAAGATGGGCTGGCACTGCTCCGACACCGCCGAGCTGAGCTTCGAGGACGTCCGCGTGCCGGTACGCCACCTGGTCGGCGAGGAGAACACCGGCTTCGCGCAGATCGGTGCGCACTTCGTCAGTGAACGTATCTGGCTTGCGGCACAGGCGTATTCGCACGCCCAGCGCTGCCTGGACCTGAGCGTCCAGTGGTGCCGCGACCGCGTTACCTTTGGCGAACCGCTGATCAGCCGCCAGTCGGTCCAGGACACCCTCGCGGACATGGCCCGCAAGATCGACCTGGCCCGCACCTACACCCACGCCGTCGTCGACCAGGCCCTGTCCGGGGACACCACCGATCTGATCCCGCGGGTCTGCTTCGCCAAGAACACCGCCACCGAGTACGGCGAGTGGGTGGCTGACCGCGCCGTGCAGCTCTTCGGCGGGATGGGTTATCTGACCGAGGGTGAGGTGGAGCGGCAGTACCGCGACATGCGCATCCTGGGCATCGGCGGCGGCACGGTGGAGATCCTGCGGCAGTTGGCGGCACGCAACCTGGGGCTGACTGCATGAGCACGCTCACCTCAACCCTGGATCCCACGAGCCCGGACTACGCCGCCAACGTGACGGCGATGCAGGAGAAGCTGGCCGAGATCGACGGGGAACTGGCCAAGGCCGTCGACGGCGGCGGCGAACGGTCCAACACCCGGCACGCGTCCCGCGGCAAGATGACGGCTCGCGCCCGCATCGAGTTGCTGCTGGACCGCGATTCGCCGTTCCTGGAGTTGTGCCCGCTGGCCGGCTACGGCAGCGAGTTCACCGTCGGCGGCAGCATCGCCGGCGGCATCGGGGTGGTCAACGGCGTCGAGTGCATGATCGTGGCCACCGACCCCACCGTGAAGGGCGGCGCCACCAACCCCTGGGCGATGCGCAAGTCGCTGCGGCTGCAGACGATCGCCCTGGAGAACCGGCTGCCGGTAATCTCGCTGGTCGAGTCCGGTGGCGCCGACCTGCCCCGGCAGTTGGAGATCTTCATCCCCGGCGGTCGCTCCTTCAAGAACCTCACCAACCTGTCCAAGGCGGGCATCCCCACCATCGCCCTGGTCTTCGGCAACTCCACCGCCGGCGGCGCCTACCTACCCGGGATGAGCGATCACATCGTGATGATCAAGGAACGCTCCAAGGTGTTCCTGGCCGGGCCGCCGCTGGTGAAGGCGGCCACCGGCGAAGTCAGCAACGACGAGGAACTCGGCGGCGCAGAGATGCACGCCCGGGTCTCCGGTCTGGCGGACTACTTCGCCGAGGACGAGCAGGACGCCATCCGGATCGGTCGGCAGATCGTCGGCCGACTGAACTGGAGCAAGGCCGGGCCGAAGCCTCGGGCGCTGGCCACCGCTCCCCGGTACGACGAAGAGGAGTTGCTCGGCGTCGTACCACCGGATCTGAAGGTGCCCTTCGACCCCAAGGAGGTCATCGCCCGAGTCGTCGATGACTCGCAGTTCGATGAGTTCAAGCCACTCTTCGGTACCTCGCTGGTCACCGGTTGGGCGGACGTGCACGGCTACCCGATCGGGATCCTGGCCAACGCCCGCGGCGCCCTCTTCAACGAAGACGCCCTGAAGGCAACCCAATTCATCCAGTTGGCGAACCGCTACAACACTCCGCTGCTCTTCCTGCACAACACCACCGGCTACATGGTCGGCAAGGACTACGAGCAGCGCGGCATCATCAAGCACGGTGCGATGATGATCAACGCCGTCTCCAACTCGACCGTCCCCCACATCTCGATCCTGCTCGGATCCTCCTACGGCGCAGGGCATTACGGCATGTGTGGGCGACCCTATGACCCCAGATTCCTCTTCACCTGGCCCAGTGCGCGGTCCTCGGTGATGGGCGCGCAGCAGTTGGCCGAGGTCACCTACAACGTGTCCAAGGCGTCGGCGGAGGCGCAGGGCAAGCCGTTCGACGACGAGGGCGCCCTGGCGATCAAGGCCGCGATCGAGCACCAGATCGACGCCGAGTCCCTACCCCTGGTCCTGTCCGGGATGGTCTACGACGACGGGATCATCGACCCGCGCGACACTCGCACCGTCCTGGGCATGACCTTGTCCGCGATCCACTCCGCACCAGTGGAAGGCACCGGCGAGTTCGGTGTCTTCCGGATGTGAGGCAGCCCGTGTATTCACCCACCATCAAGACCGCGCCCATCGGCCGGGTGCTCGTCGCCAACCGTGGTGAGATCGCCCGCCGGGTGTTCCGGACCTGCCGCGATCGCGGAATCGACACCGTCGCGGTGTTCTCCGACGCGGACCGGGACGCCGCGTTCGTCCGCGAAGCCGACCGGGCGGTCCACCTGCCCGGCTCCGCACCAGCCGACACGTATCTGCGCGGTGACCTGATCATCGCCGCAGCGCTGACCTCCGGCGCGCACGCCATCCACCCCGGGTACGGATTCCTCTCGGAGAACGCCGATTTCGCGCAGTCCGTGCTGGACGCCGGCCTGGTCTGGCTCGGTCCGCCACCGGCCGCGATCGCCGCGATGGGCTTGAAGATCGAGTCCAAGGCGATGATGGCCGACGCGGGCGTGCCGGTGCTGACCCGGTTGCAGCCGGATGCCGTCACCGAGAAGGATCTACCCGTCCTGATCAAGGCATCGGCGGGCGGCGGCGGCCGCGGGATGCGCGTCGTACGTTTCCTCGCCGATCTGCCCGGTGAGATCGAAACCGCTGCGCGGGAGGCGAAGTCGGCCTTCGGCGATGAGACCGTCTTCTGTGAACGGTACGTCGAGACCGGCCGGCACATCGAGGTCCAGATCATGGCCGACACGCACGGGACGGTGTGGGCGGTCGGTGAGCGGGAGTGCTCGATCCAGCGCCGGCACCAGAAGGTGTTCGAGGAAGCGCCCGCGCCCCTGGTCGAACGCGTCGGTCCGGGCATGCGGGATCGCCTGTACGACGCGGCGCGGGCCGCCGCCAAGGCCGTCGACTACGTGGGGGCCGGGACCGTGGAGTTCCTGGCCGACCACGACGGCGAGTTCTTCTTCCTGGAGATGAACACCCGTCTGCAGGTCGAGCACCCGGTGACCGAGAACGTCACCGGTCTGGATCTGGTCGGCCTGCAACTGGACGTGGCCACCGGGTTGCCACTGAGCGGGGCCGAACCGACGATGCGCGGCTGGTCGATCGAGGCCCGGCTCTACGCCGAGGATCCGGCCGCCGACTGGCAGCCGCAGTCCGGCACGATGTCCGGCTTCGTCGTACCGGGCGTGACCGAGCAGTTCACGCTCACCCCGCAGCGGGGCATCCGGCTGGACTCCGGCACCGAAGCCGGGGACACCATCGGTGTGCACTACGACCCGATGCTGGCCAAGGTCATCGCGACCGCACCGACCCGGCCTGAGGCCTGCCGGTTGCTGGCAAAGACGTTGCAGGACAGCGTGATCGAGGGTGTCGTCACCAACCGCGACCTTCTCGTCGGCGTGCTGCGCGACCCGGAGTTCCTCTCCGGGGAGTTCGACACCGGCTACTTCAACACCCACGACCCGGCGGAACTCACCCGCGCGCAACGGATCTCACCGCCGTTGGCCGCGGTGGTCGCCGCCGTCGCTGACGCGGCGCGCGAGCGGGCCACCGCCACGGTGGATGCCGACCTGCCGTCCGGCTGGCGCAACGTGGTGTCCGCGGCCCAGAACCGCACCTACCTGCACGACGAGGACGAGATCGCCGTGGGGTACCGGTTCACCCGGGACGGGGTGGTTGTCACCACCCCAGCGCTGGATGAGTTGCGGATCGTGTCCGTGGCACCGGACCGGGTGGAGGTCGAGCAGGCGGGATTGCGCACCCGCTACCGGGTGGGCCGATCCAGCGTGCGCGATGAGCAGCGGGTGCACGTGCAGGGCCCGGACGGCTCGCTGACGCTGGGCGTTGTCCCACGCTTCGTCGACCCGTCGACCCTGGCGACTCCGGGGTCGCTGGTTGCCCCGATGCCGGGGGTGGTGTCCCGGGTCGCCGTCAGCGAAGGCGACACGGTCACGCAGGGGCAACCGCTGTTGTGGCTGGAGGCGATGAAGATGGAGCACGCCGTGCTCGCGACCGCCGACGGCGTCGTGACTCAGTTGGTCGCCCAGGGCACCCAGGTCGAACCCGGCGCGGTGCTGGCTGTGGTCAGCGATGAGTGAGGAACTGGTCCACTACGAGGTGGCTGACGGGGTTGCCACCATCACCTTAGACTCGCCGCACAACCGCAACGCGCTGTCCGACCCCTTGGTGACATCGCTCAACGAGCTGCTGCAGCAGGCCGACTCATCCTCGGACGTGCGGGTCGTCGTGCTCACCCACACCGGGGGCACCTTCTGCGCGGGAGCCGACCTGTCCAGCGCTGCCGCCCTCCCGCCGGGTGCGGACCCGGTCACCGCGCGCGGCCAGGCCCTCGCCGACGTGCTGCGGGCGATCCTCGCACTGGGCAAACCGGTGGTGGCCCGGCTCGATGGGCACGTGCGAGCCGGCGGCATGGGGCTGGTCGGAGCATGCGACATGGTGATCGCCGGCCCGCGAACGACCTTTGCGTTGACCGAAGCACGCCTGGGTCTGGCGCCGTCCGTGATTTCATTGACCGTGCTTCCGCGACTCAGCAGCCGTGCCGCTGCGGACCTCGCGCTCACGGGACGGGTGCTGACCGCGCTGGAAGGTGCCGAACGCGGCTGGGTGACCCGCGCCGTACCCGACTCGGCGGATGTCGACGGAGCCACCCGGGGCGTCCTGGACGACCTGTTGAAGTGCTCCCCCCAGGGCCTGGCAGAGACCAAGCTGCTGCTGAATCGCCCTCTCCTGCAGCGGTTCGACGCGGACCGGGAGATTGTCGTCGAACAGTCCGCACGGCTGTTCGCCAGCGATGACGCACGAGAGGGCATGACCGCTTTCCTGCAGAAGCGGCCGCCCCGGTGGGCGCAGTGACCACCACCGATCGCGAGATCCGCGAGCCGAAGCAGGACCGCAGTCGGGCCACCCGGCAACGGTTGCTGCAGGCCGCGATCACCTGCTTGGCCCGGGACGGCTGGGACAACGCGACCGTCGCCAACATCGCGGCCGAGGCCGGTATCAGCCGTGGCGCCGCGCAGCACCACTTCCCGACCCGGGAGGACCTGAACTTCGCGGCGTTGGACTACATCTTCGAGCGCCGCCGTGAGGCGATGAGTTCCCTGGAGACCGACCTGCAGGGGCCACACCGGCAGCGGCGCGCCGTCAGCCTGCTGATCGAGTACTACGCCGACGACTTCTTCAAAGCCGCGCTCCAGGTCTGGACCGCCGCCGCAGCCGACAAGGCGCTGCGGGACCGCTTGGTCCCCCTGGAACGGCGACTGGGCCGGGGTACCCACGAGATGGCGGTCCGGTTGCTGAACGCCGACGACTCCGACCCGCGGACCCGCCGACTCATCCAGGCCACCCTCGACCTCGCTCGTGGCCTCGGCCTGGCCGACGTACTCACCGACGACTCGAGGCGGCGCCAGCAGATCGCTGCCGAGTGGGGCGCCGTCCTCGAGTCGTCGATCAAGACCCGCTGAGGCTCACGCCGCGCGGGCACCGCCCTCCACGTGGATGGTCTCGCCGCTGACGAAACCGGCACCCCACAGCCACGCCACCGCATCGACGATGTCCTCGGTCCTGCCGACCCGCCCAGCCAGATTGCCCTGCGCCACGCCCGCGAAGAACGCCTCGCGGTCCGCGTCCGGCATCGCGTCGTAGGTCCCGGAGTCGATGATCCCCGGCGAGATCGCATTCACTCGCACCGGCGCCAACTCCTTGGCCAATGCCGCCACCGCGAACGCGACGGCGCCGTTGGTGATGCCCATGACCGCGTACCCCGGCGACGGCTGCCAGGCCGCGACCCCGGAGAAGAGCACGATCGAGCCGGTCACGTCGAAATGCTTGGCCACCAGCAACGGGCCAACGACCTTGGCGTCGAACGCGGTGACGGTAGCCGCCTTGTCGAGATCGGCGACAGCCACGTTGTGGTGCGCGGCCGCCGTCGAGACGATGTGATCAATGGTGCCCAGTTCCGCTGCAGCAGCGGCAATCGAGTCCTCGTCGGTGATGTCGAGGGCGACCACCCGGAACTCATCGCCCGCCGCGTCCTGGGCCGAACGTACGCCGATCGTCACCGTTGCGCCGAGCGCCGCCGCCTTCCGCGCGATGGCCAATCCCAGATTCTTGCCGCCGCCGATCACCAGCACGCTCTGGCCGGTCAGGTCCGTCATTGTCTTCTCCTTCGTCGCAGTTACGCTGTCCTGAACGAAGGTATTGATTTGATACCGGTATCTACAACGAAACCGACTCTGAGCAGGGACGATCCGCGATGGCGAAGGCGTACGACGTGATGGCACCGACCTGTCCGAGTCGGGTGGTGCTGCACCGGATCGGCGCGCGTTGGACGGTCTTCGTGGTAACCGCACTGGCCGACGGGCCGCTGCGGTTCACCGAGTTGAAACGGCACATCGCCGGCATCACACCGAAGGTCCTGACGGAGACGTTGCGGGCGCTGGAGTACGACGGACTGGTCGCCCGCGTGGACAAAGGCGGCCACCCGCCGTACGTCGAATATCGCCTCACCGCACTCGGCCGCTCACTCCTGGAGCCACTCAGCGCGGTCCGCGAATGGGCCGAGACCCACGTGCCACAGGTGGAACGAGCCAACCGCCTCAGCGACGATCGAGCAGCTTCCACCCCGCCGGAAGCAACAGCGCGATCGCGGCGATCTTGAGCCCGTCACCGATCAGGAACGGCGTCACCCCCAGCTTCAGGGCGGTGCCGAAGTCAGCGCCGACGAAGTGCATCAACCACGGCACGCCGAACGCGTAGACCACCAATGAGCCGATCGCCGCTGAGATGGCCATAGTCGGGATGGTGCGCGACCAGCCGCGCTCGGCGAGGTAGCCGACCAGCGGAGCGGCGACCACCATCCCGATCAGGTAGCCGAAGGAGGCGAAGTGCCAGCCACTGGTGTGCTGCGCGAAGACCGGTGCGCCCGCGATCCCGGCCAGGAAGTAGATGGCGACAGCCGCCAACCCGCGCACGGAGCCCAGCGCGGCGCCGGAGGCGATCACCGCGAACGTGCCCAGCGACAGCGGCACCGGCGTCCACGGCAGCGGGATGGTCACCTGGCCGGCACCGATCAGCAGCAGGACCGTGGCCGCAACGAGCGCGACGTCGCGGGCCAGCCCACCGGGCAGCACGTCGGCCAGTACCCGGACCTTGCCGCGTGGTACGGCAATCGCCGCGTTGTGTGTGGCATCGAGACTCATCGGGACCTCCAGTTGCGTACGCCGGGTACGGGCTTGCTGAACACCGTTCAGGTGAACACTGTTCAGGTACGGTAGCCGCATGCCCGCTGCCCCCGCAACCGCCCGCCGTACCGCGGACGATGTCGTTGACGCGGCACTGGACATCCTGGACAGCCACGGCCTGCCCGGGTTGTCGATGCGGCGGATCGCGGACAGCCTCGACCTGCAACCCAGCGCGTTGTACTGGCACTTCCCCAACAAGCAGTCACTGCTGGCGGCCGTCAGCGAGCGCATCCTGGCGCCGTTGCGCAACAGCCACGCCACCGACTTCCAGCAGGTGGCCGACGAGTTCCGAGCTGCCTTACGCGACCACCGGGACGGCGCTGAACTGGTCTACAGCTCCTACGCCCTCGGGTTGAGCGGCGTCCCCGCCCTCGGCCTCTTCGAAGCCGCCGCGCAGGGCAGCGAGCAGGCGCAGACGGCCGCCCGCACCGCCGTGCATTACGTGCTCGGCTTCGTGTTCTTCGAACAACAGCAGGAGTTCGCGACCCGCCTCGGCGTGATCGACGCGCCCAGCGCCGACCGGGACGCTGACTTCGCCGCCGGTGTCGCCCTCCTGGCGGCCGGACTTCCTGCTGTTTCGACCTCGTAGTGCGCAGCCGAAAGCCCCCCGCTCAGCCATGGAGCGAGGGGCTTTCGGATCACGCGGGACTCAGGCCGCCCAGGCGCAGGACCACGGCTTCAGGCCGAGCTGCGCGTAGAGGTTGTTGGCCACGGTGATCTGCTCCTCGCGGGAGGACTGGTTGGCGTTGTAGGAGAACGCCAGACCGCCGCCGATGCGCCACGCGTCGTGGGTCATCATCAGACCGCCGTAGTAGGTGCCGGTGCTGTTCGAAGCAACCAGACCCCAGCGTCGGCCGGACTCACACCAGGCGATCCGGTCCCACATGGCCGCGCGGGCCAGGTTCAGCCGCTCGCCGCCACGGGAGGTGCTGCCACCGCCGGAGGAGGAGGCGACCGGGGCCGCGCCGGTCAGCTTCAGCGTCCGGTTGAGGTAGCTCTGCAGCCCCTTCACGGTGCGCGCGTTGAGGTAGCGCGCGCCGTCCCGGGAGATGCCGATCTTCTTCTGCAACGCGGCGACCGTCTTCGGACCGATGATGCCGTCCTGGGTCGTGCCGACCTTGCGCTGCAGGGCCTTGCGCGTGGTCAGGTTCAGCGACCCGGTCTGCGCGACACCGACCCAGCGCTGCGTGGCCTTGGTGGTCTTCGGGCCGATGACGCCGTCGACGGAGAGCTTGACGCCGGAACTGGCGGCCTTCACGGTCACGGCTGCGGGAGCAGCGGCGGGCGCGACGGACACGGTGGCCGCGTGCGCGGAGGTGGTGTTGACGATCATGCCGGCGCCCAGGGTGCTGGCTCCGACGGCCACGGCGGTGGCGGTGCGACGAGCAGTGGTGGTCTGCTTGGGCGCAGCGTGCTTCGGGGTATAGCGCACGAAAAGGAATCCTTCCTGACGAACGCCTGCGGGGTGAGCTGTCGGGTTCGGGCTGTCAGGTGCCCGGCCGGCGGACCGGCTTCACCCCAAGGCCACGGATCGCGATCCCTGGCCGATCGCCGCTGACGCGGCGCTGGGTCCCCCGTCCTCACCACACCTTGTTGGTGCGGCTACGCGCCTGAGAGTTGAGGCTCGGCGTTCAGGCGCTCGGACAGACATGAAGTTGTGATGCTCCGGCGGTCAGCGAACTGCCACCGCAAGAACTATCGACGAAAGATACCGGATCGTTACGCAGATCCGTAAATGAGTCAGCGGATGCTCGGAAGACTCGGGATCAGACCGGATCCGGGGATCTGCGAAGCGTCGGAATACGGCCACCAACTCGGCGGCAGTTGCCAGTGCGTGCCTGCGTGGAATGCGCACCACGCGGCCGCCGCCAGTACGAGCACCACGAGGCCCGTGCCGATCACCGGTTGCGGTGCAACGGTGCGCACGATGCTGCGTGATCCGCGGCGCAACGCCTGACCGCCCGGGCCCCACCAGGACAGTGCCGTCGCCAACAACACCCCGACCGCGACCGGTAGCGGCCGGCCCAGTTCGGGGCTGTTGGAACGCAGGACAGCCACCCCGAGCGCAGTGGCGACGGCACCGGCGACCCCGACGACGGCCGGCAGGATCGCCGCCAGGATGGTGCTGATCGCCGCGACGAGCGCCTGCCACGGGGCGGCGGCGGCCGCGACGAGCGGGTCTGTCGATCGCCGCCCGGCGTCGAATCGGCGTACGACCATGGCAGTCATCGACCGGTCCACCCACCGGGCCACGAACGACCAGATCAGCAGGGCGCCCCAGGCGGCCACGGGTACGACGGCGCTGAGCGCGACCACACCGACCAGGAGCGCAGCCAACGTCCCCGATCGCGGCGGCCGCCCGATCCGGGGGTCGGTCGACGGCACCGAGCGTGGCTCCGGCGCCGGCTGACTGGGTGCCGCGGCCGGTGCCGGTTGGGCTGGCGCCCAATAGTTGGCTGAGTGCACCTGCGCGGGCGGCCGGCTCACGGGCGCCACCCGCCCCGCCGACGGAGCCGGCAACCGCTTGGTCGCATCCGGCCGCAACGGCGCGGTATGCGGCGCCGAGGCGGTGGCGACGGGCAGTCCGGTCGTGTACCCGCCGCCGGCGTAGACCCGCAGTTCGTGCAGCACCTGCTGCGTCCCGGGACGCCGGGCGGGATCCGGCGACAGGGCCGCTGCCAGCAACGGTCGGATGCGTTCGTCGACCCCGCGCAGGTCGGCCTGACCGCGCAGCACCCGATCGAGTACGACCGTCATCTGGCCCCGGCCGAACGGTGGGGTGCCGGACGCGGCGTACGCCAGAGTCGCCGCCCAGCCCCACCAGTCGGCGGCCTGGGTGACCTCGCCACCCTCCACCATCTCCGGCGAGAGATAGCCCGGGGTGCCCATGACCAGCCCGGTCATCGTCAGGCGGGAGTCCTCGGCGACGTGCGAGATGCCGAAGTCGATCAACACCGGCCCGTCCCGACCGACCAGCACATTGCCGGGTTTCAGGTCGCGGTGGATGACGCCGGCGCGGTGGATCGCACTCAGCGCATCGGCCAGTCCCTGCGCCAGGTCGGCGAGCCGCTGATCGGTGAAACGACCCTCGTTGGCGACGACCTTGTCCAACGGCGGACCCGAGACGAACTCGGTCACCAAGAACGGTCGCGGGCCGTCGACGTCCGCATCCAGCAGCGCCGCGACCCCCGGTGCGCGCACCCGCCGCAGCGACGCCACTTCCCGGCGCAGCCGCGCGCGAGCGTCGGGATCGTGGGCGATGTAGGGACGTAACGCCTTCAGCGCGACGTACTGCCCGTCGGGCGCCTTGGCCCGGTAGACCACGCCCATGCCGCCCTCGCCGACCTGGTCCAGCAGCTCGTAGGCGCCGAGCATCTCGCGCGGCCGCTGCGTGGTGGCACCAGGTAGCCGCCGACGGATCGGAGCCACCGCGGTCGGGTCCAGGTGCGAATCGACACCGGACCCGTCCATGCTGCTCATAGGCCAACGGTACGTCGTGTGCGGACGCGCGCCGTTCCTCGCCGGACGCTCGGCGTGCCCGCGGGGCCCCCGCGGGCGCTCACTGCGAGATGTAGTTCTCCAGTTGACTGCGCTCGTGCTCGAGCTGGTCGAGGCGGGATTTGACGATGTCGCCGATGCTGACGATCGCCAGCACCCCGGGCTCGTCGTCGTCGGAGGTCACCGGCAGATGCCGGATGCGCAGACTGGTCATCCGCTCGGCCAGATCCGGAACGTTGTCGCCGGGCGAACACGTCTCGACCCGGGTGGTCATCAGATCGCTGACGGGTTGCGCCAGCACCGCGCTGCCGTGTTCGGCCAGGCCGCGGACGATGTCGCGTTCGCCGACGATCCCGATGAGTCGGCGGTCCGCGTCGAGGACGACGACCGCACCGATGTGATGCTCGTGCAGCAGCGCGACCAGGTCGCTGATGGTCGCATCGGGCGCGACAGTCACGACATCAGTGCCCTTGCGGCGGAGGATCTCGGAGACTCTCATACTCGAATGTAACGCAGATCACGCAGGCGTGTCAGCGCTGCGGTGCGGCCCGGAAGGGTCCCCGGCGACTACCTATCCTGGGCAGGTGACCTCGCCCACTTTCGACCTCGTGATCGCCGCCAACCGGCTGCCCGTCGACAAGGAGGTCGCCGAGGACGGCAGCATCGAATGGCATCGCAGCCCCGGCGGCCTCGTCACCGCGATGGAATCGGTGATGCGGGGGCGGGAAGCGGCCTGGATCGGCTGGTCCGGTGACGCCGGCGACCCGCCTGAGCCGTTCGAGGAGAACGGCATGTACCTCGTCCCGATCGGGCTGAGCGAGGACGAAGTCACCAACTACTACGAGGGGTACAGCAACGACACGCTGTGGCCGCTGTATCACGACGTCATCGTGCCGGCGACGTTCCGGCGGCGGTGGCGGTCGTCGTACGAACGCCTGAACCAGCGCTTCGCCGACGCGGTCAGCGAAGTCGCCGCCCCGGGGGCCACCGTCTGGCTGCACGACTACCAACTGCAGCGCGTTCCCTCCCTACTGCGCGCGATCCGGCCGGACCTGCGGATCGGCTGGTTCAACCACATCCCCTTCCCACCGGTCGAGATCTTCATGCAACTGCCCGGCCGGGAGACCCTGCTGGAAGGTCTGCTCGGCGCCGACTTCCTGGGCTTCCAGGTCCGCGCCGATGCCGCCAACTTCCGCGAAGCGTGCCGCCGGCTGCTGCGCGCACCGGTCAAGGGCGACGTGGTCACCGCTCCCGACGGTCGCCGGGTGCGCGCCGCGGCGGTGCCCATCTCGATCGACGTCGAGGAGTTGCGCGAACTGGCCACGTCGCCCGAGACGCTGCAACGGGCCAAGGAGATCCGCGCGGAGATGGGCGACCCGGAGGTCCTCCTGCTCGGCGTGGACCGGCTGGACTACACCAAAGGCATCCGGCACCGGCTCAAGGCGTACGGCGAGTTGTTGGCCGACGGACGCCTGGACCCCCGCAAGACCCGGCTGGTGCAGATCGCCACCCCGAGCCGCGAGCGCCTGCAGGCCTACCGGGTGCTGCGCGGGCAGATCGAGCAGGCGGTGGGCCGCATCAACGGTGATCACGCCGACTTCGGTGACACTCCGGTCGTCTACATGCGGCGGTCCTTCCCCAAGGAGGAGATGGCCGCGATCTACGCCGCCGCCGACGTTGCCCTCGTCACGCCGTTGCGCGATGGCATGAACCTGGTCGCCAAGGAGTTCGTGACCTGCGCCCGTGACGACGCGGCGCTGGTGCTGAGCGAGTTCGCCGGCGCCGCAGGCGAATTGAAGCGCGCCTACCTGTGCAACCCGCACGACGTTGACCGGTTGAAACAGACCATTACGGCCGCGATCGACGCCCCCGCCGACGAGCGTCGCAAGCGGATGCGGTCGATGCGGCGCGCCGTACTGGCCAACGACGTGCACCACTGGGCCGAGGCGTTCCTGGCCAGTCTGCAGGCCGCACCGGAACTACCCGCCGAGGAGAGTGCCCGATGAGCGACCTGACCGATGCCCTCCAGGCGTACGCCGCCCGCTCACCTCTGGTGGTGGCCAGCGACTTCGACGGCGTGCTGGCCCCGATCGTCGCTGACCCGATGGCCGCCCGACCGCTGGCCGACTCCATGAGCGCATTGCGCGCGCTCGCGGGTCGTGCCGACGTGACCGTTGCGCTGGCGTCCGGACGCGATCTGTCCACCCTGCGCCATCTCACGGGCATCACCGAGGACGAGCCGATCGTGCTGATCGGCTCGCACGGAGCGCAGGCGAGTGACGCGCAGTTGATCGCTGCGGAGTTCGACGCTGCGGCGCAGCAGCGTCTGGATGCAGCGGAGGCTCTGATCGCGGCCGTTGCCGCCCGCCACCCCGGTACCCGGATCGAGGGCAAACCGACCGGGGTCGTGCTGCACACCCGCGGGATGCCGCTCGAGCAGGAGGACGCCGCGTTGCGCGATGCGCAGGAGCAGGGCGCGACCCTGGACGACGTCATCGTCATCCCGGGCAAGAGCATCCTGGAGATACAGGTCGTCGATGTGTCCAAAGGCGCTGCCCTGCAGGCCCTTTCACACTCCCGGGGCGCGGCGGCGACGATCTACTTCGGCGATGACCTCACCGACGAGACGGCGTTCGAGGCCCTGGCACCCGACCCCGCGAACGTCACGGTGAAGGTCGGCGAGGGTGACACCGCGGCCGGGTTCCGGGTGGCCGATCCGCCCGCCGTTACCGAGGCGTTGACCGCGTTGGCGGCGGCGCTGACCCACTGACGGAGGCGATGCGGTACCGTTTACATGCTCCACGTCACACTCGGCGCGGAGATTTTCTTCACTACGGATCGTCCGGCACGTACCTGCCGGTGAAGGAGTTTGATTCAGCATGGCCACTGTCACCTATGACGAGGCAACCCGGATCTACCCGGGCGCCGACAAGCCCAGCGTCGACAAGTTGAACATCGACATCCAGGACGGCGAGTTCCTCGTCCTGGTCGGGCCCTCCGGTTGTGGTAAGTCCACCTCCCTGCGGATGCTCGCGGGCCTGGAGGAGATCAACAGCGGACGGGTCCTGATCGGCGACCGCGACGTGACCAACCTGTCCCCCAAGGACCGCGACGTTGCGATGGTCTTCCAGAACTACGCGCTCTACCCGCACATGACGGTCGCCGACAACATGGGCTTCGCCCTGAAGATCGCCGGCACCAACAAGACCGAGATCCGCAGCCGGGTCGAGGAAGCCGCCAAGATCCTGGACCTCACCGACTACCTCGACCGCAAGCCGAAGGCGCTCTCCGGTGGTCAGCGCCAGCGTGTCGCGATGGGTCGGGCGATCGTGCGTCAGCCGCAGGTCTTCTTGATGGACGAGCCGTTGTCGAACCTGGACGCGAAGCTGCGTGTGCAGACCCGCACCCAGATCGCCTCGCTGCAGCGCCGCCTGGGCGTCACCACCGTCTACGTCACCCACGACCAGGTCGAGGCCATGACGATGGGCGACCGGGTCGCGGTCCTCAAGGACGGCATCCTGCAGCAGTGCGACACCCCGCGGCAGATGTACAACCACCCGAACAACGCGTTCGTGGCCGGCTTCATCGGCTCCCCGTCGATGAACCTGGTCGACGTCCCCGTCACCGAGGAAGGTCTGCACATCGGCGGTGTGAAGGTCCCGCTGACCCCCAGCGCCAAGCAGCAGGCCGGCACCAAGGTGACACTCGGCGTACGTCCGGAGGACCTGAAGCTGGCCGAGGGTCACGAGGGCATCCCGGTCGAGGTCGACGTTGTCGAGGAGCTCGGCGCGGACGCCTACGTCTACGGGCGCACCGAGGTCGGCGGCGAGAAGCTGCCGGTGGTGGCCCGGGTCGACGGGCGCGACGTGCCCGAGAAGGGTGCGGTGGTCAACTTCGTGCCCAACCCCGACCACGTGCACCTGTTCCGCTCCGATGACGGTGAGCGCATCGAGAACGACTGAACCGGTTGACGTCAGCGGCCCGTCCCCTTCTGGGGCGGGCCGCTTTCGCATCCCCCGCCCGTACGGCGCGTGCCCACCCCGGTGCCCGCGTGCCACGATGAGGGGCGTGGCGCTCGACATCCTCACCGCCCGGCCCTGGCCGGCCCTGCTCGGTCTGCCGTGGCGGCTGCCCCTGGAGGAATGGCCCGAGGAGATCCTGGCTGCGCTGCCCCGGGGCATTTCCCGGCACATCGTGCGCTTCACCCGCGTCGAGGGTCGCGTGGTGGCGATCAAGGAGATCAAGGCGGACATCGCGCGCCGGGAGTACGAGATGCTGCGGATGCTGCGCCGCCTCGACCAACCGGTGGTCGAACCCATCGGCGTCGTGGATGGGCGGGTGGACCTGGCGGGCGAGCCGCTGGACGCCTGTCTGCTGACCCGGCATCTGCAGTTCTCCCTGCCCTACCGCGCGATGATGAGCCAGACCCTGCGCGAAGACACCGCCGCCCGGTTGCTCGATGCGCTCGCCGCGCTGCTGGTGCGCCTGCACCTGGTCGGTTTCTGGTGGGGCGACGTGTCGTTGTCCAACACCCTCTTCAAACGCAACGCCGGTGCCTTCGCCGCGTACCTGGTCGACGCGGAGACCGGTGAGTTGCACGAGTCGCTGTCCGATGGGCAGCGCGCACACGACCTGGACATCGCGCGGGTCAACATTGCCGGTGAGTTGATGGATCTGCAGGCCGGCGGCTTCGTCGACGAGCGCGTGGACCCGGTGGACGTCTCTGCCCGGATCCTGGAGCGCTACGACCTGCTGTGGCGGGAAGTCACCGCTGTCGAACGCTTCGATGCAAGCAAGTTGTTCAAGGTCGACGATCGGATCCGGCGGTTGAACGACCTCGGATTCGACGTCGATGAGCTGTCCATGACCACCGACATCGACGGCACGACCGTGCAGATCCAGCCCAAAGTCGTTGATGCCGGTCATCATTCGCGGCGGCTGTTGCGGTTGACCGGCCTGGACGTCGAAGACAACCAGGCGCGGCGGCTGCTGAACGACCTGGACTCCTACCAGGCCGCGACCGATCGGCAGAACGACGACGAGGAACAGGTCGCCCACGACTGGTTGACGGCGTGTTACGAGCCGGTCGTGCGAGCGGTGCCGCCGCAGTTGCGGGGCAAGTTGGAGCCGGCCGAGATCTTCCACGAAGTCCTCGAAAACCGTTGGTATCTCTCGGAGGCCGCCGACCAGGACGTCAGTCTCGCGGAGGCGACCCAGGACTACGTGCACCGCATCCTGCCCGAGAAGCCGGACGAGGCAGCGGTCGTGGGGGTCGACACCATGTCGATCCCGGTGCGCGCCCACGAGCAGCTAGGCGGGTGACAGCCACGTCCACCCCGGCACGTTGCGCGCGATCATGAATACCACCAGAAAACCCAACACCCAGTAGGTCGTTCGGGCGCCGAGGGCGGGACGCCAGTGCCGACCGGTGACCCGGGACCAGGCCCATCGCCCCCATGCGACAACAGCCACCAGCAGCAGTGGCGGGACGATCGGATTGCGCGCGAACGCCCCGGCCACATCACCGTGCGTCAGATCCGCCGTAGCCCGCAAGCCGCCGCAGAACGGGCAGTACAAACCCGTCAGCCTCAGCAGCGGGCAGGGTGGGTAGAAGCTGTGCGCGCCAGGCGTCCGCAGGTGCAGCAGCGCCAGCCCGCCCAGCCCGAGCGTCGCGGTCAGCGCGGGAGCCGCCCATCGACGTACGTCGCGGGGTCGGGTCGGGGCTTGCCGCACCGTACCGTCCACCCGCCAACGGTACTGCGCCGACGCCCTACTGCTCAGGAGGTATCTTCCCGCCGCGCAGCGGCTCTTGAGGCACGTGCGCGCCACGTTGATTAACGCTTGGGCCTTCACCCAGCCCACTAGGCTCAGCACGACAGCAGCGCTGCAGATCCGTCCAAGGAGGAACCTCATGTCCAACGATTCCAGCGGTCCCGCTGACCCCTACGGGCAGCCGGAGCAACCCGGCCAGCCCGGTGACGGTCAGCAACCGCCCCAGTACTCCCCGCCGCCGGCCGCACCCCAGGGTCCGCCGTCCTACTCCACCCCGCAACAGCCACCGGCCTACCAGCAACCGCCGGCCTACCAGCAGCCCGGCCAGGCCTACCCACCCGCGCCGGGGTACGGCGGTCAACAGCCCGGCTACCCGGCGCCGGGGTACGTCGGCCCCGGCCCAGACGCCTACTCGCCGTGGCCGACTCGCGCCGGAGGCTTCATCATCGACCTGCTGATCGGGGGTGTGCCCGCCTGGATCATCGAGTTGATCGGTGCCTCGATCGGTGGTGGCTTCGGCAGTTTCGTCATCTTCATCGGCTGGATGCTCGGGCTGGTCATCGTCGCGTGGAACCGGTGGTACAAGGGCGGCAAGACCGGCCAGAGCGTCGGTCGCGGCGTCGTAGGTGTCAAGGTCATCGGCGAGCAGACCGGTCAGCCGATCGGGCCGCTGATGGCGTTCGTGCGCGACCTTGCGCACCTGGTCGACTCGTTGATCTGCTACATCGGATGGTTGTTCCCGCTGTGGGACGCCAAGCGCCAGACGATCGCCGACAAGATCATGACGACCGTGGCCATCCCCGCGCAGAAGGTCAGCGCCCAGGAGACCATCAAGAACTGGGACAAGTAGAAACGCGGTCCCCTCGGGAGGGGATCTACGGGTCGGACGGAATCCTGGCCCGTAGATCCCCTCCCGAACTGCGTTCTCGCCCGGACCTCAGCCCGCTCGGCGCTGCTTGAAGATCTCGTAGAGCGTCACTGACGCGGCGATTCCGGCGTTGAGCGATTCGACGGCCGACGACATCGGCACCGACACGATCTGGTCGCAGGTCTCGCCGACCAACCGGGACAACCCTTTGCCCTCGGAGCCGACCACGATGACCAGCGGTTCGGTGGCCAGGGTGATCGCGGGCAACTCGACGTCGCCGTCCATGTCCAGACCGAGCACGAAGAAGCCGGCCTTGCGGAACTCTTCCAGCGTCCGGGTCAGGTTGCCCGCCAACGCCACCGGCACCCGGGCGGCCGCACCGGCCGAGGTCTTCCACGCGGCCGCGGTCATGCCCGCCGACCGGCGTTCGGGCACGATCACGCCGTGGCCGCCGAAGGCCGCCACCGATCGGATGATCGCACCGAGGTTGCGCGGGTCGGTGATGCCGTCGAGAGCAACCACCAGCGGGATGCCCGGTGCCTGCGGGTCGATCAGATCAGCGGGGTGGGCGTACTCGTAGGGCGGGATCTGCAACGCTGCACCCTGATGCACCGCACCGTCGGTCAACCGGTCCAACTCCTGGCGGGTGGTCTCCAGGATCGGAATCGCCTCCGCTGCAGCAATCTTCAGGATCTCCCGGACCCGGTCGTCGGAGTCGATGCGACCGGCGAGGTAGAGCGTGGTCGCCGGCATCCCGGTGCGCAGCGCCTCCAGCACGGAGTTGCGGCCCGCCACCATCTCGCTGCTCGGCTTGTTGCTGCGCTTGGCAGCCGGTCGGCTGGTGCCGCCCGAGCGTTGAGTGGATTTGTAGGCCTTGTGGTTCGGCCGTTCGGACGCCTTCGGGGTCGGGCCCTTGCCCTCCAGACCGCGGCGACGTTGACCACCGCTACCGACGACGGCGCCCTTCTTCGAGGTGCCCTTGCGGATCGAGCCTCGTCGTTGCGAATTGCCAGGCATATCAGTGCTTTCCGTCGGTGGACAGCGACCAGGTGGCCCCGTCCGGGTTGTCGGCGACGGCCACTCCGGCAGCCGACAGTTGGTCACGGATCCGGTCGGATGTCGCGAAGTCCTTCTCGGCGCGCGCTGCGGACCGCTGGGTGAGCAGGCTCTCCACCAGCACGGCCAGGGCGTCGGAGGACGCATCCGACGCGTCTGCCGACCAGTGCGGGTCGAACGGGTTGACCCCGAGCACGTCGAGCATCGCGACGACGTCGGTGGCCACTGCGGCCGCCCCGCCGGCATCACCCGCGGCCAACAGGCTGTTGCCATCACGCACGGCGGTGTAGATCACCGCGAGCGCCTCGGAGATGTTCAGGTCTTCGTTCATGGCGGCTGCGAAACCGGCTGGGACCGCGCCGGATTCGACCGGGCCATCGGGAAGCGCTCGCAGCAGGAAGGTTTCGATCCGGCTGAACGCGGCCTCCGCCTCGGCCAGTGAACCGGGCGCGTACTCCAGCGTCGAGCGGTAGTGCACCGACCCGAGGTAGAAGCGCAGCACGATCGGCCGGATCGTGCGGGTCAGCTCCGGCACGCTGAGCCCATTGCCCAGCGATTTGCTCATCTTTTCCCCCGCGAGCGTGAGGAAGGCGTTGTGCATCCAGTACCGCGCGAACCCGAACCCGGCGGCGCGGGACTGGGCCAGTTCGTTCTCGTGGTGCGGGAAGCGCAGGTCGATCCCGCCACCGTGGATGTCGAACTCGTCGCCCAGCCAGCGGCGGGCCATCGCCGAGCACTCCAGGTGCCAGCCCGGTCGACCATCGCCGTACGGCGTGGGCCAACTGGCCGTCGCGGGCTCGCCGGCCTTACGACCCTTCCAGAGCGCGAAATCGCGCGGGTCACGCTTTCCGCGCGGGTCGGCGTCGGTCGCCGACTCCATGTCGTCGATGCGCTGGTGGGTCAGTTCGCCGTACGCGGGCCAGGACCGAACGTCGAAGTAGACGTCCCCGCTGCCGTCCGGCGCGACGTACGCGTGGCCCTTCTCGATCAGGATCTGCATCAGATCGACCATGTCGGTGACGTGCCCGGTGGCCCGCGGCTCGTAGGAGGGTCGCTGCACGCCGAGGATGTCCAACGCGTCGCTGGTCGCTCGCTCGAAGCGGTAGGACCACTCGTTCCACGCCACCCCGGCCTCGGCCGACTTGTTCAGGATCTTGTCGTCGATATCGGTGACGTTGCGGACCAGGGTGACCTCGAGGCCGTGGCCGATGGTCAACCACCGGCGCAGGATGTCGAAGGCGACGGTGAAGCGGATGTGCCCGATGTGCGGTTCGCCCTGGGTGGTCAGTCCGCAGATGTAGATGCTCGCCTTGCCCTCGTGGAGCGGGACGAAGTCGCGCAACTCCTGGGTCAGGGAGTCGTAGATCTGCATGGCCACCTGTGGAGTTTACCGATGGCGCGGGCCAACAGCAGAATCCTGCAGCCGCGCAGCCGCGCAGCCGCCCGAACCCCGACACGCCGTCCGCCGCTCCTCGTTGCCCGCGGCGTAATACTCGGTATACATTCGCTCACCAGCAGCAATACCGAGTATTACGGGGAGGGCAGATGTCCGTGAAGTTGGGCCTGATGGCCCTGCTCAGTGACGGCCCGATGTACGGCGCGGCCCTGCGTTCGGCCTTCGAGGAACGCACCGGCGGTACCTGGCCACTCAACGTCGGGCAGGTCTACACCACTCTCGGCCGGCTGGAACGCGACGGCCTGGTCGAGCAGACCGGCCCGGCGGACGACGAGGGTCGGATCAGTTACCGGTTGACCGACACCGGCCGCGCCGAGGTCGCCCAGTGGTGGCGATCGCCCGTCGACCGGGAGACCACCCCGCGCGATGAGTTGGTCATCAAACTGGCCCTCGCGGTCACCGTGCCGGGGGTGGACGTACCCGCCATCGTGCACGTCCAACGCACCTCGACCATGCGGCACCTGCGCGATCTGACCCGGCTCAAGGGTCAAGCACTCGCGGCGGTCGAGGAAGCCGACCCACCCCAGTCCACCGACGCCGCATGGCTCCTCGTCCTGGAGAGCCACATCTTCACCACCGAAGCCGAAGCCCGCTGGCTGGATCACATCGAGTCCCGCTTGGCGCAGATCGGCCCTCTTGCACCCGCCCCAACCCACCCATCCGACATCGCAGCCATCTCGGGGGAGATCCGATGAACACCACCTCACCAGCCCTGATCCTCGAGGACATCGAACGCACCCACGGCACCGGCGACAACGTCGTCCACGCCCTGCGCGGGGTCAGTCTCACCGTGGCGCCGGGTGAACTCGTCGCCGTGATGGGCCCCAGCGGCTCGGGCAAGTCGACCTTGCTGAACATCGCCGGCGGCCTCGACCGGCCCACCAGCGGTCGCGTCATCATGCACGACGTGGACCTGAGCTCGCTCAGCTCCAAACAACTGGCGATGGTGCGCCGCCGCCAGGTCGGTTTCGTCTTCCAGGACTACAACCTCATCCCGGCATTGACGGCGGCCGAGAACGTCGGCCTGCCGATGGAACTCGACGGCGCCTCACCGGGCAAGGCACGTCGGGCGGCCATCGCGACCCTGGAACAGATGGGCCTGGCGGGGGTCGCCGATCGATTCCCCGATGCCCTGTCCGGTGGGCAACAGCAGCGACTGGCGATCGCCCGCGCCCTGGTCGGCACCCGCTCACTGGTCATGGCCGACGAACCCACCGGCGCCCTGGACACCACCACCGGCGAGCGGGTCCTGCGCGTGCTGCGACAGCGCTGCGACGAAGGAGCCGCCGGGTTGTTGGTGACCCACGAGTCCCGGCACGCCGCCTGGGCCGACCGCACCGTGTTCCTGCGCGATGGCGTCGTCGTCGACGACACCGGCGCCAACGACCCGACCGACCTGCTCACCACGGAGGCGTCCGCGTGAGCGTCCTGACTGCGCCGGAGGCTGGCACGGGGGTACAGCCTCCGGCGCGACCCACCGGGGCCGGCCGGGTGGCCGGTTGGCTCGGTAGCTGGCGGGTATCGCTGCGGATGGCCCGCCGCGACGTACGTCGACACAAAGGTCGCAGCATCGTCGTCCTGATCATGGTCGGGCTGCCCATCGCCATCCTGTCCTTCGTGTTGACGATGTACGACAGCACCACCGTCCACGGCGCGGCCGCCCTGCCCTACTCCCTCGGCAATGCCCAAGCCAGCCTGACCGGTCCGGATCCACACCAGACCCTCCAGTACGCCGACTCGGACGGGGTGTACGCGACCAACAACGGCACCACCGACACCCCCGCGCTCCCGGTGCCCGGCTGGAGCGCATCCAACCAGGACGCCCAATCGGCGGCCATCGGCAAACTGACCCACTCCACGGTCGTGCCCGTCACTATTGTCGGCGGCCGAGCGGCGATCAGTCCTACGGTGTCGCGATCGGTCTCCGTGGTGGTGACCGACCTGAGTAATAGCCTCGGCCCCAAACTCACCCTTGACAGTGGCCGCTGGCCCCGCCGCGGCGATGAGATCGCGGTCACTGCGATGGGGGTCGAGCGCGGCATGCCCACCACCGGATCCGTAACGCTCACCATCGACGGGTCGCCCCGCACGGTCACGGTTGTCGGCCGCGCAACCTATTACGAGGGCACCGGACCCACCGGTGAATTCGTTGCCGACAGCAGCTTTGGGACGCCGGCTCTCTCGATCCCAACCTGGTACCTGCTGCGCGACCGTCCGGTGAGTTTTGCGGAACAGGTCAGTCTGAACCGGTACGGCTTCACCGTCCTGTCGGCCGATGTCGTCCGCCATCCGCCGACGCGGGCCGAAGAAGCCGCGCTGCTGCCGACCCACGACAATTCCTTCGACAACACCAACGTCGCCAACGCGGCGGCGTCCATCACCGCCGGCGGGATCATCCTGTTGATGTTGATCGCGCTACTGGTCGCGCCCGCCTTCGCTGTCTCGGCGTCCCGGCAGCGACGCACGCTGGCCCTCGTTGCCGCCGCCGGCACCACGACGCCGCAACTGCGCCGGACCGTGCTGGCTCAAGCCGTCGTGCTGGGTGCGCTCGCCGGTGTGGTCGGCGCCGTGGTCGGCGCCGTGGTCGGCATCCTGGCGACGTACGCCGCGCGGTTGTGGATCATGCCCCGATTCGCGCCGAACACGTTCATGCCCACCGTCGCGATCCCCTGGCTGGAACTGCTTCCGGTGGTCGCGGTGGCCGTGGTCGCCTCGCTCATCGCGGCGATGATCCCGGCGCTGCGGCTCGGCCGACTCGACATCGTCGGCGTCATGAAAGGGCAGAACACCTCGCCCCGCCTCAACCGGGTGTTACCGATCGTCGGCATCTTGCTGGCTGTCATCGGCGGCGCGATCATCTTCAAGGGGCTCACCGCCAGCAACCTGAGCGGTGCGGGGACCAATGGGGTCGCGTTGGCTGCCGTCGCCATGATCAGCGGCGCCCTCATGCTGGTGCCGGCCGTCCTGGTAGCGGTGGGCCGGTTGTCGGCTCCGTTGCCGGTCGCCCTGCGCCTGGCGGCCCGGGACAACGCCCGGCAGCGGCAGCGCGCCACCGGTGCGGTGGCCGCGATCCTGGCCGCGGTCGCCGCCTTCACGATGATCGTGATCCCGGCCCTCAGCGACACCGCGCAACGTCGCGGGCAATACACCCCGATGACCATCGCGGGCGAAGGGATCGTGTCGTCCGACTTCGATATGCCGGGCGGCCCCACCACCGAGGCGGCCGAACGAACGATCCGCCGAGTTGATCCGCACCTGGAAATCGTGCGGCGCCAGATACCTGCCGGGGCCATCAACCCGGGGGGACGGACCGATTTTGTGCTCTTGTCCCCGCCCGACTGCCCACCGCAGATGGGTATGGCGCCCACTGACACCCCCAACGGTCGTTGCAACGTCACCATCGGCCTGGGCGGGATGAGCACGAACGGTCAGATCGCCGTGTTGCCGGCGGCGGAGATCATGCGCCGGCTTCACCTTCCGGCGGGCGATGCGGCGCTGTTGCGCTCCGGCGCGGTCGTCGCACGCACCTACGGCAGCAGCTTCGCCACCTACGACGAGAACGGCCAACGCGTCTCGCCGCCGCCCGTGCCGAAGCAGTTGAACCTCTCCGTCGGGACCTACCTCCTCAGCGACACCGACGGGTCAGCCAGCGACATCAAGACGACGAGCATCGTCACCGTGCCGGTCATCTCCGTCGCCCTCACGATGGGCAACGAGGCCACCTTCGGTCAAGGAAACGGGGCTCTGATCGCCGCAGAGGCGGTTCGGACCGTCAAGCTGCCGATGACCGGTGCCAGCTCCGATCTGCTCATCCGGGACCCACGCGGCGACATCAGCGAAAAGACCCAGCAACGACTGGAAGACGCCTTCAGCGACGACGCAACGGTCTACGTCGAGCGTGGCTACCAGGACCCGTCCGGGCTGATGCTCGCGGTCATCGTGGGCTCGTTCAGTCTGCTCGTGCTGATCATCACGCTGACCTCCACGGCGCTGACCATGACCGAACGCCGCGCCGACGACGCCACCCTGGCCGCGGTGGGTGGCACCCGGCGCACCCGGCGGGCACTCTCCGGCAGCCAAGCGTTCGTGACCGGATTGGTCGGCACCGTGTTGGGACTGGCGGTCGGCTTCGTGCCGGGCATCGCGCTGGCGCACAGCCTGACCCAGGACGGCTACGACACCATGGACGGCAATCACATTCCCGGACCCATCGTCGCGATTCCCTGGCCGTGGCTGGCAGCACTGACGATCGGGGTGCCCCTCCTCGCCGCAGCCATCTCGGCGGTGGCTATCCGCAGAGCACCCCAGGTCACCCGCCGGATGACCTGACGCCGACACGACTCAGGTCATCGACCAGACGAGTGCTGTTGCGATCGCAGCGGCCGCCTCACCCCGTCCGGTGATGCCGACACCGTCGGTAGTCGTCGCGGCGACGGACACCGGCGCACCCAACGCGTCACCGAGGACCCGTTGCACCTCATCGCGCCGGGGGCCGAGTTTCGGCCGGTTCGCGATCAGTTGCACCGCGACGTTGCCGATCTCGAAACCGGCCGCGCGCACCAACCGGGCCGCTTCGGTGAGGAACTCGACCCCGTGAGCGCCGGCGAACTCCGGCCGGTCGACGCCGAAATGCTGGCCGAGATCACCGATCCCGGCCGCCGAGAACAATGCGTCACAGATCGCGTGAGAGACGACATCGCCGTCGGAGTGCCCGTCCAAACCGCCCTGGTCCGGCCAGTGCACCCCGGCGAGCCACAGCGGCCTGTCGTCGGTCGCCCACCGGTGCACGTCGACACCAATGCCGGTGCGCGGCAGAAGGGTCATGACTGGGCCGCCAACTCGGTCAGCAACCGCAGGTCCACCTGCGTGGTCACCTTCGCCGCCAGCGCCGAGCCCTCGATGACGCGTACGACGCCACCCGCCTTCTCGACCAGCGCCGCATCGTCGGTGGCCAGGTCGCCGGACGCATGCGCCGCAACCAACGCCGCCCGGGTGAAACCCTGCGGAGTCTGGATGGCTCGCAACGCCGACCGGTCCAGGGTGGCGAGGACCTGTCCGGTGTCGTCGACCTGCTTGATCGTGTCGGAGACTGCGACCCCGGGTACCACGGCATCGGCGCCGTCGCGCACGGCTGCGATCACCGCATCGAACAAGGCGGGCGGGGTCAGCGCGCGCGCCGCGTCATGCACCAGCACCAGCTGCGCCGACGAGGGCAGCACCGCCAGTCCGGCGCCGACGGAATCGGTGCGCTCGGCGCCACCGGCCACCACCGTCACCTCGTAGGAATCCAGGAGGGACACGAAGTCCGCCAGGACGTCACCTGGCGCAACCACGACGATCGGCCCGATCTGCTCGCACGCCCGCACCCGGCGTACTGCGTGCACGACCAACGGTTCGCCCGCAAGCGGCACCAGGGCCTTGGGTATCCCGGCGTCCAGCCGGGTGCCCCGCCCGGCGGCGACGACGATCGCCGCCACCGACGACGCAACGCCCGCAGCGGAGTCGCTGCGGGCGTTGGGTGACATCGGGGGATGGTTCAGGATGCGAGGACCTCATCGAGGGTGGCTTCGGCCTTGTCCTCGTTGGTGTGCTCGGCCAGGGCCAACTCGGAGACGAGGATCTGGCGCGCCTTGGCCAGCATCCGCTTCTCGCCGGCGGACAGGCCACGGACCTGGTCGCGGCGCCACAGGTCGCGGACGACCTCGGCCACCTTGATCACATCACCGGAGGCGAGCTTCTCGACGTTGGCTTTGTAGCGACGGGACCAGTTGGTCGGCTCCTCGGTGTGGTCGGCGCGCAGCACCGCAAACACGCGGTCGAGGCCTTCCTTGCCGACGACGTCACGGACGCCCACGAGGTCGCAGTTCTCGGCGGGCACCTCGATGGTCAGATCACCTTGGGCAACCTTGAGTTTGAGGTACTGCTTGTCCTCACCCTTGATCTTGCGGACATTGATCTCTTCGATGAGTGCTGCGCCGTGATGCGGATACACGACGGTCTCGCCGACCTTGAAAACCATATGGATTTAGCCCCTTTCGCGACTCCCAGGATAACACGGCAGTGTGATCGGTCTCATGGCTGTTTGTGCTGGTCAAGGGGCATAGACGGGCTCGAAATGGCAAATCCACATCCACTGCCAAACCCTTGACAAACGTTACTTTGTCTGTTTCGCGGGCGCGTGACTTGTCAGTGGGAGGCCCGCACGGCAGGCGGTGGTGACCCGCTATCCTGAGCGGCGTGACGCGACGAACCGCCCGACCCACCACCAAGGCCCGCCTGGCCCGTCCGCTGCTTGCCGGCGTCGTCATGACCGGCGCCGCGCTCACCCTCAGCGGCTGCTTCTACCTCTCCCCCGATGAGGTCACCAGCTACAACGCCTCCGACGGCATCGCGGCGAACGTGGGCAAGGTGCAGTTGTCCAACATCCTGATCGTCACGTCGGCCAAGGGCGCCGAGGGCAGCCTCTACGGCACCGCGACCAACCCCACCCAGGAGCCGGTGCAGTTGACCGTGACCCCGACCGGTGGCAGCGCCACCACCGTGACGGTGCCCGCCGCCACCGCGGTGCGCCTGGACGGTCAGGCGTCCGGCAACTCGACGGCCACCGCCGGCCCGGTCAAGATCGCCGCCGTCGGCGCCGAGCCGGGTGCCAGCACCCAGGTCACCTTCGCGACCGACTCCGCCGGCAGTGTTCCGGTCAGCGTTCCGGTCGTCCTGGACAGCGCACCCTACGGTTCGGCGTCGGTCAGCCACGCGACGTACGAGGCCCCGACCTCCTCCGCCGGCGAATAGCCGGTCAGTTCTCGAACTTGTAACCCAGACCCCGCACGGTCAGGATGTGCTGCGGGTTGGAGGGATCGGGCTCGACCTTGGCCCGCAATCGTTTGATGTGCACGTCCAGGGTCTTGGTGTCACCGACGTAATCGCTGCCCCACACCCGATCGATCAACTGACCCCGGGTGAGTACCCGTCCGGTGTTGCGCAGCAGCAACTCCAGCAGTTCGAATTCCTTCAGCGGCAACGAGACCGGCTGCCCACCGACGGCCACGGTGTGCCGCTCGACGTCCATCCGCACCGGGCCGGCGCTCAGCGTCGCGGGCACCAACTCCTCGGGTTCGGTGCCCCGCCGCAGCACCGCCTTGATCCGGGCGAGCAACTCCCGACTCGAGTACGGCTTGGTCACGTAGTCATCGGCGCCCAGTTCCAGACCGACCACCTTGTCGACCTCGGAATCCTTGGCGGTCAGCATGATCAGCGGTACGCCGGAGCGGGCCCGGATCGTGCGGCACACCTCGATACCGGAAACACCCGGCAACATCAGATCCAGCAGCACCAGGTCGGCGCCATCGGATTCGAACAGATCCAGCGCGCGCTGGCCGTCGTCGGCGACCACGACGTCGTACCCCTCCTTGCCCAACAGGTAGGACAACGGGTCGGACAGCGACTCCTCGTCCTCGACGAGCAGGATCCGAGTGGTCATGCGGTGGCCTCCTGAGGGTTCTGATGAGGTTGCGCCTCTTCGGGCGCGTGCGCGGCGGGTAAGCGGATGGTGAAGGTGGAACCCTGGCCCTCCTCGGACCAGACGCTCACTTCCCCGCCGTGGTTGGCGCAGATGTGTTTGACGATAGCCAGGCCGAGCCCGGTACCTCCGGTGCGGCGGGATCGGGCGGCGTCGACCCGATAGAACCGTTCGAAGATCCGGTCCAGCTCGACGGCGGGGATACCCGACCCCTGATCCTTGACCAGGATGCTGACCAGGTCGGCGTCGGCCTGCAGGGTCACGGTGACGCGGGTACCCGGGTCGGAGTAGTTGATGGCGTTCTCGACCAGGTTACGGACGGCGGTGGTGAGCAGGTGCTGATCGCCGTACACCGTCGGGCGCTCCCCCGATGAGGTGAACGCCACGGTGATCTCCCGGTCCTGGGCGACCATCCGCAGATGGTCAAGGGCGTCGCGGACACAGCTCTCGACGTCCACGAGCACGGGCTGCTCGAGGTTCTCGCTGACCTGCAACCGGGACAGTTCGATGATCTCCTGCACCAACCTGGACAACCGCACGCTCTCCGAGCGCATCCGCTCAGAGAACCGGTGCACGGCCTCCGGGTCGTCGCGGGCTTCGTCGATCGCTTCGGACAGCAGGGTCATCCCGGCCACCGGCGTCTTCAACTCGTGGCTGACGTTGACCAGGAAGTCGCGTCGGGTCTCCTCGACGCGCCGGGACTGGGTGCGGTCCTCGATGAGCAGGAGGACGAATCCCCGGTCCAGCGCGCCGGCCCGCACCCCGATGGAGAGCCGCTCGTTGCCGAACGGGCCACGGGGCACGTCCAGGTCCAGGTCCCGAATGCCCTGCTCCCGCCGGACCGTGCGCACGAGTTCGCGCAGCGCGGGGTGGGTCAGTTCACCGGACCGGATCAGACCCAGGGCGCTGGCGTTGGCCGATGATCGACGTACGGCGTCCGAAGAGTCCACGATCACGTAGACGCCCGGGAGCACCGCCAAGACATCCTCAGATGCCGACGGCAGCACCTCATCGACGTCCTCCCCCGCGCGTTCGGGGACAGCCTGGGGCTGGCGCGGCCGGAAAAGCAGAGCGCCGAGCACCCCGCCGACGGCTAGAAAGCCGATCGCGACCAGCACGAGCTCCACGTCGCTCAATGTACGCACGCCGTACGAGGGCGTGCCAACTCGGAAGCGACCAGGGCGGGCCCAGGTGCCTGATGTTCACCTTCTCGCCCGATTACGTTCACGCGATACTGCGACTGTCACATCGGCACACGGGTGAGGCAGGCCCATCACCCGTTACCGACGTGCCACCATCAGTACGGGCCACGACACCAGAGGACACACCCCATGCGCACCGGATTCCACGAAGATCTCGACCGGATTTCCGACGACCTGGTCCAGATGGCGACCCTGGTCGGCACCGCAATGAGCCGCGCCACGATCGCCCTGCTGGACGCCGATCTGCAGTTGGCCGAGAGTGTCATTGCCTCGGATACCGACATCGACACCATCCGCGACCAGGTCGACGAACTCGCGGTGGACCTGCTGGCCCGTCAGCAGCCGGTCGCCACCGACCTGCGCATGGTGGTCACCGCGATGCAGATGTCCAGCAGCATCGAGCGGATGGGCGACCTCGCCGAGCACCTGGCCAAGGTGGCCCGCCTGCGCTACCCCGACCACGCCGTTCCGCCGGAGCTGCGCGAGATCTTCGTGCAGATGTCCAAGATCACCCAGGAACTGGCCGAGCGGGTCGCCGCCGCGATCGCGGACAAGGACGTGTCCGCGGCGGAGGAGATCGAGAAGCGGGATCAGGAACTCGACGAGTTGCACCGGCAGATCTTTGGGATCCTGGTTGACCCGTCCTACTCCAGCGGGGTCGAGGCCGCGATCGACGCCACACTGCTCAGCCGGTACTTCGAGCGGTTCGGCGACCACGCCACCTCGGTGGCGTACCGCATCGTCTACCTGGTCACCGGGCGTCGGCCCAACGCCGAGGTCGACGACTGAGATCGACAACGGGAAGGGGCCCAGCCGTGCGGCTGGGCCCCTTCGCGTTCGGCGTTACCGTCCCTGGTTCGCGACGGCTTCCGCGGCGGCCTTCGCGGCCTCCGGGTCGAGGTACTCCCCGCCCGGGGTGACGGGCTTGAGGTCGTCGTCCAACTCGTAGACCAACGGCATGCCGGTGGGGATGTTCAGACCCACGATGTCGTCATCGGAGATACCGTCCAGGTGCTTCACGATCGCGCGCAAGCTGTTGCCGTGGGCGGCGACCAGCACCGTTTTGCCCGCCTTCAGATCGGGCACGATCGCCTCGTTCCAGTAGGGCAGGAAGCGGGCGATGACGTCCTTGAGGCACTCGGTGCGGGGCATGTCGTCACCGAGGTCGGCGTACCGCGGGTCGCCGTCCTGGCTGTACTGCGAGCCGAATTCGATCGGCGGCGGCGGGACGTCGAAGGACCGGCGCCAGGTCATGAACTGCTCCTCGCCGAACTCCTCCAGGGTGGCCTTCTTGTCCTTGCCCTGCAGTGCGCCGTAGTGCCGTTCGTTCAGCCGCCAACTGCGCTTCACCGGGATCCAGTGCCGGTCAGCCACGTCGAGCGCGATGTTCGCGGTGTTGATCGCGCGGCGCAACAACGAGGTGTGCACGACGTCCGGCAGCACACCGGAGGAGGTCAACAACTCACCACCGTGTGCCGCCTCGGCGCGGCCCTTCTCACTGAGGCTGACATCCACCCACCCGGTGAACAGATTCAGCGCGTTCCATTCGGACTCACCGTGCCGCAGGAGCACCAACGTGTAGGTCATGCGGCCAGTGTAGGGAGCGGCGCTATCCCTCCAACAGGTGGCGGAATGCCTCCAGGTTGCGGGTGGACTCTCCTCGGGAGATGCGCCAGTCCCATTCTTTCTTCATGGAGCTGAAGAAGCCGAGGACGAGCAACTCGTTGAAGACCTCGTCGGCGGCCGCCAGCACCGCGCCCAGGAGCCGGTCCAGATACTCCTCGTCCACCCCGCCGATCGGCACGCGACTGGTGACGTAGACATCGCCGTCACCGTCGATCCCGTAGGCCAGTCCGGGCAGCTTGAGATTCTTGCGCAGCAGGAACCGGTAGAACTCGGCATGGTTCTCATCCGCGTTGCGGATGACGAATGCCGTTGTGGTCAGGTCGGTTTCGCCGACCAACAGGGAGCAGCCGGTCTTCAGTTTGCGCTCGCCCGGCAGGTTGGCGACCAGTTCGAAGTCGCGCGCGCCGGGCTCCCAGTCGACGTCGTTGCCGCTCAAGAAGGCAGCGACGGTGTCGTAGGTGGCTTGTTGAGTGCTCACAGAACCCTCCTCTTGTGCTGCACAGCCTCGACGTACGCCGAGAACAGATCGTCCGTCGTACGTTCCCAGCCGTGGGCGGCGGCGTGCGCTATTCCCGCCTCGCTCAACTGCTTGCGCAGATCGGGATCATCCAGAAGACCGGCGATCGCGCTCGCCCAGTCCGCCGGGTCATGCCCGCGCACCAACCGGCCGCCGGGGCCCACGGCGCCCGGCAGTCCCCCGACATCGGTGGCCAGGACCGGTGCCCCACTGGCCAACGCCTCCAGCGCGACCAAGCCGAAGGACTCCGATCGGGAGGGGACGGCAACCAGATCGGCCGCGCGGAACCAATCGGCCAAGCCCGCCCGCGACACGGGCGGCACGAACTGCACGACGTCGGCAATGCCGAGATCGCGGGCCAGTTGCTGCAGGGCACGCGGGCGCTCCAAGCCACTTCCACTCGGGCCACCGAGGACACCGACGATCAGGTTCGACCGCCGATGCGGTTCTCGGGCAAGCAGATTCGCGACCGCTCGCAGTAGAACGTCCGGTGCTTTCAGCGGCTGGATGCGCCCGACAAACAGCACAAGGTCGGCATCAACCGGCAGGTCGAGGCGACTGCGCGCGGTGCTCGCGGCTCCGGAGGTGAAGGTCGTGAGGTCCACACCCGGTTCGATGACGCGCACCTTGACCGGATCCGCGGCGTACAGGTCGATCAGTTCAGTTGCCTCGGTCTCGGTGTTGGCCACCAGCACATCGGCAACCTTCACCACCTGCTCCTCACCGACGATGCGAGTGAGCGGCTCGGGCGTATCCCCTTCGGCCAGCGCAGCATTCTTGACCTTGGCCATCGTGTGCATGGTGTGCGCAAGCGGGACCCCCCAGCGCTCGGCGACCAACCAGCCGACCTGACCAGAGAGCCAGTAGTGGGAGTGCACCAGGTCGTAGTGGCCGTGCGGTTGGCGAGCGACCTGGGCCATCACTTCCGCGGCGAAGGCGCACAGCTGCGCGGGCAGATCTTCTTTGCGCAGGCCTTCGTACGGGCCGGCGTCCACGTGACGCACCAGCACCCCGGGCGCGAGGACCACCTCGTCGGCCAGGCTGGCACAGGTGCGGCGAGTGAAGATCTCCACCTCGACACCGCGTTGCGCGAGCCGTCGGGCGGTCTCGACGACGTAGACGTTCAGGCCGCCGGCGTCCCCCGTGCCGGGCTGTTCCAGCGGGGAGGTGTGCACCGACAGCATCGCTACCCGTCGGATGTCCACCCGACAAACCCTACGCTTGAGCGGTGCCAGCCAAGCGTCCCGTGGGTGCCGTCACCCGGGGCACGACCAACCCCAACCGGTTGCGCCGGTGCGACCGGTGGCTGGCCGGCCCCCAGGCGTGGCGACTGCGCTCCAGCCCGGCACCGACGGTGGTGGACCTCGGGTACGGCGCGTCCGGGGTGACCGCGCGCGAACTGTCTGATCGGTTGCTGGCCGTGCGCTCGTCGGTGACCGTGGTGGGTTTGGAGATCTCCGCTGCGCGGGTCGAAGCCGCCCTGCCGCTGACCCGGCCCGGACTGTCCTTCGCCGTCGGCGGATTCGAGATCCCGGTGCCTGGGACGGTGCGCGTGATCCGGGCATTCAACGTGCTGCGCCAGTACGACGAATCGTCGGTCGCGGACGCGTGGTCGCTGATGCAGTCGCGACTCGATCCGGATGGCCTGATCGTGGACGGCACCTGCGACGAACTCGGCCGGATCGCCTCGTGGGTGGCGCTGGAGCGATCCGGGCCGGTCTCGCTGACCGTGTCGCTGCGGTTGCGTGGTCTGCAGGACCCGGCGATCGTGGCCGAGCGACTGCCCAAAGCACTGATCCACCACAACGTTGCGGGCTCACGAGTGCATGCCTTCGTCAGTGATCTGTCCGGTGCGTGGGCTCGGTCAGCCAGCTACTCGGCGTACGGCGCCCGGCAGCGTTTCCGCCAGACCGCGCTCGCGCTGCGGGAGGCGGGGTGGCCGTTGTTGGACGACGAATCGCGTTGGCGGCTGGGCGAACTCACGGTTGCTTGGTCTGCGGTGGCGCCGTAGCCTCGACGATTCCGAGGATCAGAACCAGCGCCAGTCATCCGGGCAGAAGGATGGTGTGGACCCCGAGTGCGTCGTAGGTCGTCCGTGCGCGAGCGTCACGTGTCGCCAGCGCCAGCCCGTGCTCACGTGCCGCAAGCGCAACCATGCCGTCGTACGTCGATCCGCCGCTGACCCCGGCGGCGGACAGGGTGCGGTGCAACTGCGCAGCAACGCTGTGCGGGAGCGCGACTCGCCGCGGAAAGTTGTGATCGATCAGGGTCGCCGCATCATCTGCGGAAACCCTGGCATCGGCCGGAAGCCGGGTGATGACTGCGTACGTCTCGGGCAGGGCGTGCCCGCTCAGGACGAGCGTCTTACCAACGGCCCAGCCCGCCACAGCCCGGTGAGC
The DNA here is from genome assembly GCF_900108585.1 of Branchiibius hedensis. Classification (NCBI taxonomy): domain Bacteria; kingdom Bacillati; phylum Actinomycetota; class Actinomycetes; order Micrococcales; family Dermacoccaceae; genus Branchiibius; species Branchiibius hedensis. The sequence continues at coordinate 2,828,649 of NZ_UESZ01000001.1, forward strand.
TGTGTGCGACGAGATGAGCAACGGGACCGCAACACTGGTGTCGATCCCGACCGCAGTCGGTTGACTCACCGGCGACCGGCGTCGATCAGCGCAAACATGTCGCCATCAGTGACCGGCGTTGCACTCACCGCGACCAAACGCCCGTCCTCGTCTTGTTGGAGTCTCGCCGTCCGACCGCCCGGCGTGATCTGGGCCCCGGCGCCGTAGACGGAAACGTCGACGGTTGTGCCGGGCGTCAGACCGAGCGCGTCTCGCACCGCTTTGGGCAGGAGCAGCCGACCCGCGGCGTCGATGGTGACCTCCATGGGAACAGGCTACCAATTGACTCCCATTTGGTCGGGTGCACCGTCGCCGTCAACCGGCGGTCGCCACGAACAGCGTTCCGGACCCCGCCACGGTCACGTCTTCGCCAGGAGCCAGGAACGCGGCGTCACCACTGCTCAGTTCGAGGCTGGTGGGCCCTGAGGTCACCGTCGTGGAATCCTGCAGCGACAGGACGATGCGCGGCCCCGCACCGGGGATGAGGGTCGCCTCGGGACCCGGCCCCACGGCGTACAGGTGGAAATAGTCGGTGTCCACGCCGTAGTCGCGCACCCGGCCCGGTGGCTCACTGCGCCGGATCGGCGCCGAATCAGGACGCACGATTCGCAACAGCTCGGGGATGTTGATCGCCTTGGGCGTCAGACCCGCCCGGATCACATTGTCGGAGTTGGCCATGATCTCGACCGCCACGCCGTGTTGGTAGGCGTGCAAGCAACCGGCGGGCACAAAGACGTAATCGCCGGGCATCGCCGTCAGATGGTTCATGGTCAGCAGCACCACCAGGCCGATGTCACCGGGGAAATCCTCGGCGACACGGCGGATAGCAGGAAAAGCCGGGTCGTCTTCGCGGTCCGCTATCGCGCCGATCACACTGCGCACCAGTGCATTTCGGACCGGCAGATCCAACGTCAACAGAGCTTCCAGCAACGCCACGGACGGTTCGTCCTGCCCGCTGGCCCACTCCACGATGGCGCTCAGTTCAGGTACTTCGAGACCAGCCACCAGCGACACGATGTCCGCGTAGTCCCGCATGCCGACGAACGTCTCGAACGGGGTGATCGCCACCAGGCCCTCGGGTTTCGGCCAGGTGTCGACGTACGTCCCGTCCGTGGCATCCTGCGCCTGCTCGCGACTTGGATGGCATTGGATCGAAAGGGATTTCGTCGGCGCCAGCACCTTCAACATGAACGGGAACCGCCCGTCGAAGACGCGCACCGCGTCTGCACCCACCAACGCCTTGGGGTTGGCTTGGTAGAGCACAGCCAGATCGGTGTGACCCCCTGCTGCCGGTACGCCGCTCGGTGCGGACTCGTGGGCACCGAACCAGAGCTCGGCCTCAGGTCGATCCCCCGGCGCGCGGCCGGTCAACCGCGGCAGCGCGTCGTACGAGCCCCAGTCGTAATGCTGGACCCGGGGGATCAACCGGAACATCAGCCCACCTCGAGCAGCGACTTGATGGCCCGGCGCTCGTCCATGGCGGCGTACGCCTCGGCGACCTGCGTCAACGGCAGGGTGAGGTCGAAGACCTTGCCCGGGTTGATCTGCCCGGACGTCACCAACGCGATCAAGTCCGGCAGGTAACGGCGCACCGGCGCCACGCCACCGGCGATCCCGACGTTCGTGCTGAACATCTGGCCGATCGGCAGTTCGACGCCGTGCGGGACGCCGACATAGCCGACGGTCGCACCCGGACGGGCGATCGCGAAGGCGGTGTTCATCGACTGACCGGTACCCACGCACTCCAGCACCGCGTCGACACCCACCCCGTCGGTGAGCTCCCGGACCGCTGACTCGCCCTCCTCGCCGCGGGCAGCCACGATGTCCGTGGCTCCGAACTCCTTGGCCAGCTTCGTGCGTTCGGCGTTGCGGGACATCACAATGATCCGACCGGCCCCCTTGGCTGCCGCCGAGATGACGCCGCACAGGCCGACCGCACCGTCGCCGACGACCGCCACGGTGTCACCCTCGCTGACCTTGGCGGAAGTCGCAGCGTGCCACCCCGTGCCCATCACATCGGACAGGGTGAGCAGGGACGGCTCGAGGGCGGCGTCGTGCTCACCGGCGACAACCAGAGTTCCGTCGGCCAACGGCACGCGGACGTACTCGCCCTGACCGCCATCGACCGCGCGACCGTCGGCGTCCTTGCGACCCCACACACCGCCGTGATCGCACACCGACTGGAAGCCGGAGCGGCACGCCGGACAGGTGTTGTCGGAGAAGGTGAACGGCGCGATCACGAAATCGCCGGGTCGTACCGTGCGGACCTCGTCGCCGACCTCTTCGACCACCCCGATGAACTCATGCCCGAACGGCATCGGCTTCTTGATCGGGCTGTCGCCGCGGTAGTACCACAGGTCGGACCCACATACGCAGGCCTTGGTGACCCGGACAATCGCATCTTGCGCAGTCGCTAGTTGCGGATCGGGAACCTCTTCAAGGCGGACGTCGCCCGGGGCATGCAACACAGTCGCTTTCACAAGCGACGACTCTAGTTGCCGGTCAACCCCACTCGACCTCCGCTACACCCCGCGTCGCCGCTCCACATCACCAGCCGCCATACCCTCTGCGGCCGGTGAACCTCACTCAACCTCCGCCGCCGACTCGCTACGCTCGCCGACAACTCCGGCCTCGCTCGGATCACCAACCGCCATAAGGACCGCGGCCACCCTTCGCGTTGTCCTTCCCCAACACCTGCCGCAGCGCGGGACGCACGTCGACCAGGAAGACGATCGCTGCGGCAGTGGCCAGCAACTCGAAGATGTTCAACGGCGAATTCAACGACAACAACCCGATCAGCACCGCCACACCGGTAATCGCCGACCACGCGATCTTCGTCAACTTGCCAGCGGCCGGGTAAGCATCCGTGCGGTACCGCAGCGCTTCAACGAACGCGAAGACCTGCAGCGCCAGCAGCGCCACGCCGAGGATGAGGGCGACGTATCCCTGCACGATGTCGAGGCTCACGGCACCAGCGTAAGGCGCCGGTCAGATCCCGACGACCCGTACGGCGCCCACGGGCTGACCGTGTCCGGGCACCGGGACCTCGGACAACGTCTCCAGCACCTCGGCCCGAATTCCCACCGAGGAGAGCAACGAGGCCATGATCGCCGGACGTGCACGCTGCCCACCGTCCGCGATCTTCAGGGCCAGTCCGCGCCCGTCGGCCAGCCCCACGGCGTACACCGCTTCGGCCCCGTCCTTGGCGATCAGGCCGTCGACGCCGCGGATCAACGCGGTCACATCCCGGCGGGTCCCACCCAGGTACTCCGGGTAGCCGCGGATGGCGTCACGCACCGCGGCAGCCGGCCCAGACGTGGCGGCCGCGATCGACCCGAAGGCCCGCGCCAACCCCGCCAACGAAATCGCCATGACCGGCGCACCACAGCCGTCGATCCCGGTCGCCGCCACCGGCTCGCCCGCCAACGACGCCAGCGACGAGGCCGTCAGCACCTGCAACGGATGATCCGGCGAACGGTAGGTCGAGGGATCCCAGCCCGCCGCCACGCACGCGGCCAGCATTGAGGCGTGTTTGCCCGAGCAGTTCTGCGCGAGCGACGTCGGCCCACGGCCAGTCTCGATCCACGCACGACGGGCCAGGTCGTCGTACGGGTAATCGGGGGTGTTCTGCAGGTCGTCCTCGGTCAGCCCGGCGGCGGCCAGGATTGCGCGCACGCCCTCGAGGTGGAAGTCCTCGCCCGAGTGACTGGCGGCCGCGAGCGCCAGGTGCGCGCCGGATGCCTGCAGCCCGGCTTCCAGCATCGCGATCGCCTGCATCGGCTTGTTCGACGAACGCGGAAAACACGGCGCGCCAGCATCACCGATCGCCCGCTCCACCGAACCGTCCGGATTGGTGACCACGGCAATCCCGTGGTGGACCGACTCGACGAATCCGCTGCGTTCGACGACAGCGAGGACGGGTGCCGCGGCGAGCGCGGATTGAGAGAGTGAGGTCACAGCCAGCAGGTTACGGCGCGACGATCACGGTCTGCGCGGCGCTGGTCGGCCCCGCGAAGAGCGTCACAACGGTCGGTGTCGAGCGCTTCACGACCGCGAGCGCAATCGGTCCGTCGACGGCGTGCCGTGCCACCGAGGTCAGTTCTCCGACCGGCCGGCCGCCCTCCTCCAGCACCAGCGGGGTGCCCGGCTCGGGCAGCACGTGCCCCGAGCCGTCCAGGTGCAGGAAGACCAACCGCCGTGGCGGCCGCCCCAGGTTGTGCACCCGCGCGATCGTCTCCTGCCCCCGGTAGCAGCCCTTGTGCAGGTGCACCGCGGTGCGCAGCCAGTCCAACTCGTGCGGGATGGTGCGGTGGTCGGTCTCGAACCCGAGCCGGGGCTGCCAGGCCGCCACCCGCATCGCCTCGTGCGCCCACAACCCGGCCAGCGGCCGGTCACCGACCTCGGCACGTACGGCGTCCCGCGGCACAATCAGTTCCCGCCACGCCCAGCCGGTGCCGGGATGCTCCGTGACCTCGGAGTACGACGCGGTGTCCGGTCCCAGCGCGGGCCACGGATCGCGCCACGCGATCACGCCGAGATCACTCAACTCGGCGGGCAGGGACTCAGCGCTGATCGGCTCGCCCAGCACGGCGTACTCGCTGCTGACGTCGGTGACTTCCACGCGCAGCATGAAGCGCATCGAGTCCAACCACGCCACCAGCGCCGGCGCGGTCCCGGGCTCCACGGTGATCCACAGCGTCGAACCGTCGTCGACCAGGTGCAGATCGTGCTCGACGTGCCCCTTGGGGCTCAGCACCAGGTCCTGGACCGAGGTGTACGGCGGCAGATCCTTGATCTGCTGGGTGGTCATCGAATCCAGCCACTTCAGCCGGTCCGGTCCGGTGATCTGCACGACGCCACGATGTGACAGGTCGACCACGGCCAGGCCGTCCTCGAGCAGCCGCTGCTCCCGCATCGGATCGCCGTAATGCGCCGCAACGCCCTCATCGACGCCGGTGCCTTCAACGGCGCCGGGGGTGTCGAGAAGGATCGAGCGCACGTGCGACGGAACAGTCATATCCAGGCAACCCCGCACCGAGGGCGGGCATTCCAGCGGCATCCGGGCTCTGCTGTGTTCGACACCTACAATGACCCCATGACGCTCGGGACGGATGTCGACGCCTCGGAGGCGCCGTCTCCCGCGAGGCGTCGCAAACCGGCCGGCAAGCTGAAGGTTGCGCTGCTGACACTGGCCTCGATGCTGGCGGTTCTGGTCCTCGCCGCGGGCGGTTTCGCGCTCTACCTGAACCATCTGCTCGACAGCAACATCAAGCACAGCGCGATGTTGCCCGTCGGTGAGCAGCCGACCAAGGACCCCGGCGCCGGAGACGCGCAGAACATCCTGCTGCTGGGTTCGGACTCCCGCGATCGGGAGATCGGCGCCGGCTCCCGCTCCGACGTCATCCAACTGCTGCACGTCAACAACGATCGTTCCCGGATCGACATCATCCATTTCCCGCGGGACATGTACGTCGAGATTCCCGGGCACGGCAAGAACAAGATCAACGCGGCCTACTCCTACGGCGGTGCACCGTTGCTGGTGCAAACCATGGAGAACATGCTGAACCTGCGGATCGACCATGTCGCACAGATCGACTTCCAGGGCTTCGCGGACTTGACCGACACCCTCGGCGGGGTCCGTCTCTACGTCCCGCAAGGGTTCGACGAGGCCGGGTTCGGTAGCTGGACCAAAGGCTGGCACGACATGAACGGCGAGCAGGCGCTGGGATTCGTACGGGAGCGCCACCAACTGACCCAGGGTGACCTGGATCGCGGTCGTAACCAGCAGGCGTGGATCAAGGCGGTCCTGACCAAAACCCTGAGCGCCGGAACCTTGTTGAACCCGATCAAGTTGACCGACGCCATCAACGACGTCACCAAGTACACGACGGTCGACGAATCCTTCGATTCCGCCACGATCCGCTCGCTGGCGCTCAGCCTGCGGGACATCCGCGGCGACGATCTGCACTTCAAGACCGCTCCGATCAGCGGTTTCCAGACCATCGATGGCCAGGACGTCGACATCGTCGACAGCACCCTGCTTTCCCAACTGGGCAAAGCGCTGGTCACCGATCAGATGTCCACCTATACCGAGGGCACGAATGTGCCGAACCCTGGTGCCTGATGCCTTTTGAACTCGACCTGGACCTGCCCCGCGAACTCGCGCCCCTGGCGTGGTTGATCGGCCGATGGGAGGGCGCCGGCGTCCTGGGCTACCCCACGATCGAATCGGCCAACTTCGGCCAGGAGATCGAGTGCTTCCACGACGGTCGACCGTTCCTGGAGTGGCACTCGCACACCTGGCTGCTGGATGAGTCCGGCGAGAAAGTGAAGCCGCTGGCTACGGAGCTCGGCTTCTGGCGCCCGCTGCCGGACGGTGAGGTCGAGTTCCTCCTCGCGCACCCGATGGGCATCGTCGAGATGTACTACGGCAAGACCGAGACCGCGAAGGTGCAGTTGCAGACCGACGGCGTTCTGCGCAGCCCGCACGCCAAGGAGTACTCAGCGGCGACCCGGATGTACGGCTACGTCAACTCCAACCTGCTGTGGGTGATGGAAATGGCGGCCGTCGGTCAGTCGATGCAAAGCCACGTGTCCGCGGAGTTGAAGCGGGTCGGCTGAACCTCAGCGGTTCAACCACCAGGTAGCCGCGTAGGCGATCATTCCGCCGCTGAGGGCGATCGCGACCCCCACGGCGATCTGGGCCAACCGGTCACGGACGGCGGCGGTCAGCAGCACTCGACGGACGGCGTGGGCAAGGGCGGCGGCCAGCATCCCGATCAGCAACAGGCGGTTCCAGGCCAGTCCGGTGGCTCCGGCGATCACGACGCCGCCGATTCCGCCGACCACCATCGCGACGGGGACCGCCCACTCCAGATCCAGCGACGTGCGCTGGACCGCCGACCGGGTCAGGACGCTGGCGACCACACCGATCGCGACCGTCCAGGCCACCGGTACGGCGTGTGGTCGGGCCGCCGCGAACGGCGCCAAACCGCCGCACGCCAGGACCGCGAACGCCAGCGCGCAGCTACCCAGGGATCCGACGACGTCGGAGCGGCCGTCCGGGCGCAGAAGTTGCACCAGGAACGCGAGCACCAGGCTGCCGGCGAGCGCCAGCGCCAGCCAGTGCGGGTGGCCGCCGGCGTCCGAGCGGATACCGCACGCCGCGATGAGTACCGCCCCGATGGCGACGACCTCGCGGATCCCCCACTGACTGGGGCTGAGCGCCGGCCAGCCCGACGCCAACACCAGACCCACCAGGAGTACGCCGATCCCGACCCACACCGGACCGGCCGGCGTGAGGAGCGCCAGCAGCACAGCGACCCCGGTCGCGGCGGTCGCCGACAGCAGGGACAGCGGCGTCTCGGCGACGGCTGGTTCGGTGCTCACGGGCCCATCCTTGCAAACACCGCGGTCCTGCATCAGGCTCCGTCGTCCGTGCGTCACCCGCCGGCAATACCTTCTGGCCGGCGGACGCCACCCCTCCTCCTACGCCGCCGACTCCGCTGCGCTCCGCCGACAACTCCGTCGTCCGTGCGTCACCCGCCGGCAAATGGCGGGAGCACCTCGAGCACCTGCCCACCAAGCACCTGCGTGTCCAGGTCGCCGACCCGGACCCCGTCCAGCAGCAGGCTGCAGCGCGGCAAGACCGCAATTAACGCCGGATGCCGCCCCGATGCGTCGGTGACGATGTCGCGGACGCTCGCCGCGGCGTACGTTTCGGTGTGTGTCCCGGCGGCCTCCTGGGCGGCTGCCCAGAACCGCACCGTCAGCTGTCCCGTGGGGGTCGTGTCCGACATCCGGTCACCCTTCGTTCACCATTCATCTACTTGCTGCCTCGTATTTACGCAGGTGAGAGGCCGTCCCGGTGGTTCCGAGGCTCGTCCAGCATCACCCTGATCGTGATGTGGCAGAAATCACGGCTGCACCGGAAGTCCCCTCCTACCCTGCCGTCACGCCGTATTGTTTCAGGCCATGGCACGGCTGTTGATGCTCACCGAGGCGCGAGGCTCTAGCGTCGAAGTGCTGCCTGCCCTCGGACTGCTCGGTCACCGGGTCCGAATCCTGCCTCCTGAGCCGCAGGCCCTCATCGACCCGCCGGAGTGCGACATCGTCCTGCTGGACGCCCGACGCGACCTCGCCGGCGCTCGTGGACTGTGCCGGCTGCTGCGCAGCACGGGCACGTCCGCTCCGCTGCTGGCCGTCTTCACCGAGGGTGGTCTGGCGGCGCTGACCCACGAGTGGCAGATCGACGACGTGCTGCTGGATTCCGCCGGCCCCGCCGAGGTCGAGGCCCGCATCCGGTTGGCCCTGACCCGCTCGGCGCCCGAGGAGCAGGAGCAGGGCGGTCCGATCACCGCCGGCGACCTGATCATCGACGAGGACGCCTACTCAGCTCGCATCCGGGGCCGCTCGCTGGATCTGACCTACAAGGAGTTCGAGCTCATCAAGCACCTCGCACAGCACCCGGGGCGGGTCTTCACCCGCGCCCAGTTGCTGCAGGAGGTCTGGGGCTATGACTACTTCGGCGGTACCCGCACGGTCGATGTCCACATCCGCCGGTTGCGCGCCAAACTCGGCGTGGAGCACGAGTCGCTGATCGGTACCGTGCGCAACGTGGGCTACCGCTTTGTGGGCGTGCAGGAGTTGCGCGCGGCAGCGGAGTCCACGACCGCCTGAGCGATAACCCGGCGATCAGGCAGCGATCGCCGGCTCAGGCCCCGGGCCGTACTTGTTGGGCCCCTGGCTCTCGCCGACACAGAAGATGACCAGCACGATCGTGCCGATCAACGGGATGAAGTGCAGCCACCACCACCAGCCGCTGCGGCCCGTGTCGTGCAGACGGCGCACGGTGACGGTGATGAACGGGATGATCAGGAAGATGGCGACCAACCCCAAGATCGTGGTCAGCAGCGCCCCGTCATCCCTGCTCCGCAGGAAGCTCAGGACTGCGTCCACCACGAACCACAGCAGGACGAACCACCAGAACTCGGCCTTGCCGGCGCGCCCGGACAACGTGAAGTACTTGCTGAAGACGGTACGAATCGCTTGCGAGAATGACATGACCGCAGTATGGCGGGCATCGCGTGGTGGAATCGGGAGATGCCGATCAACACCGACACCGTGTCCGCCATCCGCGCCCTGGCCGATCGCGCGGACCGTGCCGACGGCGTAGCCCCGTTCTCGGAGGCGACCCGACTGGCGTTGCCCCAGGCAGAGCCCGACCAAGCTCCCGACGGTACGCCGATCGCGCACCTGACCTTCGACCCCACCGAGCATCTGCTCGCCGCTGGGATCGTGCTCCCGGACGGCAGCACCGAACTGGTCGTGGACCCGCAGCACCGCCGCAACGGCCTCGGCGCGGAGTTGCTGACGCGCATCCTCGACCAGCGTCCCGACGCACACGTCTGGGCGCACGGCGATCTGCCGGGATCCGAGCAACTGGCCAGCGGCGCCGGGCTGCGCCGGGTCCGCACCCTGTTGGAGTTGGCGCGGCCGGTCGATGCTGAACCAAGACTCGTGGATCCAGCTGTGCCGCAGGGCTTTACGTTGACAACCTTCGATCAGGGCCGCGACGCCGAGGATTGGCTGGCGTTGAACGCGACGGCCTTCGTCAACCACCCGGAGCAAGGCCGGATGACGATGGCCGATCTGCAGCAGCGCATCGCCGAGCCGTGGTTCGACCCGGCCGGCCTGCTGCTGTTGCGCGACGACGAGGGTCGCCTGGCCGCATCCCACTGGACGAAGATCGAACCTGCCGACCTGGGTGAAGGTGAGGTCTACGTGGTGGCCGTCGACCCGGCGTACCAGGGTCATGGTCTTGGCCGGTTCATCACCGCCGCGGGGCTGGCCCACTTGCGCAGCAAGGGCGTTCATCGCATCACGCTCTACGTCGAGGGCGACAACGAACCGGCGCTGGCGACCTATCGCGGGCTCGGCTTCGCCCCCGCAGCGGTCGATGGGCAATACGCCCGCTGACATCGCCAGATGGGCCTGACACGATAGGGCCATGTCGAGCGAACCGTCTGCCAGCGAAGCGTCCCTGACCCGGCTCTCGCAGCGGGTGCAGCATCGTGCGCGCGGGGCCAACGGCCGGTTCATCCGGGTGGCAGCACCCGTGGTCCACCCCGGCGACAACGACTTACCGGATGACCGGTTCCTGGACCGGGAGATCTCCTGGCTGCAGTTCAACGAGCGCGTCCTGCAACTGGCCCAGGACCCGGGCGTTCCGCTGCTTGAGCGCGCCCGGTTCCTGGCGATCTTCGCCAGCAACCTCGATGAGTTCTTCATGGTGCGCGTCGCGGGCCTGAAACGCCGGATCGCCACTGGGCTGGCCGTGCGCTCCGCCTCGGGTCTCGAACCCCGCGAGGTCCTCGATGAGATCTCCCGGGCCGCCCACCAGTTGATGGACGCCCACGCCGCCGTCTTCCAGGTGCACATCCGTCCGGCCCTGGCCGACGAGGGTGTGCGGATCCTGCGGCCGGACGAGTTGACCGAGACCGACCGCCAGCACCTGGCCACGTTGTTCCGCCAGCAGATCTATCCGGTGCTGACCCCGCTGGCGGTGGACCCGGCGCACCCCTTCCCCTACATCTCGGGCTTGTCGCTGAATCTCGCGGTCATCCTGATCAACCCCAAGACCGAGCGGGAGCACTTCGCCCGGGTCAAGGTGCCGCCGCTGTTGCCGCGGTTGCTCCGTCTGCCGACCGCCGACGGCGACGATGACCTGTACGACGCCCGCTTCGTCACCCTCGAGGACGTCATCGCCGAGCACCTGCAGTTCCTCTTCCCCGGGATGGAGGTGCGCGAGCATTTCACCTTCCGGGTGACCCGCAACGAGGACCTCGAGGTCGAGGAGGACGACGCCGAGAACCTCCTGACCGCACTGGAGAAGGAACTCACCCGCCGCCGCTTCGGGCCGCCGGTCCGGCTCGAGGTCGCCGACGACATCGACGACCACGTCCTGGACCTGCTGGTGCGCGAACTGGCAGTGCACGAGGGCGAGGTCTACCGACTGCCCGAGCCACTGGACTTGACCGGCCTCAACGTCGTCGCCGATCTGAACCGCAGCGAATTGCGCTGGCCGCCGTTCGTGGCGATGACGCATCCGGACCTCGCGCCGGTGGAGCGGTCCAGCCAGCCCGACGTCCTGGCCGCGATCCGCCGGGGCGACGTGCTGTTGCACCACCCCTACGACTCGTTCTCCACCTCGGTCCAGGCGTTCCTGGAGCAAGCTGCCGCGGACCCGCAGGTGCTGGCGATCAAGCAGACGCTCTACCGCACCAGCGGCGACTCCCCGATCATCGACGCCCTCATCGACGCCGCCGACGCCGGCAAGCAGGTCCTGGCCGTCGTCGAGATCAAGGCCCGCTTCGATGAGGAGAACAACATCTCCTGGGCCCGCAAACTGGAACGGGCCGGCGTCCACGTCGTCTACGGGATCGTCGGTCTGAAGACGCACGCGAAACTGTCGATGGTGGTGCGCCAGGAAGGCGACACGCTGCGCCGCTACTGCCACGTCGGCACCGGCAACTACAACCCGAAAACCGCTCGCCTGTATGAGGATCTGGGCCTCCTGACCTGCGATCCCGAGGTCGGCGAGGATCTGTCGCGGCTCTTCAACCAGTTGTCCGGGATGGCTCCGCGCAGCAAGTTCAAACGGTTGCTGGTCGCGCCCCGGTCGATGCGCACCGGGCTGGTCGAGCAGATCGAGCGGGTCATCGCGGCCAAACGCGACGGCAAGCAGGTGCGGATCCAGTTCAAGATCAACTCACTGGTCGACGAGCAGATCATCGACGGCCTCTACCGCGCTTCGCAGGCCGGAGTTCCGGTCGACATCTTCGTCCGCGGCATTTGCGCGATCCGCCCCGGCGTCCCCGGGCTGTCCGACACGATCCGGGTCCGCTCGGTCCTCGGCCGGTTCCTCGAGCACTCCCGGATCTTCCGGTTCGCCGTCGAAGGCGAGCAGGACGTCACCTTCATCGGCAGCGCGGACATGATGCACCGCAACCTGGACCGCCGCGTCGAGGCGCTGGTGCGGATCAGCTCCCCCCGGCACCTGAGCGAGTTGGCCGGGCTGATCAACACCGGCATGTCCGATGCCACCTCCTCCTGGCACCTGGGCGGCGACGGTCTGTGGGAGCGCCACAACCTCGCCCCCGACGGACATCCCCTCGCCGACCTGCAGGCCGGGCTGATCGAGGAGTACAGCAAACGCCGCCGCCGGGCCCGCCGCCGGTGACCGCTCTGACCGACCGCCCGCGCATCGTCGCCGCTGCCGGCACTCTGCTGTGGCGCCGGTCCGACCATGCCGCCGGCATCGAGGTCGCCCTGGTCCACCGGGAGCGGTACGACGACTGGTCCTGGCCCAAGGGCAAACTCGACCCTGGCGAGGGCTGGGTCGAGGCGGCCGCCCGGGAGACCTTCGAGGAGACCGGGCTGCGACCGCGTCTGGGCGTACCTCTACCGAAATCGGTCTACTCGATGCCTCGCGGCGGGGTCAAAGAGGTCCGCTACTGGGCCGCCCAGTCCGTAGCCGGCAAGGGCCGACTGACCCACGAAGTCGACGAGGTCGCCTGGCTGTCCCCGCGCGCCGCCCGCGAGCGTCTGTCCTACGAACGCGATGCCCGGCAGTTGCAGGCGCTGTTGGAAGCCGACGGCCGAGGTGAGTTGGAGACCTGGCCCTTTGTCGTCGTACGTCATGGGGAGTCGGTGGGCCGCAAACACTGGGACGGGCGCGACCTCGATCGCCCCCTGGACAGTGAGGGGCGCGACCAGGCCAAACGGTTGGTCGGGGTCTTATCGGCGTACGCCGTGCCCCGGGTGATCAGTTCGCCCGCCAAACGCTGCATGAGCACGATCCGCCCGTACGCCGGCCACGAGCACCTCGTGATCGAACGGCGAAAGCGCTTGTCCGAAGAAGGTTTCGAGGACCATCCAGACCGCGCGGCCGCTACGACAACACATCTGCTCGATCGTGGGACCACCGTCGCCGTGTGCACCCACCGCCCGGTTCTGCCCACGATCCTGGAGGTGCTGGCCGACCGTGCGCGGCCCGACTCGACGGCCCAGCGCACACTGCGTGAGTTGGCCACTGATGTCGCCGCCGACGCCATGGACAAGGGTGAGGCGCTCATCTGCCAGGTCGCCGGAGCCGGTGCGGCGGCCGTGGTCGTGTCGGTCGAGCGGAACCGCCCGGTCCGCAGCACTTGACGGTTCCTTGACGATTCGTTCAACGAGACCTCACTCACAAGCCGCCTAGCTGACATCGACACGCCGCGAGTCGTTCATACTGCGTTCACCTTTCGCACCAGATCTGGTCACCCACCATCCCTACCGTCAGGACACGACGCCGGGCTCCTCTGCGCCCGACGCAGGCAGCACCGACTGACTTGGTTCCCTTGAGAGGTAATTGACTTGAACATCACCCGCATCGGTCGCGCCGGGAGCGCCGCCGTCGTCGCCGCCCTGGCCCTGGCCGCCTGTGGCAGCGCGAGCAACGACAACAACACCAGCGCAGCCCCTGGCGGCAGCAGCACCACCGGTGGTGCCAGTGACTGCTTCACCGGCAACCTGAAGGGCGAAGGTTCGACCGCTCAGGGCAACGCCATCGACCAGGCGATCGCCGACTTTGGCCAGAAGTGCTCCGGCGCCAAGGTCTCCTACAACGGCACCGGCTCCGGTGCTGGCGTGACCGCCTTCATCGCCAAGAACGCCGACTTCGCCGGCTCCGACTCCGCGCTGAACTCTGACAAGGGTGAGCCGGACAAGGCCAAGGCCGCCTGCGGCTCCGAGGCCTGGAACCTGCCGATGGTCACGGGCCCGATCGCCGTCGCCTTCAACGTCAAGGGCATCGACAAGCTGAACCTGACCGCCAGCACGATCGCCAAGATCTTCAGCGGTGCGATCACCAAGTGGAACGACCCGGAGATCGCCAAGGAGAACTCCGGCGTGAGCCTGCCCGACACCGCGATCAGCGTGTTCTTCCGCTCGGACTCCTCCGGCACCACGGACAACTTCACCAAGTACCTCAACACCGCGGCCAAGGCCGACTGGCCGGCCGAGCACGCCAAGTCCTGGACCGGCAAGGTCGGTCAGGGTAAGGCCAGGAGCGCCGGTGTCGGTCAGGCCGTTGCGTCCACCGACGGTGGCATCGGCTACATCGAGTGGTCCTACGCGGTCACCAACAACCTGAAGATGGCTGCTGTCGACAACGGCGCCGGCCCGGTCGAGCTGACCGCTGACTCCGCGGGCAAGGCCGTCGCGGCCGCCACCGTCGCGGGCACCGGCAACGACCTGAAGCTGAAGCTGGACTACGCCACCAAGGAAGCCGGGGCCTACCCGATCATCCTGGTGACCTACGAGATCGTCTGCTCCAAGTACCCCAACGCCGACACCGGCAAGGCGGTCAAGTCCTTCCTGACCTACATGGCCAGCAACGACTTCCAGAGCACGCTGACCAAGGTTGGCTCGGCGCCGTTGCCGACCGACATCCAGAGCAAGGTCCAGACCGCGGTCGCCGCGATCTCCTGATCCACCTGAAACAGGCCCGCGGAGTGCAAAAATGGCACCCCGCGGGCCTGTTCCCTAGGAGAGTTCTTTTCCCATGAGTTCGATCACTGGTCATTCGATCATCGACGAAGCCCCCGAGCCCGGAGGTCGCGGGCCGCTTGAGGGCGACAACGCCTCGACCGGGCGGGTCGGCGACAAGGTTTTCGCCTTCTTGTCCACCGGCGCTGGCGTCGTCGTCATTGCGCTGGTCCTGGCGATCGGACTCTTCCTGCTATGGCAGGCGATCCCGGCGCTGCTGAAGAACAACGCCAACTTCCTGACGTCCAGCGACTGGGTGACCTCGCCGCCCGGCAGCATGAGCTTCGGTATTGCCTCGCTGCTGTGGACCACGGTGGCGACGTCGGTCGTGGCTCTGGTCATCGCCGTACCGTTCTCGATCGCGGTCGCGCTCTTCCTGACCCACTACGCACCCAAGTGGCTCTCCCGCCCCGGTGCGGCGCTGATCGACCTGCTGGCCGCCGTACCCTCAATCGTCTACGGCTTGTGGGGCTTGCTGATCGTCGCGCCCTGGTCCGAGCCGTTCCAGAACTTCCTGGCCGACAAGCTCGGCTGGATCCCCATCTTCGCGCCCGTCACGGGTGTCTCGGGCGGCACCACGATCTTCCTGGTCGGCATCGTGCTGGCCATCATGATCCTGCCGATCATCACGGCCGTCTCGCGTGAGGTCTTCGCGCAGACGCCGACCACCCACATCGAAGGCGCGCTCGCGCTCGGCGCCACCAAATGGGAGATGATCCGCACCGCGGTCCTGCCGTTCGGTAAGCCCGGTGTGATCAGCGCTTCGATGCTCGGCCTGGGTCGCGCCCTCGGTGAGACGATCGCCGTGCTCTACATCGTCTCCTCGCTGCCGGTCGGCGCGAAGTGGACTGCGTCGCTGTTCAACGGCGGTGAGACCTTCGCCTCCAAGATCGCCAACGACGTCTCCGAGTTCGGTACGCCGCTGCAGACTGGCGCCTATATCGCCGCTGGTCTGGTGCTGTTCATCCTGACCTTCCTGGTCAACGCGATTGCCCGGATCATCATCGAGCGCCGGAAGGCCTTCAGCGAATGATCGCGCACCGCCAATTCCTCCGATCCTCGACAGCCGATGAGTAAGGACGACGCCATGGCTGCCATTTCCTCGGACGCAGTCCGACCGAAGCCCGCAATCGATCTCAGCCCGAAGTCCGGTAGTCGTGCGGTCAAGAACGTCATCGCCACCAGCCTGATGTGGGGCGCTTTCCTGCTCGCGCTGGTGCCGCTGGTCTGGATCCTGTGGGTCGTGTTGTCCCGCGGTCTGCACGTGATCCTCAGCCCGACCTGGTGGATCAAGGACCAGTCCGGCGCCGGCGCACCCGCCTTCGACACCAACGTCCGTGGCGCCCGCCACGCGATCGCCGGCACCCTGATCATGTCGGGTGTGACTGCGGTGATCGCCATCCCGATCGCGGTGATGACCGCGATCTACCTGGTCGAGTACGGCCGCGGCAAGTTGGCCCGCGTCGTCAGCTTCATGGTCGACATCCTCTCCGGTGTGCCCTCCATCGTGGCCGCCCTGTTCCTCTACGCGGTGTGGGTGACGACGTTCGGTCTGTCGTTGCTGCCCATCGTGGCCTCGCTGGCCCTGGTGCTGTTGATGATCCCGGTCGTCACCCGCTCCACGGAGGAGATGCTCAAGCTGGTGCCCAACGAGTTGCGCGAAGCGTCCTACGCGCTCGGCGTACCCAAGTGGAAGACGATCTCCCGGATCGTGCTGCCCACCTCGCTGTCCGGCATTATCACCGGCGCACTGCTCGGCCTGGCCCGCGTCATGGGTGAGACCGCCCCCTTGCTGCTCCTCGCGGCGTACACGCAGTATCTGAACCAGAACCCGTTCAGCGGATCGATGGCTGCGCTGCCGACGATGATCAACTCCCAGCTGTCCAACATCAACGTGCCCATCGCCGCCGACCGTGTGTGGGGTGCCGCGTGCACCCTGATCGTGCTGGTGCTGGCCATCAACCTCCTCGGCCGCTTCATCGGCCGGTTCGCCAAAGTCAAGAACTAAGCCCTAGGAAGCACTCATGGCAAAACGCATCGACGTCAAGGACCTCAACGTCTACTACGGCGACTTCAAAGCCGTCGAGGGTGTCACGATGACTATCGAGCCCCGCTCGGTCACGGCCTTCATCGGACCGTCCGGCTGCGGCAAGTCGACGTTCCTGCGCACCCTGAACCGGATGCACGAAGTGATCCCCGGCGCCCACGTGGAGGGGTCGGTCATGCTCGACGACCAGGACCTGTACGCATCCGGTGTCGACCCCGTCGGCGTACGGCGCACGGTCGGCATGGTCTTCCAGCGCCCCAACCCCTTCCCCACCATGTCCATCGGCGACAACGTCACCGCGGGCCTGCGCCTCAACGGGGTGAAGGACAAGAAGAAGTTGGCCGAGGCCACCGAGGAGTCGCTGCGCGGCGCCGGCTTGTGGGATGAGGTCAAAGACCGGTTGAAGAAGCCGGGTGCCGGGTTGTCCGGTGGGCAGCAGCAGCGGCTGTGCATCGCCCGGGCGATCGCGGTCAACCCGCAGGTGCTGCTGATGGACGAGCCGTGTTCGGCGCTGGACCCGATCTCGACGCTGACCATCGAGGACCTGGTCACCAAGCTCAAGGACGACTACACGATCGTCATCGTCACGCACAACATGCAGCAGGCATCGCGGGTCTCGGACAAGACGGCGTTCTTCAACCTCGCGGCCACCGGCAAGCCGGGCAAGCTGATCGAGATGGACGACACCCAGACGATCTTCAACAACCCGACCGAGAAGGCGACGGAGGACTACATCTCCGGCAGGTTCGGTTAAGAAGCAGGCTTCGGTTAAGAAGCAGGATCAGGGCAGCGGCAGTCCGTCGACCTTCTTGGTGTCGGTCGCGCCGACGTGGACTTTGCCCTTGCCGTCGCACTCCACACGGTGATCGCGCGCGTCCTCACGTGCCTTGTCGCGGGACCGGCGGGCTCGGCCGCGCCAATCGCAACTGGTGCAGTAGCCGAAGGTGAAACTGCCGACGTCCTCGGTCGGCGGGTCATCCTTGGCTTTGCCCTTCAGCGGCAGTTCGACGACTTCGTGGTCGCTGCCGCGTTTCTTCCCCTTGTGCGTACTCCCCTTGGCCACACCAGCATCATGCCTGCGCCGACCGGGCTGCCACTAGGTGGGTCATATGACCCAGAGCACGCTGACCCGGACTCGCCCGTTGGGAACATCTGATCCGCGCCAGCAGTTAGGGTGAGTGTGCGTCGGGCCGCGGCAGCCCCGGGTCCCAACATAAGCCGCTACGAGCGGCCTCGCGCCGTGAGGCGCTCCCGGCCCGACGCAGCTAACTTCTAGTGCAGGCGCCCGTCCCGCCAGGCCGCCGCGCACCGCGTCAGATCCTGTGCTGTCGACAACAACGCTGCCGCGCTGCGGGTCTGCGCCGTGGCGAGCGTGTCGTCAACCCCGTCGTGGTCGTCGGCGCGGTGTGCTCGTCCGATCGAGATGACCCGACAGAACGCCGCGGCCCGCTCCAACGCGACCGCCAGGTCGCCGTCGAAGACTCCGGTCAGGATCGAGTCGCTCAACGAGACCATCGACGCCGGGTCCGGTGGTTCGGAAGCGCCTGCGACAGCGTGGGATACGGACGCATGGGCCAGACCGGTGCGGTAGTCCGCCGACAACTCCACCGGGTTGCGCTGCACCCACTCACGCAGCACGTACATCCGCCACAGACACCCCGGCAGGCTCACCGCGGGCTGGGCGGACCACAACGCCGCGACCGTCGACAACCCCAGTTCGTCGACCAGATGCACCAGCCGCGCGGTCAGCTCCGGATCGTGCTCGGCCCGCCCGGTCCCGACCAGCACTGCCGCGGTCTCGTGCGCGACCTCACTGACGTCCGCTGGGTCGACGTTGCCGACGAAGGCATCGAATGTGCCGGGACCCATCGGGGTCGGCCGGCGCGGTCGGCGCTCATCCTCACACACCACCTCAGGGTAAGTGATCGAATCTGTTGAGACCTTGGACCAGGATGATCGTTTGCCCAGCGTGGTCCGAGGCCAGCAAATCGACGTACCCGTCGATGCCCCAGTCCCGATCGCCTTGCGGATCCGCGATCACCTGGCGCACCAACCACGCCTCGGACTGGCGCTCCACCTGCAGGTACGACGAGTTGCGGGCGTCCGCGTCGGTCACCATCTCGTCGTGCTCGGCGTAGTAGGCGCCCAGGTCGGAGCGCCACGCCTCGGCGTCCATGACCGGCTCGACCGGTGGATCAGTCAGGGCGGCCAGGTTGGCCTCCAGGGCGAGCAAGCCCTCGACGTCCCGGCGCGCAGCCAACTCCAGTCGACGCCACATCGCGTTGCGTACGCCGATCTCGAAGGCTTTCGTCGCGGTGAACCGTCGCGGGGGTGGCGGGGGTCCGCCGACCGCCGCACCCTCTGCAGACGCGGGATGCAACAACGCCTCCCACTCATCGAGCAGGCTGGAGTCGGTCTGCCGGACGGTCTCCCCCAGCCACTCGATGAGGTCGGCCAGCTCCGGGGTCTTGCGGCCATCCGGCACCGTGTCCCGCAATGTCCGGTAGGCGTCGGACAGATACCGCAGCACCACGCCCTCGGAGCGGCCGATCTGGTACTGCGCCACGAGATCGCCGAAGCTCCAAGCGTTTTCGTACATCTCGCGCACCACGGACTTGGGCGACAAGGCCTCCAAGGGCACCCACGGTTGGGCTGACCGGTAGGTCTCGAACGCCGCTTCGAGGAGTTCGGCCAGCGGCTGCGGCCAGCTGATCTCCTCCAGCAACTCCATCCGCTCGTCGTACTCGATGCCGTCGGCCTTCATCTGACCGATGGCGATGCCGCGGGCCTTGTGCCGCTGCGCCAACAGGATCGGCCGCGGGTCCTCCAGGATGGCCTCGATCACCGAGACCACATCGAGGGCGTAGTCCGGCGCCGTCTCGTCCAACAGATCCAGTGCCGCGAGCGCGAACGGGGCCAGCGGCTGGTTCAGGGCGAAACTGTCTTGCAGCGCGGTGACCAATTCGACCTGCCGCCCGTCGGCCAAGGGTTGGTCGAGTCGGCGGACGACACCGCTGGCCAGCAGTTCGCGATAGAGCGCGATCGCCTGGCGGGTGAGCCGGATCTGACGCCGGGTGTCTTCATGATTGTCGCGCAACAGCTTTCGGGTCGACGCGAACGGATCACCCTCCCGGGCAATCAGATTCAGCATCATCGAGTGATTGATCCGCATCCGGGACTGCAACGGTTCGGGCTCAGCAGCAACCAGCTTGTTGAAGGTGTCCTCCGACCAGATCACCTCTCCCTCAGCGGGTTTGCTGCGCTGGACCTTGCGCAACTTCTTGGCGTCGTTGCCGGCCCGGGCCACGGCTCGCGCGAACTCGATGACGTGCTCGGGTGCCTGCACGATCACCGTCCCGGACGTGTCGAAGCCGGCCCGTCCCGCACGACCGGCGATCTGGTGGAATTCTCTCGCCTTGAGGATGCGTTGCCGCGACCCGTCGAACTTGGCCAGACCGGTGAATACCACCGTCCGGATCGGCACGTTGATGCCCACCCCGAGGGTGTCGGTGCCACAGATCACCGGCAGCAACCCTTCTTGCGCCAGTTGCTCGACCAACCGGCGATATTTGGGCAGCATTCCTGCGTGGTGCACGCCAATCCCGTGACGCACCAACTGATTCAACGTCTTGCCGAAGCCGGCGTTGAAGCGGAAGTCGACGATCCGGGCCGCGATCGCAGCGCGTTGTTCCTTCGTCGCGACCGGTGTCGTCAGCAGCGACCGGGCTTGCTCCAACGCAGCAGCCTGGGTGAAGTGCACGACGTACGCCGGTGCCTGGTCGGTCTTGATCAACTCCGCCAGCAGGTCCGGCAACGGCTCCACGGACCACGCGTAGGACAACGGCACCGGGCGGTCGACGCCAGTGATGGTGGCGGTCGGACGACCGGTGCGGGCGGTGAGGTCCTCTTCGAAACGGGTGACGTCGCCCAGGGTCGCGGACATCAGCAGGAACTGCGCTTGGGGCAACTCCAGCAGCGGCACCTGCCAGGCCCAGCCGCGGTCCGGTTCGGAGTAGAAGTGGAACTCGTCCATGACAACCAGACCGACGTCCGCCGTACGCCCCTCACGCAGCGCGATGTTCGCCAGGATCTCTGCGGTGCAACAGATGATCGGCGCATCGGCGTTGACCGATGCGTCACCGGTGATCATGCCGACGTTGTCGGCGCCGAAGATGGCGACCAGGTCGAAGAACTTCTCCGAGACCAGTGCCTTGATCGGAGCGGTGTAGAAGGCGACGCGGTCGGTGGCCAGAGCGATGAAGCAGGCGGCTTGGGCCACCAGGGATTTACCGGAGCCGGTCGGCGTCGCCAGGATCACGTTCGCGCCGCTCAGCAACTCCAGGACCGCGTCGTCCTGGTGCGGGTACGGCGTGAGGCCGCGCTCGCGCACCCAGGCCGTGAACACGGCGTACAGCGCATCGGGATCGGCAGGTGACGGGATCGCGTCGGTGAGGGTCATCGCCACCCATCATCCCTTCCCGCGCGGGGCGACGCCGATCTGGTCACGGCGCTCGGCGAGGTAGGCCCGCAGCCGCAGCGCCGCCGGGGAGAGCGTGGCGGGGTCCGCACACACCAACGCGATCTCCCGGCGGTAGTCGCCGCCGGCGAGCGGGATCTCGACCAGACCTTCGTGCGTCAGTTCGGCGGGCGGCAGCAGCGCCACGCCCAGACCTTGGGCGACCAAGGCGCGCAACGTCTCGATCTCGCTGCCCTCGAAGATGATTCGTGGCCGGAAGCCTGCCGCCAGACACCACTGGTCGGCCAGCCGACGCACGGAGTACGTCGTGGGGCCGGCGATGAACGCCTCATCGGCGAGTTCGGCGATCCGCACGCTGCGACGTTTCGCCAACCGGTGACGGGCGCCCACGTTGAGTTGCAAGTGCTGATAGCCGAGGGGTACGACGTCCAGATCGTCCGGTGGCGGCGTGACGATCGCCAGATCGAGGCGCCCGTCGCGTACCTCGTCCAGCATCGCGCCGCCGTGGCCCTGGTGCAGGATCAGCCGCACCCGCGGCGCCTGCTCGTAGAAGCCGGCCAGCAGGGCGGGTGTACTGCGGGGACCAACCGTCAACGGGAAGCCGAAGCGGACCAGACCGGCCTGCGGGTCGGCCTCCCCGCGCAACCGGCCGAACTCGCTGTCCAGATCATCCAGGGCGCGGCGCAGACCGGGCAGCAGACTGCGACCGGCCGGGGTCAGGGCGATCCCGCGGCCGTGCGGCTGCACCAACGGCTGGCCAAGAGCCCGTTCGAGAGTTTTGATCCGGCGGCTCATGGTCGACTGAGGGATGCCCAGTTCCGCTGCGGCCCGGGTGATGTGACCCTGCTCCGCCGCCGCACGAAACGCGATGAGTTCCGGGGCCAGCGTCGTCAATTCATCCACATCCTGATCATATCTGCGCTATTTCATCATTGGACGGAACGGCGGTCGACGAGATACACCAGAAGGGTGAGCACATCGGACCTCTTCACCCGCGGATCGGCGGCCTACCGGCGGCTGATGATCGCCGTCTTCCTGGTCGGGATCGCGATCTTCCTGATGATGTACAACACCCAGGGGCTGCTGCCGCAGATCGCTGCGACCTACGGCAGCTCGGAGACCGACGCCAGTTGGACCGTGTCGGCGACGACCCTGGGCATGGCCATCGGTTTCATTCCGCTGAGCACCATCGCCCTTCGGCGCGGCTATTTCGTGAAGATGACTGCCTTCCTGCTGGCTGCCACCACCGTCGGTCTGCTCGTGCCGTTCGCACCGACGCTGGGCTGGTTGATCGCCGGCCGCTTCACCCAGGGCTTCCTGATCTCCGCCGTCCCCGCGGCCGCGCTGGCCCTCATCGCGCACCGCGTCGACCCCATCGCTGTCGTTGACGCCACCGGAATCTACCTGGCCGGCAACACAATTGGCGGGTTGCTGTCTCGCGTCCTAACCGGACTGTTGACCGACGTCGCGGACTGGCAGGTCGGCCTGTTCGTCATGAGCGTCATCTGCCTGGTCTGCGGGGTTCTCCTACTCTTCCTGCGACCCAGGCCGCAGCCGGGCACAGGCGGGCCGATCGTCGTACCGGGAGCCGACACCCGGATGCGGCAGGCGGCCGCGGACTCGCTGCGCACCCCCGGCGTATGGGTCTGGTGCGCCACCGGCGCGCTGCTGATGTGCTGCTTCGCCGCGGCGTACACCGCTCTCGGGGTGCGCGTGCAGCAGGCTCCGTTCAACCTGTCCGCCGGTCAGGCGGGCGCGATCTTCCTGCTCTACGTGATCGGCACGATCGCCACCGCCCGGACCCGCGTGGTGGTCAGCAGGTACGGCGCTCGCCGGACTGTGCTGGGCGCCATCGCTCTGCTCGTAGTCGGGTTCGCGTTGACGCTGTCCGGGTCATTGTTGGTGATCCTGGTCGGGGTCGCGATCATCACCGGTGCGTTCTTCGTCGGGCACACGACCGCCTCGAGCAGCGTGTCGTTGCTCGCGCCGCCGCACGCCCGGTCAACCGCGTCGGCGCTCTACCTGACGGCGTACTACGTCGGCAGCAGCATCGGATCGACAGGCTCCACAACGCTTTTCGTGCACGCCGGATGGCTTGCCGTGGTCATCGGCGCCATCGTCGCGTTGGCGATCGCCGCCGGGCTGCACCTGCACGCGCTGCGCGCAGCGGTCCCGGCCCCCGCTCGGCGGCACGTCACGGTGAGCTGACGACCGCGTCCACCCTGTTCGGCGCGAACTGGGGCAGCGCATGGCTCAACCAGAGCAACGCGTGCGGGTAGGCAGCCAGCCAGACCGAGAAGCGGTGTCCTGCGTCGGGGTAGGTCACCGAGGTCACCGCCATCGGTGGTTTGGCATCCTTCACGAACTGCCGGCTCGGCGGGCCCGAGAGCGTGTCCTTGCCGGAGATCTCCAACCAGACCGAGATGGCCGGCGGGTGGTGCTCGGCCGTGGCCAGGACGTCGTACTTCTCGGGTGTCTTCTTGAACGGCCGCCAACTGCCGAAGATGGGTTGGAAGTATCCGCCGAGGACGATCGCCGCGCCGTACGTCTGGGGGTGCAGGGTCGCCGTCATGATCGCGCACCACGCACCGGCACTGAAGCCGATCGTGGCCCAGCCGTTGCGGTCCGCGGACGCGCGGAAGTGCTCGACGATCCAGTGCGGGATCTCCTTGGCCAGCCAGGTCTCCATCTCAAAGCGGCCACCGCCGTTGACGCACTCGGTGTCGATGCCGTCGGGCGTTGTCGACGGGGACACGATGATCGCCTGGCTCAACTCGTGCTCGGCGGCCAACTGTCCGACCGTCGTGCCGAGGTGAGCGATCTTGAACCAGGCCTGGTCGCTGGAGGGCACGCCCTGGAACGCCTCGATCACCGGGAACGTGCGGTCCTGCTGGTTCGGGTCGGTGTAGGCCTGCGGTAACCAGACCTTCACTTCACCGACGGCGCCGGCACCGCGGCCCGGGATGTGGACGGTCACCTCCTGGCCGCCCTGCCCAGGGTTCTGCTGCAAGTGCAGTGAGACCTGCTCGCCCCGGCGCTCGGCGCCGAAACGCTCCTGAGCGGCGCGGTTGGTGGCTGTCTCCTGCGCGGTGTTGAAGGTCCGCACGGCCATTCCGGCCTGCTGCACGGTCCCCGCCGGTAGACCGCCGCCAACGAGATCGTTGCCGAGGTCAGCCCAGTCGGCGTACCAGTCGTTCTGCGCGTTCAGGGTTGCGCCGACCGCGAGCACGGCGAGGGCGCAGGTCACGATCTGCGTGATCAACCGCACGAGGAAGGTCACGGGAGTGCGCTTGGTGAGCTGCACACCCAACACCACAGATCCGATGATGGCCAGAACGGCCACGATCCAACACAGCGCAACCAGTGCGCCACTATCCGGTTCCACGTTGACCGCCCTTCCGCGTCACGGACAGCGTGCCTCGTGGATCTGGACGTTTTCTGGACGTCTGCTGTACGCGTTGCCAGCCTCCGTGGCGGCTCGGTGCGACGGCCCCGATTGTGCCCGTACGACGTGCTGCGACTACGCTGGCCCGGCACCGTTGCGCAGTTCCAAAGCCCGCGAACGGCGCACGGGCCCTTAGCTCAATTGGTAGAGCAGTGGACTTTTAATCCATTGGTTCCGGGTTCGAGCCCCGGGGGGCCCACCCTGTCAGACCGCCAGGCGACGGAACGTGCTGCCGTGGAAGATCAGCGGGTGGGCTGCTTCGTCGATGTCGAGGTCGTGCACCTTCAACAGCACGATGAAGTGATCGCCGGCCGGCACGACCTGGTGCACCGAGGTCTCGAACCACGCCGAAGCCCGCTCGATCAGCACGCCACCCTCGGGGGTCTGCTGCCAGTCCAGCTGGGCGAACCGGTCAATTCCCTTGGTGGATAGCACGGTTGTCTCGTGCTCCTGGTCCGCCGACAGCACGCTGACACCCAGCTTGGTGGCCCGTTCCAGCACTGGCCAGGTGGTTGACGTCTGCGCCACGCACACCGAGACCAGAGCGGGATCGAGCGACACCGAGGTGAAGGAACTCGCCGCCAGGCCGTGCGGCACGTCATCGACGATCGCAGCCACGGCGGTCACCCCACTGGGGAACGCACCGAAGACCTGCCGCAGGCGTGCGGTGTCGAAGGCCGGTCGCGGCCGGCCACTGGTGATGTCGTACACGGTCATGCCGCTGCCTTCGTCTCGAGACGGGCCCGGATGCGCTCCAGCACCGGTTCTTCGTATTGCAGCCACGCCGCGAGCTCCGGGGAGTCCTCCCAGGTCTTGTCGACGATGAACAGTCCGCGTGTCGGACTGGACGCACCCAACTCGGCGAGCACCGGTTTGAGGAACGCCTCCGGCGCCAGCGAGTGCCGCAGATCGCCGCCCAGCAGCACCGGGATCGCGGTGACCTCGCGCAGTGCGCCGCCGCCGATCCGGTCGAGGAAGAGCTTCAGCAGACCGGTGTAACTGCCCTTGTAGGTCGGGCTGGCGAAGACCACGACCGAGGCCTGCTGCACCTGGTCGACGGCCTCAGCCACGGCGGTCGAGGACCAGTCCAACAACTCTGCGCCGAAGTCGACCAGGTCGATCACCGTGTCCGCCGGCCGGCCCGCAATCTGCTCGGCGACCAGCGACGCCGCCGACAACGTCCGGGACTTGGGCTTCGGGTTGCCCACCACCACAACAACACTCATCGTTGCTGCCACTCCTTCGCCAGTAGTTCAAAGGACCGCACCCGGTCCGCATGGTCGTGCGTGATGGTGGTGATCAGCAGTTCGTCCGCCTGCGTTGCGTCGCGCAGTGCGGCCAACTGATCGGCCACCTTCTCCGGCGTCCCGACGAACTGCGTGTCCACCCGGTCGGCAACCAGCGCGGCATCCTGCGGGCTCCACGGCAGCGCGCGCGCCTCCTCGGCGGTCGGGTACTGGATCGCGCCCTGGGCGGTCCGGATCGACCGCACCCATGGGCCATAGCCGGCAGCCAAATCCCTTGCTGTCTGGTCGTCTTCGGCGACAACGACATCCGCCGACACGATGACGTACGGCGACCCAAGCGTTGCGCTCGGAACGAACGCCTCGCGGTAGGCGGCGACCGCCTCCAGCACTCCGGACGGTGCCACGTGGTAGTTCGTGCCGAATCGCAGTCCGTTGGCTCCGGCGACCTGCGCACTTTCCCCGGCACTGCTGCCGTGGATCCAGATCTGCAGGTCGGCGCCCTCGCCAGGGACCACGTGCGCCTCTTCGCCGTTCTCCGCGCGGTAGGTGCCGGCGATCAACGCCAGGATGTCCGCGACCTGCTCGGTGTAGGGCTGCGACGTCGCTCCGGGCTGCTTCAACAGCGCCTGTGACAAGGCGATCCGTGGCGAGCCGAGCAACTGCGAGTAGTCGAAGGCCGGCGGGATGACCAAGCCGTTGTCCAGGACACGACCTTCTGGCGCCTGCGGTGTGCGCGTCTCCGAGCCCGGCGGCTTGCCACCGGAGCGTCCGAGGCCGAGGTCGAAACGACCGGGGTGCAACGTGTCCAGCAGGCCGAACTCCTCGACCGTGGACAGCGCCG
The DNA here is from genome assembly GCF_900108585.1 of Branchiibius hedensis. Lineage (NCBI taxonomy): Bacteria > Bacillati > Actinomycetota > Actinomycetes > Micrococcales > Dermacoccaceae > Branchiibius > Branchiibius hedensis. The sequence goes on from NZ_UESZ01000001.1 coordinate 2,855,334, forward strand.
TGCGATGACCCAATTGCACTGCAGCAGAGCCCAACCGGATGCTCTCGGTGGCACCGGCAACCAACGCGAGGACGACGGCCGGCGACGTCCCTGCAACACCTGGATTGAGGTGATGCTCGGCGAACCAGTACCGGGCGTAGCCGAGGGACTCCGCACGCTGGGCGAGGTCGATGCTGTTGCGCAATGCCTCCGGCGCATTTGAACCGGTCGAGATCGGCACCAGATCCAGCACGGACAACGGAGTCGTCACGGTGTTGTTGGTCGCGCCTCTGGCCTCGGCTCCGGGCCTCGCTGCGCTCGTTTCCTCGCCTCGGTCGGCGCTCACGACGCAACGCCTTCCACGATTCCCTGCTCGGTCTGCGGCCGCAGACCCAGGTTCTCCCGCAACGTCGCGCCCTCGTAGTCAGTGCGGAACACGCCCCGCTCCTGCAACAACGGCACCACCTGGTCCACGAACGGTGCAAGACCGTCGGGGTGATGTGCGGCACCAGGATGAAGCCATCGCTGGCGTCCTGTTGCACGTAGTCGTTGATGGTCGTCGCGATGGTCTCCGGCGAGCCGACGAAGTTCTGCCGCGCGGTGACCTCGATGATCAGTTCGCGGATCGACAGCTTCTCCGCCTCGGCCTTGGCCCGCCAGGAGCGTGCCGTCTCGAGGATGTCGTCGTGCCGACGCACACTGGCCCGACCGCGCGCGATCGTGTGCTCGCCCAGGTCCGGATCCTCCTGCGGCAGTGGACCATCCGGGTCGTAGTGCGACAGGTCGCGGTTCCACAACTGCTCCAGGAACCGCAGAGCGGTCTGCCCGCTGACCTGCTGCCGGCGCACCTCGGTTGCCTTTTCCTGCGCATCGGCATCCGTGTCGCCAAGCACGAAGGTCGCTGCGGGCAGGATCAGCAGGTCGTCGCGCCGGCGACCGTACTTGGCCAGGCGGCCCTTGACGTCCTCGTAGAACGCCTTGCCGTCCTCCAGCGTCCCGTGCCGGCTGAAGATCGCATCCGCCGAGGAGGCCGCGAACTCCCGACCATCGTGGGAGTCGCCGGCTTGGAAGATCACCGGGCGACCCTGCGGCGGGGACGGCACGTTGAAGCGGCCACTGATGTCGAAGTGGTCGTCATGGTGGCCGTAAGCACCAGCGTCGACCCGCGAGACGAATTGCCCCGAGTCGACGTCCGCGAGCAGATCCGACGGACCCCACGAGTCCCACAACTCCGCAGCCGTCTGCAGGAAGGTCCGGGCCCGCTCGTAGCGCTGATCCTGCGGGAGGAAGCCGCCGCGGCGGAAGTTCTCACCGGTGAACGCATCCCAGGACGTCACGACGTTCCACGCCGCACGCCCACCGGACAGGTGATCCAGCGACGCGAATTGCCTTGCCACGTCGTAGGGCTCGTTGAAGGTGGAGTTGATCGTGCCGGTCAACCCAAGGTGCTCGGTCACCGCGGCCAGCGCCGCCAGGATCGTGAACGTGTCCGGGCGGCCCACGACATCCAGGTCGTAGATCTTGCCGTTCTGCTCCCGCAAGCGCAGCCCCTCAGCGAGGAACAGGAAGTCGAACTTGCCGCGCTCGGCGATCTGCGCGAACCGCTTGAAGGAGTCGAACTCGATGTGGCTACCCGCCTGCGGGTCGCTCCACACCGTCGTGTTGTTGACGCCCGGGAAGTGGGCGGCCAGGTGGATCTGCTTGGTCATGTCCGTGTTTCCTCTCAGGCGGCGTAGCGGTTGGCGGGCCGGACAAGGCCGAAGTGCCCCCGCAAGGTGGTGGCGTCGTACGCCGTCCGGAACGCTCCGCGCCGCTGCAACTCGGGCACCAGGGCGTCGGTGATCTGGCTCAGGTCGTGCGGCAGGGCACCCGGGCGCAGGCGCACCCCGTCCAGGCCCGCGGACTGCCAGTCCAGGATCAGGTCGGCAAGTTCGCCGGGAGTGCCGACGAAGATCGTTGCGTCGCTGTGCAGTTCAGCCCCATCACGTACGTCGAGCCGCTCCTTGCGCGCGGCAGCGGCGGCGTACGTGTCGTCCAGGAAGACGACGACGTCGCCGAGGAGGTTGACCTCCCCCGCGGTCCGGCCGGCCTGTGCCGTGGCGGCGCGGACCGCGGTGGAGATGTTGTGGGCGTCCGCGGCGTCGGCCGGGGTCACGAACCCCAGATCCGCACTGCGCGCGAGCAATTCGTAACCAGCCTGCTGATGCACCAGCAGCGAGACCAGTGGCTGCCCCTGCGGTGGCCGCGGCGTGATCGAGGGGCCGCGGACGCTGAACTCGGAGCCCTCGAAGTCGATGTAGTGCAGCTTCTCGCGGTCGACGAAGCGACCGGTTGCCACATCGCGGATCTCCGCGTCGTCCTCCCAGCTGTCCCAGAGCCGGCGCAGCACTTCGATGTAGTCCTCGACCTCGCCGAACAGGATGCGGGTCAGTGCCGCTGGCACCCCGTCGCCGGGCAGCTCGGGCACCGGCCGCCGCCCGACGTTGCCGTACTCCTGCGGGCTGACGCTCGAGCGCACCCGGACACCGGCCCGACCGGTGCTGACGTAATCCAGCGTCGCAATGGCCTTCGAGACGTGGAACGGCTCGGTGTGCGGAGCAACCACTGTCGGCAGCAAGCCGATGTGCGAGGTGGTCGGTGCCACACGGGCGGCCACGAGGTTGGCGTCCAACCGGCCACGCACCCGGTCGGTCCGCTCGCTGGCGGCCTCGTGGTGGTCGGCCTGTTGGCTGAAGCCGTCCTCGATGGTGACGAGGTCGAGCAACCCGCGCTCGGCCTGCTGCACCAGGTCGGTCCAGTAGCGGGCGGTGAACAGTTCCCCCGGACGGGCGTCCGGCTCGCGCCAGGCGGCCGGGTGCCAACCGGCACCATCGAGGGCTACGGCCAGATGAAGGTCAGACATGGTTATCCCATCTCTTCCGGGCATCGCGGTCGGCGCCGCCATGCACATTCGCGCTTGCACCTCCGGTCGGAAGTGCCGGGTCATCACCTGGAGCACCCCACCGCGCAGGAGGGTTGCCGGTCAGCAAGCCAGGGCTTGTCGCTGACACTCATAACCATTTGTGAGGCTAGAACAAACCAGCCGTGATGTCTAATCCCTACTCTCAGAGTGGGATTTGAGGGCCATGTCAGCGAGGGAGCCAGGCGTCCTCGACGTCGTTGAGCCGACGCACCTTGGCCGGCAGCGCACCGGTGAGCAGCTGCTGCACCGTCACCTCATCCAGCACCTGCCGCAGACTGGACCGCACGGCCACCCACAGATCGGGCAGATGGGAGGCCACCCCGCCGTACGTCGTCTCATGCGGCCGCAGGCCCCGCACCTCCGCGAGGGGCCCGTCCACGGCGCGCAGAATGTCGCCGATGGCAATCTCCGATGCCGGCTTGGCCAGGGTGTAGCCACCCGCGCAACCACGCTGGGTGCGGACAATTCCGGCCCGGCGCAGGTCGCCGAGAATGGCCTCGACGAACTTACGCGGCATGCCCTGGTCCTGCACGATCGCGTCGATCGTCAGCAGGTCGGGGGCACGGGCGGCCATCTCCAGGGCAGCACGCACGGCGTAGTCGCTTTTCGCCGAAATCTGCACGGCCATCCTCCGTCGACGCAGGGTTCTGGAGTCAGCCTAACCGGCTCTCCTAACACCCATCGGTTCAGTAGGCATTTGCCATGCCGCGGTGTTTGGCCTAGCCTCACGTTTGGTTATGAGCGTCAGCGTCAAGCCCTGGCTTGCTGACCGGCAACCCTCCGCAGCGGTGGGGTGCCCCAGGTGACGACCCGGTGAGCCGGCCCGGCCCACAAGCGCATGCCATTGCATCGGCAGAGTTCCGAATGCGATTGATCTGGAAGGTGATTCGACCATGACCCTGCTCGATGCCGACGCGTCGACGGCGACCTCGCAGGCGAGATCTGCGGCGACCGACGATCCGTTACGCACCGCGCGTCTCGTCTCGGCGCCCCGCCCCGGCCGGTGGCTGGCGGCCGCAGCCGTCGTCGTCCTCGTCGCGATGTTCGTCAACACGCTGATCACCAATCAACGCTTCCAATGGGGCATCGTCGCCCAGTACTTCACGGCACCTTCGATCCTGCGGGGTCTCGGTCTGACGCTGGCCCTGTCCGCGTCGGTGTTCGTCGTCGGGTACCTCTTCGGGATCGGGTTGGCCGCGATGCGTCTGTCCAGCAACCCGATCCTGCGCAGCGTCAGCTTCACCTTCGTGTGGATCGTTCGCTCGGTGCCGGCGATCGTGCAGGTGCTGTTCTGGTTCCAGCTCGCCTCGCTCTATCCGCGGCTGTCGATCGGGATCCCGTTCGGTCCGGAGTTCGCGTCGGTTCAGACCGCCAACCTCTTCTCCGGGATCATCGCCGCGTTCATTGCCCTGACTCTCGACGTTGCGGCCTTCTCCGCCGAGGTCGTGCGCGGCGGATTGCTGTCGGTGGACCGCGGACAGACCGAGGCGGCCGAGGCGCTGGGCCTGTCGCGCCGCCGGATCTTCCGACGGATCGTGCTCCCCCAGGCGATGCCGGCGATCATCCCGGCCAGCGGCAACCTCGCCAACGGAATGGTCAAGGCCACCGCCATCGTCAGCGTGATCGCGGTGCAGGACCTGCTCTACTCCGCGCAGTTGATCTACAACGACAACTTCCAGGTCGTGCCGCTGCTGATCGTGGCGACGCTCTGGTACATCATCATCACGACCGCCTTGTCGGTGCTGCAGTACTTCATCGAGCGGCACTACAACCGCAGCCATCGCCGCGACGTGCGTTCTCTGCGTGAGGTATTCCGCTCCGGCCTGCCGTTGCTGCCGTATCGCAGCAAGAATGCCCGTATCGATGCGGGGGTGGGCGCATGACTGCCATCGCAACGACCGACACGATCCGCGAGGTCGGCGATCCGCTGCTGAGGATTCGCGGGCTGCACAAGTCGTTCGGCCTGCAGACTGTCCTGGAAGACATCGACCTGGACGTGCACACCGGCGACGTCACCGTGCTGATCGGCCGCTCCGGTTCGGGCAAGTCGACCCTGCTGCGCTGCGTCAACCACTTGGAGAAGCCGGACGGTGGCTACGTCGAGATCGACGGGCAGATCATCGGCTACCGCGAGCACCGCGGCCGGCTGGTCGAGCGTCACCAGCGCGAAATCACCCGCCAGCGCGCGGATCTCGGCATGGTCTTCCAGCAGTTCAACCTCTTCGGGCACCTGACCGTCTTGGAGAATCTGATCGAGGCGCCCGTGTCCGTGCGTGGCGCGTCCCGGTCCGATGCTTCCCGTACGGCGTCCGAGCTGCTCGCGCGGGTAGGCCTCGCTGGCCGTGAGGATTCCTTCCCGGCCCAGTTGTCCGGCGGCCAGCAGCAGCGAGTCGCCATCGCTCGCGCGCTCGCGATGCGCCCGCGGCTGCTGCTCTTCGACGAACCCACCAGCGCACTCGACCCGGAACTGGTCGGGGAGGTGCTCGCGGTGATCCGCGATCTCGCAGCAGACGGGATGACGATGATCATCGTGACCCACGAGATCGCCTTTGCTCGCGAGGTTGCCGACACCGTGGTCTTCCTCGACGGCGGTCACATCGTCGAAAAGGGCTCTCCGGCAGAGATTCTCGACGATCCACAAGACCCGCGCACCCGGGCATTCCTGTCCGCAGTCCTCTAACCGGCCCACCTTTCCTTCCTTCGCCTTCCCTCCCCCGGGGTTTGGAAGTCGTTGACCCACGCTCTCGCGATGTGTGGTGCAACGCGCTCCAAACCTCAGGAGGCGACCCGCTCCAACCCCACTGTGATTCAGCAAAAACCCTCGAAAGGAACCACCATGTCCACGCGCCCACTCGTCCCGGCCCTCGCCGTCCTGGGAATCGCTCTCGCCGGTTGCTCCTCCTCCGGCCAGGCTGCCACCTCCTCCGACCAACCCACCGCTGACCTGGTCAGCGCGGTCAAGGTCGACAACGCTGCTCGCACGTTGTTGCCGCAGACGGTCCAGAAGTCCGACGTCATCACGCTCGGCACCACCCAGGCAGTCGGTACCGCCGGACTGCCGCACGCGGGGGTCGACAGCAGCGGTCAGGAGATCGGGCTGTCGATCGATCTGCGCAACGCAGTCGCCAAGAAACTCGGCATCACCTTCAAAGAGGAGTTCGGCACGTTCGCCTCGATCATCCCCGGCGTGCAGAACGGCAAATATCAGGCGGGGCAGGCGAACTTCGGGGTCACCAAGGCGCGCAGCCAGGTTGTCGACTTCGCGACGTACCTCAATGACGGCCAGGCCTTCCTGGGCCGCAAGGACCTGAAGATCGACAAGGTCTCGCAGATCACGGATCTGTGCGGTCTGAAGCTCGCGACCTCGCCGGGCACGACCTTCCAGAAACAGTTGGAGAGCCACGCCGGTGATTGCGCCAAGGCGGGTAAGCCGAACTGGACCGTGCAGTACTTCGCCGACACGGCCCCGATCTACCTAGGGCTGCAGAACGGCAAGGTCGACGTGTTCTTCGGCCCGGCGGTCACGTTGAAATACCAGGCGACCAAGATCCCGAACACCAAGTACCTCGGGACGTTCTCGACCACCCCGGTCGGTTTCGCCACCGCCAAGGGCTCACCGATCGCTCCGGCCCTGGTCAGCGCGGTCAACTCGCTGATCAAGGACGGCACCTACGGCAAGATCCTGGCCAAGTGGAAGGTCCCGGACAACGCGATCACCACCTCGCAGCTGAACCCGCCGGCCCCCTTCTGACCGACGGAACTTCTGCAGCGCAACTCACCTGGCGACCTCCGCGCCACGTGAGTTGCGCAGCGAAAGTCGGGGGCGTCAGGGACCGGTCCGGCGCGGCAGCAACCACCAGAGACAACTGGCCAGCACCACCATCGCCAGCAACGTCACACTGAACCGGCGCACCGCAGCAACCCCCGCGATACGGATTCCCTCGGGCATCGCGTGCACACCCGTGATCGCGGCCAGCAGCACCGGAACGCCGAGCACCGCGACGAGGAACACCCATCGCAATGCCGGGGTGAGCCGGCGGTCCACCACCGGCCGCCCCGTGTGGCGGTGGTAGCGCCGCACCAGATAGACCACCACGATGAGTACGCCGATCACACCGCTGGCGTACTGGGCCCAGCGGCTGGCGGGCATCGGGCCGATGTCGTCGCGCAGCAGCGGGATACGCGAACTGCCCCAGCGCCCGGGGTGGGTGAAGGAATCCCACACCACATGGGTCAGCGCGCCGGCGACCACTCCCAGGGCGGCCGCCGGCCACTCCCACGGACGCACCGTCCCGCGATCCGGCACCTGCTCACCGAGAGCCGCAGGCAGGGCGTCGCGTGTGGGCGTGAGCACGATCAGTCGCCAAGCGACGACGATGACCACGCCAACCGCCAGATCCAGCGTGACCACACCCCGCAACGAATGCGCCGCGTTGTAGGCGTCCGTGCTGAACAGGAACCACACCAGATCCGGCACCACCGATCCGACGACCCAAGCGGCAGGCACCACCCAACGCCGCGGTTTGGCGGTCGCCGGTAGGACGGCGGCGATGTGGGCGGGCGTGAACGGCACGGCTCAGCGTAGGACGCGGGGCGCCGTACGTCTGGCAGATCACGTCAGGACACATGACCCTTAGGGAAGTGACACCCGGGCGGCCACGGCAGGATGGGACCCATGCGCGACACGCCGACAGCGACGTACCGGCTACAACTCAACGAACACTTCACCTTCGCGGACGCCGCCGAGCAGGTGCCCTATCTGCGGGAGTTGGGCGTCTCCCACCTGTACCTGTCCCCGATCCTGACCGCGATGCCGGGCTCCATGCACGGGTACGACGTGGTGGACCACTCCGCGATCAATCCGGAGTTGGGCGGTCGCGCGGGTTTCGAGACCCTGGTGCAGGCCGCGCACGAATACGAGCTCGGGATCATCGTCGACGTGGTGCCCAACCACATGGCCTTCGCGGCACCGGAGAACCTGAATCATCAACTGTGGCAAGTGCTCCGGGATGGTCAGGATGCGGCGACAGCTGAGTGGTTCGACATCGACTGGGCGGCCGGCGACGGCAAGCTCGGGATCCCCGTCCTGGGGGACACCCTCGGAAACGTCCTGGCTGCAGGCGAACTCAGCATCGACACCAGCGGTGACGAGCCGGTGCTGCGGTACTACGACCACGTGTGGCCGCTCGCAGCAGGCACAGCCAGTGACGACGTCGCCGCGACCGTTGCGCAGCAGCACTACCGGTTGGCCAGTTGGCACGAGAAAGACCAGGTGCTCAACTACCGCCGCTTCTTCGAGGTCGATGAGCTGATCGCCGTCCGCGTCGAGATCCCTGAGGTCTTCGACGCGACCCACGCGCTGCTCCTGGAGTTGCACAAAGCGGGCCTGATCGATGGCTTCCGGATCGACCACCCCGACGGCCTGGCCGATCCCGTGGGTTACCTGGAGCGCCTCAGCGACGGCACCGACAAAGGAACGCCGATCTGGGTCGAGAAGATCCTCGAGGGCAGTGAACAACTGCCCACCAACTGGCCGTGCGCGGGCACCACCGGGTACGACGCACTGGGCCTGATCGATACCGCACTGATCGACGAGGCCAGCGCCGACGTCATCGAGAACGAGTGGGTCGCCTCCGGTGGTGAGCCGGACTACGACACCGCGGTTGCCGCCGCCAAGCGTCAGGTGGTCACGCAGTCCTTCGGCCCGGAGATCGAGCGCCTGACCCGCCGCGCCGCGCAAGCACTGCCCGATCACGACCCGGACCGGCTTCGCGAGGCGATCACCGAACTCGTCGTGGCCGGTGAGGTGTACCGCGCGTACGCCAAGCCGGAGACCCGGTTGAGTGAGCAGGCTCGCGCGCGACTCAGCAAGGCGTTCGTCACCGCGGCCGAGACGCGTCCCGACCTCGGCGCGGAGTTGACCGCGTTGGTCCCGCTGACGGTCTTTGCTGACGACGACCAAGCCGCAACGGATTTCGGCATCCGGTTGCAGCAGACGTGGGGTCCGGTGATGGCCAAGGGCATCGAGGACACGACGTTCTACCGCTGGAACCCGTTCGTCGCACTGAACGAGGTCGGCGGCGATCCCACTCGCTTTGCGACTGCCGGTCCGGAGCGTTTGACGGCTTGGTCGGTCACCCGTCCCGACACCTGGCCGCGCACGATGACCACGCTGTCGACCCATGACACCAAGCGTTCCGAAGATGTGCGGGCACGACTAGTCGCAGTCGGCGGTGACCCCGACGCGTGGTCCCGGATCAGTGCGGCTGCCCGCAAGGAGTCGCAGAAGGCTGGCGTCGATCCCGACGTCGGCCACTTCGTGTGGCAGACCATCCTCGGCGTCGGGCCGATCGACGACGACCGCCTCACCGGTTACCTCACCAAGGCCTTACGTGAGGCAAAGTTGCACTCGACGTGGACACATCCGGATGAAGACTATGAGACGAAAGTCATTGCGCTGGCGCAGAAATTCCGTGATTCCGGCTCCACGCACGACGCGATCGAGAACGCCATCACCGAGAACGCCGACGCCATCCGCGCCTGTGTCCTGGGCGCGCGGACCCTCGAACTCACCATCCCCGGTATCCCGGACACCTACCAGGGCTGCGAGGCACTCGATCTCAGCCTGGTCGATCCCGACAACCGCCGACCGGTCGACTACGGCGCCAACGCCCGCGCCCTGATCAGCGACACCACGTGGGGCGCCGACCTCAGCGCGGACAAGACCCACCTGGTGGGCCGGGTCCTCGAGCTGCGGCGTCGCCTCCCTGGCGTCTTCAACGGTGGCTACCAGCCGATCAAGACCGGAAACGACCACCTGATTGCGTTCACCCGTGGCAATGCATCGCGACTTCGCCTGCCCGGCAGCGGATCTCGTGATGCAGTCCTCGTGCTGGTGACGCGGGCGCCGGCCCGCCTCGCCCGGTCTGGTGGGTGGGCGGACACCGAGGTCACGTTGCCTGACGGACCGTGGCGCGATGTGTTGACCGGCGCCGAGACCGCGGGCGGGACCACGGCGGTCGGTGAGGTGCTCGAGAAGCTGCCGGTCGCCGTACTGGAGAAGGTGTCGTGAAGTTCGAGGTCTGGGCCCCCAATGCCTCCGCAGTCGATCTCGCCCTGGGCGAGCAACGGATCCGCCTGACCGCGGGCGCGCAGGGCTGGTTCGGCGGTGAGGCGGAGGCGGTTGCAGGTGATCGTTACGGCTACGTGCTGCACACCGATGAGGGAGAGTCGAAGGTCTTGCCCGACCCCCGGTCGCTGTCCCAACCGGACGGGCCGGACGAGCGGTCGGCCGTGCTCGACCTGGGCGAATACGACTGGCAGGACGAAGGATTCACTGCGCCACCACTGAGGGGTGGCGTGGTCTACGAGTTGCACATCGGCACCTTCACCCCGGGCGGCACGTTCGCGACGGCGATCGACCAGTTGGACTACCTGGCCGATCTGGGGGTGACCGTCGTGGAGGTCATGCCCGTGGCCGCCTTCCCGGGCAGCCGGGGCTGGGGCTACGACGGAGTCTGCCCGTACGCCGTGTTCGAACCCTACGGAGGAGCCGCCGGTCTGCAGCGGTTCGTCGACGCATGCCATCAGCGCGGTCTCGCGGTGTGCTTGGACGTCGTCTACAACCACCTCGGACCGAGCGGGAACTACCTGCCCAGCTACGGTCCGTACTTCACCGATGCCTACAAGACGCCGTGGGGTTCAGCGGTAAACCTCGACGGCGCGGGCAGTGATCATGTGCGGCGGTACTTCTTGGACAACGCCATGATGTGGTTGCGCGACTTCCACATCGACGCCCTGCGCCTGGATGCTGTACACGCGTTGATGGACGGTCGCGCGTTGCCGTTCCTGGAACAACTCGCCGCCGAGGTGGTCATGCTGGCCACCGCGACCGGGCGGGAACTCACCCTGATCGCCGAGTCCGACCGCAACGACCCCGGCACCGTCTCGGCACGCAACGTCGGCGGACTCGGCATGGACGCCCAGTGGGCTGATGACGTCCACCACGCGCTGCACGTGCGACTGACCGGCGAAACCGGCGGCTACTACGGCGATTTCGCCGATCCGGAGGCATTGTCCAAGGTGCTGCGGACCCCGTTCTTCCATGACGGCACCTACTCGACGTTCCGCAATCGTCACCACGGCAGACCGGTCGACCCCGCGACGTCTCCCGGTTGGCGGTTTGTGGCGTCGCTGCAGACGCACGACCAGGTCGGCAACCGTGCCACCGGCGACCGACTGGCGGAACTGGTGTCGGTAGGTCGGGTCGCCGCCGGGGCCGCGATGCTGCTGACCAGTCCCTACACCCCGATGCTCTTCATGGGAGAAGAGTGGGGTGCCACGACGCCCTGGCAGTACTTCACCGACCACCAGGATCCCGAGCTGGCGAAGGCGGTATCGAAGGGTCGGAAGGCCGAATTCGCTTCTCATGGCTGGGGTTCGGAGGTTCCGGACCCGCAGGATCAGGAGACGTTCACGCGGTCCAAACTTGACTGGTCGCAACCGCAGACCCGACTCGTGCCAATTTAGTGTGTCGGCCAGGTTGTGCCAGTCGCAGCGAGAATCTCGGCCGCGAGTGGGTTGAGCGGATCGGCGGCGACGTGCTGGTGACCGGCGATTCGCACGGTGATCTGCTGCAACGGGCGCAGGGTTCGCACGATACTTTTGATGCTGATCCCGGTCTGCTGCTGGAGGTGTCGGCTGATCGCGAGGGCGGCGAACACGATGGTCAGGTGGGCTTCGATGGCGTCGCGGTCGTCATGGAAGATCGGCCGGGCTCTCAGGTCGGTTTTGGACATCCGGAACGAGGCTTCTACCTGCCACAGGTCGTGGTACTTCGCGATCACCTCGGCTGCGGGCATCGTGGCGTTGGGGATGTTGGTGACGTAGCCCTTCAACCCGACCAAGCGCCGAGCCCGATCCAAACCTGATTGATCCAATTCGGTTGCGCCGTCGATGGTTTTGACGAACCGGGGCTTTTTGGGTGCCCGTTCCCCATCGACCACGGCCTGCGCGCGTTGCTGCTGGATCGTCAACGTCTTGGCGTCCCGGACAGCGCGTTTACGGGAGTACGCCCACGCCGCCCGCCACGACAACGGATTGTCCTGCCGGTCCCACACCGGTTCGGCGGCTTTGTTGGGGTCGTTCTCCGCCTTCGCTGCGGCGCTGACCCGCCGTGGGGTGATGGTGTCGATGACCTGCCCATCAGCGAACGCATCCCCGCGCCAGTGGAAGTGCTTAGCCAGGTCACCGGGGGCTTTGACGACCCGGGAGCCGACGATGAACCGCAGGTTCGCCTCATCGAGCTTGCCCAGGTTCTCCGCCGATAACATGCCGGCGTCGGCGACCACCACCATGTCGGCCAGGCCGTGCCGCTCTTGGAACTGGGTCACGATCGGCACGATCGTGGCGGTCTCGGCCTGGTTGCCCTCATAGCAGCCGATCTCCAACGGGAACCCTTGGCGGTCCACCAGCAACCCGACCACGATTTGTGGATCGACCCGGCGTTCTTTTGAGTATCCGACCTTGCGTAGGTCGTCTTCCTGCTCAGCTTCGAAATACAACGTGGTCACGTCGTACAGGCACAAGCTGAGATCTCCTGCGGTAGTGGCGTGTTCGAAGCACGCAGTCGCCAGGGTGTCGCGGTACTCGGCGCTGGCGCAGCGTTTCAGGGAGCGGAACATCGTGCGCAGCGACGCGTGTTCGACGCCGATCTCGTCCAGGACACGCACCGTGTCCGCTTTGGAGGTCGTTCGATGATCCGGGCCAACACGAACTCCCGAAACGCGGCATCGCCGAGCGCGTCGAACCCCAAGGCGGTGTAGGCCTGCGACAGGACCTCCCACAGGACGGCGCTGGTCTTGCCGGTAATCACGCCCTGACCAGCCGGGACAGCTCCAGCGCTCAGGTCCAGTTCGCCCTGCCCGGGGTGAAGACGCTGCCGAGCAACCTGCACCAGCACCGCTAGCTCTTGGGCGGTGTGCGCAGAGCCGAGGTGTTCCAGCACCTTGTCGCGTCCATCGACGCGCTGCGCGATCTGCACGGCGGTCGCGCCCGAGGCGGTCTTGACCTTCCGCACGAACACCACGACCCCAGAATATCGGCCCGATTAGTGTGTCAAAACCTGCAACCGCAACGCCCTGACCAGCACCGATGACTCGCCGACCGCGAAATCCCGCTCAAGTGGCACGAGTCGGGGCAGACAGGCGATCACGCACGGGTGCTGCAGTGGTACCGAACCTTGATCGCGTTGCGGCATCAGGTCGCGGACCTGAGCGATCCCGCTCTCGGCACCATCGCCACGACCATCGACGACGACCTCATCCGGATCCAGCGTGGGGCCTACCGGTTGGTGATCAACCTGCGCAACGAGAGCGTCCCGATCGGCCTCAGTCCCGACGAGGTCGTCGTGGCCGCATTCGACGCCGAACTCGACCAGAGCACAGCCGGATCCGACAAGCCGGTGGTCAACATCGAACCGGACGGGACTGTGCTGATCGGCTAGCCTCCCCACCCTGCAGACGCCACGCTGGACAGGTCAAAGTTGACACTGATAAGCAAGGCGACGCCTCACACCGAGGCGGGGCGAAAGAGGGTCTACACAATCCACGGTGTAGAAGCTCGTGCAGAGCCACTTACCTGCACCCTTCCGTGCACGAACTCAAAGGGACCGCAACTGGCCTCATCGCCATCACTGGCGTTCCCAATCCCACGGCGGACGCCCTCTCTTCAACGCCTCACTCAATCCACGGGCCCCTACGAAAGTTGGAATCGGCAGCGACTTTTCCACCCACTTGCCTAGCGGGAACAAGGGGTACTATTTGTCGCCGTCCGGCGATCCAACTAGCCGGAAAGTGGGATCTTCTGTAAGGCCAGTGGAATCTCCATATACCCAATTTTGATAAGGTCCTTCTTGCGAGCATCTGAATTTACTGAAACGATGAATATCGGTCCTCCCCACTCACTTACGTCCATTGCATCAGACAAACCTGGAGCCTCCGGATATGAAACGATTGATATCCAGCAGAGTTCACCAAGCGGCAGGATAGTGTGAGTCACCACACCCACAACGAACCGACCTCCGACAGGAAGGGCGAAGACCAACCCCGGATCGGAGCGTCTCAAATCTCCCTTGGCGGGTTGATAATCCCCGTGAGCCTGATTCATTTGCACGACCGCTGCTCGTCGGGGAAATGGCCCCGTCGACTGGTCGCGGCCCGGAACCGGCGTTTAACGACTCGATCCCGTTGGTACCGGGTATGAAAGACCTCAGGCGTCCGCGTGTTGTTCTGCTGGCCCGACCGTACTGGTTGGGCGTACGGTGCGACCGTCCGGGACAGGGGCGTCTGGGGAACCAGCACGGGCAGGCCGTTCTTACACAATGAGTTGTGAACTCGCGTTAGTAGTTGGCCGCCCCTGCGACTGGTCCGGCTGCGCTGAGAGCGCGTATCCGTAGGTGTCGTTCCGCCCACCGGTTCCCCGATCACTACTGACGAAAGGGATAGGTGATGGTCAGATACATCGGCATGGACGTACACCGTGAATTCGCTCAGCTCGCGGTTGTCGAAGGCGGTCTCACCCGCGACGACGGTCGCATCGGCGTGACTCCTGAGGCGTTGCGGGAATGGGCTGCAGGACTGCGCACGGACGACGAAGTGGTGCTCGAGGCCACCGGTAACAGCGACGCTATCGCCACGTTGTTGACGCCACTGGTGACTCGAGTCGTAGTGGCTAACCCCACCAAGGTGCGCGCGATCGCCGAGGCAAAGGTCAAGACCGACAAAGTCGACGCGCGTATCCTCGCGCAACTGCTCGCCGCGGACTTCCTGCCGCCAGTGTGGCTTCCCGATGAGCGAACACGGTCGCTGCGCCGGCAGGTTTCGCGGCGGACCCATCTGGTGCGGCAACGCACCCGATGCAAGAACCAGATCCATGCGATCTTGAACCGCAATCTGGTTCCAACACCCCCGGTCAGCGACTTGTTCGGCAAATCCGGGCGGCATTGGCTTGCTGCGCAGCAACTCCCGATCGACGAACGGGACAGTGTGCAAGCGTTGCTGCGACAGATCGACTTCCATGCCAGCGAACTCGCCGCAGTCGATAAGGACCTGGCCACGGCGGCGTTGGCTGACCCCACAGCGTTGCGCCTGATGACCATCCCTGGCGTCGACGCGATCACGGCGATCGCGATCATCGCCGCGGTCGGTGACTTCACGAGGTTCGCCTCGCCGGACAAGCTGGTCTCCTACCTCGGGCTCAACCCCAAGGTGCGCCAGTCGGGTAACTCGGCCCCGGTCCACGGGCGCATCAGTAAGGCTGGCCGCGCCCAGGTGCGCGGTGCGATGGTCGAAGCAGCATGGTCGGCCTCGAGGGCACCAGGGCCCTTGCGGGCCTTCTATCAACGGATCCGCCCGACTCGTGCCAATTTAGTGTGTCGGCCAAGTTGTGCCGGTCGCGGCGATTATCTCGGCCGCGAGTGGGTTGAGTGGGTCGGCGGCGACGTGCTGGTGACCGGCGATCTGCACGGTGATCTGCTGCAGCGGGCGTAGGGTTCGCACGATCTTGCGGATGCTGAGGCCGGTGGCGTTTTGTAAGTGCCGGCTGATCGCCAGGGCCGCGAACACGATGGACAGGTGGGCTTCGATCGCGTCGCGGTCGTGGTGGAAGATCGGCCGGGCTCGCAGGTCGGTTTTGGACATCCGGAATGAGGCTTCGACCTGCCACAGGTCGTGGTATTTCGAGATGACCTCGGCCGCGGGCATCGTGGCCTTGGGGATGTTGGTGACATAGCCTTTCAACCCGACCAGCCGCTGCGCACGGTCCAACGATGACTGGTCCAATTCCGTTGTGCCGTCAACGGTTTTGACGAACCGGGGCTTTTTGGGTGCCCGTTCCCCATCGACCACGGCCTGCGCGCGTTGCTGCTGGATCGTCAACGTCTTGGCGTCCCGGACGGCGCGTTTCCGGGAGTACGCCCACACCGCCCGCCACGACAACGGATTGTCCTGCCGGTCCCACACCGGTTCGGCGGCTTTGTTGGGGTCGTTCTCGGCTTTCGCCGCGACGGAGGTTCTCTTGGGGGTGATGGTGTCGATGACCTGCCCATCGGTGAACGCATCCCCGCGCCAGTGGAAGTGGTTGGCCAGGTCACCGGGGGCTTTGACGACCCGGGAGCCGACGATGAACCGCAGGTTCGCCTCATCCAGCGCGGTGAGGTTGTCCGCCGATAACATGCCGGCGTCGGCGACCACCACCATATCGGCCAGGCCGTGCCGCTCTTGGAACTGGGTCACGATCGGCACGATGGTGGCGGTCTCGGCCTGGTTGCCCTCATAGCAGCCGATCTCCAACGGGAACCCTTGCCGGTCCACCAGCAGCCCGACCACGATTTGTGGATCGACCCGGCGCTCTTTGGAGTAGCCGACCTTGCGCAGGTCGTCTTCCTTCTCCGCTTCGAAATACAACGTGGTCACGTCGTACAGGCACAAGCTGAGATCCCCTGCAGCAGCGGCGTGTTCGAAACACGCCGCCGCCAACACGTCCCGATACTCGGCGCTGGCGCAGCGTTTCAGGGAGCGGAACATCGTGCGTAACGCCGCGTGTTCGACGCCGATCTCGTCCAGGACACGCACCGTGTCCGCCTTGGAGGTCGGCTCGATGATCCGGGCTAGCACCAACTCCCGGAACGCCGGGTCGCCGAGCGCGTCGAACCCCAGGGCGGTGTAGGCCTGCGACAGGACCTCCCACAGGACGGCGCTGGTCTTGCCGGTAATCACGCCCTGACCAGCCGGGACAGCTCCAGCGCTCAGGTCCAGTTCGCCCTGCCCGGGGTGAAGACGCTGCCGAGCAACCTGCACCAGCACCGCTAGCTCTTGGGCGGTGTGCGCAGAGCCGAGGTGTTCCAGCACCTTGTCGCGTCCATCGACGCGCTGCGCGATCTGCACGGCGGTCGCGCCCGAGGCGGTCTTGACCTTCCGCACGAACACCACGACCCCAGATTATCGGCCCGATTAGTGTGTCAAAAGCGGGAACCGCAACGCCCTGACCAGCACCGATGACTCGCCGACCGCGAAATCCCGCTCAGGTGGCACGAGTCGGGTTCTATCAACGGATCCGCGAAAAGCGAGGGTTCCAAATCGCGGTAGTCGCGACCGCCCGGAAGATGACCGTGCTCGCATGGCACCTGGTGACTAAAGGTGAGGACTACGCGTTCGCCCGGCCCAGCCTCACCGCCCATAAGCACCGCAAACTCGAACTCGCCGCCGGCGCGCGGTCCAAGCGCGGCAACGATCGCACCCCCGCAGCGGCCTACAACGACAAGACGCGCCGTCATGCCGAACGGGCGATCGTCGAGCAAGCCGAGCGCGCCTATGCAGTGAGTGTCGCGGCATGGCAACCACATCGACCTTCGCCGAACCCTTGACGATTTCATCCGTCGTATAGATCAGCTTGCGGGCCTCGACAGGGAAGTCCAGGAACGGGATGCGCTCGGCCGCTTAACCGGCTCTTCACAGTTGACGGTGTAACCAGGGCCGGCGCGGGGTAGACGTCGAGGTCCCCCGAAGATGGAAGTTCTCACACTGACCATCTGGAAGACCTCGACGTGCCTGAAACTACCTTCGCTTGCCCTGATCTGACTACGTTCGCCCGATTCGAGGGGCTCGGCTTGGTGGTGACCGGCCAACGGCTGGAGCCGGATCGTGCGGTGTTGGCGTGCCGGGTCGTGGAACCGGATCAGTGGTGCCGCCGCTGTGGCTGCGAAGGGACACCCCGGGACACGGTGACCCGGCGCCTGGCCCACGAACCGCTGGGCTGGCGACCCACCACGTTGCTGGTCACGGTGCGCCGGTACCGGTGCACCGGGTGCGGGCACGTGTGGCGCCAAGACACCACCGCGGCGGCAGATCCCAAGGCGAAGCTGTCCCGCGGTGGGCTGCGGTGGGCGTTGGAAGGGATCGTGGTGGCGCACCTGACCGTGGCCCGGGTCGCCGAAGGTCTCGGGGTCGCGTGGAACACCGCTAACGACGCTGTCCTGGCCGAAGGCAGGCGGGTCTTGATGGCTCTTCACACCCCACCACCTACAAAACTTTAGCGTGATACAGTGCGAAACCCGCATAGACCACGGTCGGCAGCAAATAGATAATCGATCGACAGTCGATAAACTTCCATTGCATCACCACTTTTTCGATTATGGGTGTGCATCCCTCGTCCTCTTGCCATTGGTCAACAATTATGGCCTGGAGGCCGGGAGGTACCGCACCCCGCATCGACATCGCCACACTCTGCTCCCAGCCGGCGACGGTCACGAGCCCTCCGCTCCTTAGACGGAGCTTCCAGCAGCGGAATCCACGAACAACCTCTTCAATGTCTCGCCGATCGATGCACCAGACCCTGATCGGATTTCGAACCACCACACTTGTAGCCAATAGATCTATGTATGGCCTGCCGAACCAGACATAAATGAGAACCCCCATCAATGCTGAGGTAAAGACCGCCACCAAGGAAGCAAGACCTGCATAGAAGTATTTTTCCGGTGGATGAAAGAGTGCCATAGGGTCATTAGAAATGACCAGTAGAAACAACCCAACTGGAGCGATGTTTCCGGCCACCGCATTGCTGATGTTTCTGTATCTCTTCACACTTTTACTCATCGTCGATAATTCCCGCCCAAAATTATCTTCCTCTACTCGTGCCGTTCACGTGTAGTCCCAGCGATGGTTAAAATAGGATTGAAATCCTAGCTGTGACACCCCTACCCCGGCGTTGAATTTCGTTCTGTAGAAATTAGGCCGAACCGTTGGCCGCCTCCGGAAAATAGTACGACCCGGCCGACTCCACTCACCGAGGCCGTTTCGTTCTGCCGAACCAAATCCGCGATCTAGCAGTCGGCCCGCCGCGCCACCTAGTACAGCAAATCCCCCGTTCAAAAGGGCTGGCACAACGGCGCGGTGGTCCCTCCAGCCATATCGCCGTGCATCAGACCAGTACTCCGCCCCAGTGACTAGGGCTCCAGCGGCAAGACACGCTCCGGCGCTAAAAAATACACAGGTGCCGAAAGCTGCACCCTCGGCAATTCCTCGCCAGTGCTTCTTTACGGCATGTACAATTGACTTCAACCATCCAAAGCCAAATTTTCCAGTGAGATCGAAATTGTCGATTGGATCTACGGGGTCCGTCTGATTCTTTGTGTAAGTGGCATCGGCTAGTTCAGACCTAGGCGGTCGCCGTAGGTCATGGATAGTACGTTCAGGATGTTCTTCCAGCCGGCGATCTGCCCGGTGGGGTTGGGTCGGTTCTTCTGCCGCTCCAACACCGCGAGGTAGAGCACCTTCAACGCGGATTGCTCGTCCGGGAAATGGCCCCGTCGACGTGTCGCTGCCCGGAACCGGGCGTTCAACGACTCGATCCCGTTGGTCGTATAGATCAGTTTGCGGACCTCGACAGGGAAGTCCAGGAACGGGATGAACTCGGTCCAGGAGTTGCGCCACATCCGCACCATCGCCGGATACAGCGGTTCCCACTGCTGCGCGAAGGTCTCGAACTCGGTTTCGGCCGCCGCCAGCGACGGGGCGGTGTAGATCCGCTTGAGGTCGCGGGTGATGGCCTGCCAGTACTTCTTGGAGGCGTACCGCAGACTGTTGCGGACCAAATGCACCACACACGTTTGCACCGTGGCGGCCGGCCAGGTCGCCGTGATCGCCTCGGGCAAGCCTTTGAGGCCGTCGCAGCACACGATGCACGCATCGAGGATGCCACGATTCTTCAAGTCCGACAGCATGTTCATCCACTGCTTGGCTCCTTCCCCACCCGATGGGCCGACCCACAACCCCAGGACATCGCGGAAACCGTTGAGGTCTATACCGATTGCCACATACACCGGACGGTTCGCGACCGTCCCTTCGCGGACCTTCAGCACGATCGCGTCGATCAGGATCACCGGGTAGATCGCGTCCAACGGACGCGCCGACCACGCCTTCATGTCACCCAGGACCTGGTCGGTGACCCGCGAGACCAGGTCCCGGGAAACATCGGTGTCGTACACCTGGGACAGGTGAGCGGCGATGTCCCCGGTGGTCATGCCCTTCGCGTACAGCGAAATCACGGCCTCATCGAACCCGGCCAGGCGGCGCTGGTGCTTGGGCACGATCTGCGGTTCGAACGTGCCGGCCCGATCCCGCGGAACCTGGATCTGCACGTCCCCGATCTCG
The DNA here is from genome assembly GCF_900108585.1 of Branchiibius hedensis. Lineage (NCBI taxonomy): Bacteria > Bacillati > Actinomycetota > Actinomycetes > Micrococcales > Dermacoccaceae > Branchiibius > Branchiibius hedensis. Next base: position 2,875,482 of record NZ_UESZ01000001.1, read on the forward strand.
GTGCGCACCGTCTTGGGGCTGGAGCCATTGCGGGAGTTGCCGCCATCGCGGCCGTTGACCGCGTGCTTGTCATACCCCAGGTGGGCGCTCATCTCGGCCTCCAGGGCTGCCTGCAGGACCCGCCGCGTCAGCGTCGTCAACAACCCACCCTCACCGGTCAAAGCGACCTGCCGCTCGACCGCCGAAGCGACCAGCTGCTGCGCCAGATCATCAACGTCAACCGACTCGGCCGACGACCTCGCCACCAACTCACCATGCGCTTGCTCATCAGACATGACGCGATCTTCCTTCCGCCCCAGCCAAAGCCAGGGACGTCACGCCAAGCCACTTACACAAAGTTTCGGACAGACCCCAGACTGGTAGTTCATCACCGACGCGTTCGGGCGCGCCTGATCCGTCGGGTAGGCGGTCAGGAACCCACCCGCGTTGTTATGCGCCTCCGTCAGGGACACGACGACCGCTGAAACGCTCTTACTGTTCGGCACCACCGTCGAGGAGTTCACCGCCACACCACGCACCGGGACCGTGACACTCGACCCCGGCGTCACCTTGCCCGCCTTCACATTCAGACCACTGCTGGTCGCCAAGATCCGAGTCGGGGCAATCGGGACAAAATAGTTCTGCGCGTCGTGATCCGGCGTCAGGTAGTACCCCTCCACATCGACCAGCACATCAACCGACCCCGCCGACAAATACAGGTTCAACTTCCCATCCGAAGTCAGGCCAGACTGCACCATCGCCCCGGCATCCTGCCCCGCGGTCAAATTCAGCATCGACGTCGACGGCGCGGACCCAGCACCCCACGCCCGCATCCACGAATTCGCCGACGGCCCCGAACCAGTGACATTCACCACGACCGCCGACACCCCCGAAGAGGGCACGCCACCCTGCCCCGTGACCTGCACCGCACGGGTCTCCCCAGCACCCCACTTCGCCTTCGTCGTGCCCAGCCCAGATCGCGAATCCACGATCCGTGCCGGGTTCAACGGAACAAACGTCCCACCGGCACTCGTGGCCTGGTTGTTGTCGTAATAGCCGCCGATATCAACAATCAAATTCGCCGACCCGGCGTAGTTATAAATCGAAATCTGCCCGTTCGCACCCACCGGCACAATCGCCGTGTTCGCGACGCTATAGGTACCCTGCGGCACGGTCAGCTGCGAGATCCCCGGCCTCGTCGCGCCAGCAGCGAACGCCGTGAACCACGTATCCGCCGTAGCACCCGACCCCGCGATCGTCACCGACACCGCCGACACCCCCGACGCAGGAACCCCAGCAACCCCGGTCACCGTCACATTCCGCGTCTCACCCGCCACCAACGCGCCACCCGAAGACCGGGTATCCATCAACCGAGTCGAGGCCACCGGCACGTACTCACCCGCCGCGACCGGCGTGTCAGCATCCGCGCGCGGCGGCGCAACACAATCCAGCCCGACAAACCCCACCAGAACCGCGAGCACCGCGAACGACAACCACCGCAACGACCCCAACCACACGCGCATGCCCCGAACGACCCTTCAGCCACACCCGGCCACCACACGGCAGCAACTCAGGCAGCACACAACCTGGCAGACAATTGAGCGCAACCTGTCGATACGCCGCAATTTCTCGCCTCGGCGCGTTGCTGTCCGCCAAGCAGGGAACCCATCACGCAACCTCAAGAGTGAGAATTGCGCCAACGCGCGAAAGAGTATGCTGCTCAATGACTTTCGAGGACATGTGATCACCGCTGGGCTCAACGAGCACAAGGCGTAACCACGACCGTTGCGATACTCTTCCCAGAACATTGGTGGCTTGTTTTCAGGATTCCCCAAGTATTGGCGGGCGACCAAGGAAGGACAACCCCGCCGCTTCGGGTGTGTGTGCCGAAGAGCCCCCGCCGGCACACGGTTACGTTAGAACCATGAGGCAGCCCGCGTGACCCTGGACCGCTTCCGCGGCCAGATCGCCGGGGTAGGAAGCACCAGCGGCGTGCGGGTCGTCATCGGGCACTGGCCGCAGTCACCTTTCGGTAGCTTCACCGATGCGATGGTCGCGAACGCCGCCGGCCACCGGGTCCTGATTGCGCCCACCCACGAGATCGCTGAGTACGTCTCGCAGACTTACCAATTCGACTCGGTGACGGTCGCCGACATCCGCTTCACGCCCCGCGACAAACAGTGGGACTTCGACGGTGGCGGCTTATCGGTCCGCCTGGGCATCGGCCGACGGACCGTGTTGGGCGCCCTGCTGCGGCCGATTCCGCGCAGCGTCTCCGCCGCCCCGGCACTCACCGCCGTCACCGATCCGATCGCGCGAATCCTGTTGCGCGGCGTACGGACCCGGGGAACGGCTGGGGGCGGACGTCGCGAGTATTACGGGGCACACGACGTACGGGCGATCGAGAGCCTGTCGGGGACCTGGCAGGGCCAGGACTTGGGCGCCCTCGCGCCGGTCGACCCCACGCCCGACTTCGGCTTCTCCAGTACGCCGCGCCGCCCGTCGGTTACGGACGTCACCACTACGATCGACCAGTGTGACTGACCGAGGTCAACTCATCCAACTACTAGCTGGCTCAGCACCTCTCAGCGGTTGCAGGAACTCTGCCCACCCACCCGGTGGCTTGGTTCCGAAAGGCAGCGTCCGTAGCCGCGCCAGGATCGCCGGATCCTGCAGATCGAGATAGTCGGCCAACTGGCGGAACGACACGATGTGCGTGTTGGGCTTCTTCGACACCTCGTGCATGACCTCTTCGACCGCATCCATATAGATGCCAGCGTTCCAAGTCTCGAAGTGGTTGCCGATGATCAGCGGTGCCCGGTTGGAGTTGTAGACGCGGTTGAAGCCGGCCATGTAGGAGTCGATGGTCTGCTGCTTCCAGGTGGCGTGCATGCTTACCGGACCCTGCGTCACCTTGGACTGGTTGAACATCATGTTGTAGTCCATCGACAACACCTGTCGATTCGGGTGGCCAGCGAACGGAATCGACTGCAGATCAACGGCCCACAGGTTACGAACCTTCTTCGGCCACATCTGAATGCCGTTGGCACTGGAGTCGTAGCGCCAGCCCAACTGGGACGCCGCAATGCGTAGGTTCTCACTGCCTTGCAGACACGGAGCCCGGCTACCGATCAGTTCTCTCTCGTAATCGAACGGCAGCGCAGGCAGATCGGTGAAGCCGGTGTTGGTTTTCCAGTTCTGCACGAACGACTTCGCCTGCGCGATCTCGTCCTTCCATTGCTCTGGCGTCCAGGACCCGACCCCTTTGGGGTCGCAAAAGTGACCGTTGAAATGCGTGCCCACCTCATGTCCCTCGTGCCAGGCCTCACCGATCCCGCGGATCGTCTCGTGGACCGAGTGATCGTCGAAGTAGCCGATCGCGGAGGCTCCGACGGGCTTGTTCGGCGGGTGATAGAGCGACTTCTTGGCCGACGGCAGGAACCACAGCCCGGACAGGAAGAGCGTCATGGACGCACCGGTCTCCTTGGCGATCCCGCGGAACCGGTCGAGCAGCATCTTGCCCTTGAGGTTGCCGGCGCCATCCCAGGAGATGACGACCAGTTGTGGTGGCGTGTCCCCGGGCCCGAGTTTCTGCCAGGTCGGCTGGTGCGGTTGTGGCCCGGTGTCCGAGGTGGATCCGTCCCCGATCAGTCGGATGCCGCTCGGGGTGACGGTGGACGGACCCGGTCCCGGGGGACGGGTTCGACGAGCCGCCGCGGGCGGTGCGCCGTCGGGGTTGCTACAGGCAGCAAGGGCTGACGCCGCTCCTGCTGCCAACCCGCCACCAAGTACTGCGCGTCGTCCGATGTCGGCCATGCCGTCTTCCCGTCGTGCTTCGTCGACTGGCCCCCGAGGCCCGCCTTTCACAACTGCTGCACAGCAACGGTAGGTCGGCGTGCTGAAAGCCCTCTGCAAGCTGCCTTGCGTGTTGCCGGGTTGGGCGGGCCCGTCCGGGGCCCGCCTAGAGTGGGCGTCATGGCAGATTTGAGCGCTTCCAGCCCGCTGGTCCGCAACGCGATCAGCGCCCTGACCGCCGGCGCGATCACCCTGGTGTCTCCGGCCCGTATCCCCCGTTCAGCGCGCCGCGGGGTTTCACTTGCCCGGACCGCGACCTCGCTGGCCGCGCTGGTCGGCGATCGGATGCCCGGCGTCGTCGACAACAAACTGCCGGCCCGCGCCTCCGCGGTCGTTGGCCAGGCCCAGACCGCAGCACCGTTCGCAGGAGCGACCGCTGCTGGGTTCGCCCTGGTCACCTCGGGATTGGCCCTCAAGGCCGACCAGAAGGTCGAGGCCCTGCTGACCAAGCGAGGCGTCCGTCAGCCGCGCCTGGTCATGTCGCTCGGAGTGGTCGCGGTGGTCTTTGCCGTCAACACGCTACGGCCCAAGATCCAGGCCGCCATTGCCGAGCGGGCCCGTGGCGTCGTGCCCCGGCCGAACCCGCCCGCCGGCACGAACGTGGCCGCTACGACTGCAGATGGTGCCAGCTGAGCAATAGCGCCGAGACCAAGAAGACCACCGAACCGATCGGCGCGAAGGCCCGTCCGGCTCGGGCGACCGCATCCGCAACGGGCACGCTTGCGCCGCGTTCGAGGACTTTCATCGCCGCTGACCGCTGCCAGCGAAACCTCGCCGGAGCGAGCGATACAGCTAGCGGCACATAGGTTGCAATCACCAACGCACACAACGGGATTCGCAGCCAGAACCAGCGATTCCACTGCTCGGCATAAACCGCGAGTGCGAGTACGACGAGCGCTGCCACCAGTGCGGCAACCTGGCTGACAACGACGGCTCGCCGGGCCCGCTGGGGGTCACCGTTCGCGCGCCGGAGCAGCCACTCGACGTACGTTGCGGCGATCCGGCGCCGGACCCACCAGACCACGGCAGCACCCAGCGCCAACGCAAGGGGCACCAACCAGAACCTCATCGCGTGCACCCTACCCATCGGCGTACGCCGCGGTGGCAGGGTTGAGGGGTGACCACGCCCGACGGCCTTGAACCTCTTGACGCGCTGCGCCGCATTGCCTTCCTGATGGAGCGCGGCCGCAAAGGGACCTACCGGATCAAGGCGTTCCGCAACGCTGCCGACACGGTTGCCGGGCTGTCGCCGCAGGAGCTCGCCGCGGCGTACGAACAGGGGCGGTTGGAGGACCTACCCGGCATCGGGTCGGCGACGGCACTGGTGATCCAGCAGACGCTGGACGGGCAGACGCCGGACTATCTGGCCAAGCTGGAGCAGGAGTCGCCTGAACACCTCGTCGACGGCGGCGAGGAATTGCGCGGGGCCCTGCGCGGGGACTGCCACTGCCACTCGGACTGGAGCGACGGCGGGTCCCCGATCCAGGAGATGGTCGCCACGGCCATCGAACTGGGGCACGAGTACCTGGTGCTGACCGATCACTCGCCGCGGCTGCGGGTGGCCAACGGGTTGTCGGTGGAGCGGCTGACCCAGCAACTCGGCGTCATCGAGACCATCAACGCGCACGTCTCCGACTTCCGGTTGCTGCCCGGGATCGAGGTCGACATCCTCGACGACGGTTCGCTCGACCAGACCGACGCGATGCTGGACCGGCTGGCTGTCCGAGTCGCCTCAGTGCATTCGAAGCTGGCGATGGACAGGGCCCCGATGACCCGACGCATGGTGGCCGCCGTCAGCAACCCGCGGGTGAACATCCTGGGGCATTGCACCGGCCGCCTCGTCGAAGGCGACCGGGGCAAACGTAAACAGTCGACGTTCGATGCTCAGGCCGTGTTCCAGGCGTGTCTCGAGCACGACACCGCAGTCGAGATCAACTCCCGCCCCGAGCGCCAGGATCCCCCCGATGAGCTCCTGACGATGGCGCTGGAGATGGGCTGCTTGTTCTCCATCGACAGCGACGCGCACGCCCCGGGACAACTGGACTTCCAGCAGTACGGGTGCGCTCGCGCGGAGGCCCTCGGGGTGCCGGCGGAGCGGATCATCGACACCTGGCCGGTCGAAGAGTTACTGGCCTGGGCTAACCGTTTTGGTGGTTAGGGCGCGCCTCGCCTATAGTTGCGGAGTCCTCGACGGAACCGGGCTGCCTGGCTAAAGACACGGTGCGGGACCTCGAGTAGGTCCCCATCGTCTAGAGGCCTAGGACACCGCCCTTTCACGGCGGCAGCACGGGTTCGAATCCCGTTGGGGATACGCATGGCAACATGCAGGTCTTGTCACCAAGGCCCCGTAGCGCAGTTGGTTAGCGCGCCGCCCTGTCACGGCGGAGGTCGCGGGTTCGAGTCCCGTCGGGGTCGCTTTTCATACCCACTCGTGGGTGTGAAGTTCGGCCAGATAGCTCAGTTGGTAGAGCGAGCGACTGAAAATCGCTAGGTCGGCGGTTCGACCCCGTCTCTGGCCACAGATGCCTTCACGTCGCCGCGATGTGCGGCACCACACCACCGCCCTCGGGATCATCATCGGGGCGGTCGTTCTTTTCGTCCTCCTGGCGATCCAGGTGCGGACCAACACCGGCCTGGTGCACCTGGACCGACGCATCGAGGACGCCGTCGATGCCGCCCGTACGCCGAGCCTCACCACCATCGCGCACGCCGTGACCAACCTCGGCCGGGTGAGCGTCGTCGCCGTACTCGCCGCCGCCGCCGCCGCGCTGCTGATGGCGATCCGTCGCGACTACCTCGGGCCACTCGCGCTGGGGCTGAGTCTTGGGGTCACCGGCCTGACCGTGACGGTGGTGAAGCATCTGGTACGCCGATCGCGGCCGCCCGTGGCCGAGATGCTGGGTGCGCCGCCGAACTCGTTCTCCTTCCCCTCCGGACACTCCGCCGGGTCAGCGGTCTTCCTCGGTGTGCTGACACTGCTGCTCCTGCGCACGATCCGCCATCGGCTGGCCCGGGCGGCGATCGTGGCCGGCGCTGTCGTGCTGGCGCTCGGCGTCGGCTGGTCCCGGGTCTACTTGGGTTTCCACTGGACCAGCGACGTCATCGGCGGCTGGTTGGTGGCAACCGCCGTGCTGACCCTGACGGCGGTCGCCATCACGGCATCAGGCGGGCGTTTTACGGAACGGCGCCAGTAGCGTCGGCAGCAGATGCTTGCGCTGCACGACGGCCACCCCGACCGCAATCACCAGATAGATCACCGACAGGATCAGCCGGCCCTGGGTGCCGGTCACCGCGAACTGCACCACGAAGAGCCCCAGCAACGTCCACGCCGCCCAACGGTGGAACCGCAGCCCCAGCAAGATCGAGATGCCCATCAAGGTTTGCGCGGCCGTGAGGAAGACCTCCTCGACCTGCCGGTCGTCCAGCACCAATGCGGCCTGACCGCCGCCCGCCATATAGGCGATGGGCAGCGACCCGATCAGCAAGGTCCACTGGTTGATCTTGGAGGAGACCAGGGTGGCGATGGCCGCCGTGCCCTTGCCCCGCCACGCGAACAGCACCGCGATGATGAACTCCGGCGCCTCGGAGGCCAGCGGGGCCAGCCACTGCACCAAGAGGAATTCGTCGATGCCGAACTCCTTGCCGGAGGCGACAAGAGATTCGGCGAACGGTTCGGCGCTGGCCAGGATCACGACGGCGGCGAACACGAACAGTGCGACGACGGTGATGCGTCGCGGCCGCTGCGCCAGACCACCGATCGCGGCGGCGGTGCCGATCAGGTCCGGCTCCTCGGCCTCGCCGCGGGTCAGCTTGAACATGTAGAAGCCGAACCAGGCGATCAGCGCGACACCGAGCACGAGGTGGATCTGTCCGGTGATCGGGATGATGAAGGCCACGATGCCGGCGATGAGCAGAAAGCCCAGCTCCATCCGGTTCCCGGCCTCCAACGCCAACGCGGTCACCGGGCGGTCGGACACCCGATTGGCCACGTAGAGCGAGACCAGGACCACCAGCGGCCAACCCAACCCGAGCAGGAGGCGGTTGGACCCGGTCATGTTCGCCGCGGCGTACTGCACATAGTCGGGGTTCGAGCCGGCCGTGTAGGCGTAGTAGAGGTCAACGGCGTACTCGGGCAGCACGGCGATCAGGGCGAGTACGGCGATCGCCAGGCCACCGGACACGTCCACCTGGGCCGCCTCGGCGGCCCAGGCCAACACGAAGGATGCCGCCACGACCGCGGCACCGAAGACGAGCAACTGGATCAGCGGCAACGGGTGCGCGGAGCTCAGCCGCAGCACGATCGCGGGAATGGCGATGACGCCGGCGATCAGCAGGGAGCGAATCAGGACACGTGGTCCGGGAGGTGACGTAGCTGTCATGGGGCTTCCTCGGTCAGGGCCGAGGGCCACGGGACAGACCTCGGCCAGCTGGTTCTGGCCGAAGGTCTCGCCCACCGCAGATACGGCGAACTGGCCGGGCGCATGGCGCCAGTATGTCGACCAGCTCTGTCACCAGGAGGTGACCGGGCTACTCCCCTTCGCAGTGGCAAAGGCTAGCACCCGATCAGGCCGCCGCGGTCTTCTTCACCCAGGCGATGAAGTTGGTCGTCGCATCGCCGGTACGTTCGGCCATCGTGTGACCCAACCCCCAGACCGTTGCGAAGTCGAGCGAATCGATGCCGAGGTCGGCCAGCGCCAGGGCGAGATTGATCTCGGTGGTGTTGGCGGTATCACCCTGCATCACTCCGGTGCGGATCCGCCAGTGCGGGGCGACCGTCGAGGTCTTGTAGCCCTTGTAGAAGTCCGACAGGTAGTACATCGGGTTGTACATGTCCTGCCGGACCAGTGTCGTGGTGCCCACACTGTCGGTCTTGGCGAAGTCGGTCGCGTACTCGGACGCGGCGTACGCCGACTTCCAGTTGGTCAGCTTCGCGTAGCTGCTCTGGTGGGCGGCGATGACGTCCTTGCTGTTCTGGGCGAAGTGCAATCCCGTTGTGCCAGAACCGAGGACGACATTCTCAGTCCGTGATCGGTCGGGACCGTCGAAGGCGCCGACCTCCTTACTCGGCGTCTTCTGACTCGTGACGAAGCCGCTGAGGTTCAGCACCGTCGCCTTCTTGGTGGTCGTGTCGTACTTCACCCAGGTCGAGTCGCTGTTGAGGTAGTCGATGTAGTCCGCGACCGTCTTGTACGTCGTGGACGAACTCCCGCTCGTCCCGCCGGACGCCGCGGAGCCACCGGAGGGCGCTGTCCCACCCGAAGGCGCTGACCCGGTTGGCGCACCGCTGGGGGCACCGCCCGACGGCGGGCCGCCCGACCCGCCGGGGGCTCCTGCCCCGCCCATACCGGCCATGGTCTGGTTGTTGGGCGTGTAGGGGAAGGTCGTGTCCGACAGGAAGTTGTTCAGTGACTGCGTGAGCACCTCGATCAGATGGTCGTAGTAGCTGCCCGACAGGTAGTGCCCGCTGGAGGACGTGGCGAGCGAGAGGTTCGTACCCGAACTGTCTTTCAGGGCAAGCTTGTTCACGTACGCCGCGAACGAGTCCGCGAGGTCGCCCGAGTAGGCCGCGGTCCAGGTTCCGCTCGCTCTGGTCCCGGTTGTCGCGAACTGGCCCATGTTCCATTCGTAGGCCGCGTTGCCGTAGTCGAGGTTGGTGATCGGACACCACGCCATCACACCGTTCACCGCATCACTGATCGCTGCGCCGGAGCTGTCGGCCATCGCCGCCCCGATCGAATTCAGGTGGGCTGTGTAGAGGTCGGAATCGCCGGCGGCACCGGCAATGACGCTCTCCGCCCCGCCACCACTCATCCCGAAGACGTAGACCGCGTCCTTGCGCCCGGGCAGGTCGGCCAGATTGAGTCGCACGTACCGGATCGTGGCCTTGAGGTCCGTCACGCCCCACGGTGCATTGCCGTGGTAACTGTTGCTCTGCGAGTCGCGGCCACGCAATCCCGGTGCGACATAAACGAATCCGGCCTTGAGGTAGCTCGACACGTCGTTGTAGCTGTATTTGGTCGGCGGTTTCTGGGCGGCGTAGCCCGGTGTGTTCACGGGTAGCACGATCGGTGCCGTCCTCGCGGTGAAACCGGAGACCGACCCGGACTCGTTCACCGTTGCCGTGTAGCTGCCATCACTGTTCTTGGTGGCGGTGAGGTACTTGCCCGGCACGTAGACACCGAGCGTCTCGTAGTCCTTGGCGGCCGGTTTCGCCGCATAACTGATACCCAGTTGGTAGTAGACGTCGTTGGTCGAGTCGTAACTCCAGCCTTTGCTGTTGAACGCCAACGATCCAGCGGCTACCGCGGTCGCCGTGGTGGCAGTCGACGTTGCCGCTGCCGTACCGGTCTCATCCGAACACGCGGCGAGCGCCACTCCGGCCGCGGCCGACGCCACTACCCCTTGCACCGCAGCTCGTCGACTAATGCGCATCACAACTCTCCTTGGCTCCCGCGACGGGTCGAATCCCGTTGCTGAACAGTGAGATTAGGGATCCAGAAGCAGCGCACTCCATGGCGATCCTGTTGGTTCCCTGTGACGGCCGGGTCGCTGCCGACCTGGCCTGTCGGCCCAGCCCTAAGCTCAACCCATGGCAGTAACGACACAGATCGTGAAGTCCGGACTCGGCGCTCCGGAGTCGCTGCGCTGGCACGACGACGCGCTCTGGTTCGTGGACATGGTCAGCGACGGCGGCGTGTGGCGAAAGCCGCTCGACGGTGACCCGGAATTCGTCACCAGCGTGCCCGGCCGGGTCAGCGGGATCGGCTGGCTCCCGGACGGCCGCCTGCTGGCGGTCTCCATGGACGAACGGATCATCTACCGCCTTGAGCACGACGGTTCGCTCGCCCAGCACGCCGACTTCAGCGACATCGCCAGCGGCGACGGTAACGACCTCTACGTCGACCCGGAAGGCCGCGCTTACGTCGGCAACTTCGGGTTCGACCTGCACGCCTCGCGCAAAGTGCAGTCCAACTCGATGCTCTACGCCCCGCCCGGCCCGCCGAGCACGCCGCTGGCGATCTTCGATGCCGACGGCCAGCTGCTGGGTAAGACCGACCCACTGCTGTTCCCCAACGGCATGGTCGTCCTCGGCGACGGCCGCACCCTGGTCGTCGCCGAAACCCTGGGCATGCGCCTGACCGCGTTCACCATCGCCGACGACGGCACGCTCACCGACCGGCGAGTGTGGGCCAGCCTCATCCCGGCGCCGCTGTGGTCGGCCCTGAACCACCCCGGACCCCTCGGCCGGGTGACCCGACGCGTCTCGGCCGCGGTCGACGTACCGGCACTGGCGAAGTACTCCAACACCCAGATCGCGCCGGACGGGATCGGGCTGCACTCCGACGGGCAGACGATCTGGGTGGCCAATCCACTGCGTAACGAGTGCGCCCGGGTCGCCGAGGGCGGCAATATCCTGCAACGGGTCCGGACCCGCCAGCCGGCGCTGACCTGTGTGGTGGGTGGGCCCGATCACGACATCTTGTTCATCGGCACCACCCCGGACTACGACCCGGACAAGGCGCTGGCAGCAAAGGCCGGTCTGATCGAGTCGATCCCGCTGACTTAGGGTTACCTCACTTGAGGTGACATGATGCCGGGGTGAGCGTCACCTCATCCGCCCCGCCCGTGACGGGCAGGGACTTCCTCAAAGCGGCCCTTCGCGCCGAACGTCGACCATTGTTCGGCTCTGCGGTGCTTTTCAGCCTGCACCAGTTCGGTGAAGCGCTGGTGCCGGTGATCGTCGGCGCCACGATCAGCCAGGCGATCGACGGCGGGACCGTCCGCGACATCATCTTCTGGTTGGGCGTTCTCGGCGCGGACTTCCTCTTCCTGTCGGTGTCGTTCCGCCTCGCCGCGCGCACCAACAAACGCACCCAGCAAGTGATCGAGCACCGCATCCGAATGTGGCTGACCGACCGTCTGGTCGCCTCGGGCGCGACGACCGAGCACCTGCCCGGCGACCTGCTGACCCGGGCCTCCAGCGACGCCATGCGGATCGGGGTCTTCGCCCGGGATTTCGCCCGCAGTCTCGCGGCCGGCGCCGTGATCGTCTTCGCGACCGTGTTGCTGTTGCGCAGTTCGGTGTTGCTGGCCGCTGTCGTCGTGATCGGCACCGTCATCCTGCTTCTCGCCGAGCGAGTCATCGCCCGCCGAGTCACCCGGCGCAGCGCCGCCGAGCAGGAGCAGCAGGCTCGCGCCGCCACCCTCGCGCAGGATCTGCTCAAGGGGCTTCGGGTGCTCAAAGGCATCAATGCGACGGCCCCCGCCGCCGCCGACTACCGCCGCGTGAGCAACCAGGCGGTGCAAGCCTCGATCCACGCCATGTCCGCCGAAGCCACCCTGGCGGCGGCGGGCGCCCTGCTGTCCGGCCTCTACCTGGTGGTCATCGCCGCGATCGGCGGTTGGTTGGCGCTGACCGGGCACCTGTCCGTCGGAGCCCTGATCGCCGCTCTGGGCCTGGCGCGTTTCCTCGTCGACCCGATGCAGACCGTGTCCGAAGCGGCATCGGTGTACGGCCGCGCGGTCGCCTCCGCCGAACGCGTCGCGGCTTTGGATACCGACGGCGGGTTCAGCCGCGCAGAACCAGCACCTCGCGTCCAAAGCCGCGGGACGTACGCCGATCGCTGCCTCACCGCCCCACCTCACCTGACCGTCGAGAACCTGCCGCTCGGTGACAACGCGACCTATCTCCTGACCGCCAGCTTCGAACGCGGTTGCACGGGCATCGTGTGCGACGATCCTGCAGTCTGCGCACGATTGATGCGCATCCTCGCTGGCGACGAACTCCCCTCGGGCGGACGCCTCGACGGTCGGCCGTTGGTGAACTTCCACGATGCCACGCTGCTACCTGGCACCATCCAGGAGAATCTCGAAGCCGTCGCCGCGGACCCAGCGATCATCGATCGTGCGGCACGAGCGGCGTACGTCGATGAGGTCGTCGCCAGCACACCCGACGGTGCCGCAACCTACGTGGGTGAGCAGGGCGAGCGCCTCTCCGGCGGCCAGCGGCAACGCGTCTCTCTGGCTCGGGCCCTGGCGGCCGACCGACCGGTGTTGGTGCTCCACGACCCTACGACCGCAGTCGATTCCGCGACGGAGGACCATATCGCTGACGGCGTCACTCGGCTTCGGCAGCACCAGCTCACCGTGGTCATCACCACCAGCCCGGCCTGGTTGGCTCGCTGCGACCGGGTCGTGCACCTGGGCGCACATGACTGTCGCATCGACCGCCACGAGTCGCTGTTGCAGACCCAGGACTACGCGCTGGCGGTGATGCGATGACCACCGCCGTCCTCCCCGTCGCCGACGGGCGGCAGATCCGCCGCTATCTGCGCACGCTGCTGCCCGGGCGACGACTGCTGCTCATGGGCACGATCCTGGTGATGCTCGGCGTCAGCCTGCTCAACCTGGCGATTCCCGTCGCGATCGGCTGGATCACCCAGGCGGTCGTGGACCGTCGCCCGGCGAGCGCGTTGACGATCCCCATTGCGCTGCTGACCGTCGCGGTGATCGCCGGAGCCATCTGCACCTACTTCGCGCGATTCCTGCTGTCCCGCCTGGTTTTTCCCGCGGTCGGCGCTCTTCGCGAGGATGCGCTCAGCCATGCCGTGGACCTGCCCATCGACGTCGTCGAGGCCGGCGGCTCCGGAGACCTGATCTCCCGGGTCTCCGGCGACGCCGAGCGCGTGACCGACGCCGCCTCGGAGGTGCTGGGCTACTTCGTCACCTCGGCCCTGGCGATCGTCGCGGCGTTGATCGGCCTCGCCGCGATCGACTGGCGCTTCGCGCTGGCAGGCCTGCTCGCCGTACCCATCCAGGCGCACACGTTGCGCTGGTATCTACGCCGGTCCCGGCCGATCTACGCCGGTGGCCGGGCCGCCGACGGTCGACGCGCCGCCGCGCTACTCACCGGGTTCACGGCGCTACCCACGTTGCGAGCGCTGGGCCTGACCGGGCAGCAGCGCGACCGGATCGAGACCGCTTCGCGAGAGTCGATGAGTTACGAACTGGCGGCGATGCGGACCATGACACGGTTCTGGGGCCGACTCAACCTCGCTGAATTCGTCGGTCTCGCAGCGATTCTGCTGACCGGCTTCCTGCTTGTCCGCAGCGGAAGCACCTCGATCGGTGCCGCCACTGCCGCCGCGCTGTTCTTCGCCGGCCTGTTCGGACCGATCAACGGGGTGCTGGCCACCTTCGACACCCTCCAACAGGCAGCGGCCGGCGTCGGGCGTCTGGTCGGCGTCACGACCGTGCCCCGCCACGAGCCGACGTTCGCGACCGGCACCGACCAGGTCGTGGAGGCCACCGACGTGACCTTCGGGTACGCCGATGGGCCGGCTGTCCTGCGCGACGTCACCCTTCGCGTCGGACCGGGTGAGAAGGTCGCCATCGTCGGAACCACTGGCTCGGGTAAGTCGTCACTGGCCACGCTTGTCGCCGGATTACGCACTGCCCGAAGCGGATCCATTCGTTGGGGTACGTCGATTGAGCAACGGCCGGTGGCCCTCGTCGCCCAGGAGACCCATGTCTTCGCGGGCACGATCACCGACAACCTGCGACTGGGTCGGCCGGATGCCACAGACGAGCAGATCGCGCAGGCGATGACCGAAGTCGGTGCCGATGGTTGGGTCCGCACCCTGCCCGACGGCCTACAGACCACGGTGGGTGGCGGCGGTCGGCCGCTGACCGCCGTACAGGCCCAACACCTCGCGCTCGCCCGGGTGCACCTGATGGATCCCACCCTGGTGGTGTTGGACGAAGCGAATGCCGAGGCCGGCAGTGACACCAGTCGGCAACTGGATCGCGCGTTCGAGGCGGTCGTCCGCGATCGTGCCGCGGTGGTCGTCGCGCACCGCCTCAACCAGGCTGCGGATGCCGACCGGATCCTGGTGATGGAAGCCGGGCAGGTCGTCGAAGAAGGCACGCACGCCGAGTTGGTCGGAAGCGGCGGCCGGTACGCGGACCTCTGGCACGCGTGGTCCGCGTCGTGATGGCGATTGGCTGCCCACCCCACCCGCAACGGATACTTGGGCCATGCTTCGCACTGCCGCGACCCGGTCCCTGCTCGCCTTGATCGCGCTGTTGGTGCTGCCGGTCACGTTGCTGGCTGGTGCGCCCACCGCGAGCGCGCACGACCGTCTCGTGTCGAGCAACCCCGCCGACGGCAGCACGGTCTCCTTCCCCAAGCAGATCACGCTGACCTTCAACGAGTCGGTGGCCTCCGTCGGGGCGGTCATCGTGGTCAAGAGCGGCGACCAGGAGTGGCAGAACGGGGTACCGAAGGTCGATGGCCGCACGGTCACCCAGCAGGTGCGCACCGGTCCGGCGGGAAGTTACACCGTCGCGTGGCGGGTCACCTCGGCCGACGGGCACCCGATCAGCGGCCAGTTCTCGTTCACTGGGACAACCCCGACCACCTCCACCTCGACCTCTGCGACGACCAGCAGCGGTACCGTCGCCGGCCTGCCCGGAGCGGTGACTTCTCCGGGCCTGCCGACCCAGCAGAAGCCCACGGACAGCACCAACAACGCGCCCTGGATCATCGCCATCGGCGCCCTGGCGGCCCTCATCGTGATCGGTCTACTCCTGGCGATCGGGCAGCGACGCCTCAAGGACGACGAACCGGCTGCGTGACACCCGCGGCCTTTTGGCCCGACCGGTTCGGGAAACCTGTGACATCTGAGGTACCGTTGGCAGCACGACAAATGCCCAGGATCCCGGGACCCCGGACATCGCACGTGTCTGACTGGTCTGCCCAGTTCAACAATTGCGACGACCGGCAGCCCGGCACACAAGACATGAGGGGGTCTCGCCATGGGGCGCGGCCGGGCCAAAGCCAAGCAGACCAAGGTTGCACGGGAGCTGAAGTACTTCTCCCCCGACACCGACCTCAACGCACTCGAGCGGGAGCTTCGCCATGCGAACCCGCACGAGCCGGAGTCCGTCACCGAGAGTGACCAGGACGACGGTGATGAGTACGACGACTACGCCGACTGGGCAGCGCGACACTGACTCCACCTTTGTGACGTCGTAACGACGCGGATCTTCGGGTCCTGCGCCGCTACGACGTCATCAAGGTCTGCGCTCAGGCTCGGTAGGTCCCCACGAGTTGGGCACCACCTGCGTCGACGCCCTTGGCGCCGCGCACGACCGGTGCCGCCTGCTCGTCGACCTGCTCATCGGAGACGATCCGGCCCATCGGCCACGCGTCGATGTCCAGTGATCGCAGTACGTCGATCGCGGCCTGCGCCTGCGCCTGCGGCAACACCGCGGTGAAACCCACGCCCATGTTGAGCGTGCCTTCGAGGTCCAGTTGCGGCACCCGGCCAG
This sequence comes from Branchiibius hedensis, assembly GCF_900108585.1. Lineage (NCBI taxonomy): Bacteria > Bacillati > Actinomycetota > Actinomycetes > Micrococcales > Dermacoccaceae > Branchiibius > Branchiibius hedensis. The sequence continues at coordinate 2,891,649 of NZ_UESZ01000001.1, forward strand.
CCTGACCGATCACGGTGAAGACCGCCGGGGGCGCCCAACTGCTGCGGTCGACGACCGCGGTGACCCCGTGCGGCAGCACCCGGGCGATGTTGGCGGCCAGACCACCGCCAGTGATGTGCGACAGCGCGTGAATGTCGATGCCGTCGGTGCGGATCAGCGTCAGCAGATCCGCCGCGTAGACCCGCGTGGGCGTGAGCAGCGCCGGGCCCAAGGTTCCGAGCTCCGCCACCTCGGTCTCCCAGTCCCAGCCCTGGGAGGCGACCACTCGGCGTACCAGCGAGAAACCGTTGGAGTGCAGACCGGACGAGGCCAGGCCGAGCACCACGTCACCCACCTGGACCCGCTCCGGGGTCAGCAGGTCGGCCCGCTCGACGACGCCGGTCGCGGCACCGGCCACGTCGTACTCATCCGGCTCCAGCAGGCCCGGATGCTCAGCCGTCTCGCCGCCGATCAGGGCGACGTTCGCCTGCGCACAGGCGGCCGCGATCCCGGACACGATCGCCGCGATTCGCTCCGGCACGACCTTGCCGGTCGCGATGTAGTCGGTCATGAAGAGCGGTTCCGCGCCGCACACCACGATGTCATCGACCACCATGCCCACCAGGTCGAACCCGATGGTGTCGTGCTTGTCGATGGCCTGGGCGATCGCGACCTTCGTGCCGACACCGTCAGTCGAGGTGGCCAGGATCGGGTGCGCCATCCGGGCGATCGCCGAAGCATCGAAGAGCCCGGCGAAGCCGCCCAGGCCGCCGAGCACCTCAGGGCGCTGCGCGGTGCGGATGGACGCCTTCATCAACTCGACGGCCTTGTCGCCGGCTTCGACGTCAACGCCCGCCTCGGCGTACGTGATCGGGGTATCGCTCATGACGCTTAGGTTAGGGCCGCAGGAGGGCGCCCTCACCGCCGGTCGCAACGCCCAGCCCCACACCGTCGGCGTCAACGGTGTAGTCGATCGACTGGTCGTGACCGGTGCGGACCTCGATCGGCAACGTCTCCAGGACATGCTTGCCGATCAGACCGTCCTCGGGCAGCGTGATCGGGTACTCGCCGGTGAAACAGGCCGAGCACAACTGGCTGGCCGGCTGATCGGTGGCCGCGATCATCCCCTCTTCGGAGATGTAACCCAACGAGTCCGCACCAATGGAAGCTCGGATCTCTTCCACGCCAAGGCCGTTCGCGATCAACTCTGCGCGAGTCGCGAAGTCGATGCCGTAGAAACACGGCCAGCGCACCGGCGGGCTGGAGATACGCACGTGCACCTCCAGGGCACCGGCCTCGCGCAACATCCGCACCTGGGCCCGCTGGGTGTTGCCGCGCACGATGGAGTCATCAATGACGACCACGCGCTTACCGCGGATTGTGTGCTCCAGCGGATTCAGCTTCAGCCGGATGCCCAGTTGCCGCAGGGTCTGCGACGGCTGGATGAAGGTGCGTCCGACGTAGGCGTTCTTGACGAAGCCCTGGCCGAACGGGATGCCGGACTCCTGCGCGTAGCCGGTCGCGGCAGGGACGCCGGACTCCGGAACGCCGATCACCAGGTCCGCCTCGACCGGGTGCTCCCGCGCGAGTTCGCGGCCCATCTCGACCCGCGCTTCGTGCACCACTCGACCACGGATAACGGCGTCCGGCCTTGCCAGATAGACGTATTCGAAGACACAACCCTTGGGCGTCGGGTCCGCGAACTTGTGACTGCGCAGACCGTTCTCGTCGATGGCGATCAACTCACCGGGCTCGACCTCGCGGATGACGCTGGCGCCGATGGTCTGCAGCGCAGCGGTCTCGGAGGCGACCACCCAGCCCCGCTCGAGGCGGCCCAGCGCAAGGGGGCGCACGCCGTACGGGTCACGGGCGGCATAGAGGGTGCGCTCGTTCATGAAGACGAAGCAGAAAGCGCCGCGCAACTTCGGCAGCAGCTCCATCGCGGCGTCCTCGAGGCTGCGATCGGGATCGGCGGCCAGCAGCGTGGTGACCAGGGCGGTGTCGGAGGTGTTGCCCCGGGCCAGTTCGCCGCGGATCTCCCGGCCGACATGGGATTCATCGACCATGTCGCGCAACTCGACGGTGTTGATCAGGTTGCCGTTGTGCGCCAGCGCTACCGTGCCCTGGTCGGAGCCGCCGAGCGTGGGCTGGGCGTTCTCCCAGGTGCTGCCGCCGGTGGTCGAGTAGCGGGTGTGCCCGATGGCCAAGTGGCCTTTCATCGAACTCAGCGCCGACTCGTCGAAGACCTGCGAGACCAGACCCATGTCCTTGTAGACCAGGATGCTGTGCCCGTCGCTGGTCGCGATGCCCGCCGACTCCTGCCCGCGGTGCTGCAGGGCATACAGCCCGAAGTAGGTCAGTTTGGCGACGTCCTCGCCAGGTGCCCAGACTCCGAAGACCCCGCAGGCATCCTGCGGGCCCTTCTCACCGGGGATCAGATCGTGCGTCAGTTTGCCGTCACCACGCGCCACTGCCCTATTTTCTCACGTTTCGCAGGTGGTTCGCGCCGTCTGCCGTGTGAGGTCGATCAGGCGCCCGATCGACGTACGCCGATTGGGCGCCTCCCGCGCGGTCGCCTAGCGTTGGGATCGTGAACACCGAGCCCGACCGTCGCAAGGTCTACCGGAGCCCGAACATCGTCGCGTTCCTGGTGACCGGGGCCGTGGTCGGGATCATCCTCGGCGCGATCATCGGCGCCTCGGGGGACAGCGGCAATTACACGGACTGGTCGGCTATCGGGTATCTCGCGGTCGTCTTCGGTTCAATCGGTGCGTTGCTCGGTGGCTTGGCGGCCGTTGCCGCCGACTGGTGGGCGCATCGCTGAACTGCGGTTATTCCGTACTTCCGGCACAGAATTGCTGCAGCCGCTCGCCACTGGTACGGGATTGCTGTGATCCGCGCAAATCCCAGCAGTGTCGTGCCAATCGTGGCCGTCAGGCGCAATCGCGTGCCAGTCGTGCCCGCGGCTACTGCGTAGTACGGCGCGATCGTCTGCTACTAGGGTGACGAGCAGATCTGGCCGCAGTAGAAGGTGACTCTCGTGAAGTGGATCGTCCTCGCGCTCATCATCGTGGTGCTCGCCCTCGTGCTCTATGCCCTGATGCGGGATCCGAAGAAGGGCAAGGGCGGGTCTGTCGGCATCCACGGGGTCGACTCCGACAACAAGATCGGTGTCGAGGAAGCGCCCGCCGCGGTTGAGGAGGTCGCTGCTGCCGAAGTTGAGCCGGCCGCGCCTGCCCCGGAAGCGAAGGCAGCTGAGCCGAAGGCGGAGGTTGAGACGCCCGCGCCCGCTGCAGCTGCTGTCGCCCAGACCGAGCCTGCCGCGCCGGCTACCGATGACTGGGATGCTGCGCCGGCACCGGCCCCCGCGGCCGATGACTGGGACGCGCCACCGCCGGCCACCGATGACTGGGACGCGCCACCACCCGCCGTCGACGCAACTCCCGCAACCCCCGCCGCGGACGATTCGGACGCACCCCCGCCACCCGTTGAGGACAAACCCGCCCCTGCTGCACCCGTAGCAACCTCGAGTGGCGACGACTGGGACGCACCTCCGCCACCCGTTGAGGACAAACCCGCAACGCCCGCACCCACCACCAGCTCCGGCGACGACTGGGATGCACCCCCGCCCGCCCTCGACGACACGCCGGCGCCTGCCGAGAGCATCCCGGCAACGCCGCCCGAGCCGGAAGCAGCACCCGTACCCGAGGCTCCCGCCGCAACAAGCGGCGGCGACGACTGGGGCACCCCACCCCCGCCCCTGGATGACACACCGCCAACCGACGACACCATGACTTCAAGTCATGAAGCCACCGAAACAGCTACGCCCGTCGAACCCGAACCCGAACCCGAACCCGAACCCGAACCCGAACCCGAACCCGAACCCGCGCTGGCAGCCGAGCCCGCACCCCCAGCACCCGCCGCACCATCATCGGGCGATGACTGGGCCACGCCCCCACTACCTCTGGATGACGCACCGGCCGCGCCTGAATCCGCGCCGGCACCTGAGCTCGAGTCGGAGCCGACACCCGAACCGGCAGCACCCGACGGTTTCGAGCCCGGCCCGTTCGGCGCGACAAGTGTCATGCCCGCCGACGACGGCTCAGGCCCCGACGGCTGGGTCAAGGGCAACGGCGACACGATGCGCTTCATCGGACCCGACAACGCGGCGTACGCCGACACCGAAGCGGAGGTCTACTTCGCCGACGAGCAGTCAGCGGGTGCTGCCGGCTTCCGACCGTGGGCTGACTAAACCGAGGAAACAGTTGCCGAGAATCGGCACTTCAAGAAAATTGTTGCCGCAGTAGTCCCATCGGGGCGTCAAAACTTGCTTCGGTGTGAGAGGGACCACTCACACCGGAGGAAGTCATGGATCTAACCCGTCGCACCGCCATCACGACCGCTGCCGTCGCCGCAGCCACCGCCGCGGCAACCGGCATCAGCCCGGCCGAGGCTACGCATCGACCCCGCGGCCAGCGCCTGCTCCCGCAGCCAAAACCTGGCACCGTCCCCACTGACCCGCACACCCCGAAGCGGGACTTCCGGGCGTACTGGATCGCCACCGTCGCCAACATCGACTGGCCGTCCAAGCCCGGGCTCACCAAGGAGCAGCAGCAACGTGAGCTCACGGACTGGCTGGATCTGGCCGAGCAACAGGGACACAACGCGGTGATCCTGCAGGTCCGCCCGACCGCAGATGCATTCTGGCCGTCCCGGTTCGAGCCGTGGTCGGCGTGGCTGACCGGCACCCAGGGGCAGAACCCGGGTTGGGACCCGCTGAAGTTCGCCGTCCAGGAGGCGCACGCCCGCAACCTGGAGTTGCACGCCTGGTTCAACCCGTTCCGGATCGCCATGACCGAGGACCCTGGCACCCTGATCCCGAGCCACCCGGCCCGGCAGCATCCGGAATGGACCATCCCCTACGGCGGCAAGCTGTACTACAACCCGGGGATCCCGCAGGTCCGCCAGTTCTGCATCGACGCGATCATGGACGCCGTCCGCCGCTACGACATCGATGGCGTCCATTTCGACGACTACTTCTACCCCTACCCGGTCGCCGGCCAGACCTTCCACGACGAGGCCCAGTTCGCGCAGTACGGCGGCGGCAAGTCCCTGGCTGACTGGCGGCGCGCCAACATCAACGACCTAGTGATCGGCCTGAACAAGGCGATCAAGCGAGCCAAACCGTGGGTGCAGTTCGGTGTCTCACCGTTCGCCATCTGGCGCAACAAGGCCACCGACCCGCTGGGTTCGGACACCACCGCGGGAGCGCAGACGTACGACGACCTCTACGCCGACACCCGCATGTGGGTCCTGCGGGAGATCGTGGATTACATTGTGCCGCAGGTGTATTGGTCGATCGGTTTCACGGCCGCCGACTACGCCAAGGTCACCGACTGGTGGGCCGAGCTGACCAGCCACAGCCGCACGCACCTTTACATCGGACAGGCCACCTACAAGGTCGCCGCGAACGCCGACCCGCACTGGAACGACCCCGGCGAGCTGAGTTCCCACCTACAGTTCAACACCCAGTACCCGCAGGTCGAGGGCAACATCTACTTCTCGGCCAAGAGCGTGCGAGCTGACGCTCTCGGGGCATCCACCCTGCTCAAACAGCAGTGGTACTCGCGTCCCGCGCTCACCCCCGCCACCCCGTGGCTGACCCGTCGCGCGCCCCGACCGATCCGCAACCTGCGCACCCAGGGCAGCCGCCTGACGTGGCTCGCCGGGTCAGGCGACACCACGACGTACGCCGTGTATCGAGTCGTCGGCCGACCCGTCACCTCCGCGGACCTGGCCGACGCCCGCAACCTGGTCGCCACGGTTCGCTCCAGCGGCTGGGTCACCCAGTGGACTGACCCGGCGCCCGTCGCCGGAGCGTCCTACGCCGTCAGCGCGCTCGACCGACTCTCGAACGAGAGTGCTGCGCTGACCAGCTGAGAGGAAGGCCACCGTCTGAGACGAGGACCGCCACCATGCGGACGAGCCAAGTAGGGTGTCGGCAGGCAATGGAGCCTGCGATCCACACGTCCAGCAGGAGGTCCGATGACCGACGCCCCAGCCCTCAGCCAAGTGCCCGACGACGACGTCGACAATCTCGAGAACGACAAGGTGATCGACGAGAAGTTGCGTCGCGACGTACGCCGCGTGGCTGACCTCCTCGGGGAGAGCATCGCCCGCCAGGAAGGCGACGATGCCCTGGCCCTGGTGGAGTTGGTACGCCGATGGGCCAAGCGGGCGCGAGAGTCCAGTGTCGCTGAGGTCCGGCACGAAGCCGTGGCGAAGGTGCAGGAAATCCTCGCCGAGCAGCCGGACGCCAGCATCAACAAGATGGTGCGGGCGTTCTCCGTCTACTTCAGCCTCGCCAACATGGCCGAACAGGTCGCGCGCGAACGGGACATCGAGTCCCGACCGCCGGAGGACGGCTGGTTGGCGCGGACGGTCGCCGAGATCGTCGAAGAGCAGGGTGTCGACCAACTCGTGGAGGGCGTGTCCAGTCTCGATGTGCGCAGCGTCTTCACGGCCCACCCGACCGAGGCCAGCCGCCGCTCGACGCTGACCAAGCTGCGCCGGGTCGCCGACGTACTGCACCGGGATCGGCCCGAAGGCAGCCGGGCCCTGGCCGGTGACGACCGCGAGCTCGGCCAGCTGATCGACCTGCTGTGGCAGACCGACATCGTGCGCCGCAACCGTCCGACCCCGGTCGACGAAGCGCGCCACATGATCTATTTCCTGCAGGGCATCCTCACCGATGCGCTGCCCGCCCTCGGCCGCGGACTGTCAGACCTGTTGGCCGAGCATGACGTCAAGCTGCCACCGGAGCAACTGCCGCTGCGCTTCGGCTCCTGGATCGGCGGCGACCGCGACGGCAACCCGAACGTGACGCCGGCGGTCACCCTGAACGTGCTGCGACTGCACAACACCGTGGCCACCGAACTCATCCAGCGCCAACTGCGGATCCTGGTGCGCGAGCTGTCCTCCTCCAGCGACCACACCGCGGTGAGTCAGGCGCTGCTGGACTCCATCGAGGAGGACAAGGCGAACCTGCCCGACCTCGACCCGCGGGTTCTCGTGGTCAACGCCAATGAGCCTTATCGCCTCAAGGTCACGGCGATGCAGTTGAAGGTGCGTCACACGGCGCAGCGGATCGCCGACGGCAGCCCGCACGTGCCGGGCCACGACTACGCAGACCGGTCCGAGATCCTTGCCGATCTCAAGGTCATCGACGAGTCCCTCCGTGCGGGCGGCGGCAGCTTGATCGCCGATCAGCTGCTGGCGGACGCGATCCGGGCCATCAGCCAGGTCGGCCTGCACCTCGCATCGCTCGATGTCCGTGAGCACGCCGAAGCCCACCACCACGCCGTCGGCCTCTTGGTCGATCGACTGGGTGAACAGGATCGGCCCTACGCCGACCTGGACCGGGAGAGCCGGTTCCGGCTGCTGGCGGATGAGTTGCTGGCCGCCCGCCCGCTGGCCCCCACCCCGCCACCGCTGGATGAGTGGGGGACGCGGACCTACGGCACCTTCGAAGCGATCAAGGAACTGCAGGGCACCTTCGGCCCGGAGGTCATCGAGACCTACATCGTGTCGATGACGCAGAAGGCTGACGACCTGCTGGCGCCGATCGTGCTGGCACGGCAGGCCGGCCTGGTCGACCTCGTGGGTGGCCCCGACCGGGAGCCCTTCTCGCGTCTGGACTTTGCGCCACTCCTGGAAACGGTCGAGGAGATCCGCCTGGCCGGACCGGTGCTGGACAAGCTGCTGTCCGACCCGGCGTACCGCAAGCTGGTCGAACTGCGCGGCAACCTGCAGGAAGTCATGCTCGGCTACTCCGACTCCAACAAGGAGGGTGGCATCACCACCTCCCAGTGGGAGTTGCACCGCGGTCAGCGCGCGTTGCGCGACGTGGCCGAAAAACACGGCGTCAAGCTGCGCCTCTTCCACGGCCGTGGTGGGACGGTCGGCCGTGGCGGTGGTCCGACGTACGACGCGATCCTGGCCCAGCCCTACGGCACCTTGAAGGGTGACATCAAATTCACCGAGCAGGGTGAGGTCATCTCCGACAAGTACTCGCTGCCGACCCTGGCCCTGGAGAATCTCGAGCTGGACATCGCCGCGGTGTTGGCCGCGTCGGTCCTGCACCTCGAATCCCGCCACAAGCCAGGGCAACTGGACCAGTGGGACGAGTTGATGACGTCGGTCAGCGACGCCGCCTACGCCGCCTACCGCGGCCTGGTCGAGGACCCGAACCTGTTCGCCTACTTCCTGGCGTCGACTCCGGTCGAGCAACTCGGTGAGTTGAACATCGGTTCGCGGCCGTCCCGGCGCCCCGACTCCGGTGGCGACATCTCGGGGCTGCGGGCGATCCCGTGGGTGTTCGGCTGGACGCAGTCACGACAGATCGTGCCCGGTTGGTACGGCGTGGGGTCGGGTTTGAAGGCAGCGCGCGACGCTGGGCACGAGGAGGTCCTGCGCGACATGCTCGCGGAGTGGCACTTCTTCAAGACCTTCATCTCCAACGTGGAGATGACCCTGGCGAAGACCGACATGGGCATCGCCGCGCACTACGTCGAAACCCTTGTGCCAGAGGAGCTTCGCGGTGTCTTCGACAAGGTGAAGACCGAGTTCGATCTGACCGTCGCCGAGGTGCTCAACCTCACCGGTGAGTCGGAGTTGCTGGAGGCGCAGCCGAGTCTGAAACGAACCTTCGAGGTCCGCGACATCTACCTGCACCCGCTGTCCTACGCCCAGGTCGACCTGCTCGCCCGGGCTCGCAAGGACCCGGACTCGATGACCCCGGACCTGACCCAGGCGTTGCTGTTGTCGATCAACGGTGTGGCGACCGGGCTGCGCAACACCGGCTGACAGCGACCGTCAGCGCCGCGAAAGCACCTGCGCCGCAACGGCTTCAAGGACATCTTCGGAGCCGGCGTAGGGGCCTTCGCGGCGTGGCCAGTGCGTCACGACATCGGTGAATCCGAGGTCGGTGGCGCGGCCGACGACCTCTTCGAAGAAGTCGACGCTGGCCAATGCGTACCGCTGGATGTCGACGCTCAGGTGCCGTTGGAAGTCCGGCGCAACCTCGAGATCGTCCAGCTGCGAGGACAATTCGGCGACACTGCGCCACCAGTCCTCGTCCTGCTCGGACTTCTTGCCGTAGGTCACCCAGCCATCGCCGATCTCGGCGGCCAACCGCAGGTTTCGTGGCGCATTGGCGGCGATCAGCAGCGGCACTCGCGAGGTCACCGGTCGGGTGCGTGCGTCGACCGCGGTGAAGTACGTCCCGTCGAACGACACGTGATCCTCGTCCAGCACCCGGCGCAGCAGCCGGGAGAACTCCTGGAACCGGGCGACGCGTTCCTTCAGCGGCAGGTCCAGACCGAGGGTGCGCGCGTCCAGGTTGCCTCCCACACCGGCACCGATCAGAAAGCGACCATCGCTGATGTCGTCAACGGCCAGGACCTCCCGGATGAAGGAAGCCGGATGCCGGAAGTTCGGCGAGGTGACGTGCAACCCCAGGCCGATGCGCGAGGTCACCGCCGCTGCGGCGGAAAGCACGGGCATCGCGCCGTACCAATCGGATTCGGGCAACCCTTCCCACACCAGGTGGTCGTAGGTCCACGCGTGGTCGAACCCCAACTCCTCGGCGCGTTGCCAGCGCGACCTGGTCACCGACCACGGTTCGTCGGTCAGGATCGTGATGCCGACTCTCATCGGGAACTCCTCATCAGCGGTAGGTAGGGGGTCAGATCGGAGCGACCACCGGACGCACTGATCGACCCGTCCGACAGCGCGTCATCCCAAGCCAGGTCACCCACGACCAGGGCCAGCCAGACATCGGCCGCCATCTCGACGACGTTGGGCGGCGTCCCGCGCCGGTGCACCTGTCCGGCGATGACCTGCACCGCGCCGTACGGCGGCACCCGGACCTCGACCGAGCGGCCCGGCGCGACCAATCCCAACTCCTCCAAGGAGTAGCGCACGGCCGTGGCCACCGTGGTGCGGTCCCGCGCGCCGGCCACCCACGCGGCGAGCGCCGTACGCCCCTGCATCGGATCGATCTTGCGGCGGCTCACAAGGCCCATGGTCGCAGACCCCTAACCTGGCCTGTGTGGCGCAGTTCGTGACTGATGAGCGGGGCGGGGTGACCGTGCTGCTCGACGGACATCCCCAGTCGTACGTCGACCCCGACGACCCGGGGTTCCTCGCCTTCGAATACCAGCAACAGTTGGGCATCGTCGTCGACACGCAGCCCGATGGCCCGCTGCGGGTCACGCACGTCGGTGGGGCCGGGCTGACCCTGCCGCGCTACGTGCAGCACACCCGGCCGGGCTCCCCGCAGATCGTGCTGGAACCCGACGCCGCCCTCACCGAGCAGGTGCGGGCACACATCCCGCTGCCGCGGGGCCATCGGATCCGGGTCCGCCCGACATCCGGCGAGGCCGGGATAGCGGACCTGAAGCCGGACAGCGCGGATCTGATCGTGGTCGACGCCTTCGCCGACGGGCGGGTGCCGGCCGGTCTCACCACGACTGCCTTCTTCGCCACGGCAGCCGACAAAGCGCCCATCCTGGCCATGAACCTGGCGGACGAACCCGACTGGCGCTACCTCAGCCGGGTCCTGGCCGGCGCGGCGACCGTCTTTGAGCAACTGTCGATCCTCAGCACCAAGGACACGCTGAAGCGCCGGCGCTACGGCAACGTAGTACTGATTGCCGGCGCCGCCAATCTCCATGAATTGCAACGACGTTCGGCATCAGCACCGGTCCCCACGGGTGTCTTGGGCCCGGCGCAGGTCGCCAAACTCGCCGCGAGCGCCCGCCCGTTCACGGACACCGACGTCCAGCGGTCGCCGCAACCACCGGATCCGGGGCAGTGGCGGGTGCGTTGAAGTCGCGCAAAGATGCGAGCGTGGATCAGATCTCCTTGCCCGACGGCCGACGGATCGACGTACGCACCAGCGGCCCTGACACCGGCTATCCGCTCTTCTTCCACCACGGCACCCCCGGTGCCGCCACCGCGATCCGCGCTCTGGAGTCCGTCGCCCACGAGAACGGTCTGCGCGTGATCACCACGTCCCGGGCCGGCTACGGCGGTTCGGATCGGCACTCCGGCCGCTCGGTGAGCGACGTGGTCGCCGACACCGCAGCGGTGCTGGATGAGCTCGGCGTGCAGGACTGTGTGGTGGCTGGCTGGTCCGGAGGCGGACCGCACGCCCTGGCGTGCGCCGCCCACCTGCCACACGCCAAGGCGGCGTTGGTGATCGCCGGTGTCGCGCCGTACGACGCCCCGGACCTGGACTTCCTGGCCGGAATGGGTGAGGACAACATCGAGGAGTTCGGCGCCGCGATCGACGGCGAGGGGCCCCTGCGGACCTACCTTGACGCAGCGCGCGACCACCTCAAGGACGCCGACCCGGAAGCGATCGGGTCGAGTCTGGCCAGTCTGTTGCCGCCGACCGATCTGGCGGTCCTCACCGACGAGTTCGGCCAGGACATGGCCGCCAACTTCCGCGAAGCCCTGCGCGTCAGCGCCGAGGGCTGGATCGATGACGACCTCGCGTTCGTGCGCCCCTGGGGCTTCGACCTCGCCGACGTCAAGACCCCCGTCAGCCTCTGGCAGGGCACCGACGACCTGATGGTGCCCTTCGCGCACGGCGAGTGGTTGACCGCCAACGTCCCCGGCGTGGTCGCCCACCTGCTGCCTGGCGAGGGCCACCTGTCCGTCGCGATCGGCCGAGCCGAGGCGATGTTCGCCGAACTACTCGACCTCTCAGGAAAGTAGCGGAGACCACCATGACCGACGACGCACTGCGCGACCTGATCGCGGACCACCGCAACGGCATCCTGGCCACGATCCGCAAGGACGGCCGCCCGCAACAATCCGTCGTGTCCTACCACTACGACCGGGACCGCGACCTGCTGCGCGTGTCGATCACCGCTGACCGGGCCAAGGCCAAGAACATCGCCCGCGATCCCCGCGTCAACTTCCTGGTCACCGGCAACGACGGCTGGTCGTACGCCGCTTTCGATTCCCGCGCGGATCTGTGGCCGGTGGCGCAGTCCCCCGACGACGCCAGCGTCGAGGAACTGGTCGACATCTACCGCTCGATCGCCGGTGAGCACCAGGACTGGGACGACTACCGCTCGGCAATGGTGCGAGACCACCGCGTGCCGCTGCACCTGCCGATCGGCCGGTTGGTCGGTGTCGCCCGCGGCTGAGCCGTCAGGACGAGAAAGTCCTGCCGGTCAGCGTTTCGTACGCCTCGACGTACTTGGCCCTGGTCTTGTCCACCACGTCGTCGGGTAGCGCCGGCGGCTCGTGCCCGCTCGTGCGCTCCCATCCGCTGTCCGGGCCGGTCAACCAGTCGCGGACGAACTGCTTGTCGTACGACGCCTGCGGGTGGCCCGGCGCCCAGGCGTCCGCTGGCCAGAAGCGGGAAGAATCCGGGGTCAGCACCTCGTCCGCGAGCACCAACGTGCCGTCGGCCCGCTGGCCGAACTCCACCTTGGTGTCGGCGATGATGATCCCGCGGTCCTTGGCAATGTCGTTGCCGCGCTGCAGGATTCGCACCGTCAGGTCACGCACCTGGTCGGCGAGATTGAGCCCGACCGTGTCCGCGACGACCTCGAACGAGATCGGCTCGTCGTGCTCACCCAACGGTGCCTTGGTCGAGGCGGTGAAGATCGGCTCCGGTAGTTGTGAGGCGTCCACCAGACCCGCCGGCAACGGCAGTCCGGACACGGCGCCGGTCGTCTGGTACTCCGACAGGCCGCCACCGGTCAGGTAGGCCCGCGCCACACATTCGACCGGCACCATTTCCAGCCGCTCCACCAGCACCGCGCGGCCAGCGACCTGCGCCGGCACGTCGGTGGAGATCACGTGGTTGGGCACCAGGTCGGCCAGCTGCTCGAACCACCACAGCGACAGCTGGGTCAGCACGGCACCCTTGTCCGGGATCTGCGTGTCGAGGACGAAGTCGTACGCCGAGATCCGGTCCGAGGCGACCAACAGCACCTGGTCCTCGCGCGGCGTTCCGTCGTCGGCGACCGGTGCGTACAGATCACGCACCTTGCCGGAGTAGACGTGCTGGTAGCCGGGCAGTTCGGGCGCTGAACTCATGGGGTTCATTCTGCCCGGTACCGACGGTCGCCCGTTCGGGTGTAGCCCAGCGACCTCACATCACGCAGGTTGAACGGGTACGGATCATCGACCATAAGGAGACAGTCATGGGACTTAAGGACAACCTGGAGAACCTCGCCGAAGAGGCCAAGGGCAAGATCCAGGAGGCCACCGGCAAGGCGCGTGGCGACGAGCAGCAGCAGGCCGAGGGTCAGGCGACCCAGTCCGAGGCCAACGCCAAGCAGGCTGGCGAGAACCTCAAGGACGGCGACTTCAAGGGCGCTGCCCAGGACGCCAAGGACGCGCTCAGCTGATCACATCGGGTACGGCGACCTGCCCCTGCTCGGCCCGTAACGCGATGTCGGTGCGGTGCTGGGAGCCGGGCAGGCCAACCTGGTCGACGAGGGCGTAAGCGGCTTTCCGAGCCTCGTTCAGGTCGCTGCCGAGCCCGACCACGGAAAGCACCCGGCCGCCGGCGGACACCAGTCCGTCGGCGGTCGTTTTCGTTCCAGCGTGCAAAACGTAGGAGTTCTCCGTGCTCGCGGGCACCGCCAGCGGGTCACCGGATCGCGGAGTCGCCGGATAATTCGCTGCGGCGACCACCACGGTGACCGCCGCGCCCTGGCTCCAGACCAGTTCCGGTTGCTCGCCCAGCGTGCCGGTGGCTGACGCCAGCAGCACCTGCGAGAGAGGGGTGACCAGGCGGGCGAGGACCACCTGGGTCTCCGGATCGCCGAACCGGGCATTGAACTCCACCACCCGCGGTCCCCGCGAGGTCAGGGCCAGGCCGATGTAGAGCACCCCCGCGAACGGCGTGCCGCGCCGGTTCATCTCGGCGATGGTGGGGCGTGCGACCCGCTCCATGACGTCATCGACGAGGCCGTCGGGCGCCCAGTCGAGCGGCGAATAGGCCCCCATGCCACCGGTGTTCGGCCCCTGGTCGCCGTCGAAGATCCGCTTGAAGTCCTGCGCCGGAACCAGCGGCACCACGTCGGTGCCGTCACTGATGCAGAACAGCGACACCTCCGGGCCGTCCAGGTACTCCTCGACGACAACCGTGCCGCCCTGAGCCAGGCAGGCCTGCCCGTGCGTGGCCGCCTCGGTCAGATCGTCGGTGACGACCACGCCCTTGCCCGCGGCGAGTCCGTCGTCTTTCACGACGTACGGCGCGCCGGTGGCTTCCAGCGCCTCGGTCAGTTGGTCGTCGGTCGTGCAGACATACGCCCGGGCGGTGGGCACGTCCGCAGCGGCCATGATCTGCTTGGCGAACGCCTTGCTCCCCTCCAACTGGGCCGCCTGCGCCGAAGGCCCGAACACCACGAACCCTGCCGCGCGCAGGGCGTCCGCGACCCCCGCCACCAGCGGGGCCTCGGGACCGACGACCACCAGGTCGGGGCCGACCTCTCGGGCCACCGCGACAACCGCCGCCGGATCGGTGAGTGAGTCCAGATCGGCGATCTGCGCCTCAGCGGCGATCCCCGGATTTCCGGGGGCGCAGACCACGGCGGTCACACCGGGGTCGCCGATCAGGGAGTGCACGATGGCGTGCTCACGCGCGCCGCTGCCGATGACGAGAACCTTCACACTGCGCAAGCGTAGTGGGCGGCCACGGGCAGGTCGTCGTACCTGAATGTGGGTGGTGGGTTCCTCCCGGAAGTCAGGGGGGAGGTCCTCCAGGAGGAACCCACCGCGAGCCCGCGGATCAACCGGAGGGGGGTCGCGGTGACGCACGGACCGGGCTCGCAACGGACGTGTCCGCCGCAAACATCATGGCACAACCGCCGCTGAGCGCCACCCCACGACCAATTAATTGAGAGATTGATTACCGATTGTTGGTTCTTGATTTGTCTGCCAGTAGGAACGGCTGCACGACCCTCGTCGTGGGGTGACTAGACTTGACTGTTCGCTCGTTCGTGTCTTGATGGGGAACCATTTCGTGACTGCACCCAACGCGTCGGCGCCGCATACCGGACCCGCCGCGGCCCCCGCGGCGTCTGCCGCCTCCGCACCCGACCCTGCGGCTGAGCTGACCGCCGAGTTGGCCCGCGAGCAGGCCCATGTCGACCGCGTCTACACCGAACTGACCAAGGCCGGCGAACGCGCGGCACTGATCGAGGTCGAGGGCATGTCACGCGGTCGCACCGACCGCGTCGGCGTCGCCCGCGAGGAGGAGATCACCGGCCTGTTCGAACGGGATGCGCTGGTGTTCAATGCCGGTCGGCGCCGCCAGTCCCTTGAGCACCAATACGAAGGTCTGGTCTTCGGGCGCCTGGACCTGGCCGACGCTGACGTGCGCTACATCGGTCGTCTCGGGGTCCGCGACGACGACTACGAACCGCTCGTCATCGACTGGCGGGCACCGGCCGCCGCACCGTTCTACCGCGCCACTCCGGTGTCACCAGAAGGTGTCGTACGGCGTCGGGTGCTGCGCTGCCGGGACGCCACCGTGCTGGGCATCGAGGACGATCTGATGGTGCCGGAGGCACCCGAGGGCATGGTCGTCGTGGGCGACGGAGCCCTCATGGCCGCCCTCACCCGGACGCGCGGCGCCCAGATGCGCGACATCGTCGCCACCATCCAACGGCACCAGGACGAAGCGATCCGCGCCTCCAGCCGGGGCATCACCGAGATCACCGGAGGTCCGGGCACCGGCAAGACCGTCGTTGCGTTGCACCGCGCGGCGTATCTCTTGTACGCCGACCGCCGGCGCTACGAGGCCGGCGGCATCCTGGTGGTCGGACCGTCGGCGGCGTACACCGCCTACATCGAGCGGGTGCTGCCCTCCCTCGGCGAGGACAGTGTGACCCTGCGGTCGCTGGGTGATGTGGTCGGCGGGATCACCGCGAACCGTCTCGACCCGGTGGCCGCCGCGGCGATCAAAGGTTCGCTGCGGATCCGTCGGGTGCTCTCGCGCGCTGCCCGGGACCTGCCGCCGACCGCACCACCGGCGTTGCGGGCCATGGTGGGTGGCGTCCCGATCCGTATCGACGCACCGCAGTTGCAGCGGATCCGAGCCGAGATCCTGCGCCACCACCAGCACAACCAGGGCAGGGACGCGGCGCTGACCGCGCTGGCCGAAGCGGCTTGGCGACAGGTGCATGACGGTGAGCGCGACGAATTCCTGGACCGGTTCCGGGAGCACCGGGACATCGAGGCGTTCGTCAAGGCGTGGTGGCCGTCGCTGGACCCGCGGGAGGTGCTGCTGTGGCTCGCGGACGAGTCGCGGCTGGCTACCTACGCGCACGGCGTGCTCAACGGGGAGCAGCAATCCGTACTGAGCGCGTCCCTGCAGACCGCCCTGACCACCGGGACCTGGTCGGTCGCCGATGTTGCCTTGATCGACGACCTGTCTGCCCGTCTGGGGATAGCGGCGCCGGAGCCGGAGGAGGAGCGCGGCTTCTACGAGATCGAGGAACTGGACAACGTCGGGCAGTACGGCGTGTCCGAGGTCGAGGTGCGTGGCACCTCCGCGCAGACCGCGCCCACCTTCGAAGTCACGCCGCAGGACGCGCGGGATCGGCTGCTGCAGGGCGTGATCGGCGAGCGCGGCGAGTACGCCCACGTCCTGGTGGACGAAGCGCAGGACCTGTCGCCGATGCAGTGGCGGATGCTCGGGCGACGCGGGCGCACCGCGAGTTGGACCGTCGTCGGGGATGCCGCGCAAGCCTCCTGGGACGACGCCGCGGAGGCCGCGGCGGCCCGCGACGAAGCATTCGGCGCCAAGGCGCGCCAGCGGTTCCACATGGACACCAACTACCGCAACGCCCGCGAGATCTTCGACACCGCAGCCGAGTTGATCCGCACGGTGATGCCGGACGCGGACATCCCGAACGCCGTACGGGAAACGGGGGTCTACCCGGTCCGGCGCACAGTCGCCTCCGACGCGCTGAAAGCGGCCGTGGACACCGCCACCCGGGATCTGCTCGCCGAGGTCGACGGCTCGGTCGCCGTCATCGCGCCCGACGCGCACCGTGCCGAACTTGCCGGGGTAGCCGGGTTGGACGACCGGGTGGTGCTGATCGATCCGATGTCGACCAAGGGCCTGGAGTACGACGCCACGGTCATCGTCGACCCGGACGCGATCACCGCGGAGTCCGCCGGCGGCGCTAGGGTCACCTACGTCGCGCTCACCCGGGCGGCGCATCGGATGACCGTTCTGGAGGTTGGGTGATGGCGCAGGAGGACACCGCGGCCGATGCGGTATTGGCCGGTTACCGGCGGTCGATCGACAACATCGACGCGGCCCTGATTTACATCCTGGCGGAGCGGTTCCGGATCACCCAGGCGGTCGGCGCGTACAAGGCCGAGCAGAAGTTGCCGCCGGCTGATCCCGCTCGGGAGGAGCGGCAGATCGCCCGGTTGCGAGGGTTGGCGCAGGACGCGGGGCTCGACCCGGAGTTCAGCGAGAAGTTCCTCCGTTTCGTGATCGATGAGGTCATCCACCACCACGAGCGGATCAGAGTGCTGTCCGACGAAGCGTGAGGACGGAGTTGTCGGCGGAGCGCAGCGGAGCCGGTGACCGGACTTTTGAAGCGCAAGTCACGCGCGGTCGCCGATGCGAGGTGAGTAGCGCTTCAGAAGTCGGGGAAGCATGAAAGAGCCCCGCCGGCGTACGCCGGCGGGGCTCTTTCAGGTGCTCAGATCACTGGACGGTGATCGCTGGGGTCAGCGGGACCGAGGTCGTCGGGGTGCAGGCCGAAGCCGACGTGCACACAGCCGGCGTGCACGAGACGTAGTTCGTGCCGCTGTTCGGGTCGCCCGTGTCGGGGTCTTCACCGGTCCAGTTCAAGACGACGGTGAAGGACGTCGCGGCGATGTTGATCGAGCCTGCCGTCGTGGCGGTTTCCAGCGCGCCGGAGCCAGTGGCAGTGGTGCTGATGCCACCGGTGGCCGGCACCGGGAACGCACCGATGGACAGGTTGCCGGTGCGGCTGGCCGGGGAGCCGACGACCTGACCAGTGACCGAGTACTTGGCCGTCGACGAACCGCCGGTGACCTGCGTCGCACCGAAGCCGCGCAGCACGTTGGCCGCCGCGGTCGCAGTGATCACGTTCGCGGTGATCTGCGGGGCCTGCTTCAGCGTCGAACCAGCGTGCACCGCGGTGCAGGTGGAAACCAGGATCTGCACCCGCCAGTTACCCAACGGCGTACCGGTCGGGTTGCCATCAATGTCGGTCTGAACACAGGTGTAGTTCGGAGAGGTAGACGGCGGCACGCTCGCCGAGCTCTGCAGCGTGCCGGAGGTGATGCAGTCGGCGGGGCTGGCGGACGCGGTGGGGGCGGCAGCAGCGACGGCAACAACCGGCACCGACCAAGCGGCGCCCTTTGCCAGCGTGCGGCGGGAAATCGTGTTGGTCATGGTGTTGGTGTACTCCATCCAAGCTTCCGGGTATGTGAACTGCGTCACACCTTAGCCGCCCTAGGGGCTGCATCCAACGGTTACGAAGCAGAAAGTTACTTCAACTTACGGAGCCGTAGGTGTCGCGCAAGTCACACTTTGGCTTACCGATCGGTAATCCGTCAAGCGGCTACCCATCATGAGTTTCAGCTGACCGGATCCTTGCCCGGTTTCGCGGGTACTCCAGCGGCGCCCTCCAGCAGTCGACGCACCGGCTGCGGACCGATCGCGAGTAACAGGGTGGGCAACCGCGGGCCGGTCTCTTTGTCGATCAGCACGCCGTAGAGCAGCTTGAAGAAGTTGCGCTGCGCCGACGCCAGCTCCTTGTCCCCCTTGACGATCGCACCGGGGTCTATCCCCCGCATGACCTTCGGGACGCCGTACACCTGGTGGGTCAATCCGGCCAGCGTCCAGTCCGCTTCGATCGGCGCCAGCCCGGAGCCACCGTCCAGCAGCAGCTCGATGGCGGCCCGCTCGTCATCGGTCAACACGCGATCAGCGGGCGCCGTGCGCACCACCGTCTTGTCCTGCTCTGACATCTGGGTGGCCACCCAGTGCTCCACACAGGTCAGCCGCGGTCGCAGCGCCGCCACGGACGGCACCGGCGCCGTCGGGTCGAGTTGCCCGACGATCCGCAGCACCTGCTGCTCGTCCCCCGTGGTGATGTCCACGATCGAAGCAAGCGTTCGATACGCGACGGGGCACTCGGTGATCGGCAGCGGCCCGGCCGCCGTCGAACTGGCCCGGGTGTACGCCGCGACGTCGCCCGCCTGCCCCGTGCCCGCCTGGACCTTGCGCGCCAGGGCGTCCCACTCGTCGTACGTGCGCTGCAGGTCCGCATCGAACGAGACGGTGAACGACTGATTGGGCCTACGACGGGCGTACAGCCAGCGCAGAACCGCCGGCTCCATGATCTCCAGGGCGTCCGCCGGGGTCGGCACGCCGCCCTTCGAGGACGACATCTTGGCCATCCCCTTGATGCCCACGAACGCGTACATCGGGCCGATCGGGCGCTGCCAGCCGAAGATCGGCGCCAACTCCAACCCCACGGCGTACGACGATCCAGGGCTTTGGTGGTCAACCCCGGACGGCTCGAAGACCACCCCTTCGTAAGCCCAGCGCATCGGCCAGTCGACCTTCCACACCAACTTGCCGTGCGTGAAGGTGTGCAGGTCGACCGTCTCGTCGTGCCCGCAGTGCTCGCAGTGGTAACTCAACTCGGCCGTGGCGTCGTCGTAGGCGGTGACCGTCGTGAAGTCGGTGTTGCAGACCGTGCAGTACGGCTTGTAGGGGTAGTAACCGCTGTCCTCGGCCGCTGCTCCCGAGCCTTCGCGGGCGGCTGCCTCGTCGGCGTCCTCGTCCTCGTCGTGATCCTGGCCGTCGGCCTTGGGCAAGGTGCGGTACTGGTCCAGGACCTTGTCGATCTGGTCGCGGTGCCCCATGGCGAAGATCACCTGGTCGATGTAGGCACCACCGGTGTACTGCTGGGTCTGGCTGATCCCGCGGTAGCGAATACCCATGGCCGCGAGCGCCTCCTCGCACTGCGTGCGGAAGTGCGCGGCCCAGGACTCGTGCGGGGAGCCAGGCGGAGCGGGTACGGCGGTCAGCGGCTGACCGATGTACTTGCTCCACGACTGATCGACGCCGGGGAAATTCGGCACCTTGCGGAACCGGTCGTAGTCGTCCCAGCTGATGATGTGCTCGACCTCGATGCCGCGACGGGCGATCTCGTCAGCAACCAGGTGCGGGGTGATGACCTCGCGCAGGTTGCCCAGATGGATCGGTCCGGACGGTGAGATGCCGGAGGCACAGACGATCTTGACGTCGCGGCGCTGCGCGTCGGCGATGACCTCGTCGGCCAGGCGGGAGACCCAGTCGTCGAGCGCCGGCATCATTCGCCACCCAGCAGGTCGTGGCGCACGATGACCTCTTCTCGGCCCGGGCCGACGCCGATGACCGAGATGCGGGCGCCGATGCGCTCCTCGACGTACTCCACGTAGGCGCGGCAATTCGCCGGTAGCTCCTCGAACGTGCGGCACGTCGAGATGTCCTCGAACCAGCCCGGCAACTCCTCGTAGATCGGAGTGGCGTGGTGGAAATCGGACTGGCTGACCGGGATCTCGTCGAAGCGCTTGCCGTCGACCTGGTAGGCAACACAGACCGGCACCGTCTCCAGGCCGGTGAGCACGTCCAGTTTGGTCAGGACGAAGTCGGTGACCCCGTTGATGCGCGTGGCGTACCGACCGATCACGGTGTCGACCCAACCGCAGCGCCGCGGGCGGCCGGTGGTGGTGCCGAATTCAGCACCCTGTTTGCGCAGGAACTCGCCCTTGTCGTCGTGCAGTTCCGTCGGGAACGGACCCTCGCCGACACGGGTTGTGTACGCCTTGAAGATCGCGATGACCCGGTCCACCCGGGTCGGTGGGATGCCGGCACCGGTACAAGCGCCGGCGCTGATCGCGTTGGACGACGTGACGAACGGGTAGGTGCCGTGGTCGACGTCCAGCAGGGTGGCTTGGCCGGCCTCGCATAGGACGGTCTCGCCGTTGGACAGCGCGGTGTCCAGCAGCAGGGAGGTGTCGACCACCATGGGACGCAACCGATCGACGTACTGCAAAAGATCCTCGACGACCTCGTCGACCGCGACGGCGCGACGGTTGTAGACCTTCACCAGCAGGTGGTTCTTGACGTCGAGCGCGGCTTCGACCTTCTGCCGCAGGATCGACTCATCGAAGAGGTCCTGCACGCGGATGCCGACCCGGTTCATCTTGTCGGCGTAGGTCGGCCCGATGCCGCGACCAGTCGTGCCGATCTTGCGGGAACCCAGGAAGCGCTCGGTGACCTTGTCGAGGGTCTTGTTGTAGCTGGCGATGATGTGCGCGTTGGCGCTGACCTTCAGGGCGCTGGTGTCGATGCCGCGGGCTTCGAGGCCGTCGATCTCTTCGAAAAGGACGCCGAGGTCGATGACGACGCCGTTGGCGATGACCGGGACGACGCCCTCGGTCAGGATGCCGCTGGGCAGCAGGTGGAGGGCGTACTTCTCGCGGCTGCCATCCGGCTGCTCGATGACCACCGTGTGACCGGCGTTGTTGCCGCCGTTGAACTTCACGACGTAGTCGATGCGGTCCCCGAGCAGGTCGGTCGCCTTGCCCTTGCCTTCATCCCCCCATTGGGCGCCGACAAGAACGATCGCAGGCATGGTGAGTCCTCACGTACGGATAGAGAGCAGGCCAACCGCGAGTTTATCGGTCGGGGCGGGCTGACCCGGAATCGCGGGCCCGGCGCCGGGTTTGGCCATGAATTGTCAATCGGCGGTCGCTCAACCATCCATGACCAAACCCGCGGCGGTGGGCGGTCAGCTCAGGTGAGCGTGCCCTCATCCTGCGCGCCGGTCACCGCGTCCACGCCTGCTGCCGCAGCTGCGGTGGCGTCGTCGGACTGGCTCGCCGCATCCTCGCCACCACCCGGGCGGCCCTCCTGCGGGCCGCCCCAGCGCTGCCGCTCGGCCTGACCCGGCTCGCCGCCTCGCTCCTCGCCCGGCCCCCCGCCTTCGCCCCGCTGGTCATGCCAACCGGGCGGCGGTCCGCCGTGGCCGTGACCTGGTCCGTGGCCCGGGCCGTGCTCGCCGAAACCACCAGGTGGGGGTCCGGGCGGGAAACCGTCGGGTCGTTCGCCGCCAGGGAAGCCCTCGGGGCGCTGCGGCTGATCGGCCGCTTCGTTGGTCTGCTCTTCGCCCGTCGATTGATCGGTCATGAAACACCTCGCTGTGTGAACCAGCGCCGAACTGGCGCCTACCTCCATCCACCCACTCGCGAAGCTGCGGCGCCACCGCAAATCGAGGTCGCACAGCAACTCGATAGCAACCGCAGGGACGGTGCATTGCTGGGCCAGGGGTGTTGGATGGAGCCATGGCCGACGCCGTCATCGAGATCTCCGGACTCACCAAACACTTCGGCTCGTTCGCCGCCCTCGACGGGCTCGATCTGCAGGTGCCACCGGGCACGATCGCGGGCTTCCTCGGCCCCAACGGTGCAGGCAAGTCAACGACCATCCGCGTGCTGCTCGGGCTCTACCGCCGCGACGGCGGCACGGCGCGACTCTTCGGCGCGGACCCGTACACCGACGCAGTGTCGTTGCACCGGCGACTGGCCTACGTGCCAGGAGACGTCACCTTGTGGAACCACCTGACCGGCGGTCAGTGCATCGACCTACTGCTCGGCCTGCGTGACGTGCAGGGCGCGACTCGCCGCGACGAACTGCTGGAGGTTTTCGAACTCGATCCCACCAAACGCTCCGGCACCTATTCCAAGGGCAACCGGCAAAAAGTAGCTCTGGTCGCAGCATTGGCCGCGGACGTCGAACTGCTGATCCTGGACGAACCCACCTCCGGGCTCGACCCGTTGATGGAAGCGCGGTTCCAGGAGCAGATCCGCGCGGCCCGCGACCGGGGCACGACCGTGTTGCTCTCCAGTCACATCCTGGGCCAGGTGCAGGACCTGTGCGACGACGTCACGATCATCCGACGCGGCAAGACGGTGCTCACCGGTGCTCTGTCACAGTTGCGGCACGTGACCCGATCGGGGGTCTCGGCGCTCGTGGCGGACGCGATCGGCGTACAGGAGGGGTTGGCGGCAGTCGAGGGGGTGTCGGACGTCACCGTCGATGACACCAAGGTGCACTTCACGGTCGACGATGCGACGGCGACGGCCGCTGTGGCCGTGCTGGCGCAGTACGGCGCGCGGCAACTGGTCGTCGAGCCCCCGACGTTGGAGCAACTGTTCCTCAGCCAATACGACCAGCACGAGTCGTGATCGAGAACTCCCGGCGGCTGACCCGCCTCGCCTTCCACCAGGAAATCCGTTGGCTGCCGATCTCCGTGGTGGTCTTCGCCCTGACCTACGTGGCGACGCTGAAGCAGCTGTCCGATCTCGCCGGGACCGTGGCCGACCGGCGGGACATGCAGCAATCGCTGGCCGGCAATCCGGCGCTGAAACTGATGCTCGGCCCGTTGGATCACATTGAGACAGTGGCCAGTACGACGTCCTGGCGGATCGGGCTCTTCATGCTCACCGCGTTCGGCGTGCTGGTCGCCTTCACCGTCAACCGGCACACCCGCCGCGAGGAGGAGTCGGGCCAGTTGGAGCTGGCCGGGTCGGCCGCGGTCGGCCGACTGTCGCCGTTGGTGGCTGCGATTGCTGTCGCCGCCGCGTTGACCCTCCTCACCGCCGTGGTGACCTCTGTGCCCTTCTTGGGGTACGGCGCGACCGGGCGTCAGGTGCTCGCGCAGCTGGCGCAGTACGTCGGTGTCGGAGTGGCCGTCACCGGTGTCACCCTGCTCGTGGCGCAAGTGGCGACGACCGCGCGGCAGGTGTCCTCCATCACCTCGACGCTGGTGCTGGGCGGTTACCTGTTGCGCGGCGCCGCCGACACCAACGACTCGGTCGCCTGGTTGCGCTGGACCAACCCGATCGGTTGGGTGCAAACCATCGACCCGTACGGCGATCCCTCCTGGTGGGGACTGCTCTGGTGCGTCGTGGCTGGGTTGGTGTCGTTGGGGCTGGCGGTCGTCCTGCGGGAGCGTCGCGATCTCGGCAGCGGAGTCATCGCACCGCGACCCGGCCCGGCGTCCGCCCGCGGACTGCGGTCGGTGCCAGCCGTGCTGTGGCAGTCGCAGTGGCGGACCTTCACCGGCTGGTCGATCGGCATCCTGGTCTTCGCGCTGATCGTCGGCTCGCTGGTGTCGTCGGTCGCGGACACCTCCGGGATGCCGCCGCAGTTCCAGGAGTATCTGCGCAAACTCGGCGGCGCCGGCGCGCTCACCGGCGCTTTCCTCGCGGCGATGGCCGCGTTCTTCAGCGCAGCGATCGCCTTCTGGTTGGTGTCGCTGGTCGCCGACCTGCGGCGTTGGGAGACCCGCGGTCAGTTGGAGCTCGCCCTGTCGACCGGGCGGGCTCGCCGGACCTGGTTATTGACGGTGGTGGTCATGGGGCTGCTGGGGACCCTCGTGCTGCTGCTGGTCGCGGCGGTGGGGGTGGCGTGGCTGGGCCGGACGCATTTGACCGGCACCGACGTCCTGCGCGCCATGGCGGTACAGGCACCGGCAGCGTGGCTGATCTTCTCGATTGCCTTGCTGCTCTTCGCAGTTCGGCCCGCGTGGACGGCGGCCGGTTGGGTGGTCGCCGCACTGGCCTTCCTGGTGGGCGAACTCGGAGTGGCGTTCGGTCTGCCGGGGTGGGCGTTGGACCTGTCCCCGTTCACCCACACCCCGAAGGTCCCTCAGGTGCCGATCACCTGGACGCCCTTGGTCGTGATGACCCTTATCGCAGCAGCACTGATTACCGCTGCGGTGGTGGCCTTCGACCGCCGTGACATCCCGCAGTAGCCGTCGTCCTCAGCACGGCGCAATGTCCTCAGAGTCAGCGGCGTCTGATCAGCCAGACGACAGCCGCGACCGCGACAGCGACGCCCGCGATCTGCTTCCCGTAGGTCTTCAGCAGCACCGGAAGCACCGCCGTGCCCACATCGATGGCGTCATCGGACTCGGCCACCGCCGGCCGCACAGGAGCAGCCGGACGCGCCGTGGCTGGAGACCCCGTTGGGAATCCGGCCCGACCGTTGCTCGAGGCAACTGACTGCGCTGGGGTTTCGGCGGCCACAGCAGAGGTGAGCTCGGATTCACCTGCAGCAGAAGATGATTCCGCCGCACTCGCTGCGGACTCGGCTGGCTCAGCTGCGACCTCGGCTGGCTCGGCGACGACCTCCGCCGGCGCTGACTCGGCGGACAGTCGCTGCTCCAGACAGGCAACGAACTGCCCGAGCAGCTTGTCCGACACGTCCTGCATCACCCCGCGGCCGAACTGGGCCGGCTTGCCGGTGATCGCCAGGTCGGTGACCACCTCTACATCGGTCGCGCCGCCGTCACCGGAGGCCATCGTCAACGTGACCTTCGCCCCGGCGGTGCCGTTGCCCCGCTTGTCCTTGCCCTTTGCGTCGACGACGAACCGGTGCGCGGCGTCGTCCTTCTCCACAAAGGTCCCGGATCCGTTGTAGACCAAGGCGATCGGGCCGAGTTTGACCTTGACCGAGCCGGCGAACGAGTCACCGTCCACCGAGGTCACGGTGGCGCCCGGGAAGCACTCGGCAACCGAGGCGATGTCCTGGAAGTGCGCCCACGTCTGCTCGATGTCGGTCGGGACAGTGAACCGGTGGGTGAGGTCCATCAGGCTCCCGCCGCGGCCAGGACGGCCCGTCGCGTCAAGACCGTCGCCAAATGCCGCCGATAGTCGGCATCGCCGTTCAGATCACTCGGCGGATTCGTGCCCTCGACAGCCCGTTGCGCGGCCGCCTGCACACCCTCGTCGGTGGCCGCTACTCCAACCAGGGCCTCCTCGACACCACGCGCCCGGATCGGGGTGGAACCCATGTTGGTCAACCCGACCCGCGCCTCGGCGATCGCGCCGCCGTCGACCCGCACCGCAGCAGCCACCGCGACGATCGGCCACTGGTGGGCCACGCGCACGAACTTCTCGTAATGCGCGCCCCAACCGGTGTGCTTGGGTATCCGCACCTCCGTGAGGATCTCGTCCTCACCGATCGCGGTCTCGAAGAGGTCGACGAAGAAGTCGTCGGCCTCGACCGTTCGGCTGCCGCCCGGCCCCTGGATGACGAACTGGCCACCCAGCGCGGTGACCGGGGCTCCCAGGTCGCCGGCCGGATCGGCGTGCGCGAGCGCCCCACCGAAGGTGCCACGGTGTCGGACCTGGGCGTCGGCCAGATGCTCGACCGCTTTGCTGATCAGCGCCGCGTGCTGCGCCACCAACGGATCGCTACCGACCACCGAGTGCGGGGTCATCGCGCCGATCACGATGGCGTCACCGTCCTCTCGGATGCCGCGCAGCGACTCGATCCGGCCCAGGTCGATGATCCACTCCGGTGCGTTCAGGCGCATCCGCAGCACGGGCAGCAGGCTCTGCCCGCCCGCGATCAGTTTGGCGTCGTCACCGTGCTCGCTCAGTGCCGCGAGGGCGTCCTCGACGGACGTCGGTGCCACGTAGTCGAACGGTGCCGGGATCATGCGCCTGCTCCTTCGGTGCTGCTCTGACCGGGGACTTCCTGATTACCGGCCGCATCATCGCCCTCGAAGTGCGGCATGGCCGCGCCCTGGGTCGCATGAACACCGCCACCGTTCTGGATCGCCTTCCAGACCCGCTCGGGGGTGCAGGGCATCTGCACGTCCGAGACACCGTACGGGCGCAGGGCATCGACCACGGCATTCACCACGGCGGGCGTCGAAGCGATCGTGCCGGCCTCCCCAACACCCTTGACGCCCAACGTGACTGACGTCGCCGGCGACACCGTGTGGTCGATGTCGAAGCTGATCGTGTCGGCGGCGGTCGGCAGCAGATAGTCGACGAACGAACCGGACACCAGCGTGCCGGAATCGTCGTAGACCGCCTCCTCCCACAACGCCTGGGCGATGCCCTGCACCAGACCCCCGTGGATCTGACCGGCCACGATCAGCGGGTTGATGATGTTGCCGATGTCGTCGACGCAGACGTACTTGCGCATCTTCAGCGCACCGGTCTCGGTGTCGATCTCCATCGCGCACAGATGCGTGCCGTGCGGGAAGGAGAAGTTGGTCGGGTCGAAGGTCGCGTCGGAGTCCAGACTCGGCTCCATCCCGTCGGGCAGATTGTGCGCTGCGAAGACCGCTCCGGCGACCTCTCCGATCGCCAGACCCTGGTCGGTGCCGCGCACGGAGAACCGGCCCTGGTTGAACTCGATGTCGTCGACCGAGGCCTCCAACAGATGTGCCGCAACGGGTTTCGCCTTCTCGATGACCTTGTCGGCCGCACGGACCAACGCCTCACCGCCCACCGCCAACGAGCGGGAGCCGTAGGTGTCCAGACCTTTGTGCGCGACGGCGGTGTCCCCGTGCAGGATCTCGACGTCCTCGAACGCCACGCCGAGCCGGTCGGCGACGATCTGGCTGAACGCGGTTTCGTGACCCTGCCCGTGGGCCGATGCACCCGTGGTGACCTCGACCTTGCCGGTGGCCAGCATCCGCACCGAGGCGTACTCCCAACCGCCGGCGCCGTAGTCCAGGCTGCCGAGCACCCGGGACGGCGCCAGGCCGCACATCTCCGTGAAGGTCGAGACCCCGATGCCCAGTTGCACCCGGTCGCCGCGCTCGCGACGTTCCTTCTGCTCGGCGCGCAGGGCGTCGTACTCGAACATCTGCGTCGCCTTGGCGGTGGCGGCTTCGTAGTTGCCCGAGTCGTATTCGAGCCCGGCCACCGTGGTGAACGGGAACTCCTCGTGCTTGATCCAGTTCTTTTCCCGGACCTCCAACGGGTCGACCCCGAGCTCGGCGGCGAGTTCGTCCATCATCCGTTCGATGCCGAAGGTGGCTTCTGGTCGTCCGGCGCCGCGGTAGGCGTCGGTCCAGGTCTTGTTGGTCAGCACGGTCTGGCAGGCGAAGTGGTACGCCGGGAACTTGTAGATCGCGTTGAACATGAACGCACCCAGAACAGGTACGCCGCCCCCGACCAGCGCGACGTACGCCCCCAGGTCGGCGAGCAACTCGACCTTCAGACCGGTGACCGTGCCGTCTTTGGTCGCCGACAGGGTCAGCTTCTGCCACTGGTCCCGCCCGTGGTGGCTGCTGACCAGCGACTCCGACCGGGTCTCGGTGTACTTGATCGGCTTGCCGAGCCGCCGCGCGACCGCCCAGGTGATCCATTCCTCCGGAGTGGCCTGCAACTTGCCGCCGAAACCGCCGCCGACGTCCGGGGCGATGACCCGGATCTTGGATTCGGGTACGCCGGTCGTGGCCGCCAGCGCGAACCGCAGGATGTGCGGGATCTGGGTTGCCGACCACATCGTCAGCTGCTCCCCGGTCGGGTCCACCACCACCGACCGCGGCTCCATGAAGGCCGGGATCAACCGCTGCTGGCGGAACTCGCGTTCGATGACGACGCCGTCGGCGCGGGCCGCGGCAATGGCTTCCTCGACGTCGCTGCCGGTCCCCGCTTCCGCAGAGTCGAAGACCCACAGGGCCGACTTGTTGGTGCCGAGGTCCGGGTGGGCAAGTGTCGTGTCGGCCGCAGCCTCCTTGAGGTCGAGCGC
This sequence comes from Branchiibius hedensis, assembly GCF_900108585.1. Lineage (NCBI taxonomy): Bacteria > Bacillati > Actinomycetota > Actinomycetes > Micrococcales > Dermacoccaceae > Branchiibius > Branchiibius hedensis. Next base: position 2,920,276 of record NZ_UESZ01000001.1, read on the forward strand.
GGCTGGTAGCTCGTCGTATTCCACGTCGACCAACTCAGCGGCGTCGCGGGCTTCGGCCGCACTGCGCGCCACGACCACGGCGACGATCTCGCCGGCGAAGGCGACCCTGTCGGCCGGCATCGGAGAGTGCACCGGGGTCACCTGATCCGGGGTGATCGGCCAGGCGTTGATGCAGACCCCGAGTTCCTCGCCGAAGTCCTTGCCGCTGAGCACCGCGACCACGTTGGGTGCTTCAGCAGCGGCCGAGGTGTCGACGCTGGTGATCGTGGCGTGCGCGTACGGACTGCGCACCATGGCCAGGTGCAACATGCCGGGCAGCACCAGGTTGTCGGTCCACCGGGTGCGACCGGTGATCAGCCGCTGATCCTCCTTGCGGCGGCGCTCCTTGCCGATCTCGCGGTCGACGGTCTCAGCGGGTCGCTCATCCGTGACGGTCATGACTGTGCCCCCGCTGCTTCCTTCACTGCTCGCACGATGTTGTGATAGCCCGTGCACCGGCACAGGTTGCCCTCCAGCCCGAGACGGATTTCCTCCTCGGAGGGGTCCGGATTCTCTTGCAGCAGAGCGACACTCTGCATGATCATGCCGGGCGTGCAGTAGCCGCACTGCAGACCGTGGCACTCGCGGAACGCCGCCTGCACCGGATGCAGTTCGCCGTCCTTCGCCAGGCCCTCGATGGTCGTGACCTCAGCACCGTCGGCCTGCACGGCCAGGACGTTGCAGGACTTGACGCTGGTGCCGTTCAGATGGACGGTGCAGGCGCCGCAGTTGCTGGTGTCGCACCCGATGACCGTGCCGGTCTTGCCGAGCTTCTCGCGCAGGTAGTGCACCAGCAGGGTGCGGGGTTCGACGTCGTCGGAGACCTTCGCCCCGTCGACGGTCAGACTGATCCGGGTCATGGCTCTCCTCAGACGCACAAGTGTGGTGCTCGTCACATTAGGTCGGGCGGGTTGGCAGCCGGTTGGCGAGGGTTACCTTGGTCCGCTCACTGCCTCGCAGCGGCCAACCGCCCCTTGAGCAGGGGCACAGCCGGGTGGGTGGGAGACAGCCGGGACAGGCACACCTCGAACACCTGGGTGTCGTACGGCGATCGCTCGGCGTAGCGCAGCACCGCGTCCGGATCGGGGTCGGCCAGGAGCGCTTCGCGGACGGTCACCGCCAACTGCTCGGCCAGTTCGGTCAGGGCCGGGGAGTTGGTGCCCGGCAGCAGGTCACCGCCATACGCCTCGACTGCGGCGGCGACCCGGCCACGGCGCACCAGACCCAGCACGAGTTCCACGTCGGTCGACACCGGGGTCGTCAAGCGATACGGCCGAGAGGCCAATTGACCACCGAGCGAGGCTCTCAGGTGAGACACCTCGGCCTTGAGGGTCGAGGTGGTCACGGCCAGATCGCCGTACACCAGCGCATGCAGTTGTTCCAGGGACAGACCCTCCGGGTGCAGCGCCAGCAGCGCCAGGATCTCGGTCTGGCGGCGGCTCAGCAGAAGTCGCTGCCCGTCCAGCCACGTCTCGACGGTGCCCAGCAGCCGCATGACCAGACCCGGTTCGGTGGGCTCCTCCAGGTCGACCAGGCCGGGGTGCGAGCGCGACTTGGGCAGGGCGGCCTCGATCAGCCGGGCCATCATCCGGGCGGTCGCCAGACCGATCGGGTGGGTGCGATCCCAGGTCGTCGACAGGTCGATGACGCCCAGTTGCGCGCCGGTGAACGGGTCGACCACCGGCGCCGCCCAGCACACCCAGTTGTGCACCATGGAGGCGTAGTGCTCGGCACTGAAGACCATGGACGGCTCGGCCAACCGGTTGGCCAGATCCAAAGCGTTGGTGCCGGCCGACTGGTCGTCCCACCGCGCGCCGGCGACGAAGTTCACGCTCTCGGCTTTGCGGCGCATGACCCGGCCGCCGTAGGTCCACAGGATCCGGGTCTGCGGATCGGTCACCGCGACGACCAGGTCCCCGTCCTCCGCGGTCCGCCGCAACTCCGCCTGGATGCGTTCGACGGCCGCCTGCAGCGGAGAGGCATTCCAGTACGCCGCGGTCTCCGCTTCGTCGGCGAGCGGCGCCTCCCGCACGTCGGGAGTGAGCGACGCGGCCGAACGGGCCCAGCTGTCAATGATTTCCGGTCGCGCGGTCGTGACCGGATCGTCGGCCTCCCCCACGAACGCGGTCCATGCGCGCACGGCCGCGACGCGTCGCGATTGCAACTGGCTACGTGCCACCCGGCCCCCTGTGCGACGCCCGAAATCCCCTGCATCTCAGGCTAACACGCGGTCAGTGACGTGGATCACACTCCGGTGGGATGCGCCCGGTGGATGCGGCCATGGCCGGTGGCGAGTGGTTGTCCCGAGCCGCCCCATCGCCCGGCGATGATCTCGGCGGCGATGCTGACGGCGGTTTCCTCGGGGGTCCGTGCCCCCAGATCGAGCCCGATCGGACTGGACAGCCGGGCGATCTCCGAGTCCTCCAGCCCTGCCTCGCGCAACCTCGCCAAGCGGTCCTCGTGGGTGCGACGCGAACCCATCGCCCCGACGTACGCGACCTGGGGCAGGCGCAGTGCCACTTCCAGTAGCGGGACGTCGAATTTCGGGTCGTGGGTGAGCACGGTCATGACGGTGCGCGGGTCGATCCGACCGGCCGCGGCCTCGGCGGCCAGATAGCGGTGCGGCCAGTCGACCACCACTTCATCGGCATCCGGGAAGCGGGACCGGGTCGCGAAGACCGGCCGGGCGTCGCACACGGTGACGCGGTAGCCAAGGAAGCTGCCGACCTTGGCGACGGCTGCCGCGAAGTCGATCGCCCCGAAGACCAGCATCCGCGGGCGCGGCGCGAAGGACCAGATGAAGACCCGCATACCCTCACCGCGACGTTCGCCGTCCGGCCCGTAGGTGAGGGTGGCGTTGGCACCCGCTGCCAGCAGCCCGAGCGCGTCGTCGTGCACCGCGTCGTCGGCGCGTGACGAGCCCAGACTTCCGACGGTCGCGGCGTCGGGACGGATGATCAGCCGGCGCCCCACCCGGGCCGGGTCGGGGTGCTCGATCACGGTGCCCAACGCCACTGGTCGACCGGCTTCGATGTCAGCGGCAATGTCACCCAGCTGCGGGAACGTCTCCTGGTTGATCGTCTCCACGTAGACGTCGAGGATCCCGCCGCAGGTCAGTCCGACGGCGAAGGCGTCATCGTCGGAGACGCCGTACCGCTGCAGGACGGGCACCCCGGAGGTGACCACCTCCTGGGCCAGTTCGTAGACCGCGCCTTCGACGCAGCCCCCGGACACCGAGCCGACCGCCGAGCCGTCCGGCCCGACCAGCATCGAGGCCCCCGGTGGGCGCGGCGCGGACCGGAAGGTCGCCACGACGGTGCCGACCCCGATGCTCTCACCGGCGGACCACCAGTCCAGCAGTTGCGGCAGTACGTCACGCATCAGCGATCACCCGCGTCACCTCGGCGAAGGTCGCCAGGGAATGCCCGGCCACGAAATGGTCGCAATGCGGCAGCGCGGCAACCACTCCTTGTTGCACCGGCTGGTAGCCCGCCTTCCCCCGGTGCGGGTTCACCCAGATCACGCGGTGCGCGATGCGGGAGAGCCGGGCCATCTGCTCACCGAGCAGGCCCGGGTCGCCGCGTTCCCAGCCGTCACTGAAGACCACGACGACCGCGCCCCGCGCCAGGCCGCGCTGCCCCCATCGATCGCCGAACACCTTCAACGTCTCACCCAGCCGCGTGCCGCCGGACCAGTCGGGAACCGCTTCCCCCGCGATCACCAGCGCCCGCTCCGCGTCGTGCACCCGCATCGCCCGGGTCAGATGCGTCAGCCGGGTGCCGACCGTGAAGGTCTCGACCGTGCCGCCCTGGACTCGCAACGACTGCGTCAGCCGGTGGGCCAGCCGCAGCAGCGCATCGGCGTACCCGCTCATCGAACCGGACACGTCGATCAGCAGGACCACCCGGCGCGGGCGGACGCTGCGTCGCCGCCAGTGGACGGCTGCCGGCTCACCCATCCACCGCAACGACGACCGCAGGGTGCGTGCCGCGTCGACGCGACCGCGAACCGAGGGGCGTTGTCGAGCGCTGCGCCGCACCGGGGGCCGGGGGTGCAACGTGGCGAACATGCCTGCCAGTCGGTGCCTTTCGGCCGCCGACAGGGTGGCGACGTCGCGTTGCCGAAGCACCTCCGCGTTACTGGCCATGGCCCGTACGACGTCCTGCCCTTCGGCGTCACCCGCACCATTGGCTTCGGCGTCGGGAAGGCCCGTCGCATAGGTCACCCCGCTGCGCTGCGCCGGACGTGGCCGGGGCAGACCGTCCGGGCCGAAGAAGGCGGTGAAGACCTGGTCGTACCGCTCCAAGTCCTCCGGCCCCGAGCACAGCGTGGCCCGGCCCGCCAGGTAGGTGCATCGCTGGTCGTCCATGCCCAGCTCGGCGACCGCCTCGAGGAACTGCTGCTGGCGGTCGTGCGTGACTGCGACGCCGGCCGCGCGCAACGACCGCCCGAAGGCCAGCAAGATCTCATCGCCCTGGCGCATCACGCCCTCAACAGTTGATCGAGGGCGTGGCGGACCTTTTCGGAGTCTTCGCGGTATTTGACCAGCGCCCCCAAAGTGGCAGACGCGGCTGCCAGGTCGATGTCCGTCGTACCCAGATAGGTCAGCGCCCTGGCCCAGTCGATGGTCTCGGCCACCCCGGGGGGTTTGAGCAGGTCGCCGCGGCCGCGCACCTGCTGGGTGACCGCAACGACCTGGCGCGCCAACGCCTCGGACACCTCCGGCGCCCGGGTCCGGACGATCTGCACCTCGCGCTCGAGCCCCGGGTGATCGATCCAGTGATAGAGGCAGCGGCGCTTGAGGGCGTCGTGCAGTTCGCGGGTGCGATTGGAGGTGAGTACGACGACCGGCGGGCTCGCCGCGCGGATCGTGCCCAACTCCGGGATGGTGACCTGGTAGGTCGACAACACTTCGAGCAGGAATGCCTCGAATTCATCGTCGGCGCGGTCGATTTCGTCGACCAGGAGCACGGCGGGGCTCTCCTGCAGCGCCTGCAACACCGGGCGCGCGAGGAGGAAGCGCGGGTCGTAGAGGCTCTTCTCCGCCTCTTCGGGGTCGGCTCCCCCGGCTGCTTCGAGAGCGCGCAGGTGCAGGATCTGGCGCGGGAAGTCCCAGTCGTAGAGCGCCTGGGTGGCGTCGATCCCCTCGTAGCACTGCATCCGCACCAGCGGTACGTCGAGCACACCCGCCAGCGTCTCGGCCAGCGCGGTCTTGCCGGTGCCCGGCTCACCCTCCAGCAGCAGCGGGCGTTGCATCCGCAGCGCCAGATAGGTCGCCGTCGCCAGCGCATCGTCGCTGAGGTACCCGTCCTGCTCCAGACCGTCGGCCACCTGGGCAGGGGTGTCGAACTGCATGTGACGCAGATTACGCCGCCGATCGTTGGCCCCTGGTTGTCCGCATCCTCACTGGTGAGTTCGACGTCTGACCCGGGACTGCTCGGCGGTGACTGTCAGACCCTCCCGATAGCGTTCTTCCATGGACGAAACCGAGGTGCTGGACGAGGCCGAATTGGCCGCGCTGTCACTGGTTCGATCCTGGCGATCCCAGGTGAACAGCACTGCAGGACAGTATGTTTCGTCCCAGATCAACGAGCTGCTGATCCAGGAACTGGAGATGCTGCACCACGCGATCAGCGCCCGGCAGATCGAGCTGACCGCGCAGGCCGTCGACGCCGCCGCTACCCGCCTCGGCGGGCAGGCAAACGCTGCGGGACTGGCACGGCGGGTCACCGGTGCCGGGGTGGCGCTCGCCCGGCGGCGGCACCCCATCACCGGGCAGCGGCTCGTGCACCAAGCCCTCGTCCTTACCCAGGATCTGCCGCAGGTGCTCGCCGGAATGCGCGCCGGCGAACTCGGCGAAACCCAGGCTGCGATCCTGGTCCGGGAGACCGATGGTCTCAGCAGCACGCAACGCTCCGAGGTCGCCGACCAGGTGCGTCAGCGGTGGCCAGTCCTGGGTGACCGTGGCCTCGGCGAAGCCGCCCGGGCCGCTGCCGCGCGCATCGCCCCCGACGAAATCGCCGCCCGGCATTCGAAGGCGATCGCCGACCGGCACGTGTCGTTTCGATCCGCCCCCGATGCAATGCTGCGACTGTCTGCGCTGCTACCGCTGCGCGACGGGCTGACCTGCGTGCAAGCCCTGCAAGCCGCCGCCGACACTGCCGTGGCAAGCCCGGACGCCGCCGCCCAACCCGGCCGATGGGGATTGAGCGGAACCCGCCGCGAGCAGTGGCGCCAGGCGCAGGCCGACGCGCTCGTCGCCGGGATCACCGGGCACGCCCCTGGGCGCAGCCCGACTGCCGTGACGGTGAATTTGCTGATCCCGGTGGACGCGCTCACCGCGAACGGCGACGCTTACCTGCAGGGATACGGCAACATCCCCGGCGACCTGGCACGGGACCTGATCAGCGCCCACCCCGACGTCGAACCGCAGATCCGGCGTATCTTCACCGCTCCCGACACCGGGGACCTGGTCAGTATGGAATCCCGATCGCGCACCTACACGGGCCTCCTACGCGAGTTCATCCGGCTACGAGACCAGCACTGCCGCACACCGTTCTGCGAATCCGCCATCCGCCACATCGACCACATCCGGGCCGCCGCCCGCGGGGGACCCACGACCGCCAGCAACGGCGACGGGACGTGCGAACACTGCAATTACACCAAGCAACTCCCCGGCAACGTCGTCACCGGCAGCGCGCAGCACACCACCCACACCATCGGACTGGTGACCGCCCACAGCTACCCACCCGCCCCACCAGGCGGACCGGCGCCACCACCTGCGATAACGCTGCCGCCTCAACCGCCGAGATTCGTCCACCGGCGGCGGGCCCGGCGACCGAGCACAGCACGGATGCCCGTGACGAAAGCCGTGATCCACGACTTCATGCGCAACCTGCCCAGCTACCACGACACCCCGCGGCGCCAATAGGAAACGCCGAGTAGTCAGGTGGGCCGGGGAGTCAATGAGGTGAATCAACGTCGCGGCCGGTGGCCAGATCGCCGCATTCGATGAGTTCGACGTCATGCTGCGCCAGATAGTCGCGTGCGCCGCGATCGCCGACCGCGCTGTCGATCACCGGTTGCCAGTGGTGCCGACCGAGGACGACCGGGTGTCCGGGCGTGCCCTGGTACGCCGCTCGGCGCAGGGTGGCCACGCCCACCGGGTTCGTGTCGCCCACGCCGGACGAGCCGCCCAAACCAGAGACGTCGCCTACGCCAGATAACGACATGCCCGATCCGCCGAGCACCCGGCGCACCACCGCAGCGGATACGTCGGGGAGGTCAACCAGGGTGACAACGACCGCGTCGGCGGCATCATCGAGGTCGTGCAGGCCGGCTCGCAGTGAGGCGGACATGCCGTCAGCCCAATCCGTCGCGACGATCACCGACGCTCCGGTCCCGTCGAGCAGTTCAGTTGGTTCCTCGACCGCGGCGCCAAGGACCACAGCCACGTGAGAACAGCCGCCGTCCTGCAACGTCTGCACTGCGCGCAACAGCCAGGACGTGCCATCGGGGTCACGCACCAGGGCCTTCGGTTGCCCCATCCGACGACCGGCACCGGCAGCGAGCAGCAGCCCGTCAGTCCTCATCGCCCGACTCGCGCTCGGTCAGTTTCAGCGCCAACTGGAATCTGGTGTCGACACCGTGCTCGGCCATCAGGGAGGCGATCCGCCGACGCACGGTCCGCAACGACACGCCCTGGGCCCGCGCGATCGCTTCGTCCTTTAGCCCTTGTCGCATCAGGTCCAGCACGCCGCTGGCCTGCGCGTCTTCTCCGATGGCCACCGGCGCCGCGGTCGCCCACAGCCGGTCGAAGAGTTCGACGAACGCAGCCACGACCACCGGATCCCGAAGAACGACGAAATCGCCGCCGGGAGAACCCCATTCGGCGGCACTCAGGGCAACGTCGACGCCGAAACAGACGAACCGGGTCGGCAACGTGGCGGCGATCCGCAAGTCGAACTCACCGGCCTCGACCGGGCCGTCCGCGGCACCGTGCAACCACCGCACGGCGCGTCCGCTGGCCAACTGCGCGGCCACACCGGGACCTGCCGGAGACAGCCCGCAACAACGCACCTCGCCGGCAGTAGCAGCCAGCAGATGCTCGTAGGTGGCCTCCACATCAGCCGCTTCGACATGCTCGCGTGATGGCAGAGTTGTCGTCGAAAGCGTTTGCCCTGCAGTGTAATCCGCGACAAACGCGTCGATGGCGTCACGGACGCGGGCGAGCTCCTGCCGCCGGGTCGCCAACTGCGCCTCCTGTGCCGAGACGACCCGTTCCAGTGCGGCGCGCGGATGATCGGCGATCAGTCCGGTCTCCGCGCCGACCCGCACCAGCCGGTGTGCGCGTAATTCCTCCAACGCCGCACTGACCTGGGGCAGCGACCAGCCCAGGACCTCGCGATGCCGGTCAAGGGCCAGGCGGGGTTGCCGCAACACTGCCCGATACAGACTCTCCCCGTCGGGGCCGATCTCCAGTGCGGTCAGGCGAGCCATCGACGTACTTAAAGACCCAACTCGCGCGCGCCCAACGCCGAGGAGTCCCGCAGGAAGTCGGCGCACCGGCGCTCTTCGTCGGTCTCCCCGATCGCTCCCGCGGCCCGGGACAACGCGGCCAACGAGCGCAGGAAGCCCCGGTTGGGTTCGTGCTCCCACGGGACCGGGCCCTGCCCCCGCCAGCCGGCCTTGCGCAGCGCGTCCAAGCCCCGGTGGTAGCCGGTGCGGGCGTAGGCGTAGGCCTCGACGTTGTGGTGCTCGGCGAGCGCATGCTCGGCCAAGGCCGCCCACACCAGACTCGACGAGGGGTAGTTCTCGGCGACCTGCTCGGGCAGTTCACCCTCGGCCAGGGCCAGCGCCGCCGGGTCTTCGGGCAGGCGGGTCTCGGGGACGCCGAGCAAATTATTCATCTGGTCGCGCCTCTTCCCTCGGCTCCGGGCCTCGCTGCGCTCGTTTCCTCACCTCGGTCGGCGCTCTAAACATGCGTACCCGCGGATCCCAATGCCTCGCAGGCCTCGACTACGCGAGCGGACATGCCGTTCTCGCCGGCCTTACCCCAAGCGCGCGGGTCGTACTTCTTCTTGTCGCCGACCTCGCCGTCGATCTTCAGGACACCGTCGTAGTTGCCGATCATCCAGCTGGCGATCGGCCGGGTGAAGGCGTACTGGGTGTCAGTGTCGACGTTCATCTTCACGACGCCGTAGGACACCGCTTCCTTGATGTCCGCCTCATCGGAGCCCGAGCCGCCGTGAAAGACCAGGTGGAACGGCTTGTCGTCCGGGGTGTTGAACTCCGTGTGCACCGCGTCCTGGGCGGCCTTCAGCACCGCCGGACGCAACTTCACGTTGCCCGGCTTGTAGACGCCGTGCACGTTGCCGAAGGTGAGCGCGGTCATGTAGTAGCCGTTCTCACCGGTGCCGAGCGCGCGTGCCGTGGCGAGTGCGTCTTCGGGGGTGGAGTACATCTTCTCGTCCTGCGCGCCGACGACGCCGTCCTCTTCACCGCCGACCACGCCGACCTCGATCTCCAGGACCACGTGGGCCTGCTTGCACTGGGCCAGCAGTTCCTCGGCGATCTGCAGGTTCTCCTCCAGCGGCACCGCGGAGCCGTCCCACATGTGCGACTGGAAGTAGGGCAGTCCGCCACCGGTGACCCGCTCGATCGACGCGGCGAGCAGCGGCCGCACGAAGGTGTCCAGCTTGTCCTTGGGACAGTGGTCGGTGTGCAGCGCGATGTTCACGTCGTACTTCTTGGCAACCTCATGGGCGAAGGCGGAGAAGGCCAGCGCACCGGTCACCATCTCCTTGACGCCCTGGCCGGAGAAATACTCCGCGCCACCGGTCGAAACCTGGATGATGCCGTCGCTGCCGGCGTCGGCGAATCCCTTGATGGCGGCGTTCAGGGTCTGGCTGTTGCTCACGTTGATCGCCGGGTAGGCGAATCCGTTCTTCTTCGCCCGGTCAAGCATCTCGGCGTAGACGTCGGGGGTGGCGATCGGCATTGCGTCTCCTGCAGGTAGCTGGCTCGTGTCGCTTCCTATCCAACCACTCCGCGCGCGACCGGGCAGCCGCGTTCAACCCTCCAATCGGTCGATCCGCCGGACCAATTCGCGCCGTTCCGCGTCATTCGCGCATCCGTCCAGGGCCTCGGCGTACGCCGATCGTGCAGCGCGGGATTGACCGTTGCGGGCCAACAACTCGGCCCGGGTGACGGCGAGGCGGTAGTTGCCCGGGAGTTGGTGCGCGAGGTCGTCCAGCAACGCCAATCCAGCGGCCGGTCCGAGGTGTTCGGCGACCGCCACGGCGCGGTTCAACCGCACGACAGGTGACCCGGTGAGTTCGTCAAGCATTTCGTAGAAGGCGCAGATCCGGCCCCAGTCGGTGGCAGATGCGCTGCGAGCGGTTGCGTGGCAGGCCGCGATGGCAGCTTGTAGTCGGTAGGACCGGGCCAGTGGGGACGCTCCCGCTGCGGGCTGCCTCAGCAGCGAAAGACCCTCGTCGATCTCGTCGTAGTGCCACCGTGATCGGTCCTGATCCGGCAGCAGAACGGGGTCGCCGTCGGGGCTCACCCGAGCGTCACGACGGGAGTGTTGCAACAGCATCAGAGCCTGCAGCGCGACCAGCGTCGGGTGGTCGCGGACGACCCGGCCTTGGGCCCGCACCAATCGGACAAGACGGATGGCTTCTCCGGCGAGTCGCGCCCGCACCACTTGGTCGCCGCTGCTCGGCGCGTAGCCGGCGGTGAAGGCCAGATAGGCGACGATCGCTACCTGTTCCAACCGTGCGGGTAACAGATCGGCAGCGGGCAGTGCCATCGGGATTCCGGCGGTGACCACCTTCTTGCGCGCCCGGGTCAGGCGCGCGGCCATGGTGGCGTCGGTGACCAGGAAGAGCCGGGCGATGTCAGGTGCGGAGATACCCAGGACCATCCGCAGCGTGAGCGCCGCACCGGCCTCCGGCGCGAGGGCCGGGTGCGCCGCGAGCAGCACCAAGCGAAGCAGGCTGTCTTGTTGCGCTAGTTCGTTGTCGTGCAGCCGATTACGCTCATCCATGGCGATGAGTGGTTGCTTTCTGGCGTGCGTCGTCTCCGCCCGGATGACATCGACGATCTTGCGTCGCGCGGTGGTGAGCAACCACGCGGAGGGGTTGCTCGGCGTACCGTCGATCGGCCAGCGACGGGTCGCCTCTTCGAAGGCGGCCGCCAGCGCATCCTCGGCCAGGTCAAGACGCCGACTGCCGGCGACGAGCAGGGCCAGCAGCCGACCCCACTCGTCACGCAGCAGTTGCTCGACCGGCTCCATCAGTCGAAGCCGTCGATCTGGACGCAGGGTCGGATCTCCAGGGCGTACTCCGGCGGCAGCAGCCGGCACCACGCAACCACCTGGTCCAGATCGTCGGCCCTGACCAGGTAGAAGCCGCCGATCATTTCGGCGGTCTCGGCGAACGGTCCGTCCGTCAGTGTTTCCGCGCCGCGCAGGGTGGTTGCGGTATCGGTTCCCGCCAGCGCTTCCCCGGCCAGCAGGTGCTCACCGACGCTGTGGTGGAAGGCCAGGTGCTGCTGGTGGAAGCGGGCCTGGGTCGGCTCGTCCGCGTCCGCCCAGGCCGCGGGCTCGTAGGCGATCAGGATCAGGTACTTGGTCACGGCAACTCCTCAGGTTCAATGATCTGACACCACCATGACGAGTCGGCCAGGCGGAATTCGACACATCTGCGCGGAATTCTTGCTCGTACACTCGGAGCCATGCCAGGGTCGCATCGTTGGGGCGGTTGGTCAGGTCCGTTGTCCGAAGGCCGGATCCACGAGGTTCATCTGTTCGTGGACCAGCGGATGGCCCTGCTGCTGTTGTTCGCAGCGTTCATCACGACGTTCTTGATCACGCGCGGCATCACCCGGTTGATCAGGGCCGGCAAAGGACCGTTTCGCAACAACGTGTCCGGCGGCGTGCACATCCATCACGCCGTCCCCGGGATCATTCTGCTGGTCGTCGGCGGGATCAGTTCCGTCGCGGCGGCCGGTCACCCGCCCGCGGCGGAGATCAGCGCTGTGCTCGTGGGGGTCGGCGCATCCCTGGTCCTCGATGAGTTTGCGCTGATCCTGCACCTGCAGGACGTCTACTGGTCCAAGCAGGGTCAACTGTCGGTGCAGGTGGTGGCCCTGACCGCATCCGTCATGGGTCTACTCCTGGTCGGCATCCAGCCGTTCTCGGAGTACTCCGACCCTGGTGGCGGCCGCCTCGCGGTGCTGATCGTGTTGGCGGTGCACGCCTTCTGTCTGATCGCCTGCGTGGCCAAAGGCAAGTACACCAGCGCCGTGATCGGTGCCTTCATCCCGCCGGTGGCATGGTGGGGCGCCCTGCGCCTGGCCCGGCCGCGCTCGAAGTGGGCCAAGCGCTATTCGCCCAAGAAGCTGCAGCGGGCCGTCGCGCGCGACTCGGCGTTCGAGAATCGTTGGGGCAACTGGGGATTGGACCTGGCCGACCTCGTTGCGGGTACGCCGACCCAAACCCCCACGTCCACCGCACCTACCTCTGCGGCACCGGGACCGGGATCTACTCACTGAAGGCTGCGCCCCGGCTCGAAACCAGCACAATCCGTCACCGGTAGCCGCGGATACTTCGCGAAGCGGTCGTCGGTCGCCGCCAGAGCGCACCGCAGATAGGTCGTGCCGCGGTTGGTCGGTCGGAGCAGCGCGTGCTGGCACGACAGGCACAGTCCAGCGTCGATCATGACCGGCCGTAGACGTGCTGCATGACCCAAGTGTGCATGGCGATCGCGGCCGCAGCCCCGGCGTTGATCGAGCGGGTCGAGCCGAATTGTTCGATGTGCAGGACCTTTTCGCACGCCGCCTGCATCTCGGGCGACAGGCCCGGCCCCTCCTGACCGAAGACCAGGACACAGGCGCGGGGCAGCGTGGCGGTCTCGATCGGCGTACTGCCCGGGAGGTTGTCGATGCCGATCAGCGGCAACTCACCGGCCCACGTGACCAGGTCGTCCACGGTGGCGTGGTGGTACTCGTGCTGGTAGCGATCGGTGACCATCGCACCACGGCGATTCCAGCGCCGCTTGCCGATGATGTGAAACGCCTTGGCGTTGAACGCGTTTGCGGTCCGGATGACCGATCCGATGTTGAAATCATGGCCCCAGTTCTCGACCGCGACGTGGAAGTCGTGCCGCGTCAGGTCGAGGTCGGCGACGATCGCTTCCTGGGTCCAGTAGCGGTACTTGTCCACCACGTTGCGCGCGTCACCCTCGGCGAGCAACCCCTCGTCGTACCTCGGGTCACACGGCCACGCACCCTCCCACGGACCTACACCGACGATCGTCACCCCTTCTGTCGCGCCTCTGGCCTCGCCTCCGGGCCTCGCTGCGCTCGTTTCCTCGGCTCGGTCGGCGCTCAAAGCCGCACCACCTCAAGCCCGGTGACCTCGGCGATCACGTCAAAGTCTGCATCCCGATAGGCGATCGGAACGCCATGTCGCAGCGCGACAGCTGCGATCAAACAGTCGTTGACGCTGCGCACCGCTCGGCCCGTGCGCCGCACCTGCCGGTAGATGGCCGCACCAGCGTGGAAGTCTTGAGTCGGTGCGACCGTTAGCCGCACCGCGCTCCCGAGCATCAATTCAGTGGCTGCGACATTCCGCTCGTTGAGGCCAGCCAGCACCTCCAGCTCCACCGGTTCGGTGACTGCCAACTCCGCAGTACCGAGTTGACTACGCAGCCATAGGTTGGCCGGTGAACCCGTGCGCCGCAAGAACTCGATCCAGACGGAACTGTCAACGAGCGTGGTCACAGAAGCTCTGGCGCATCGTTACGCATGACCGCAAGATCGCCTTCCCAGCCGATTCCTTCCAACGCCAACGCCTCGTCGCGGGTCATCGGCGGCCCCACCAGCCGACGTAGCGCCAGATCAACCGCCGCCTTCTTGGTGGTGAGCCCGTACCGACGCATGGCCTCGGAAACGAGCGCATCATCGATATCGATGTTGGTGCGCGTCATACACCAACGATACACCTCAGGTCGCCAGGGCTACGGCGCGCTGACCCAGGCGACCGAACGCCGCCTTCAGCTCCTCCGGTTCGATCACCTCGAATGGTTCGTCGAACCGCATCAACCAGGCGGCCAGGTCATCGAACGAGTCTGCGGAGACCCGCAATTCGCTGACCCCACCGCCCAAATCGACGACCTGCGCCCAACGAGACACCCTGGGTCGCAGATCCTCCGCGCTAATAGGCACCCGCAGCCGGGCGGCCACCGCCCACCGCTGGGTCGTGGCCTGCTGGATGTAGGTCGCGGGGTCGGGTGCCACACGCGGCCGGAAGGTGAACGTGCTGGCCAGGACCGCGCTCATCCGGTCCAGCCGGAACGAGCGCCAGTCGTCCCGATCGAGATCGAACGCGACCAGGTACCAACGTGATCCACTGACGACGAGGTGATACGGCTCGGCCCGTCGTTGGCTGGTGGCGCCCGTCGCCGCGGAGTAGTCGAAGCGGAGTTGGACGTCGTCGCGGATCGCGCGGGACACCGTGAGGAGGTCGTCCGGGTCAACCGTCGGCGCCGATGCGTCCAGCGTCGTCGTTGCGTCGTGGACCGCGGCGACCTGGGCGCGCGCAGTTGCCGGGAGCACCTGGTCCAGTTTGACCATGGTGCGTACGGCGGCCTCCCCGATGCCGGCCACGGCACCTCCCGCGGCGAGCCGCAGAGCGACGGCTACCGCGACCGCCTCTCGCTCATCCAGCAACAGCGGTGGCAGCGCCCGCCCAGCACCCAGTTGATACCCGCCACCGACCCCGCGGCTGGCCCGCACGGGATACCCCAGGTCGCGCAACCGCTCGACGTCGCGACGTACCGATCGGGTGGTGATGGCCAGTTCCTCGGCCAACTCCTCGCTGGTCCAGACGGCGCGGCTCTGCAGCAAGGTGAGTAGGCGCAGAAGGCGGGCTGTGGTCGCGGCCATATCTCCATCATGCGGGAGATAACGGACAGAAAGTGTCCGCTAGGGCCGCAACCATGGAACCACCCACCGAGCGAAGGAGATCGCCATGGCGATGCACGCACCGATGACCAGCAACGAGAACGCGATGCTCACCGGATACGTCGAGCAGCAGCTGCTCGCCGTCCGAGGCGCGGCGTACGGGTTGACCGACGAGGAGCTGTGGACCACTCCCACCGCATCTGCCCTGTCGGTCGGCGCGATCGTCAAGCACGTGGCGCGCTGCACGCAGGGCTGGCTGGACCGGATCGAGGCCGCCCCAGGCGAACCCGCGCGGGGCTCCGACGAGGAAGCCGCCGAAGAGTACGGCGCCGACTTCCGCCGGGCCGACACCGACACCGGCGACTCGCTGCGCGCGGAGTTGACCGGTGCGCTGGAGCGGGCCCAGCAACTCCTACCGCAGGTCGATCTCGGCGCGAAGGTGCCGGTGCCCTCCGATGCCCCGTGGTGGCCGGCGGACCTGGACGCGTGGGACGTCCGGTGGGCTGTCCTGCACATTGTCGAGGAGGTCGCCCACCATGCGGGTCACGCCGACATCATCCGTGAATCCATCGACGGCGCAACGATGTACGAACTACTGGCCGCTGACCAGAACTGGCCGGAGACCGAATGGATGAAGCACTGGCGACGGGCAGAAGCAACAGCCGAGGCAGTGTGAGCATATGGACTGGAACAAGGTGCTCGTCGACCAGCTTCGCTATCACTGGGAGTTTCCGCTGCGGCCGCGGCTGGCTGGGTTGACCGACGAGGAGTACTTCTGGGAGCCGGTTGCCGGCTGCTGGTCGATTCGCCCCGCCGACGCCGACCGGCCGCAGCTGGGCAGCGGACCCTTCCGGATCGACTGCGCCGATGACCTGGATTTCACCGCCGACCCGCCGCCGGTGACGACCATCGCCTGGCGGCTGGCCCACATCACGACCAGCGTGCTGGGTCAGCGCACCCAGGACCACTTCGGCGGTCCCCCGTGCGACGCGGCGACATGGGCCTACCCCGGGTCAGCCGACGAGGCGTTGGAACAGTTGGATGCGGCGTACGCCGGGTGGCTGGCCGGCGCGTCCGCGCTGGGCGAGGAGGGGCTGGCGCAGCCGTGCGGACCGGCCGAGGGACCGTTCGCGGACTACCCGATGGCCGATCTGCTGACCCACATCCACCGGGAAGTCATCCATCACGGTGCCGAGGTCTGTCTATTGCGTGACCTTTACGCCCACCGCTAAGCACCACCTCGCACAGTTCGATGGCGAAACAGGCCAAGCAGTCCGCGCCGCTCAGTGCAGGATGCGGGACAGGAATCGCTGCGTGCGTTCATCCTGCGGATCGTCCAGAACCGCTGCGGCGGGACCGGATTCAGCGATCTCGCCGTCGCACAGGAAGTCAACCTCGTCGGCGACCGCCTTCGCGAATCCCATCTCGTGGGTGTTGAGGATCATCGTCATCCCCTCCTCCCGCAGTTGCACCAGCAGGTCCAGCACCTCCCCAACCAGCGTCGGATCCAGGGCCGAGGTGACCTCGTCCAGCAGCAGCAAGGACGGCGACGACACCATCGCGCGAGCGATGGCGACCCGCTGTTGCTGCCCGCCGGACAGATCGTCGGGGCGCGCTTTTGCCTTGTCCGCCAGACCGACTCGCGACAGCATCGCGTGCGCCGCCTCCGTGGCCTCGGCCGCCGGGCGACGATGCACCTTGCGTTGCGCCAACGTGATGTTGTCCACCACCGACAGGTGCGGAAAGAGGTTGTAGGACTGGAAGACCATCCCCATCCGGGATCGCACGGAGTCCGCGTTGACCCGCGGATCGGTGATGTCCTCCCCCGCCAACTCGATCACGCCGTCGTCGACCGTCTCCAACAGGTTGACGCAACGCAGCAGGGTCGACTTACCCGATCCGGACGCGCCGATCAGCACGACGCACTCCCCCGGCCGCACCTCCAGCGACACATCCCGCAAGACCACGTGGTCACCAAACGCTTTGCGTACGTGGCGGACCGACAACAACGAGTCCGTCATAGCACCCTTTGTCGCGCCTCTGGCCTCGCCTCCGGGCCTCGCTTCGCTCGTTTCCTCGGCTCGGTCGGCGCTCACAGCAAACCGCCTGTCGACTGGAACCCCTGACGCCGCGCGTACCAGTCGGTCAGCCGGGCCATCGGGATGGTGAGGCACAAGAAGAGCAGCCCCGCCACGACGTACGACGTGTAGTTGAAGGTCAACGCCGAATAGATCTGCGCCGCGCGCAACGCGTCCACCACGGCCAGCACCGACAGTAGGGATGAATCCTTCTGCAGCGACACCAGGTCGTTCATCAAAGCGGGCAGAACCCGCCGAACCGCCTGCGGTAGAACGACATGCCGCAATGTCTGGGGATACGACAAGCCCAGCGAACGAGCCGCCATCCGCTGCGAGGGATGGATCGACTCGATGCCGGCGCGCAGGACCTCCGCGACGTACGCCGAGTAGCTCAGCACCAGCCCGACGCACCCCCAGAAGAGGAAGGAGTCCGGGACGCCGGACAGGTTCAGGGCGGGCACGCCGTACCCAAGGAGCAACAGCACCAACAGCATGGGCAACCCACGGAAGACGTCGGTGTAGCCCACCGCGAACGCGCGCAACGGGAAGAACACCGGCCCGCGCAGCGTCCGCATCACCGCGATCAACGTCGCCCAGATGGCGATACAGATCCCACAGATCACCATGACCCGGATGTTCAGCCACAGACCCGACAGCACCGAGGGGAAGGACTTCTTGGCGTCCTCCCAGGAGAAGAACGTCTCCCGGGTCCGGTCCCAGCCCGGCGAGTTGACCACGAGCAAAGCGGCCACCGCGAGCACCACAACCGTGCTGACGATCGCGATAACACCCGAACGCCGTTGTCGTGACGCGCGATACGCGCGCCGCTGCTGCTCGATCTCGGACGGTACCCAGGGGTCCGTCGAAGCCGCCGAACTCACTCCGTCAGCTTCGGCGCACCCTGCGAAGCCAGCCAGGTGGTCTGCAGCTTCTCCAGGGTGCCGTCCTTACGCAGCGCGTCCACAGCCATCGAAACGCATTGCGTCAGAGGCGAACCCTTGGTCAGCACAGCGCCGAACTGCTCCGGCTGACCGACGACCGGCAACTGCCCCACGATCACGCCATCGGTCAACTGGGCCGAGGTCATGTAGAAGGCGGTCGGCAGGTCCACGACGATGCCATCGATCTGGTGGTTCTTCAGCGCCTGCACGGCAAGGTCATTGGTGTCGAAGACCGACGGCTGCGCAGTCGGCTTGATCTGGTTGGTGATCGCGTTGTACGACGTGGTCCCGACCTGGGCGCCGAGTTTGGCGCCCTTGAGGTCGGCGACGGTCTTGGCCGAGGCGATGGGCGAACCCTTGTAGGTCACGACGGTCTGCGTGACGTCGTAGTAGCCGCTGGAGAAGTCGACCGCCTTCTCCCGTTCGGCACTGATCGAGACCTGGTTGAGGTCGAAGTCGAAGTTCTTCTTGCCCGGGGTGATCGCGTTGTTGAAGGCAACGGTTATCCACTTCACCTCACTGTCGGAGTAGCCCAGTTGCTTGGCGATCGCGAACCCCACCGCCGACTCGTAGCCCTTGCCGTTGCTCGGGGTGTTGTCGATGAACCACGGCGGGTACGCCGGGTTGTCCGTCCCGATCGTCAACTGGCCCTTGGTGACGGTGTCCATCGTGTCCTTCGTGCACGCAGTCATGGCCGACGTCTTCTGGGTGGCGACACCGTCGGTCATGCTCGAGCCCCCGCCCGCGGGAGCGGTGGACGTGGCCGCGTCCTTGGGGAGCCGCAGGCGGCAAGGGACACAGCAAGAGGGAGCGACAGCGCCAGTCCGGCACGCAGGATCTTCATAACGCGAGATTACCTGTCGAGACGCTCTACATGACGTCGAATGCGTTGGTACGCTGCCCCAGATCCGGCAACCAACGGCACCAAGGAGAGACCGTGTCGCGTCGCGAGCGAGGCCATCTGGAGGCCGAGGTCATGCAGCTGTTGTGGTCCAACCCGGGCGGGCTGACCAGTGCTCAGTTGGAGTCGGCCTTCACGCAGCAGCGACGCCCCGCTCGCACGACGCTGCTGACGGTCCTGTCCCGACTGGAGGACAAGGACCTGGTTGCGCGCACGAGCGCTCCCGGCGGTGCAGTGTTCCGGGCGAGCCAAGCCCAGTCGGAGCACGTTGCGTCGTCCATGGCGCGACTGCTGGAGAGTTCTGCTGACCGCAACTCGGCGTTGACCCACTTCGTCGGTTCGCTGAGCGAGCAGGACCTGGACACCCTGCGGAAGCTGTCCAGGCCATGACCGCCCTGTTGGCTATCGCCGCAGTCCTTTTCGCCCCCACCCTGATTGCGCCATGGGCGCTGCGACCTCGACCGTGGGCGTTACGTCACCCACGGCTTGCGGTGGCGGCATGGTTGGGCACCTGGCTCAGCGGAGTCTTCGTGGTGCTGGCTCTGCTGGCCGGAGTGTCTGCTCAGGTCGTGCGGGACTCCACGAGCCCGGTGGCACTCAGCGTCGCGATACACCTGCTCGCCTGGTGCACCACGGTCCTTGTTGGATGCCTTCTGGCGGTGGTGGCTACCCGGTACTACGCGATGACCGACCTCGCAGCTCAGCAACGGTGGGACACCTCGGTGCTCCGCGCTTCGGCGACGGCCATGACAGAGCCCTACGGGGTGACACTCGTGCGGTCCTCTCAGCCCGTGGCCATGTCCTACGGGCACCACCGGGACGGAGCCATCCTGATCTCCCAGGATCTGGCCGCGGCGCTGAGCGGCGAACATCTAGCCGCGGTGGTCGCCCACGAACGCGCGCACCAACGTGGCCACCACGGACTTCTGCTGCAGCTCGCCGCGCTCAACCTCGCCTGCTTCCCCCGCTTCACTGCCGCCCGACGATTCAGCGACGCCATCCACCTCTTGACCGAGCTTCTCGCCGACGACGCCGCCGCACGCACGCACGGCACGACAACCGTCGCCGATGCGTTGGATGCGACCGGCACGTACCTACCCGACGGCGGCCTGGACCTGCGGGCCAACCGGCTACGAGCCAGCACGAGACGCTAATTCTACATGTTGTAGAGTGCATGCCATGCCCCTGTCTGCTGTACGTCGATCCCTGGCTACCGCCGGAACCGCCGCCCTCGTGCTGGCCACCTCGTGTGCGGCCGCCGAAGCGCACGTCCGGGTCACGCCAGACACCGCAACGCCCGGGTCCTACGTGACCCTGACCTTCAAGGTGCCGACCGAGTCTGCGACCGCCTCGACCACCAAACTGGAGGTCGACCTGCCGACCGACCACCCGTTCGGCTCCGTCTCCTATCAGCCGGTCACCGGCTGGACGACCACGGTCACGACCAGCAAGCTGGCGACGCCCGTGAAGACCGACGACGGCGAGATCACCGAAGCACCGACGAAACTGGTGTGGATCGCGAGCGCCGACGCCGCCATCAAGCCCGGCCAATTCCAAACCTTCGCCATCTCGGTAGGACCGGTGCCTGACACCGGCAAGCTGGAACTGCCCGCACACCAGACGTATTCGGATGGCTCGGTCGTCAACTGGAACCAGGCACCGACCGGTAGCCAAGAGCCGGAGCACCCTGCCCCGGTGCTCTACGTCAACGACACCCCGCCAGATCCGCAGCCGACGATCAACAAGCCGACGGTGTCCGCCTCGCAGGTGGCGGAGCAGGCGACCAGTGACAACACCGCCCGCTGGTTCGGGGTCGGCGGCATCGTGCTCGGCGCCGCCGGACTGGTCGCCGCGGTGTGGGCGCTGACCCGGCGCCCGCGCGGCTGAACCATGCGCATCACCCGGCCGATCGGCGTACTCCTGTTGGCCTTGCTCTTCGGATTCGGCGTCGTGGCGCCGGCGAGCGCGCACGACTTCCTGGTGTCCAGCAACCCGGCGAACGGGTCGACGGTGAGCACCTCGCTGTCGAAGGTGACGCTGAGCTTCAACGACATCGTGCTGAGCCAGCCGTCCCGGCCCCAGGTCGAGGTCGTCGGCCCGGACGGCAAGCACTACGAAACCGGGTGTGCCACCTCGATCGACCGGGACGTCAGCGTGCCGGTGGCCCTCGGACCGAGCGGGACGTACGTCGTCACCTGGCGGATCGTGTCGGCTGACGGTCACCCGGTGTCAACGTCCATCTCTTTCCGCTACACCGGACCCGCGAGCGGCAGCGGTGCCGCCGAGGCTCCCGCCTGCCAGGCAGCCTCACCGTCCGCGGCCAGCACGCCCGCATCCAGCGGCGACCAGCCCACAGCAATGATCGCCCTGGTGATCGGCGTACTCGCGCTCGCTGCGGGTCTGATCGGGTGGCGGGTCTGGTCGACCCGGGGCCAGCGCACCTCAGGGCTCTGACCTCCAGGCAATCGCGTGTGCTCGCGCGCCACGTCGTGGAAAGCTGGGGTTGACGGTCCCAGCTAACAGTCAGGAGCGTGCCCGATGCACCGCAAAGCCCGCACCGAGGATTTCTCCGACAAGGACCTCGAGGTGTCGCGACCGGCGAAATTCGCGGTCGGGATCGAAGCTCCGGAGAAGTCCCTTGTCGCGGCCCTGGGCAACATCGGCGTCGAGCGCACGACCGAGGTCTCGCTGACGATCAACCACAAAAGGGGCTTCGACTGCCCCTCGTGCGCCTGGGCGAACCCGGACCATTCGAAGGCGCTGGAGTTCTGCGAGAACGGCATCAAGAACATCGTCTGGGACGCGACCCCGGTCGTCATCCAAGACAGCTTCTGGGCCGAGCACAGCCTCACCTCGATGCTCGACAAGAGTGAGTACTGGCTGGGCCAGCAGGGCCGGCTGACCACGCCGGTCTACAAGGCAGCTGGCTCAGACCACTACGCGCCGATCTCCTGGGATGACGCGCTGGACACCCTCGCCGACGCATTGCGGGGGTTGGACTCCCCCGACGAAGCGGTGTTCTACACCAGCGGCCGGATCATGAACGAGCCCGCATACCTGTTGCAGTTGTTCGCGCGCGCCTTCGGCACCAACAACCTGCCGGACTGCTCCAACCTGTGCCACGAGGCGACCGGCGCGGGGATGGTTCCCGCGATCGGGGTCGGCAAATCGTCGGTGCACTACGACGACTTCGGCATGTGCGACCTGGTCATCGTGATGGGTCAGAACCCGGGGACCAACCACCCGCGGATGCTGAACGCGTTGGAGGACGCCAAGCACGGCGGCGCCCAGATGGTCGCGGTCAACGCACTTCCGGAGGCGTCGCTGCTGCGCTACAAGAATCCGCAACAGATCTCCGGCCTGCTCGGGGAGGGAACCACGCTGGCCGACCAGTTCGTGCAGATCCGCTCCGGCGGTGACCAGTTCCTGATCCGAGCGGTGGCCAAGGCCGTGCTGCAGGCGGAGGCCGCCGCCCCGGGGACGGTGCTGGATCACGACTTCATCGACCGGTACTGCAGCGGGTTCGAGGCCTACCGCGACGCCATCCTGGCCATCGACGACCGGGAAATCCTGCAAGCCACCGGCCTGCACCAGTCGCAGATCGACGAGTTGGCCCAGCGCTACATCGACAGCAACGCCACCATCATCACCTGGGCCCTGGGCATCACCCAACAGAAGCAGGGCGCCGCGACCATCGCCGATATCATGAATCTGTTGCTGCTGAAAGGAAACATCGGCAAACCCGGCGCCGGAGCCTCGCCGGTCCGTGGACACAGCAACGTGCAAGGCGACCGGACCATGGGCGTCTGGGACAAGCTGCCAGCCGCCTTCGCCGCGGCGCTGAATAAGGAGTTCGGCTTCACCCCGCCCACGCAGAACGGTCTGGACTCCGTGGCCGCGATGAACGCCATCGACGCAGGCAAGGTCAAGGTCTTCGTCAGCTTCGCGGGCAACCTGGTCGCAGCGATGAGCGACTCCGCGCGCGCCGAGGACGGCATCCGCCAGGCCGACCTCACCGTGCAGGTGGCCACCAAACTCAACCGGTCGCACGTGGTGACCGGTAAGGCGTCCCTCTTGTTGCCGGTGCTGGTGCGGGCCGAGCGGGATGTCCAGGCCGACGGTCCGCAGATCGTCACCGCTGAGGACACCGTGTGTCGGATCAACATGAGCCACGGCGAGCTGCGCCCGATCTCCGATGACCTGCGCTCGGACGTGTGGGTGCTGTGCGAACTCGGCAAGCGGGTCCTGGGTTCGTCACGGCCGCGCATCGACTGGCAATCCTTCCAGGACAACTACGACACCATCCGCGACGCGATCAGCCGCACCATCCCGGGTTTCGAGGACTTCAACGAACGACTGCGCAAACAGAAGTCGTTCATCCTGCCGCACCCGCCGCGGGACTCACGGACGTTCCCGACGAAGAGCGGCAAGGCGCAGTTCACGGTGCAGACCACCGAAGCCATCGACGTGCCGCACGGGCGCTTACTGCTGCAGACGATGCGCGCCCACGACCAGCACAACACCACGATCTACTCGCTCAACGACCGCTACCGCGGCATCAAGGACGGCCGGTTCGTGGTCTTCGTGCATCCCGACGATCTGGCTGAGCGTGGCCTGACCGAGGGGCAGACCGTCGATGTCTTCAGTGAATGGCCCGGGGAACCCGACCGCGTGCTGCGCGGCTACCGGGCCGTGTCCTACCCGACCGTGCCCGGACACGCGGCGATGTACTTTCCCGAAGCCAACGTGCTGGTGCCCCGTGCCGCCGTCGACCCAGCCTGCAACACCCCGACCTCGAAACAGGTGATCATCCGGATCGAAGCAGGCACCGACCCGGTCCCCGGTGGCCGTCCGGTCGCGCACTGAGGCGACCACCCGGCGTACGCCGATGCAACTCGCCCCGGCTCGCCGCACAGCCGACGGCCAGGGATCAGCAGGGTCGCCACGTATCCTGACGCCGTGATGCACAGCCTCGGCCCGGATTTCATGGACCCCAACTACCTGCTGGATCAGTTCGGCGGTGCGTTCTTCTGGATCTCGATGCTGATCGTCTTCATCGAGTGCGGTCTGCTCTTTCCGATCCTGCCGGGTGACTCGCTGCTCTTCGCGATCGGACTGTTCATCGCCACCGACAAGATCGGTGTGTCGTTCTGGTTCGCGATCCCTGCACTGATCGTGGCCGCGTTCGCCGGCAACGTCGTCGGCTACGAGATCGGCCGGGCCGTCGGGCTGGCGATCTACGACCGCAACGGGCGGTTCATCAAACGCAAATACATCGACCAGACGCACGCCTTCTTCGAACGACATGGCAACAAGGCCCTGGTGATCGGCCGATTCGTGCCGATTGTGCGCACCTTCATCACCCTGGTCGCCGGTGTGGGGCAGATGGAGCGCCGCCGGTTCTTCACCTGGTCGGCCGTTGGCGCGGTCCTCTGGGTCGTCGTCGTGGTGCTCGCGGGAGCCCTGTTGGGCAAGGCGTTCCCCAGTCTGGGCAAGAACATCGACCTGGCCATCCTGGTGATCGTGTTCCTGTCCGTGCTGCCGATGATCTACGAGTGGGTCAAGCACCGCCGCGCGAAGACGGCCGACCCCGCGGCCTAATCTGGCCGTATGGACCTGCGGATCTTCACCGAACCCCAACAAGGCGCGACGTACGACGACCTGCTGAAGGTCGCCCAAGCCACCGAACTCCTCGGTTTCGACGCGTTCTTCCGGTCCGACCACTACCTGAGCATGGGCGGGGACGGCCTACCCGGCCCGACCGACGCCTGGCTCACCCTGGCCGCGCTCGCCCGCGAGACCCACCGCATCCGGCTGGGCACCCTGGTCACCTCGGCAACCTTCCGGCACCCCGGCCCGCTGGCCATCTCGGTGGCCCAGGTCGATCAGATGAGCGGCGGCCGGGTCGAATTCGGCTACGGTGCGGGCTGGTTCGAAGCCGAGCACGCGGCGTACGGGATCCCCTTCCCGCCCCTGGGTGAGCGGTTCAACCGCCTCGAAGAGGCGCTCGCGGTGATCACCGGTCTGTGGTCCACCCCGGTCGGTGAGACCTTCACGCACGCCGGCACGCACCTGCAGGTGACCGACTCACCTGCCCTCCCCAAGCCCACGCAGCCTGCCATCCCGGTCATCATCGGCGGCACCGGCAAGAAGCGCACGCCAGCCCTGGCCGCGGCGTACGCGAGCGAGTTCAACGTGCCGTTCCACAACCTCGACGAGGTGGTCCCGATCCTGGACCGGGTGCGCGCGGCGGTCGCGGCAGCCGACCGGCCCGCGGAGTCGATGACCTACTCCGTGGCGCAGGTCGTGTGTCTCGGCGCGACGGACGCGCAGCTGGCCAAGCGGGCCGAGGCGATCGGCCGCTCACCCCACGACGTTGTCAGGGATGGGCTCGGCGGGACGGCCGAGCAGATCCTGGCGAAACTGGCGGCGTTCGCCGACGCCGGGATCTCCCGGGTGTACCTACAGGTGCTGGACCTGCAGGACCTGGATCACCTGGAGCAAATCGCCGACCAGGTGCTGCGCCGCCTCTAGCGCCCCTCGCCCCTTTAGGTTGGACCTCATGGCCAACTTGCCCAGCCTGACCCTCACCCCCGCGAGCGACGACGAACTGGTCGAGTTCATCGCCCAGCAGAAGGTCTCCTACCTGCGTGACCTCATCGAGCAAGGCGGGCTCAGCGAGGCTGCTGCGCAAGCCAATTCGGATGCCACCTGGAGCGGGCTGGTCCCCGACGGCATCCACCCGATCGACGGCAACGAGATCATGATCGCCCGGGACGTGGACGGCCAGCGCATCGGCGTGTTGTGGATGTCAGTGCGCTCTCACGGCGACGAGGAGTACGCCTGGATCTACGACATCGAGGTGGACCCGCAGGTGCGCAACCGCGGGTACGGCCGCGCCCTGATGCTCGCGGCCGAGGAGTGGACCCGCCAGAAGGGTCTGACCTCGTTGCAGCTCAACGTCTTCGGCGGGAACACCGCTGCGCGGGCGCTCTACCGCTCGCTCGGTTTCGTCGAGAACGCGGTGCAGATGAGCAAGCAGGTGTGACCCCACAACAACAACGGCCCCCATCTCGGGGGCCGTTGTCATGAGGGTTCTTACTGACCGTAGGGCTGCTGCGGCGGCTGCTGGGGCTGCTGCACCGGCTGCGCCTGCGGCTCCGGGGTCGGGATCTGCTCGGGAGCGGCGGCCGGCGGTGCCTGGGTCGCAGCCGGCGGCTGGGTCGAGGCCGGCAACTGACCCGCGTTCGGGTCGAAGCTGACCTGCGGCGCCGCGGAGGCCCCACCCGGACCGAACTGCACGTTCGGGGTCTCCAGCGCGGCGTCCTCGGCCTCGAAGTAGTCGGCGCGCGTGGCCCCGGCCATCCCGGCGAAGAACTTCGAGGGAACGGTCTCGATCTTGGTGTTCAACTCGCGCACGTTGGCGTTGTAGTAACGCCGCGCCGATGCGATGCGGTCCTCGGTGGCGGTCAACTCGTTCTGCAGGGCGATGAAGTTCTGGTTCGCCTTCAGATCGGGGTAGGCCTCCGACACCGCGATCAACCGACCCAGCGCCTGGCTCAGTTCGCCTTCAGCGGCAGCGGCCTCGTGCGGGCTGCCGGCGTTCATCGCAGCGCTGCGCGCTTTCATCACGTCCTGCAGCGTGCCGCTCTCGTGTTGGGCGTAGCCCTGGACGGTGTTGACCAGGTTGGGAATCAGGTCGTGCCGACGCTTCAGCTCGACATCGACTTGGTGCCAGGACTCCTGCACCAGGTTCTTCTGTTTGACCAGACCGTTGTACTGGCCGAGCACGAAGGCACCGCCAGCCAGGATCAGGAGGAGGATGATCAGCAGGAAGATCATGAGCAGTTCCCTTCCAGGGTAGGTAGCTCGACTCTAGTGGGCACGAAGCACCCGGGTCACTTCTCCAACAACAATCACCGCCGGGTTACCGATCGCACTTTCTGCAACAACGTCGGCAATAGTGGCCAGGGTTCCGTCCGCAACCTTTTGCTGGGGAGTCGATGCTCGGTGCACGACGGCGACCGGCGTGTCGGCAGCCCGGCCGGCGCCGATCAGGCCAGCAGCCAACTCCCGCAACCTGCCCATGCCCATGAGTACGACGATCGTGTGCGGCCAGCGGGCCAACAGTTCCGGCTCGATCTGGTCGTGTCCGGAGATCACCAGCACCCCGTGCGACATTGCCCGGTGCGTCACCGGGATGTCCGCCGCGGCCGGACCGGCGAACGCCGAGGTGATGCCCGGGACGACCAGCACCGGTA
The DNA here is from genome assembly GCF_900108585.1 of Branchiibius hedensis. NCBI lineage: Bacteria > Bacillati > Actinomycetota > Actinomycetes > Micrococcales > Dermacoccaceae > Branchiibius > Branchiibius hedensis. The sequence continues at coordinate 2,947,466 of NZ_UESZ01000001.1, forward strand.
CGCCGGCCGCGCGGCAGGCGAGCACCTCCTCGCCGCCTCGTCCCAGCAGGTAGGAGTCACCGCCCTTGAGTCGGACGACCCGCTGCCCCTGCCGGGCTCTGTCGACGAGGATCTGGTTGATCTCCGCCTGCGGGACCGGGTGGTGGTAGGGCGTCTTGCCGACGTCGATGATCTCCGTGGCTGCAGGTACGGCGCTCACGGGCGCAAGCCGGTCGGTCACCACGACGTCGGCATGCTGCAGAGCCTTCCAGCCGGCCAGCGTCAGGAGGTCCGGATCCCCAGGACCGCCGCCGACCAGAGTCACCGACCCGGGTGCCGCCTCGGTGGAGTGCGCTGGGGCCGGGGCGATCGGCGTACCTGCCTCGGGCTGGGCATGACTCTGGACCATTTCGAACCAGATGCCGCGCGCGTCGCACCACGCCTTGAGTTGCTCGCGTGCGTCGGCGTCCGCGTCGGGTGCGCTGACCAGCCAAGCCCCGTCGAGGTCGTCGGCAGCGACGGGACGAGCGGTCCAGGTGAAGGTCCGGTCGGCGTAGGCCTGGGTCAGGTCGGCACCGATCGTCGATGCGATGACCTCGACCAGCGCCCCGTCGGCCAGCAGTTCGCGGACTCGGGCGCCCGCTCGCGCACCACCGGTCGCAACGACGACGCGGCGGCCGCGCAGATCCAGCGATACGAGCGCCACGCTCAGGCCAGACCGAGCTCGCCCAGGCCGTAGGCGAACAGGTACGGCACGCCCTCGGCTTCGACGCGTTCCTTGGCGCCAGTGGAGCGGTCGGCGATGACCGCGACGGCGACCACCTCGGCGCCGATCTCGCGAGCCGCGGCGACGGCTTCGAGCGCGGAAGCGCCTGTGGTGGAGGTGTCTTCGACGATCAGCACCCGCCGACCCTTGATCGCGGGCCCTTCGATCCGCTGCTGCAGACCGTGCGCCTTGCCCGACTTGCGCACCACGAACGCATCAATGGCACCCGCGGCGGCGTGCATGGTGGCTGTGGCGACGGGGTCCGCGCCCATCGTCAGGCCGCCGACCGCGTCGTAGTCAAGGTCCTTGGTGAGCTCGCGAATAACCCGGCCGACCAACGGAGCGGCCTTACCGGACAGGGTGATTCGGCGCAGGTCGACGTAGTAGTCGGCTTCCTTGCCGCTGGAGAGCGTGACCTTGCCCCAGACGATCGCGTCGTTCTTGATGTGATCGAGCAGTTGGGTCCGGTCGGCGGCGATATCCGTGGCGATCTCGGTCACGTGGTCTCTACTCCTGGTTGCGGTGGGTCGAGGCGATCCGGCGGCTGCGGATCAACGGGCGGGGTGCGGCGCGCAGCAGGGTCGTGAGGACCTTGTACTGCGCACCGGGCACACTGATGGTCTTACCTTTGTCTGCGGCGGCAAGTCCTTCGGACACAACGTCTTTCAACGGCACCCACATGAAATCGGGGGTACTGCTGCGGTCGATGTCACCGGAGGAATGGAAGTCGGTGTGCACGAAACCGGGGCATACCGCGGTGACCGTCACACCGGTGCCGCTGAGTTGGCCCGCCAGGGACTCACTGAAGACGGTCACCCAGGACTTCGCCGCGGCGTACGTGCCGGAGGCCATCCAGCCCGCGACCGACGAGACGTTGATGATCCGGCCGGTTTTGCGCCCGCGCATGGCGTTGCCGGCGGCGTGGCTGAGCACAAGAGTCGCGCGCACGAGGACGTTGAGCAGGCGCTCCTCATCCTCGACCGGGTTGTCCAGGAACGGTTTGGCCAACCCGAACCCGGCGTTGTTCACCAGTACGTCGATCGGCCGGCTCTGGTCGGCCAGCCGGTCGGCGACCGTCTGAAGTTGGGCCCTGTCGTTGAGGTCGGCGACCAGGATCTCGACGCTCACCTGGTTGGCGGTCTCGATCTCGGACTTGACCTGCAGCAGCTCGGGTTCGCGCCGGGCCACGATCACCAGGTCGTGACCCTGGGCGGCGAGTTGGTCGGCGAATTCGCGGCCGATGCCGGAGCTGGCGCCGGTGATCAGGGCGGTGGGCATACGGCCGATTCTAGGTGTGCGCGGCAAATGCGCGGGTTGTCGACACCTGCGCGACCTATAACCCGCGCATCTGTCGACAAGTCGCGCATCTGGGACGGTCAGTCCAGGGTGACGACGACCGGCGCGTGATCGGAGGCGCCCTTGCCCTTGCGTTCCTCGCGATCGATGAACGCATCGGTCACGCGCGCTTGCACAGCCGGGGTCCCCAGCGCGAAATCGATCCGCATGCCCTGCTTCTTGGGGAAGCGCAACTGCGTGTAGTCCCAGTAGGTGTAAACCCCCGGGCCGGGGGTGTACGGCCGGACCAGATCGGCGTACCCAGCATCGACGATGGCCTCGAAGGCCGCTCGCTCCGGTGGGGTCACGTGCGTCTTGCCCTCGAAAAAGGCCGGATCCCAAACGTCTTCGTCAGTGGGTGCGATATTCCAGTCACCAGCCAGGATCACCTGGGCGTCCTTGTCCTGCGCCAGCCAACCACTCGCCGCGTCACGCAGCTTGGCCAACCAGTCCAGCTTGTAGGCGTAGTGCTCATGGCCGACCTCACGCCCGTTGGGCACGTAGAGCGACCAGACCCGGACGCCTGCGCAGGTCGCACCGATGGCGCGGGCCTCGCTGACGGCCGGATCGCCGTACGTCGGGATGTCCGGGAAGCCCACCTGCACCTCATCCAGCCCCACCCGGGAGATGATCGCGACGCCGTTCCATTGGTTCAGACCGTGGTGCGCGATCTGATAGCCGAGCGCATCGATCGGCATCGAGGGGAACTGGTCGTCACGGCACTTGGTCTCCTGCAGCAGCAGGACGTCCAGGTCGTGCCGCTCCAGCACGCCGACCACCCGGTCGATGCGGGAGCGGATGGAGTTGACGTTCCAGGTCGCGATGCGCACCTCACCACCTTAGGAGCCGGGTATGACAACCGCCCGCGTCGGTCCCGTGTGCGACCAAGCCCGCTCAACTTCCGCAATCGGGTACGCCGTGTAGGGCACCTCCAGCCGCCCTGCGGCGATGTGTCCGATCAGCTCCGGGAGTTGCTGGAGCATCTGCTGGGTTGAGACCGAACCGGCGCCGCTGCCGCTGAGTCGGAGGCGCCGCGAGCGCAGCAGGGTCGAGGGAACGGCCGCCTCAGCGCCGGCGAGCGAGCCGATCTGGACGTAGGAGATGTCGGCGGTGTCCTCGTGCAGACCAGTGCGACCCAAGGCTGCGAAGGCGAGTTGCGCCACGTCGCCCCACACGTAGTCGAGCACCATCTCCGGGTCGCCGGTCTCGCCGAGTTGCGTTGTCGCGTCTGGATCCCCGAGGTCGACGGTCACGGCACCCGTTGCCCGGAGTTGCTCGAGAACTGCCTGGTTGCGACCGACGGCCACGACCTGTGCGGCACCCAACAGAAAAGCCTCCTGCACCGCGAGCCGCCCGGACATGCCGGTGGCACCCAGCACCCAGACGGTGCCAAGGCAGCCAAGTTCGTTGTGCCGGGTCTTCAGCGGCCACCATCCCGAACCGGCCGGATTCATACCGGCCGCAACTGCCAACGGGTCGGCACCGACGGGGACCGGAATCGCGAGGCGAGCGGCCATCCGTTGCGCCATCGTGCCCCACGGCGCGCGCACGTGCCCGGTGTAGACCAGGTCTCCGCCCGACGTACGGGCGACGGCGTCTACACCCGGCAGCTGGGGATAGCGGCCGCTGCTGCCGTAGTGCCGGCCCGACGCCAGCGAGCGCACCACCTGGTGCACCCCGGCGCCAACCAACTCGAAAACCTGCTCACCGTCGATCGGTTCGGGCTCGGGGAAGTCACCGCTGATCGGGTCGTGGCCGGCTTGCTCGACGATAGCTGCTCTCATCACCAGTGTCCTTAACTAAGTTCAGTTACCTCTCCATCGTGCGCTTAACTTTGTTAAACTGTCAAGGTGGCCCGAGGACTGACGAAGCAAACGGTGGTCGACGCGGCCCTGGAAGTCCTCGACGACGGCGGAATCGATGCGGTGACGGTGCGCAACGTGGCGGCCAGGCTGGACGTGAAGGCGCCCGCGCTCTACTGGCACGTGAAGAGCAAGCAGGCACTCCTCGACGAGATGGGCACCGAAATCCAGCGCCGGGTGATGGCGCGCATCAGTCCCGGGCCCTGGCCGCGATCGCTCGCCTCCTACGCACGGGCGCTGCGCGCCGAATACCTGGCTCATCGCGATGGCGCTCGCACCTTCAGCGGGACCCGGTTGACCGATGTCAGCGTGTTGCGCGCCCAGGAGCCGATGCTGCAGACCGCTGTGGCTGAGGGGCTTTCACTCGAAGAAGTGGTCCTGGCCACCGAACTGGTGACGGCGTTCGTGACTGGCTTCGTGATCGAGGAGCAGGAGCGCGCCCAGTCCGCGGGCGACCGGCGCTACTCCCTGGCGGACCGCACCGCGGCGCTGGGCGACGACGTCCCGTTGGTGATCGCGGCTGGTGAAGTCTTGTACGCCGATCCAGACGCCCGCTTCGAGGCCCACCTGGCGCGACTCATCTGACCAGCTGCGGGCTCACGGCAACTGGTGCGCAGCAGCCGCTTGCTCGATCTCGTCAGCCTGCTGCCGGGCCAGCTCCTCCTCGCCGGCGAGGTCGAGGTGTCTGGTGAACAGCCAGTACGCAACGGCCGCAACCGGTAGCCCGATGAACATCGAGATGTCCACGCCGCCCATCGCCTTCGCCGCCGCACCCTCATAGAAGTCGCCGATGTAGAAGAACGGGACCATCGCTGCGAAACCCAGGAGGTAGGCGACGATGCCCGGCCAGGCCCACACCCGGTAGATACCGTCCGGCTTGAAGATCTCCGCGATCGCGTAGTGCCCGCGCCGCACGATGAAGTAGTCCGTCAGGTTGACGGCGGTCCAGGGGATGAACAGGTACAGGATCAGCAGCAGGAAGTCCTCAAAATCGCTGAGGAAGTCCGCCGTCGCCGCGAGGGCGAAGACCAGCGACAACACAGCCGTGATGACGATCGTCACGATCCGGATCCGCAGGGTCGGCTTGATGGCGGTAAAGCTGTCGATGGACGAGATCAACGTGAGCGATCCGCCGTACATGTTCAAGGCGGTCACCGAGATCAACCCGAGACCGAAGACGACCAGCGCGATCGGACCGAAGCCGGAGAACAGTTGCTGCGCGACGTTCTTCAGGTCCACGACGGTGTTCTCGCCGATGTCCTTGGCCGAGGTGGCGATGTAGGAGCCGAGGAACATCACCCACAGACCGCCCAGGGCGCTGCCCCAGAACGTCCAGTTGAAGGTGCTGCGGGTCGGAGTGTCCTTGGGCAGGTAGCGGGAGTAGTCCGAGACGTAGATCGCCCAGGAGATCTGGTAGCCGGCCGCCACCCCGACCTGGCCGAAGAACGGTGCCGCATGGAAACCACCGAGGTCGAACTGCCCAGGCGGGACGCGCAGATGCACGAGCGCCGAGATGGTGATCAGGGCGAGCACGATCATGGTCAGGACCATCAGATACTTCTCGACCGTGTGGATCAGGTCGTAGCCGACCAGCGCGATGCCGACGGCGACGATCGTCACGATCCACAGCCACAGATGGTTGTCGGATTGGCTCTCACTGATCGCGCCGCCGATCGACTCTCCCGCCAGGACGGTGTTGAAGATGTTGAACCCGGCGTACTGGATGTAGGCGAACAGCCACACCAGCAGCGCGCCGCGGTAGCCGAACTGCGGGCGGGATTGGATCATCTGCGGCAGGCCGAGTTGCGGACCTTGCGAGGAGTGCGCGGCCATGAAGATCGTGCCGATCAACACCCCGATCACAATCGCGATGAACGACCAGATCAGGTTGCCGCCCCCGGTGATGCTGATCAAACCCGTTGCCAGCGTGGCCAGTTGGGCGTTGCACATGAACCACAGCGGCCCCAGCTGGGAGGCGCGACCGTGCCGCTCGGACAACGGGACGTAGTCGATGGACCGGGTTTCCAGTCCACGGGACCGGGCGCGTTCGGCAGTGCTCATGGCTCAGTGTCTGCGCGCGTGGTGACCCCGTGGTGAAGTGGGCAGCTGGGAGTTACCTGGCAATCGACGTACGCCGATCGCGGGCGGTCAGTTCACCTGCTTGGACTTACCCTCCCAGTACGGCTGCCGCAGCTTGAACTTCTGCAACTTGCCGGTCGCCGTACGGGCCAATTCGTCCCGGAACTCGACCTTCTTGGGCAGCTTGTATCCCGCCAACCGGGTGCGACAGTGCGCGATGAGCTCTTCCTCGCTCACCTCGGTCTCGACCACGACGAGAGCGGTCACCATCTCGCCCCACTTCTCGTCCGGGATACCGATGACGGCCGCCTCGCGGACCGCGGGGTGGGAGATGATCGCGTCCTCCACCTCGATGGAGGAGACGTTCTCACCACCGGAGATGATCACGTCCTTCTTGCGGTCGGCGATCGTCAGATAGCCGTCCTCGAAGGTGCCGCCGTCGCCGGTGTGGAACCAGTTCTGCGCCTGCGCCTCCCCCGTCGCCCCCGGGTTGTCCCAGTAGGCGTCGAGGTTGTGGTTGCTCTGCGCGAGCACCTCACCGGTCTCGTCGATCTTGATCCGTACGCCGAGTGCCGGAGCCCCAGCGCGACCCAACTTCTTCGCCTGCTCACTCGCATCGAGGTCATCCCACTCCGCCCGCATCCGGGACATCGTCAGCAGTGGGGCGGTCTCGGTGAGGCCGTAGATCTGGATGAACTCCCAGCCCAGTTCCTCGCGCACCCGCTCGATGACGCGCGTGGGCGGCGGGGCACCGGCCACCACGATGCGGGTGGTGTCACGTCCCGGGATCGGACCGTCCCAATCGCGCGCAGCATCCAGCGCGGCGGTCACCACCGCCGGCGCGGCACACATGAAGGTCACGCCGTACTTCTCCACCCGGCGCAGGATCTCGGCCCCATCGACCTTGCGCAGCACGATGTGTTTGCCGCCCAGTCCGGTGATCCCGTACGGCATCCCCCAACCGTTGGCGTGGAACATCGGCAGCGTGTGCAGATAGACATCCCGATCGGTGACGCTGGCGTGCAGCGCGAAGACGGTGGCGTTGAGCCAATTGTTGCGGTGGGTGAGTTGCACGCCTTTGGGGCGGGCCGTCGTACCCGAGGTGTAGTTGATCGTCGCGGTCGCCCGCTCGTCGCCCGCCCACGGCACCGGATCGGCTCCCGTCGCGCCCCAGATCTGCTCGTCGTCGCGGCCGAGGACGAAAACGTGCTTGGCCGTGATGTTTTCGATCAGCGGCTGCAACTCGGGGTCGATCATGACGACCTCGGACCCGCTGTGCTCGATGATGTATTCGACCTCGGCCACGGACAGGCGGAAGTTCACCGGCACCAGGACCCGTCCCCAGCCGGAGACCCCGAAGAATGAGGTGAGCATGCGGGCGCTGTTCTGGGAGATGATCGCGACCCGGCCACCGACCGGCACTTCCAGGCGGTCGAGGTTGGCTGCCTGGTTGCGAGCGAGTTGGTCCAGCTGCGCGTAGGTCAACTCACCGCCACCGAACGGCGGTGCGGGCTGGTCGGGTTCGTCGACGACTGCGACACGGTCGGGGTAGACCGTCACGGCTCGGTCGAGGAAGTCGCGGACGGTGAGCGGAAACTCCATGATCGTCTCCCTGTGAGTTGGGTCACCTTCATTCTGCCCCGGCCACCTTCGCGGTGTGACCCGGGTCGGGAACTAACGTGGTGCCATGGCCGATGTGGACGTTGTTGTCGTCGGAGCCGGGTTCGCCGGGCTCGGGATGGCCATCGCCCTGCAACAGGCCGGACGCTCGTACGTCGTGCTCGAGCGAGCGGGCGACCTCGGCGGCGTGTGGCGCGACAACCGGTATCCCGGGGTGACCGCCGACTCCCCCGCCCATCTGTATTCCTATTCGTTCGAGCCGAATCCGCTCTGGTCCCGCGCGCACGCGCCCGGCGACGAGATCCAGGACTACCTGGCCTACTGCGCCGAGCACTACGGCGTGCTGCCGCAGCTCCGGTTCAACACCACGGTGCAGGCCGCGCGATTCACCGGCGAGGGCTGGGAGTGCTCGATCGTCACCGACGAGGGCGAGATCGAGCAACTGACCGGGCAACACCTGGTCCTGGCCGTGGGAACGTACGGCGATCCGCGCCTGCCGCACCTGCCCGGGCTCGAGTCGTTCGAGGGTGCGGTCATGCACACCAGCTCCTGGGATCCCGCGGTCCCGATCGTCGGGGAGCACATCGCCGTCATCGGAACCGGTTGTGCAGCAAGCCAACTGATCCCGCAGCTAGTGGGCGACGCCGCGGAGGTCACCGTCTTCCAGCAACATGCGTCGTGGGTGCTGCCGCATCTGGACCCGGGGTACGCCGATGGGCTGGCCAACGCCTACGAGCACCGACCGTGGCTGATGAAGGCGCACCGGTTGAAGCTGCGGGCGACCGCGGAAGCCTCCGGTGTCGGTTACACCACCCGGCCGTCGTTGCTGCGGGCCCAGGAGAAGCTGGCCGCCACCTATCTGGCTCGCAGCGTGACTGACCCGGCGCTTCGCGCCACGCTTACGCCAACCGACCGGCTCGGCGAGAGCACCGTCGTGCACAGCAACGACTACCTACCGGCGCTGGCCGCCGCCAACGTATCCGTGGTGAGCTCATCCATCGAATCCGTCACGGGGACAGCGGTTCTCACCTCGGATGGCCAGCAGCATCCGTGTGACGTGATCGTCCTGGCCACCGGATTCGAGACGTACGGCGCGTTGCGGCTGATCGACGTACGGGCCGCTGGCGGCGCGGGGCTGGCCGAGCGCTTCGCGGGCCCGGTGTCGTCGTACTTCGGCGTGGCCCTGCCCGATCTGCCGAACCTGTTCTTGCTCGGCGGACCCAACACGCAGGTCCCGTGGACGTCGGTGATCCCGGTTTACGAGGCCCAGATCGATTTAGTGACAAGGGTGTTGACCGAGGCGCACCGGCGACACGTGAACACGGTGCAAGTGCGCCCGCAGGTCGTCCCCGCCCTGCGCACGGAACTGGACCGTCGCTTGGAGCGCAGCGCGTTCGGTCCGGATGCCGTCAACCGGGTGTGGCCGTCGTCGGTCGCGGAGTACGAGCGGCGGGTCCGCAAAGCAAACCTGGTCGACTTCCAGTTCAGCTGAACCCGAGGCCCAACCCAGGTGAGCCCGGAGGTTGCCACGACATCGCCGGCCCGGACGCGCTCACGAAGGGTGGAGGTACAACCCCGACCTAACCGCTTCGGCCATCGCGGTTTCTGGCTGGGAGAGCCCCGGTACCAACAGCTGAAGAAACTTGTTCCAACGACGGGTCTGAATCAGAGGAACGGGGTCGCGTCCTCGGGCACCGCGATCCGCTCCCGACCCAAGAACCAGCACACGCCCGCAGCGATGAGCGCCAGGACGCCCGCACCGAGGAACACCGTCTGGCACTGCACGACTCCCGCTTCGGCGAGTTGCCGCACGGACGGATTGCTCATGGACTCGATCTGCGCGTAGAAGCGGTGCAATCCGATCGCCGTCAGCAGTGCCAGTCCCAGGACCATGCCGATCATCCGGCACACCACGACCAGCGAGGACACGACACCGTGTGCCTCCTCGGTGGCGTCCGCGAGCGCCGCATCGTTGACCGGGGCGATCGCGGCGCCGAAGCCCAGGCCGACCAGGATCAGTACCGGCCACGACACCCACGACTCCAGCGAGCCGAATCCCCAGGTGGACATGATGATCAGGCCCAGACCAGCGAGAACCAGGCCGACCAAGGCGATCTGGGCCGGGCCGAATCGGCGCAGCAGATAGCCACCGATCAGCGCACCGACCGGCACTGCGAACAGGAAGCGCACCAGCACGAAGGCGGCTTCGGTCTCCCCGCCGTCACTGGTCAGGCGGGCCAGCAGCGGCACGTCGACGATGACCGCCACCAGCGAGGCACCCACCAGCAGCGAGGCGATGAGCGCCGGGATGACCCGGCCGACCACAGTGCCCTTGGTGATCAGAGGTACAGCGGCCGTCCGCTGGCGGACCACGAAGAGAACCGCTGCGACGACCGCAACCGGCAGCAGCCACAGACCCATCGGGCCGACGACCTGCTTCTCGGGGTTCGTCGTGGAGAAGGTCAGCACGATGCAGCCGAGGAAGACCGCCATCAGCAGCGCACCGACCAGGTCGACCTGACGCAGGATCGGCCACCAGTACCGCGCCGAGAGCACTATCGCCAGGACGATCGCGATCGTGGCCCACACGCCAATGGGAGTGAACAACCGAGCCGTGTGATCGCCGTACGGGACGAAGGCGGCACCCCACCACTGCACCGATTGGGCCAGGACGTCGGGCGCGGCCAACGCCAGCCAGAACAGCACCACGGCGACCAGAGTCACCAGCCCGGTCAGCCACCCCCACCACAGCGGAACCTTCCGCGTGCTGTCCGCGAGCGGCTGCGGGCCACCGATCGCGCGGATCGAGAAGGCGAGCACTACACCGAGAATTGCGTTGACCCAGAAGATCATTCGCCAGTCAGCAACCACCAGGATCAGGGCACCGAGCAGCGGACCCAGCACCGAGCCCAACTCCTGGACGGCACCGACGATGCCCAGCGGCGTACCTCGTTTGCCTCGCGGCCACAGGTCAGCGACCAGCGCGAGGGTCCCCGGCACCAGGCCACCACCACCGATGCCCTGCACGACGCGGCCACCGATCAGGGTCGGCAGGTCGGTCGCGAGCGCGGTGATGCACGAGCCGATGACGAAAATGCCCAAGCACAGCAACAGGATTCGTTGCCGGGAGACCAGGTCGGACAACCGGCCGATCAGCGGCAGGACGGCGACGTACCCCAGCAGGAAGCCGGAGATGATCGGCGTTGCCTTCTGCAACTCATCGATCGAGAGGCCAACTCCGGACATCATGTCCGTGATGGCGAGGACGACGACGTAGGTGTCGGCCGCAGCCAGGGCGACGGCGATCGATGCCGTCGCCAGCAGTCCCTTAGGGTGCCTTGATGTCGACGGTCTGGCCGTAGGAGTCGAAACTGACGTCATAGCTCGCATTCGCGTTGGAGTAGAACGGGCCGTTGATGGTCATGGTGAGTAGCTGATTGGTGCTCTCGTCGACACCGAAGGTGAAGTCGTACTTACCGGTCGACGGGCCGATGGAGAAGACCGAGTGCACCTCGGCGGCAGAGATGCTGCCGCTCACGGTCTGCACGATGACCTTGCCCACGCGCTTCTCATCGCCGAACTTCGCGTCGGTGACCTTGCCCAACAACGAACCCAGGCCATGCTCCTTGTCGAAGAAGCCCGCGGGGTTCGGCACTTTGTACTTGGCCGGGTCGATCTTCTGCTCGCTGCCGAAGATCTGCGCCCACATGTCGTCCTTGATCGCGACGACGGGCACCTGCAACGCCGTGCCGTTGAACTGCAGGTTCACGTTGCCCTGCCATGCGGGAGTCGCAGGGGTTGCGTCGCCCTTGGCGCTCAGGACCGCGTTGGTGTCCTTCGGGATGTCCTTGCCGACCATGTCGACGTGTACGCCGCTCGTGGCGTTCATCGTGTCCCGCGCCTTGGCCAGCAACTGGGTCGGCGTCTGCGCCGCGTCGGTCGGTTTGGGTCCGCTGCTGGAGGTGCAGCCGGTCAGTCCACCGGCAACAGCAAGGACGGCAACGCTGGCAAGAAGTGATCTACGACGCATGATCCCGCCACCATACCCGCGAGTAGCCCCGGGGATGCTCACCCGACCTCCGGCGGATCGATCGCCACGCGCTCGCCGTACTTGCTGAACGTGACGTCATACCGGCAGGTCGTGTCCTTGAAGAGCGGCCCCTCGATCCGCAGCGTGATCAACCGGTTGGCGTCGTCGATCCCGAAGGTCAGGTCGTAACTGCCGGTGGTCGCACCCACGCCCAGAACCCGGCGAATTTCGCTGGCCGGCACCGTGCCGATGACCGTCTGCAGGATCGTGTCACCGCTGCGTCGGCTGTCGCCGATCGCGGGGTCGCGCACCACCGCGAGCAGCGAACTGAGGCCCTTGTCCTTGTCGAAGTACATGGCCGGGTTGGGTGATTTGTAGTGCGCCGGGTCGATCTTGGTCATGTGGTCGTTCCAGGGCAGCGTCGCCCAGACGTCGTCCTTGATCGCGACGATGGGGATGAACACCTCGACACCCTTGGTCTGCAGTTTGATCCGGCCCTTCCAGGCCGGCGTTGGCGCGCCGTCGCCGCGAGCGGTCAGCACCGCCGAAATGTCCTTCGGAATGTCGGCCCCGACCATGTCGATGTGCACGCCGGAGGCCGCGTTGAGGTTGGCTCTGGCCGCCGCGAGCAGGGTCTTGGGGTCGGCGGTGCTGCGGGGAGCCGGACGTGCCGAGTTGCATCCCGCGACCAGTGTCAGCGCACCGATCAACAGAGTCCGGCGGCGCATGCCGGGGATCTTACCCACGGGTAGGGTGAGCTACGTCACTGATCTGGATGGGAGCCCTGTTGTCCGTCGACCTGCAGCCGATGTCCATCACCGCCGCCGACGGCGCGACCCTCGCCGCGTTCACGCGAGCGGCGACCGGTGACGCGCCGACCGTCGTACTGGCCCATGGCTGGTGCCTGACCCACCGTGCGTGGTTACCGGTCATCGAGGCTTTGCCCTCGGCGTACGGGATCGTGGCCTACGACCAACGCGGGCACGGCGACTCCGAGCTGGGGCACGGTTTCCTGCGCGGCACCGGCCAGGAGACGTTGCGCCAGTTGGGCTCGGACCTGGAGTTCGTGATCTCGACGGCGGCGCCCAGCGGCGACCTGGTCCTCGGCGGCCATTCGATGGGTGGGATGACCCTCATGGCGTACGCCGGAGGGGGTGGTTCCCTCGGGCGGGTACGTCGCGTGGCGTTCGTGGCGACGGCCGCGGGCGGTCTGCGCGGACTCGGGCTGCCGGCGGAGAAGCAGGTGTGGACGGCACTGGCGCACGTGCCGTTCCGGATGGGCCCGGCGACGCGCGCCGACCGGGTGGTGCCGATGCTGTTCGGCCGCGGCGCTTCGCAGTCCGCGATCGACGCGACGCTGGCCGACATCCGCCGGACACGGACCTGTGTGATGGCCGGGTTCATCAAGGCGATCACCGAGCATGACGAGTACGCCGTGCTGCCGGACTTCGCGGCCATTCCGACGACGGTGCTGGTCGGGAGCAAGGACAAGCTGACCCCGCCGGTGCTGGCGCAGCGGATCGTGAAGAAGCTGCCGTCGGCGTCGCTGGTGGAGTTGGACGGCAAGGGTCACATGCTGACCTATGAGGCCACCGACGACGTGGTGACCGCACTCACTGGGCTGACACTTTTGAAGCCGTAGCGACATGAATCTCGAGATCCTGTGTCGCTACAGCTACAAAAGTCCGATCAGGCCAGTACCTCCTGCGGAGTCAGCACCAAGCCGTCGCTGCCTTCGGGATGGTCCACGATGACCGTGTCCCCGTCGCTGACCTCGCCGGACAGCAACTCCTTGGCCAACTGGTCGCCGACTTCCTTCTGCACCAACCGCTTCAACGGCCGGGCACCGTAGGCCGGGTCGTAACCCTCGTCGGCCAGCCACTGCTTCGCCGCGTCGGTCACCGACAGAGTGATCCGACGATCGGCCAGCCGCTTGCTGAACGACGCCACCTGCAGGTCGACGATCTGCTCCAGCTCTTCCTTGTTGAGCGGGTCGAAGATGACGATCTCGTCGAGCCGGTTGAGGAACTCCGGCTTGAATGTCCCACGGACAGTAGCCATGACGCCTTCCTTCTGCGCCTCCGGCGTCAAGGTGGAGTCGATCAGGAACTGCGAGCCGAGGTTGGAGGTCATCACCAGGATGACGTTGCGGAAGTCGACCGTGCGGCCCTGCCCGTCGGTCAGGCGACCGTCGTCGAGGACCTGCAACAGGATGTCGAACGTCTCCGGGTGCGCCTTCTCGACCTCATCGAGAAGGACCACCGAGTAGGGCCGGCGACGGACCGCCTCGGTCAACTGACCACCCTCTTCGTATCCGACATAACCGGGTGGCGAACCGATCAGCCGCGCGACGGCGTGCCGCTCGGAGTACTCCGACATGTCGATGCGGACCATCGCCCGCTCGTCGTCGAAGAGGAAGTCCGCCAGCGACTTGGCCAACTCGGTCTTGCCGACACCCGTAGGCCCAAGGAAGAGGAACGAACCCGTCGGCCGGTCGGGGTCGGAAACCCCTGCCCGCGAACGACGTACGGCGTCCGACACGGCTTGGACGGCAGTCTTCTGGCCGATCAGCCGCTCACCCAGGACGTCTTCCATCCGCAGCAGCTTCTCGGTCTCGCCTTCGAGCAGACGCCCGGCCGGGATCCCGGTCCAGGAGGAGATGACGTCGGCGATGTCGTCGGCGCCCACCTCGTCCTTGACCATGGGTCCTGCCCCGGAAGCACCGGCGGTGGAGCCGCTGGCCTCCGCCGCCTGCGCCTCCTCAAGCTGGTGCTCCAGGTCCGGCAGGTCGCCGAAGCGGATCTTCGAAGCACCACCCAAGTCGCCATCGCGCTCGAGTTTGTCCATCTGCGTGCGCAATTCGTCGATCTGGGCCTTGAGCTCACCGACCTTGTTCAGGCCGGCCTTCTCGGCTTCCCAGCGGGCGTTGAGGGCAGCGAGCTGCTCCTCCTTGTCCGCCAGGTCGGCCTTCAGCTTGGCCAGGCGCGCCTTCGACGCGTCGTCGGTCTCGTTCTCCAGGTGCAACTGCTCCATCATCAACCGGTCGACAGAACGACGCAGCTCATCGATCTCGACCGGGGAGGAGTCGATCTCCATCCGCAGTCGCGACGCGGCCTCGTCGATCAGGTCAATCGCCTTGTCCGGCAACTGTCGTGACGTGATGTAGCGGTCGGACAGCGATGCCGCGGCGACCAGGGCCGAGTCGGCGATCGCGACCTTGTGGTGCGCCTCGTAGCGCTCCTTCAGGCCGCGCAGGATCGCGATGGTGTCCTCGACGGACGGCTCGCCCACGTAGATCTGCTGGAAGCGACGCTCCAGCGCCGGGTCCTTCTCGATGTGCTCGCGGTACTCGTCCAGCGTGGTCGCACCGACCAGGCGCAGCTCACCGCGGGCCAGCATCGGCTTGAGCATGTTGCCCGCATCCATCGCGCTGTCACCGGTCGCGCCAGCGCCCACGACGGTGTGCAACTCATCGATGAAGGTGATGACCTGTCCGCCGGAGTTCTTGATCTCCTCCAGGACCGCCTTGAGGCGCTCCTCGAACTCACCGCGGTACTTCGCACCGGCGACCATCGCGCCGAGGTCGAGGCTGATCAATCGCTTGCCGCGCAACGATTCTGGGACATCGCCGGTCACGATCCGTTGGGCCAGGCCCTCCACGACAGCGGTCTTGCCGACGCCGGGTTCGCCGATCAGGACCGGGTTGTTCTTGGTCCGCCGGGACAGCACCTGCACGACGCGACGGATCTCCTGGTCGCGGCCGATGACCGGGTCCAGCTTGCCCTCCTGGGCCACGGCGGTCAGGTCGGTGCCGTACTTCTCCAGGGCGTCGAACGCGCCTTCGGGGTCCTGCGTGGTGACCTTGGCGCCACCGCGAGTCTGCGGAATGGCGGCCGCGAGCGCGTCGGCGTTCAGGCCGTAGCCACCGGTGCGGGCCAGCGCCAGCAGCAGGTGGTCGGTCGAGGTGAACGTGTCGCCCATCGCCGTCATCTCTTGGCGGGCGCGCTCGAGCACGTTGAGCAGCTCGCGGGTCATCGACGGTTGGGCGACGGAAGCGCCTGTGCTGCGGGGCAACTGGCCGATCAGTCGCTGCGCTTCCGAAATGACCGCCGAGGCGGAAGTGCCCGTCGCTTCGAGCAGCGGGCCGGTCGTGGTGTCGGTCTGCTCGGCCAGGGCGAGCAGCAGGTGGACGGGCTCGACCTGGGGGTTCCCGGCGGCGGTCGCGTGTTGGACCGCGCCGCTGAGGGCCTCCTGAGCCTTGGTGGTCAATTGCAGATCCACGGTGATGGTTCTCCTTCAAGTACGTCTGTTGAGTGCTGGTACGGCGGCCCGTGACTTCCCATGAAAGGCACCGGTCGACGTACGTCCTATGAAGTTCAACCTGCTCAGAGTTGAGCCTATTCCGCTCAACTTCGGATTTCTACGGCCTGTCCGACCCAGATGATTCACTGGACAGCATGAGCGATCTGCTCGCCCTCGGCGATGTGCACTTCATCCGGTTGACGACGTTTCGCAAGAACGGCGAAGGTGTCGGGACACCGGTCTGGGTCGCCCGCGACGGTGATTCGTTGGTGGCGTTCACTCCCCAGGGGACGGCGAAGCTCAAGCGATTGCGGCACACCTCGCGGGTCGAAGTCGTCGAGTGCGGCCGACAGGGCAAGGTCGCTGACGATGCCGTGCCAGTCCCGGCCACGGCCGTCATCGACACCGACCCGGCCACCGTCGACCACGTCGCTGCGCTGCTGAAGGCGAAGTACGGCGTCGAGTACCGCCTGTTCATGGCCGTGGAGTCGGCCGTCTCGTTCGTCCGCCGCACGCCGAAGGCGCCGCGTGTGGCCATCCGGATCACGGCATAGGTCACCGGGAGACCCACAGCCAGATCGCCAGGCCGAAGCCGGCCGCCGCGATCGTCCAGCGCAACAGATCAGCCGGCACTCGGCGTACGACGGGTGGCCCGGCGTAGCCACCGACCACCGCCCCCGCTCCCATCGCCAGGGCGGGCAGCCAGTGCACGGGCCCGCTGACTGCGAAGTAGATGGCGGCGACCAGGTTGGACAGGCCGAGCAGGAAGCTCTTCATGATGCTGGCCAGCACGATCGATTCGGAGGTGAACAGCAGCATCGCGGCCAGGAACATCACCCCGGCCCCTGCGCCGAAGTAGCCGCCGTAGACCGACACTGCGAGCAGCGTCACGGCGAAGGCCCGCGGCGCGTCGCCACCTCGCGCTAGCGCCCGGATCCGCGGTTGGAGCAGCAGCGCTAGGGCGGCCAGTGCGACCAGGAACGGCACGATCGCCGCGAACGAGTCCGCCGGTGCCAGCAGCAGGATCACCCCACCGACCAGGCCCCCGACGATCGAGCACGACGCCCACACCACCAGCCGCCGACGGTGGTAGCTGAAGACGTCCCGGCCCGAGTTGGCCAGGGCACCCGCACCCACTCCGACCAGGGCGACGGTATTGGTGACGTTCGCGGCGACCGGCGGCAGGCCGACGGCTAGCAGTGCCGGGTAGGACACCAGCGAAGCCAGACCGGTGACGAACCCGACCAGGCCGGCGAAGAATCCGGCGGTCAGGAGCAGCAGTGCTTCGGCCAGACTCACCGCACGTGCTGGTCCAGCCAGCCACCCTTCTCCGCAGCGGTGGCCTCGAACCGCTCGATCAGCGCCTGGGCCACTGCACTCGTCGGGTCTTCGATGGTCTCGACGCGCACGTAGACCGCCCAGTCGTGGTCCTCGCTGTCGTCCTCCCCGCGAGCGCCTCCCGGATCACCCGCACCTCGGCGAAGTCGTCATCGCGCAGTTCTTCGGCTACGGCGTCGGCGTCGTCACGTTCGGGGAAAACCAGGAGGTATTCGGCCATGGACCAAGCCTGCCAGGCTGCACGCCGGTCATCCGCGCGACACCTCGCGTTTGCCCCGGGCATCTACCCTGCCCACGATGCGCAGAAGGTTCGTGGCGGTCGGTGACTCGTTCACCGAGGGGGTGGGTGACCCAAACCCGCTCTACCCCAACGGTGTCCGGGGCTGGGCCGACCGAATGGCGCGCCAATTGGGCAGGTACGACGATCGCTGGCGCTACGCGAACCTCGCCATCCGCAGCAAGTACCTCAGAGAAGTCGTCGATGAGCAGGTCGACCGCGCGTTGTCGCTGCGGCCGACGCTGATCACGTTCTATGCCGGCGGGAATGACATCCTGACCGCGCGGGTGAACATGGCTGCGGTGATGGACCTGTACGAGGACACCGTGCGCCGGTTGCAGACGTCGGGGGGCCAGTTGATTCTCTTCACCGCGTACGACGCCACCCGGGGCCCGATCCTCGAGCCCGTGCGGCGCCGGATTGCTTTCTACAACAGTACGGTTCGCGATATCGCGCGTGACATGAACGCCATCCTGATCGACCACGACCAGATGGCCGAGTTCGGCGATCGCCGGCTGTGGAGTTTCGACCGGATTCACATGTCCCGACCCGGGCACAAGGTGATGGCCGGTGCGGTGCTGGCCGAGCTCGGGATTCCGCACACGCTGAAGCTGCCTGAGTTTTCCCCGTTCGAGCGGCGACTGACGCTGAAGACCGTGCGCGACGAATCGCGCTGGGTCCGCAGTGAAGTCGTGCCGTTGATCAGGCGACGGGTCAGCGGCGTCCGCGAGGGCGACACTTTGACAGCGAAGTGGCCCGAACTGATCCGCCCGGCAGACGGGATGAAGCGGCTCGCCCGCAGGCACTCCGGCGATGCACTGCGGGTTCGCCACGAGGCGAGGAACGGTTAGCCCGCGGCGTACGTGAACGGGGTAAGAGTGGTGGAGCGAACTCCACTCATTCCCATGCACCACGCACCGACGCAGTCGAAGCCGGTGACGTCCGCTGCGATCGGCTGCGACCAGAACCGGCCGTTCCACACGCTGACCGCGCCGTTCGGATCCCCCACGATGCAGGACGTGGCCGAATCGCAGTGCACGTAGGGCAAATTCAGCGGCGAGATTCCCACCGAGGGCAGTTTGCTCTGGTGCCACTCGCGACCGTTCCACACCACCGCTGACCCACCTGTCGCGGTGGCGACGCACCACGTGCTGGAGGTGCAGGTGACCATCGACACCACCGCGTGATTGCCGTCGATCGCGCCTCCGGCGGGCTGGAATCCCGACCCGCGCCACACCACGGACGCTCCGTAGTCGCCCTGGAGCATGCACCAGGAGGTCGTCGGGCACGACACCCCGACCAGATTTTGTACATCGGGCAGGTCACCGAGACGGATCCAGCCGTGGCCGGCGGTCGCGTAGACGGCCGTGCTCGTGCGCATGGCACACATCCCGCCAGGTTCGCACCACATCTGCCCCCAGGAGCCGGCCGGTTGCCCCGAGGAGGTCCAGCCGGTGGCCGGCGTCCATTGCTGGCCATCAGCGCTGAAGCACAGCGTTGCTGACAGGCAGCCGATCTTGCCCACATTTTGCATAGCGCCCGACCACTGCGAACCGTCCCACTTCTGGATCCAACTGCCGCTCGCCGTGAAACAGGTGGTCTGCGACGCGCACGCGAGGGTCCGCGCACCCAGCCACCACTGCACGGGTTGGAACGCGGCGGCCAAGGCAGTGCCATCCCATCGGGAGAACCGTCCCGACGCCCAGCCGACCGTGCATTCCTGGGCGGTGCAGTCCAGCGTTGTCGCGCGTTCGCCGGAGGTATTGATGTCCGACCACGACGACCCGTCGTACACCTTGTCCAGCGAGCCGCCGACTGCCAGGCAGCGGCCGTTGCTCAGGCAGTGCACACCGACCGGCGCATCCGATGTGTAGCTGCCCGATTGCTTCCACATCCCGTCGGCGGCGCGCGACCACAGGCCACCGACCGTTGTCACCGCCACGCAGGTCGATCCCGCGCAGCTGAGCGAATCCACGTTGGCAGGCGCTTTGGCGGCGGACCTGACCCAAGAGGAACCGTCCCACTGCACCTGGATACCTGCTCTATCGGCGACCAGGCAGGCCGTCGACGAAGAGCAGGAGATGGTCGGCTGATCCAGATTGGCCAGTGCCGGCACGGCGGTCCAGGTCAGGCCGTCACTGCTGGTGAAGCCTTGCTTGTTGCCTACCAGGACGCACTGCTGGTCGCTGGCACACGCGAGGACCGGAGCGACCACGGCGGCACTGCCCGGTGCCGTCGTCCACGTCGACCCGTCCCATACGTACTCATGCGTTTCGTCGGTGACTACGCAGTGGTCGGCCGATGAGCAGGCGATGGCCCGCAACGACTGGCTCGGCACTGTGGTGGCCCGCCAGCTTCCGTCCGGCTGGGAGAAGTGCACCCGACCGAAATAATCGAGCAGAGCGCAAGATCCGTCCGTCGGGCACGACATGCCGTACGGGTAACTCGCCGGGATCGTGGTGGATGCGCCTGCGGTGAGTGCGGCTGAGACCGGTGAGACCAGGTAACCGAAGACGTCCACGATCGCCTTGGCCCCTGAGGTGCTGTATCCGTCGAGAGCGGCGTCGGAGCCCACGCCCAGCCCGATCAGGACCGGGTTGGAGGAGACGCGTCCCGCGCTGAAGTTGACGTGGGACACCGACGGCGTGCTGGTGCCGCCGCTGACCGGCGTGCCGCCCGGTTGCAAAGTGAAGGCACCGCTGGCGGTGCCGACAGCGGTGAGGTTGACGAACGCCGCGACAGCGCCCGCCGGAGCCCGCACCGTGAAGTTGCTCCCGTACGTCGATCCGGTGCCTGTGCGCTGATCCATCACCCGCGCCGGGGTCACCGGCACGAAGTTGCTGCCCGCCGCCACGTAGCCCACCAGGTCGACAACGACATCAGTGCGGCCTGCGGAGTAGAGGTCGATCGCGCCGTTGCTGCCGGGCGCGACGAGGGCCTGGGTCGATGCGGTCAGACCGGTCGCCGTGTTGAGGTTGGAGACCCCAGGGCGGGCGACACCGTGCGGATAGGCGGTCAGCCAGCCGTTGCCGGTGGATCGCGTGCCGATCACCGACAGGACCACGGCACGCACCCCGCTCGTGGGGACCCCGCCGCGGCCGAGCACCCGGACCGAGCGGGTCGAGTTCGCCGCGTACGGCGCCCCGGACCTGGTGTCCAGCAGTCGGGTCGGTGTCGCGGACCGGTACCCCGTCCCGTCCACGGGCGTGTATGCCTGGGTGTCGACAATCAATTGGGCTGCGGCGGAGAGGAAGACGGTGACCTGGCCGGAGGCCGACGGGGCCACCATCACCTGCCGCGCCGTTGTCCGCCCCGCCATGAAGTTCAGGTTCGATGTGCCTGGCCGGGCGACCCCTGCGCGGTACGCCGTGCCCCACCCGGACGCGGCCGGCGAGACGACCGTGAGGTTGAGAACCACGTTCGTCGCACCGGCTTCGATACCGCCGCGACCCGTCACCTGGAAGGTCACCGCGCCACCCGCCGGGACCACGCCACGACGGACGCCGACCCCGGAGCGGCTGTCCACGATGCGCGTGGGCGTGATGGGCACAAATGCGGTCGAAAGCGCCGGTGCGGCAGTCGCTTTCGGTGGGCTGGAAGCCGATGCCGTCGGCGTGACCAAGCTCCCAACGATCGCCATCGCCGCGAGGACGAGCATTGCGACCCAGTGATTCTCCAACCTTGTCCGCATCGGCCGGACCCCCTTCCTCGACCGTCGAACACTATCTACGAGGAGGCGGCGGCGATAGAGAACTCACAGGTTGGAACACGGAACTGGCAGGAACTTGTCAGGACTTTCCCAGCAGCGGTCCGGTCAGCTTCAGTAGGTCGGAGCCGCCGGCAGACCGAAGTAGGTCTCGAGGGCTGCTGCCTTGCGGCGGGTGAAATCTGCGGCGAGCGGAAGGCCGACGTAGCGCACGTGCCACGGCTCCCACTCGAAGCCGGTGACCGCCGTCGCCGTCCTCGGGTACCGCACGATGAAGCCGTACCGCCACGCGTTCGCTGAAATCCATTGCGCCAGAGCCGACGTGCCCACAGATCCCTTGAGGTCGATCGACAGTCCGAGTTGGTGCTCGGAATGGCCCGCACGCGCGCATTGTCGGTCCGCGCCCGCCGGGCCGAGCGATCGGACGTAGGAGTTATAGAGCGACAACTGCCCTGCGTAGGACCGGTAGGCACTGGTGAAACCGGTGGGGTGACCGGCCCGGGCTGCCGCTTGCCGCAGATATCCGTAGGCCGCCGCGCAGTCCCGGCGCAACCGGAATGAGCCGGTCGCCGTGACCAGGGCGGGCGCGAAACTCGACGGCAGCGCGATGCGCTTGTTGGCCACCCGCCACAGCGAGGCGTTCAACGCAGCGGTCGTCGTGGAGGCCGAAAGCTGCACTATCCCAGTCGAGGTCACGACGGCCAGCCGCGTCGTGGTATTGGCGGGCACGGTGGCTGACACGATCGCCGCACCGGAAAGGGCAGTCCCCCGCCCCAGCACCTGACCGGCCAGAGTCTGCACGCGGACCGACCCGGTGACCCCGCTGACCAGGACGGCGACCCGCGAGGAGGTGACCGGGTAGTACGTCACCTTCGGCGCGACCGCCGCTCCCGCCGGCTCGGTCGCCGCCCACCCGAGCAGCGCCAAGCCGCCCGCCAAGCCGCCCGCCAGGGTCGCGCGGCGGGTCAGTTCGATCGTCATGAGCGCCGATTCTGCCACGTGGGCGGGCCCCCGATCAGAGGTTGCTCCACACCCAGGAGCACGCGAGGTTGGAGCCATGAGTGATGAGAAGAAGTTGAGCGCCAGCCGCTCCATCGACGCTTCGGCCGCCGAGATCTTCGACGTGCTGAGCAACCCACACCGGCACGTCGAACTGGACACCTCCGGCTTCGTGCGCAGTCTCGCGCACGGCGACCGCGTCAAGGAGGTCGGTGACGTCTTCACGATGAACATGGAAGGCGACCACATGGGCGGGGAGTACCAAACCGACAACCACATCAACGGATTCGCCAAGGACAAGTTGATCGCGTGGCAGACCGCCCCCGCCGGCCAGGAACCGCCCGGCTGGGAATGGGTCTACGAGTTGGATGCCCAGGGTCCGGATCAGACCGAGGTCACGTTGACCTACGACTGGAGCAAGGTGACCGACAAGGAACTGCTCGCCAAGAACCTCTTCCCGTTGATCTCCCAGGAGGAGTTGGACGACTCGTTGGCGAAGCTGGCCGAGACGGTTTCCAGCTGAGCACGCAGGTACGCCGAGGGGCTGGGTTCCGGATGGAACCCAGCCCCTCGTGGCGCACCTCAGCGTTGCGGTTGCCAGCTGACCAACGCCGTACTGCGCGCCGCCCGAAGCGGACGCTCGCCCGGACGCAGTTCGACGATCTGACCGTCCGGTCCGGCCGCGAAGATCCGGGTGCCCGCCTGCAGCGCGGCCAGTCGCTCGGTGAGCTCACCGACCTTGTCCTGCAAGGCTTCGACCTGGTGCTCCAACTGCATGATCCGCTGGATCCCGGCCAGGCTGATGCCCTCCTCCTGGGAGAGCCGCTGGATCTCCCGCAGCAGGGCGATGTCGCGCGGTGAGTAGCGCCGACCACCGCCCTGCGTGCGCGAGGGGGTGACCAGACCGAGCCGGTCGTACTGCCGCAACGTCTGTGCGTGCATACCGGCCAGTTCGGCGGCCACCGAGATGACGTAGACCGGGGTGTCGTGCGGGGGGGTGAAGCTCATCGCGCGGCCTGCGCTTCCAGCTCCGCCCGGGGGTTGACCCCCTCTTCCTGCTTGGCCAGGGCCTCGACTGCGGCTTTGGCTTCATCAGTCAGACGTTGCGGTACGACGACCTGCACCTTGGCGAGCAGATCCCCAGTACCCGACTTGGCCTTGATCCCGCGGCCTTTGACTCGCAGGACCCGACCGGACGGGGTGCCCGCAGCGACCTTCACCTTGACCGGCTTGCCGTCCAGGGTCGGAACGGAAACCGTTGCTCCCAAAGAGGCTTCAGCGAACGTGACCGGAAGGTCGAGGGTCAGGTTGTTGCCGTCGCGACCGAAGACCGGGTGCGGCGTGACGCTGACCTGCAACAGCAGATCGCCAGCACCGCCCGGGCCGGGTTGACCCTTGCCGCGCAACCGGATGGTCTGACCGTCCTTCACCCCAGCGGGGATCCGGGTCTTGATGGTCTCGCCGTCGCCGGTCTGCAGGGAGAGCGTTTCGCCCTCGGCTGCCTGCCGGAAAGTGATCGTGGTGCGGGCCTCCAGGTCCGCGCCCCGCTGCGGCCGGGGCTGGTAACCACCGAATCCGCCTGAGCCGCCGGCCTGTCCACCGCTGAAGGCACCGAACAGGTCCTCCAGGTTGATGCCCTGGGCACCACCGCCACCGGTGGAGAAGCGCACGTTCTGACCGCCCGCGCCGCCACCGCCGCCGAACATCGAGGAGAAGACGTCCTCGAACCCGGCACCGCCAGCGCCGGCCGCGCCACCGGGGCCACCTGCTGTGAAGCGGGGGCCGCCACGGGCCATCTGCCGCACCGCGTCGTACTGCTGACGCTGCTCGGGATCGGAGAGCACCTGGTTGGCCTCGCCGATCTCCTTGAACTTGCGCTCGGCCGCTTCGTCACCGGAGTTCTGGTCCGGGTGGTATTTGCGGGCGAGCTTGCGGTACGCCTTCTTGATGTCGGCTTCGCTGGCATCGCTGGGGACGCCGAGCGTGGCGTAGAAGTCCTTCTCGAACCAGTCCTGACTAGCCATGTCCGACGCCTCCCTTCTGATGAATGTTTTTGTGTGTCAATGAACTACGCCGGATCTGCGACTGCAACCCGCGCAGGTCGCAGGACGCGGTCACCCAGCTTGTAACCCGGTTGGATCACCTGCACGACGGTGGTGCCCTCGGAACCCTCGGGCACTTCGGCCTGGATGTGCATCAGGGCCTCGTGCACGGTGGGATCGAACGGGTCGCCCACGGCGCCGTACTGCACCAAGCCGTGCTTGGCCAACACCGTGTCGAGCTTGTCGGCGATCTTCTCGAAGGGCGAACCCTCCAGGTCACCGTGTTGGCGAGCCAGATGAATCTCGTCCAGCACCGGGAGCATGGAGTCCAGCACCCCGATCGCACCGGCTTCGCGGTGCGTGTCGCGGTCCCGGTCGACCCGCCGCTTGTAGTTGACGTACTCCGCCTGCAACCGCTGCAGATCCTCTAGGCGCTCCTGCGCGAGGAGCGTGTCGGGGTGAAGTCCGTCAGTCGATGCGGCGGCCTCCGCCGCTTTCACGTCGGCAGCCGATTGCTCGGGCTGCCGCACTTCGCCAGTCTCCGGGTCGAGGCGCCGCTTGTCACGGACCACCGGCCCGGTGGCCTCGGACTCCTCGCTGTCGCGAGGGTCCGAGGCTTCCGGGTTGACGGAGTCCGTCACTTGGTGTCCTCGTCGTCTTCGACCACTTCGGCGTCGACCACGTCGTCGTCACCACTCGGCGTACCTTCCGCGGAGTCCGTGGACTCGCCCGCAGCAGAGGCACTTTCGGCCTCAGCCTGGGACGCGGCGTACATCGCTGCACCCATCTTCTGGGACGCCTCGTTGACGGCGGTCGTCTTGGCCGAGATGTCAGCCGCGGAGGTGTTCTCGTCCTTCAGCGCAGCCTTGAGGTCCTCGACGGTCTTGGTGACCTCGTCCTTGGTCTCGGCCGGAACCTTGTCGCCGTTGTCGGCGAGGAACTTCTCGGTCGAGTAGACCAGGTTCTCCGCGGTGTTGCGGGCCTCGGTCTCCTCACGACGCTGCTTGTCCTCAGCGGCGTGCTCCTCGGCTTCGCGGACCATGCGGTCGATGTCTTCCTTCGGCAGGGCGGACCCGCCGGAGATCGTCATCGACTGCTCCTTGCCGGTGCCGCGGTCCTTGGCGGACACGTGCACGATGCCGTTGGCGTCGATGTCGAAGGTGACCTCGATCTGCGGAATGCCACGGGGGGCCGGGGCGATACCGGTCAGCTCGAAGTTGCCCAGCGGCTTGTTGGCCTTGGCGATCTCGCGCTCACCCTGGAAGACCTGGATCTCCACGGACGGCTGGTTGTCCTCAGCGGTGCTGAAGACCTCCGAGCGCTTCGTCGGGATCGCGGTGTTGCGCTCGATCAGCTTGGTGAACAGCCCACCCTTGGTCTCGATGCCCAGGCTCAGCGGGGTCACGTCGATCAGCAGGACGTCCTTGCGCTCACCCTTCAGCACACCGGCCTGCAGGCTGGCGCCGACCGCGACGACCTCGTCGGGGTTGACACCCTTGTTGGGC
This sequence comes from Branchiibius hedensis, assembly GCF_900108585.1. NCBI lineage: Bacteria > Bacillati > Actinomycetota > Actinomycetes > Micrococcales > Dermacoccaceae > Branchiibius > Branchiibius hedensis. The sequence goes on from NZ_UESZ01000001.1 coordinate 2,973,306, forward strand.
TCCTTGCCTCCGGTGAGTTCCTTGACGACGTCGGCCACGGCGGGCATCCGGGTCGAACCACCCACGAGCACAATGTGATCGATGTCCTCGACCTTGATGCCAGCGTCCTTGATGACCTGGTTGAACGGCGCCTTGGTGCGGTCCAGCAGGTCCTTGGTCAGCTGCTCGAACTGAGCGCGGGTGATCGTCTCGTCCAGGTGGATCGGGCCGTTCTCACCCATGCTGAGGTACTGCAGCGAGATGTTGGTGCTGGTGCTGGAGGACAGTTCCTTCTTGGCCTGCTCCGCTGCGTCGCGCAGCCGCTGCATGGCGATCTTGTCCTTGGACAGGTCGACACCGGTCGTGTTCTTGACCGTGGTCAGCAGGTGCTGGACGATCCGGTCGTCCCAGTCGTCACCACCGAGCTTGTTGTCACCGCTGGTCGCGCGCACCTGGATGGTCGCGAAGCCGTCCTCGGGGTCCTTGCCGACTTCCAGCAGGGACACATCGAACGTGCCACCACCGAGGTCGAAGACCAGGATGAGTTCGTCTTCCTTGCCCTTGTCCAGACCGTAGGCCAGGGCCGCAGCGGTCGGCTCGTTGATGATGCGCAGGACGTTCAGACCCGCGATCTCACCGGCCTCCTTGGTGGCCTGGCGCTCGGCGTCGTCGAAGTACGCCGGCACCGTGATGACCGCGTCCGTGACGTCTTCGCCCAGGTAGGACTCGGCGTCCCGCTTCAGCTTCATCAGGATGCGGGCCGAGATCTCCTGCGGCGTGTACTTCTTGCCGTCGATCTCCGTGGTCCAGTCGGTGCCCATGTGGCGCTTGACCGAGCGGATCGTCCGGTCGACGTTGGTGACGGCCTGGCGCTTGGCGATTTCGCCGACCAGAACGTCGCCGTTCTTCGCGAACGCGACAACGGACGGCGTGGTGCGGCCGCCCTCGGCGTTGGCGATGATTTCGGGGTCGTTGCCCTCCAGGACAGCGACAGCTGAGTTGGTGGTGCCGAGGTCGATGCCTACCGCACGAGCCATGAGTGGTGCTCCTTTGTTTCGTTGATATCCAGTACGCCGAGGAGCCGGTTCCCGGGCCCCTCACGATGCGAGGTTGACTGGTTCCGACTCAACTCCGCTTTGCAGGAGTTGTCAAACCCCTACTCGCTAAAGTTGCGTTCACTAGACTCAACTTTGATCCCGGCCGGTTTGTTCCCGTGTCGCCACTAACTTTGAGGATGCTGCTGCTGTCGGTTCTCGCATAACTTGTCAGTAGTCTCGACTTCTTGTCAGCGGCGTGTCAGTAGTCTTCCCAACGTGTCAGTGATGCAGGATCGTGGCCATGGCGGCGCATGGGATCACGCTGAGGTACTGCACCGCAGCCGGGGACGAGGTCGAGACGCCCCTTGACCTCGCACGACCTGACGCCATCGTCGGTGGCTTACCAATCCGGACGCCGCCCTCGTACCCCGGGCGCACCAGCTATCCGGGGTTCTTTTGGTCCGCGACGACGGGGCGGGTGCACGTCTACGAAAGCCTGTTGGAACTGGACCGACTCTGGCTCGCCGATTTCGATCCTGCGGTGGGCAGCCTCACCACTCAGCCGTTCCAGGCCATAGGAAGCGACGGTGACGTCGTGAGGTCCCACGTTCCAGACCTCATGCTGATGTCACCGGATCACAGGGTCACGGTTGTCGACGTGAAGCCCTCCGCGTTCCTGGATCTTCCCAAAGTGAAAGCGCAGTTCGACTGGACTCGTCGGTGGTGTGATGAGCGCGGCTGGGGATACGAGGTGTTCAGTGGGGCCGACCCCCATGTTCTGAGGAACATCAAGTTCCTTGCGGTTGGACGACGCCCCGACCGACTGCCCGCCGAAGCACTTGTTCGAGCGCGACAGGTAGTCCGAGACGGTCTGACCTGGGGTGCAGCCACCTCAGCTGATGGACGGGACTCCTCGCTGCAAGTTGCCCTCGCCGCACTCATCTGGTCCGGTCACGTGACGATTGAACTCAGCCGCCCGCTCAGCTCGGGCTCCTTGCTGCGTGTTCAGGAAGGTGCTGCTGCATGACGGCTGAAGTCTTGGACACATCTGTGGGCCAACAGATGTGGTACGCGGGAGCCGCGTGGACTGTCGTCGAACTAGACGGCATGAACGTCGTGTTGCGCTCGGCCGAGAGGCTGGTGCGGGTGCATGCACCCGCACTCGTTGGCCTCGCGAGCCCGCTCAGCACATCTTCGCAGCCATCAGAGCGAGCCGAACTCGACGCCATCCGGCTCGGATCACTGACGACCAAGCAACGCTCCGCGATCGAGCGTGAGGCCGAGGTCTACGAACGATTGATCGCGTCATCTTCGGAAAAGAGTGTTAACGACCGCTATGAGGCTGCGGCCGACGAGCTCGGGATTGCGGTTCGGACTGCATATCGTCGAGGACAGCGCTATCTCGACTGTGGCGTGGTCGGTTTGCTCGACAGTCGCCTACTCAAGAAACGAACCTCTGCGGTGAGCCCCGAGTGGGATTTGGCATGCAGAGAATCACTGGCGAGTTTTCGAGACAAATCGAACCCCACGCGCGGAACTGTGATCGCTAAGGCAAACGCGCTTTTCCTCAACCTCCATCCTGACGGTGTTGTCCCCTCTCGCGCTGTTGCATACAAGCGCCTCCGAGAACTCGATAAGGGGCGATACACGTTCGGGGCTGCGAAGCAGAGGCGTTCAGTCGCCGAACGTCCTCAGGGCGCTATGGGCCGTCTACGCGCTGACCGGCCGGGACAGTATGTCGTCCTCGACACCACACGGTTGGACGTCTTCGCGATGGAGCCCGTCACTAATCGGTGGGTTAACACAGAGCTGACCGTGGCGATGGATCTCTACTCGCGGTGCATCTTGGGTCTTGCACTGCGGCCAATCTCCACGAAGTCCCACGACGTAGCTGCGGTGCTGTACCAAGTTGTCACCCCTCAGACCTGGGGTCCAGTCAGCGAAATCGGCGAAGGCTGCGGACCGTACGCGGGCGTACCTGAGTCGATCCTCACCCAGGACACGGGCGCGCTTCCGGACACGATCGTGGTCGACCACGGCAAGGTTTATCTGTCTCACCACACACGCTCGGTCTGTCAGCGGCTGGGCATCAACATTCAGCCAGCGATCCCACACAAACCCACCGATAAGCCGACAATAGAGCGGTTCTTCCGTACCCTTCGGCAGCAACTCCTTGAACACCTACCGGCGTACAAGGGGCCGGACATCTACTCACGCGGCAAGAACGTTGAGCGCGAGACGTTCTACTTCGTCAGCGACCTGGAAGCCATCATCCGCGAGTGGGTTGGGATTTACCATCACTCTCCGCATCAGGGCCTGTGTGACCCCATCCTGCCCAACGTCGAGCTTTCGCCCACGGAGATGTTTGCGCGAGGAATATCAGCAGCGGGATTGCTACGGCTACCGTCCTCGGACGACCTGCGGATGGAGTTCCTGGACGTCGCCTGGCGTACGATTCAGCATTACGGCGTTGAGGTCGATGGGCGACGTTATGACGGTTCAGGCCTCAACTTGTATCGAATGACGAAGTCTGCCCATGGCGGTGTCCACGCGGGAAAATGGCCGATCATGGTGGATCGCGATGACGTCAGGGCCGTCTATTTCCAAGACCCTGCAACGCTCACATGGCACTCTCTCGCGTGGGAACACGCATCGGGACTGGAGAGCCCACTAAGTGCTGAGGCTGCCGACTACACCCGCGAGTTGTCTCGCCACACGGACCGCCATGTAGACGCGCCGGCGGCTCTGGGCGATTTGTTGCATCGGTACAGCAAGAAGGCGGTGACGAGTCGTCGCGAGAAGAACGTCGCCCAGCGGCTTGCTGCGTCAACCAGTGATCATCGAGGGCAGCTCGATTCATCCGAGAGCGATATCCCGGATGTGATTGATCTAGCCGCTCACCTTCGGAATCGTGGGTCGCGAAACGTCGTCGACGACCTTGATGTGTTCGACCAGTACTACGCCAACCATCCCGATGGTGAGGCGTTTCAGGTGTTCGACGAATGAACACCTGGGCGAAGTGGCTGCATGACAACGAGCCGAAGCGGTTCAACATGGCGACGAAGCATGGTTGGGACGCGTTCGCGCAGTCGGCAGCGCGCCCCTCGCTCGACCGACTGACCATGAGCGAGCTTCAAGGGCTTTCGGAGGATGAACGTGAGGACTATGACGAAGCGCGGATGGTGTGGAACGCGAACCCACCCGCGGTGAAGACAGCCCAATTGAGCAATGCGTTCGAGGTCATCGAGCAGGTCATGGCGTCCAATCGCCGTGATGGCGACCGTCTGCGCGGCTCGGTGGTGATCGATGCCGCACCAGCGCTGGGGAAGACCACGATCGCGACGCGTTACGCGCGTGAATTTCACCGGCGCACTCTTCGACGCCATGGCCCTTCCACGCAGGCGGATCACCAGCGGCTTCCTGTGGCGTTCGTGCCGTTGGATGCGGGCATCACCCTGAAAGGGTTGAACCAGAAGATCCTGTCGTTCTACGGCCATCCGGGCGCGACGCGTGCGAGCACGTCACGGCTGGGCGCTCTGGCGGTGGACTGCGTGCGATCCTGCGAAACTCAGCTGATCATCATCGATGACATTCACTTCATCGATTTCAAGCACCGCAACGGTCGCGACGTCAGCAACCACCTCAAAGGCCTCGCGAACGAGATGCCGGTCACGTTCATCTACGTGGGTGTGCGACTGACAGAGAAACGCTTCTTCGACGAAGGACTGATCGGAGAGGACGCGTCCTACGCTCAGACGTCTCGGCGGTCGACCAGAGTGCCGATTGCCCCGTTCTCGATCAGCTCCGACGCGGGATTTCGAGCGTGGGTCCAGCTTTTGTCCACCTTGGAAAGTCATCTGATCCTTCTCAACGCCGCACCCGGCATGTTGGTCAGTCACGCGAAAGAACTCCATCGCCGCACCCAGGGCCACATCGGGTCACTGACCAACCTGCTGGATCGTGCCAGCTATGTCGCGATCCGCAGCGGGGTCGAACAAATCACTGCCGAGGTGCTCGCCGCTGCCACCGGTGACAACGCAGCAGAGACCAGTGCCCGCGCCGGCTAACGCGCAGCGTTCACCGCAACACGGGGGCGCATCCTCAAGCGGTGAGCTTCGCCCCGTCGTTGCCGGGTTCGATCCACAACGTCTACCAATCGCGGTGCTGCCCCTCGACGATGAGCCTGCTGCCAGTTGGGCGGTCAGATTCGCTCACCGGTACCAGATGGGGGTGCGTTCCCTGTTCGCATCCATGGGCATCACCGTGAGCGCATGGACACTTCAGAACTTCCAGTCGGGACTGGCCGGTCACCACGAGGCACTCTGCGACGCGCTGGGTCTACCGCAGCAGCGACTCTTTGAACCAAGTGCGCTGAGCCTGGCTTCGAAGGCGGCCCTCGACCAATACTTCACGGAGTACCGACCGTTGCACGCGCGGAACAAGCCCGGGTCACGGTTCTGTCCACAATGCCTCGCCGATCGAGGCGGTGGGTGGAAGCACCTTTGGCAGCAACCCTTGTCGATGGTTTGTCTGGAGCACGAGGCGTATCTGCGCACCGAATGCCCTGGATGCACTGGGAGACCGTGGTCGTCGCGTGCGTGGCTCGACAGTTCTGCGCCAGGCTGGGAGTGTGCACGCCTGCTGAAGGGTGTTCAGAAGGGACCACGGCGAAGGATCCCACGGTGTGGTTTCGACCTCCGTAACAGCGTCACCGATGAAGGGGTCGCCTCGAAGTCCGCCGTGAACACCCAGCAGTTGATCAATCGACTGATTGATGCCGACGCCCAGACTGACATTCGATGGCCGCTCTTTGACCAGGAGTTCCCATTCCCCGACGTCCTGGCACTCCTGTTCGAAGTGTTGAGTGCGTCTGACCCGCGTGACGGCGGCAGCCCCTACTCGCTGGGTGCCGATCCGCAGTGGCAGGTGAGCAGGATGTACGACGGCGTGGCGATCCTGAGCGAAACCGACCCGTTCGCAGCGAACGAACACTTGCTTCGGGCTCTCGGGCGGCATAGTCGCCAGGCTCCGTTGTACGCGAGCCGTGCGGCAGCCCACACAACACACAACCCGATCTTGACCCACATCGTGTTGAGCGCAAACGTCGCCACGTTGTCCCCAAGCAAGCAGTTGACGTACCGGACGGCCAGTCGACGACCGGGTTACCCCACAGATGCGACGCGACGCCCGAACCAGGGCCTGACCCCGAGAGAGCGGGAGTTGTCGCTGGCGTGGATACCGCAGATGCTTTGGCCTGGCACAATCTCCGAGCATCTGCGCAAGGACGACCTTGATCGAGCCACAGACGCCCTGTTGTTGGGACGACTTGGGTCTAACCGCTCCTGGCAGTATCTCGCGATCGAGAACCAACTACCGGCCTCATTTCGAACCAGACCCCCGGCACGTTTGCGATGGCTACAAAAGCGGGACCTGTGGGACACGCTGCATCAAGAACTAGAGGAAGTGGCGGTGCGGCTCGCTGCCGATCCTCCGCCCATCGACTATCACAAGCGTCGGCTACGAACCTTCGACGGTGAATGGGTTCAATCCTGCACCAGCCGCATCGTGGCGCAAGCAGGAAGCCCAGTTCCAGGGATCGATTCGCGCGAATGGGCGCGGCTGTTCTGGGCGACATACACCGGCGGCGACGTTCGCTTGGCACCTGCACCCCTTGGCATCCCCTCGGTGCCGAACGAGCACGCGGACCGTCATGTATCGCTCGTGGATCGACCAGAAGTCACCGCGTTGCTCCAAGAGATCCGGCGTTGCATCGAGGACGCTGCCGGTGAAGAAGATGGCGGCCCGCTGACGTGGGCCCCCCGACTCGTGCCACTTGAGCGGGATTTCGCGGTCGGCGAGTCATCGGTGCTGGTCAGGGCGTTGCGGTTGCAGGTTTTGACACACTAATCGGGCCGATATTCTGGGGTCGTGGTGTTCGTGCGGAAGGTCAAGACCGCCTCGGGCGCGACCGCCGTGCAGATCGCGCAGCGCGTCGATGGACGCGACAAGGTGCTGGAACACCTCGGCTCTGCGCACACCGCCCAAGAGCTAGCGGTGCTGGTGCAGGTTGCTCGGCAGCGTCTTCACCCCGGGCAGGGCGAACTGGACCTGAGCGCTGGAGCTGTCCCGGCTGGTCAGGGCGTGATTACCGGCAAGACCAGCGCCGTCCTGTGGGAGGTCCTGTCGCAGGCCTACACCGCCTTGGGGTTCGACGCGCTCGGCGATGCCGCGTTTCGGGAGTTCGTGTTGGCCCGGATCATCGAACGACCTCCAAAGCGGACACGGTGCGTGTCCTGGACGAGATCGGCGTCGAACACGCGTCGCTGCGCACGATGTTCCGCTCCCTGAAACGCTGCGCCAGCGCCGAGTACCGCGACACCCTGGCGACTGCGTGCTTCGAACACGCCACTACCGCAGGAGATCTCAGCTTGTGCCTGTACGACGTGACCACGTTGTATTTCGAAGCTGAGCAGGAAGACGACCTACGCAAGGTCGGATACTCAAAAGAACGCCGGGTCGATCCACAAATCGTGGTCGGGTTGCTGGTGGACCGCCAAGGGTTCCCGTTGGAGATCGGCTGCTATGAGGGCAACCAGGCCGAGACCGCCACGATCGTGCCGATCGTGACCCAGTTCCAAGAGCGGCACGGCCTGGCCGACATGGTGGTGGTCGCCGACGCCGGCATGTTATCGGCGGAGAACCTGGGCAAGCTCGATGAGGCGAACCTGCGGTTCATCGTCGGCTCCCGGGTCGTCAAAGCCCCCGGTGACCTGGCTAAGCACTTCCACTGGCGCGGGGATGCGTTCGCTGATGGGCAGGTCATCGACACCATCACCCCACGGCGGGTCAGCGCCGCAGCGAAGGCGGAGAACGACCCCAACAAAGCCGCCGAACCGGTGTGGGACCGGCAGGACAATCCGTTGTCGTGGCGGGCGGCGTGGGCGTACTCCCGTAAACGCGCTGTCCGGGACGCCAAGACGTTGACGATCCAGCAGCAACGCGCGCAGGCCGTGGTCGATGGGGAACGGGCACCCAAAAAGCCCCGGTTCGTCAAAACCATCGACGGCGCAACCGAATTGGATCAATCAGGTTTGGATCGGGCTCGGCGCTTGGTCGGGTTGAAGGGCTACGTCACCAACATCCCCAACGCCACGATGCCCGCAGCCGAGGTGATCGCGAAGTACCACGACCTGTGGCAGGTAGAAGCCTCGTTCCGGATGTCCAAAACCGACCTGAGAGCCCGGCCGATCTTCCATGACGACCGCGACGCCATCGAAGCCCACCTGACCATCGTGTTCGCCGCCCTCGCGATCAGCCGACACCTCCAGCAGCAGACCGGGATCAGCATCAAAAGTATCGTGCGAACCCTGCGCCCGTTGCAGCAGATCACCGTGCGAATCGCCGGTCACCAGCACGTCGCCGCCGATCCGCTCAACCCACTCGCGGCCGAGATTCTCGCTGCGACTGGCACAACCTGGCCGACACACTAAATTGGCACGAGTCGGGCCGAACGAGCACGCGGACCGTCATGTATCGCTCGTGGATCGACCAGAAGTCACCGCGTTGCTCCAAGAGATCCGGCGTTGCATCGAGGACGCTGCCGGTGAAGAAGATGGCGGCCCGCTGACGTGGGCCCCGCCTTGAAGCAACCCCGCCTGCGCTCTTCCACAGGGTCGGGCGATCCAGGAACACAGCCTGCGCGCAGAACGGTCTGACCTCGCGCTCGTGCGTCGGCAGGCCATCGATGCCGTCCTTGCATCCTGCGAAGAAGACCTGGACGAAAACGAGGTGGCTAACTGGCTTCATGAGTACCACCGTGACGTGCTGGGTGTTGAGCCCAACCGACCGGAATGGCTGCACTTCCTACGCAGCGCCCGCCGGCAGGTCCTACGTGATGACATCACCGCAGCCGACTGTCCCGCCTTCATTCGCTCGCTCATCACTCACACGTGTGAAGCGGGGAACCAGCGCGTCCACTGGTACTTCGAGCCCACCTCCACCTCAGCGCCAACCCCGGCGATGCATCGCCGGGGTTGGCGTGGGCGGTTTCCGAATGCCGAAGCGACGGCTTTGCCGTTGATCGCAGCAGCCGTGCTCAGTAACTCAGTGGACAGAACCGGCTCGGGCCGCGCCCAGACCTGACTCATGCACCGATGTGCTCGCCCGCCAACGAGGTGACGGCCCGGCTGAGACGAGCGCCCAATTCGGTAGGCCAGTAGTGAACCCAGGTGCCACGCCGTTCGCAATCCACCAGGCCAGCCTCGCGCAGCTTCTTCAGGTGGTGGGAAACCGTTGGCTGTGAGACGCCGACGTCTTGGATGTCGCACACGCATAGTGAGTCGTCCACTGCTGCGATCCGGGTGAACAGGCGTAGGCGCACCGGATCGGCCACTGCTTTGAGCAGCGCCGCAGTGTCCTCGGCGTCGGCAGCACACATCCCCGCGACGTCGCTAGGGACGCAGCAGCCTGGTTCAACAGCGGGCGCGGAGTTCGTCATGACCCCATATTGACAAATGTCGAAGCAATGCGCCAGGCTCCACTGTATCGACAGTTATCGATTCAGTGGAGGTTGTGACATGGCCGACCAGGCCGACATTCGCGAACAGGTACGGCAGCGGTACGCCGAGTCGGCCCGCTCGGTATCCGCCGGTGGGTGCTGCGGGTCCAGCGTGTACGACGGCAACGTCACCGGTGACGGCACTGTCGTGTTCGGCTCCGACCTGTACGACGCAGACCTCGCGGGCGAAGGCGGCGCGGCGGTCGACGCTTCGCTGGGCTGTGGGGTACCCACAGCTGTCGCCGACTTGCACGCGGGTGACCCTGTGCTGGATCTCGGGTCCGGTGCCGGTGGTGATGTGCTGATCTCCGCCCGCCGGGTGGGTGTTACTGGTCGAGTGATCGGCCTGGACATGACCGACGAGATGCTTGAGCTTGCGCGTCGCAACGCGACCGAGGCCGGTGTCCAGAACGTGGAGTTCATCAAGGGCTACCTCGAAGACATCCCATTGCCGGACGCCACCGTCGATGTGGTGATTTCCAACTGTGTGATCAACCTGGCCGCCGACAAGAACGTTGTACTCGCCGAAGCCGCTCGAGTCACCAAGTCGGGCGGTCGTTTCGCGGTGTCCGACGTAATCGCAGCCGACAATATGGACGAGGTCACCCGGGCTGACATGACCGCCTTCACTGGCTGCATCGCGGGCGCATTGACCGAAACCGACTACCGCCAAGCTCTAGAGAGCACCGGGTGGACTGAGGTCGAGATCCGCTACACCCACGCTGTGCACGAGTTCGCCCAAGCCGCGATCGTTCGGGCTGTGCGGGCATGACGCAGGTGCAACAGATCGACTCGTCCACCGAGCGGGCCACGGTCACCACGAAACTGTCGACGCTGGATCGGTTCCTACCGGTGTGGATCATCGCCGCGATGATCGCCGGCCTGTTGCTCGGCCGCATCGTGTCGGGCATCGGGTCGGCGATCAGTGCAGTCGAGGTCGAAGGCGTCTCCCTCCCGATCGCTCTGGGGTTGCTGGTGATGATGTACCCCGTGCTGGCGAAGGTTCGCTACGACCGGCTCGACACGGTCGCCGGCGATCGTCGCCTGTTGGGGTCGAGTCTGCTGCTGAACTGGGTGGTCGGCCCCGCGCTGATGTTCACTCTGGCGTGGATCTTCCTTCCTGACCTGCCCGAATACCGCACCGGGTTGATCATCGTGGGCCTGGCTCGGTGCATCGCGATGGTCATCATCTGGAACGACCTAGCCTGCGGCGATCGCGAAGCCGCGGCTGTGCTGGTTGCGATCAACTCGGTCTTCCAAGTGATTGCGTTCGCCGCACTCGGATGGTTCTACCTGTCGGTGCTGCCTGGATGGCTCGGCCTCGACCAAGCCAACCTGGACATCTCTGCGTGGCACATCGCTGGTTCGGTGCTGGTTTTCCTCGGTGTGCCGTTGCTGGCGGGATACCTCAGTCGCCGCATCGGTGAAAAGCGATGGGGCCGCGCAGCGTACGAGCGATCATTCCTACCGAAGATCGGCCCGTGGGCGCTGTACGGGCTGCTGTTCACAATCGTGATCCTGTTCGCTCTGCAAGGCGACAACATCACCTCCAAGCCGCTCGACGTGGCCCGGATCGCGCTGCCGCTGCTGGCGTACTTCGTATTGATGTGGGGCGGCGGTTACCTGCTGGGCCGGGGCCTGGGAATGAGCTACGAACGCACCACCACTCTCGCCTTCACCGCCGCCGGGAACAACTTCGAACTAGCCATCGCCGTCGCGATCGCAACCTTTGGTGTCACGTCCGGCCAGGCTCTCGCTGGAGTCGTCGGACCACTCATCGAGGTGCCGGTGCTCGTCGCTCTCGTCTATGTGGCCCTTGCTCTGCGCTCCCGGTTCACCCCCACCCCTGCTATCGCCCCGGAGGCCTCTCATGGCTGACCGCCATTCCGTGCTGTTCGTCTGCGTGAAGAACGGTGGCAAGTCGCAAATGGCTGCCGCCCTGATGCGCCACCGCGCTGGGGAGTCCATCGAAGTGCACTCCGCCGGCACCCACCCAGGCGACGCGGTCAATGGGTTGTCCGCTCAGGTCATTGAAGAAAGCGGCGGGTCTATGGCCGATCAGCATCCAAAGCTGATCGACGAAGGCTTGCTGCGCCGTGTGGATCGCGTCGTGGTGTTGGGCAGCGAAGCCACTGTCGACCCGATTGAGGGCATGGCCGGGTCGATCGAGGTCTGGAGCACCGATGAACCATCGGCGCGAGGCATCGACGGGATCGAGCGGATGCGTTTGATCCGTGACGACATCGCCGACCGCATTGACGCGCTTATCGCCGAACTCACTGGGCCCGCCGTACCGGTCGTGCGGGTGTACGAACCCGCTCTGTGCTGCAACACGGGGGTCTGTGGGCCCGAACTGGACGACGACCTCGTCCGATTCACCGCCGACCTGGACCACCTGCAAAACCAGGGTGCCGATCTCCAACGGCACAACCTGGCCAATGACCCGACCGCGTTCACCGCGGACCCGGCAGTCGCAGACTTCCTGCGCGTCGCAGGATCAGCCGGTCTGCCGCTGACCACGGTCGACGGCGTCACTGTTGTGACGGGCCGCTATCCCAGCCGGGCGGAATTGACCAGGTTTGCTGCCATCACCTCGTCCAGCAAACTGCCTACTGGCGTGACCGATCTCGGCCTGACCGCGTCCACACCACGTGGTGGGTGCGGCCCAGACGCCGAAGCCGGTTGCTGCTGAAAGGAACCCGCCTGATGACCTCGTTTCCATACCTGACCGAGCTGCCCAGGTTCGTGTTCTTCACCGGCAAGGGCGGTGTCGGTAAAACGTCTTTGGCCTGCGCCACCGCTGTCACCTTGGCGGACCAGGGCCGGCGGGTGTTGCTCGTGTCGACCGACCCAGCGTCCAACGTCGGTCAGGTCTTCGGCCTCACCGTCGGTGACCAGATCACAGCGGTGCCTCAGGCACCCGGCCTGGACGCGCTGGAGATCGACCCCAACGAGGCTGCTGAGGCCTACCGGGAGAAGATCATCGCCCCGGTCCGCGACGTGTTGCCTCAAACCGCCCTGGACTCGATCACCGAACAGTTGTCAGGGTCGTGCACCACCGAGATCGCCTCGTTCAACGAGTTCACCACCTACCTCGCCGATGACGAACGGATCGCCGGGTACGACCACGTCGTATTCGACACCGCACCCACCGGCCACACCATCCGGTTGCTGCAACTGCCGGGTGAGTGGACCTCATTCCTGGATGCCGGGAAGGGTGATGCGTCGTGCCTCGGACCGATGGCCGGGCTGGACCGCACCCGCGCCGTGTACGCCGACGCTGTCCGTAGGCTCGCCAACCCCGCTCAAACCCGGCTCGTGCTGGTCGCCCGTGCCCAACAGTCCACTCTGCGTGAGGCAGCCCGCACCAGCACCGAACTAGCGACGATCGGGATCACCGAGCAACACCTCGTCATCAACGCCCTCCTTCCCGCAGGCGACGTGGGTGAGGCCGACGCCTTGGCCGACGCCGTCCGCGAACGTGAGCACCGCGCAATCGCAGCGATGCCCGAGGCACTACGCCGATTGCCGCTGACCACGGTGCCACTGCGCGCACGCACTGTCGTCGGTATCGACGCGGTACGCGCGCTGCTCCGCACGGATGCTGCCGAGGTCGTGGATGGCATCGAAGACGAGCAGCCGGTCGATCTGGGCTCGCTCGCCACTCTGATCGACGAAATCGCCACGACCGACCACGGCCTGATCATGTGCATGGGCAAAGGCGGCGTCGGGAAGACCACCGTCGCTGCGGCCATCGCAATCGCTCTTACTGATCGCGGGCACACCGTCCACCTCACCACCACCGACCCCGCGGCGCACCTTGACGAAGTGCTTGATCACGAGGTCGTCGGCAACCTCACGGTGTCCCGCATTGACCCACACGTCGCGACCCAGGAGTACCGGGACAAGGTGTTGGCCAGCAAAGGCAACCAGCTCGACGAGGCCGGTCGAGCACGCCTGGTCGAAGACCTGCTGTCACCCTGCACCGAAGAAGTCGCAGTCTTCGGGCAGTTCTCTCACCTGGTCAACCGGGCCCGCCGCCAGTTCGTCGTCATGGATACGGCCCCAACCGGTCACACGTTGCTGCTCATGGACGCTACCGGGTCTTACCACCGCGACATTGCACGCAGCATGGGCGAAACCGGTACCTACACGACACCGCTGATGCGGCTCCGCGACCCTGACCTGACCAAGGTCATCATCGTGACGCTGCCGGACACCACCCCCGTCCTCGAAGCTACCGAGCTGCAAGACGACCTCCAACGAGCCGGAATCCATCCGTGGGCGTGGGTCGTCAACGCGTCCCTCGCCGCGGCCAGACCGACATCCCCGCTGCTGCGGGCACGCGCTGCCGCCGAACACCAACAACTTGAACGCATCACCGAACTCGCCCGACGCACAGCAATCATCCCGATGCTCGCCGAGGAACCGTACGGCCCCGACGCTCTGCGACACCTCACCACCTCGACCCGTCAACCTGTTTGACCTCAAAACGGGAGCCCTCATGCATCTACCTGACCGCGAAACCGTCGTTCCACAACTCATTGACGACATGAACTACTCCTATGCCGGCGTCTTCGACGAGGACACCATCGACGACGCCGTCAACAAGGCGTGGGACCTACTCGCCCCTCGCTCCACCGTCCATACTTTCCTGCCCGTGCTTGTCGCCCGGCAGGCCCGTGAGCAACTGATGGCCACCGCCCAAGCCGAAGGCCGCGTCGCCAAGAAGGTGCCCGAAGTTCTGTTCGTGTGTGTTCACAACGCCGGACGCTCGCAGATGGCTGCCGCGCTGGCCGAGCACCTGTCAGCACGGAAAGTGCACGTCCGCTCTGCCGGGTCAGCACCTTCTGGGGAGATCAATCCCGTCGTCGTTGAGGCCCTGCGTGAGCGAGGGATCGCGCTCGGGACCGCCTATCCCAAACCACTGACCGACAGCGTCATGCAGGCCGCTGACGTCATCATCACCATGGGCTGTGGCGACACCTGCCCCGTCTTCCCCGGCAAACGGTACGAAGATTGGGACGTCGCTGACCCAGCCGACCAGCCCATCGAGGTTGTCCGTGAAATCCGTGACGACATCCAAGCCCGCGTCACCACCCTGCTGCGTCAGATCCTCTGACCTACGCAATGACCGAGGAGTCCGCGAATGACCGAAGCCACCGAGCGCCCGTCCGTGCTTTTCGTCTGCGTGCACAACGCCGGACGATCCCAAATGGGAGCCGCCTACACCCACCACCTGTCCGGTGGCGCAGTCGAAGTCCGCTCCGCCGGATCAGCCCCCGCTGACTCGATCAACCCAGCAGTTCGCGAGGCGATGCTCGAAGACGACATCGATATCTCGGCCGAGAGCCCGAAGATCCTCACCCCCGAAGCCGTGCAAGCATCCGACGTGGTGATCACGATGGGCTGCGGCGACACCTGCCCGATCTTCCCCGGGAAGCAATACCTGGACTGGACACTCGATGACCCAGCCGGGCAAGGCGTCGCAGCCGTCCGGCCCATCCGCGACGACATCAAACGAAGAGTGCGAGCCCTCCTCAGGGAACTCGGAGTCGACGAAGTTTCCGCCTGATGCAGACGCGCTCCACAGAGCCTGCCGCTGCGACCTCGACAGAAAGCTCTGCTGCGGATGATGACATTTTGCTGAGACGGAACGGTGACACCCGAGATGTCGGTGCGCTGGTCAGAGCCTCGCGAAACTGTCAGGAATCGCGAGAACCTACAGCTGCTGACAAGTGGCACGGGGTTCGCACTCGGCGAGTGACACGGGATTGCTGTCTCCAAGGGCGGTTGGCAGGAGATCGCGCAGATTCACGCGGTATCGCGCAATCGCGTGCCAGTCGCAGCTTGAATGGACAATCCCGTGTCAGAACTCGGCGCGGACGTGCGTGATCCAGACACCCGAGAGCCAGACTTTCGCGGCACTTCCGTGAGCCTGGCCCACCTCTCGTGGTCGAACAGTGGAGCCGGTCCGCGGTAACCCTGCAGCTTCAACATGGTCCACACCCGGTTGACCAGCGCGGGCGGATCATCGTGGTCCCGCGATGTGAGGACAACGCTGCGCCACCCCAATCTGTCCAACTTTTCGCGACGCTCGATGTCCTCCTGCCGCTGGCTTGCAGACCGCTCGTGATGCCAACCGTCGTACTCCACGAGCACCTTCCACTGCGGATAGGGCAGGTCGCCGCGCGCCACGAAATTACCCTGCGCGTCAACGATGTTCGGGTTTACCTGGGGGTTAGGCAGCCCGGCCAAGCGCAGGATCGTACGGACGCTGGTTTCGCGAAACGACTCCGAGCCCACCCGCATCCAGCACTCTGCTTGACGCACCCGGGCCGCGCCCGCAACCTTGCTGGAAGCTCGCAACTCAGGACGCGTAATCAGCTTCTTGGTGAGCAGCCAATCGCCGATGCGGATGATGTCCAACAGGCAAAGACTCGGCGCGGCGCCCTGCAGGCAGCGCGACGGATCCACGACCCGGAAACCCCGCACTCGACGTACCGGCCCCAGGTCAACTACGCGGTGCAACGAGAGCGGCATGGCGGTGCGCACGGTGGTCGCGGTCGACCAATGGCGAGGCCCGACTGCGGACAACGGCACGCCATAGGCGAGCAGTCCTGTCGTGTGACTGAGCGCAGCATCCTGGGGGAGGATGAGCCGGTCGGCTTCGAGCCAGAACCTCAGGTCGCGCGGCACGCGGGCTCGAGACCATACACCTCGGCCGGGGAAGACCGCTTCGAACTTCGCGCTGCGCAGCATTGCGTAGGTGATGCCGGCTGTGAGCGCCTGCTGTGTCGTGAACGGACCCTCGAACAGATCGGCAGAGATGAGCTCAGACATGCCACCACGGTGTCGCCTCCGGACGCCCGTCGCCACACCGCTTGCCGACGCGGTGGATAACGCGACGGACGTCAGACGCTGGTGTGGATAACAGCGCTACCGCAGTTGGCACGGGTTTGCGAGTCGTTCGGCCGGACGGCACGCGATTGCTGGGTTGAGGGGCGATCTCGCGCAATCCCGTGCCAATCGTGGCCGGGTCGCGCAATCCCGTGCCAATCGTGGCCGGGTCGTCGGGCAGTTCTGGCTAGAAGCGCGGCGGGTGCAGCGTCAGGTGGCGGCCGGTGATGCGCCGGTAGACGTATTCGGCCACGAAACTGAACACCAGCACGACCAGCAAGGTGATCCAGGTGCTCGCGGGGCCGGTATGGATGGCGTAGCCCAGCAGCAAACAGAACAACGCCAGGTTCAAGATCACCGCGAGCCACAGCAGCCACCGTTTGGCACCGGTCTGATCGGCCAGCCGCAGATGGCCAAGGCTCACGGTGCCGTAGACGATCAGGAACGCCAGGCTGGCCATCTGACCGACCGCGGACAACGGGAAGAAGACCACGAAGGCGCAGGTCAGGCCGCCGGCGATCAACAGACCCCAGGTGCCGCTGTGCCACACCCCTCGGGCGAAGTCCTCGGGCATCTCGCCCTCTTTCGCCACGGTGAACGCCAGGTTGGCGTCGCCGAAGAGGGTGGCGTTGACACCGGAGGCAGTCGCCAGCAACGCGGCGGCTCCGATGACGACGAAGCCGACGTGGCCAAGGGCCGCCCGGCCGGCCTCGGCGAAGACGTGTCCCTGGTTCTCCACGATCCCGGACAACGGCAGCAACATCACGATCAGTGCGCTGACCAGGACGTAGACCACGATGACAATGGCCAGCGCCTGGTACATCGCCCGCGGCAGTTCCTTGGCCGGGTTCTTCATGTCACCGGCGGAGTTGGTGACGACTCCGAAGCCTTCGTAGGTGACATACAGCAGACCGGCCGCGAACAGGATCCCGATCACGCCGTCGCCGCCGACTTGGTGGAAGCGGTCCGGGTCCGCCTTGAAGAAGGACGCCACCACGAAGATCGCGATGATCGCCAACTCGATGCCGATGACGAACAACTCGGAGCGGCCGACGAGTTTGGAACCGATCATGTTGACCCCGACCAGCACGACCACCAGCGCCACACCGATGACCTTGCCCGACCAATCTGGGGTGTCGAACGGCAGCAGATCCCGGGCGTATCCGGCGAAACCGGCGGCGTACAGCGCCATGGCGATGATCCAGCCCAGGAACTGGAAGATGTTCAACCCGCCGGCGATCAGTCCGTCGCCGAAGCATCGGATGAGGAACGCCGCCGCACCGCCGCGGCTGGGGAACTTCGCACCG
The DNA here is from genome assembly GCF_900108585.1 of Branchiibius hedensis. Taxonomy (NCBI): domain Bacteria; kingdom Bacillati; phylum Actinomycetota; class Actinomycetes; order Micrococcales; family Dermacoccaceae; genus Branchiibius; species Branchiibius hedensis. The sequence goes on from NZ_UESZ01000001.1 coordinate 2,991,086, forward strand.
AGCTTGGCGTAGGAGTAGACGCTGAACAGGGACACGAACCCACCGACCAGGAAGGCCACCGGGATCCAGACCCCTGCTGTGGTCGCTGCCAGACCGACCAGGGTGTAGAGGCCGGCGCCCATCATGCCGCCGACCCCGATGGCCGTGGCCGACGCGACGGTGATCGCGCCCTTCTTCGGGGCATCCGCACCAGCCGGCGTCGCAGTCGTCATTCCGAGATTCTGCCGACAGCACCGCCTACCCGCAATCACAGCGCAACATTCCGCGTGGCGGCCCTGACCGGCGTCGATCGGCCAGAATGGCCCGATGGGAGTGGACCTCGACGAACTCAAGCGGCTCCGGCGCGCCCGGGACCGGATGGATCGCGAGTTTCGCCAGCCACTCGACGTACCTCAATTGGCCCGGACGGCCCTGATGTCGCCTGCCCACTTCAGCCGACGGTTCAAAGAGGCGTACGCCGAGACTTCCTATTCGTATCTGATGACCCGCCGCATCGAACGGGCCAAAGCCCTGCTGCGACAGGGAAATCTGAGCGTCACCGACGTCTGCTTCATGGTGGGGTGCACCAGTCTCGGATCGTTCTCGGCGAAATTCGCCCAGATCGTCGGGCAGACCCCGTCCGGTTACCGCGAAAGCGATCACGACGGGTTGCGTGCGGTGCCGCCGTGCGAAGCGCGGATCCTGACCCGGCCCCGCAAGACGCCCCGCTCGCGATCGAGCAGTTTCGAAGAAGCGCCGCAGCCGGCGACGCTCTAGCGTTGCGGCCATGAGCACTTCCTTGGCCCTGGTCCACATCTACGTCGACGACACCGCCGCCGCGACCACGTTCTACCGGGATGCGCTCGGGCTGGACGTACAGAACGAGGTCGAGAACGGCGGCTTCCACTGGATCACCCTCGCCTCCCCCGACGACCCGACGCTGCAGATCGTCCTGTCCGAACCGCAGGCCGGTCGCTCGAAGGAGGACGGCGAGGCCCTGGCCACCCTGTTGGCCAAGGGTGAGTTGAGCCCTGTGCAGTTCCGCACCGACGATCTGGCCGAACTCTTCGACCGCCTCGCGGCCGCACCCGGTGCAGAGGTCGTCCAGGAGCCGACCGACCAATTCTGGGGCGTGCGAGATGCAGCAGTCCGCGACCCGGCCGGCAACCTGCTGCGCATCCAACAAGCCTGACCACGAAGGGAACTGAGACGATGAGCGAGGGATTCAGCGCGCAAGAGCGCGCGGCGATGAAGGAACGCGCGGCCGAACTGCGCGCCGAGGGCAAGAAGGGCGCCAAGAAGGCCGACGGCCTGCAGCAGGTGCTCGACAAGATCGCCGAGCTCCAGCCAGCCGACCGCGAGTTGGCCGAACGCTTGCACGTGCTGGTGACTTCGGTGGCGCCCGATCTGGATTGCAAGACGTGGTACGGCATGCCCGCCTACACCAACGCCGAGGGAAAGATCGTGCTCTTCTTCAAAGATGCGGCGAAGTTCAAGACGCGTTACGCCACCGTGGGATTCGAGGATGCTGCGAAGCTCGACGACGGTGACTTGTGGCCCACCACGTATGCGCTGCTGGAGTGGACACCGACGGTGGAGAAGGCCCTCACTGCACTGGTCACGAAGGCCGTCTCGTAACGTCGCAGGCGTGCAGCGATACACAGGGACCCGGTGGCAGTTCGGCGACGTCATCCTGACCCGGGAGATCCATCACGGCGTCGTGTGGCTGGTGACCAGCGAGTACGTCGTGCAGGACACCGGCGACCGCCTGGTCACCTACATCCCACCCGGAGCCCAGATGGGCTTCCCTGAGCCACACCCGTTGGGCGAACACCCCTGGAAGGCAAGGGGTCACGACCGCTGGACCGGTCACGGTGCGCTGACGATCGTGAAGACCGGCGAGCCCTGGCAGACCACGGTCTTCTGGAATGGGCCGGACCGGGAGTTCGAGTGCTGGTACATCGACGTGATCCGACCGATCGAACGGTTCGAGGGCGGCATCGACGGCTCCGACCAAGAACTCGACCTGGTGATCAGCCCGGATGGGACCGTGGCGGAGAAGGACGTCGAACTCTTCGAGCAGGAAGTGCTCGACGGCCGCTTCACCGAGGCCGAGGCCGTGCAGATCCGCGCCAACTTCGCGCGCGTCAAGGCACTCGTCGAGAAGGACGGGGTCCCGGTCGAATCCGATTGGCCGACCTGGGAGCCGCCCGCCGACTGGGGACCGCTGGATCTACCGGCGGACTGGCAGCAGCGTCTCGTGGTCTGAATCAGAAGCTGAGGTCGCAGCCGTCGCACCCATCGAGACAACCGTCGCCCGGGACCAGGTCACCGATGCCGTCGCCGAGGCTGGACAGCGCGTCACCCAAACCGTCGAAGCCATCGAGCAACCCGGACAGGGCATCACCCGGGTCGACATCGGCCAACGCCGAGAAGTCGACGGAGCCCACCAGATCGACCAATCCGTCCATCAGATAGAAGATTCCGGGGTCGGCGGCCGCATCCAGCGCCATCCCGAGCGCCGCCTCGGAGCCCTCCGCGATCCGTGCCGAGCGCAACGCATCGCCCAGCACCTGCGCCACGTGCGGCGCCACACCGAAGGCGACGGCATACGGCAGCATCGAGCGGATCTCGCCGGCCAGTTCCTCGTGTTTGAGTTGGCCGGCCTCAGCGGTCTTGAGGTACTCCTCGTAGCCCAGCGCCTGGATGCGGGCCGCTGATCCCAGGGCGGTCCGCGGCGTCCGGCCACGGCCTCGCCAGATGAGCAGGACGCCACCCACGCCGAAGCCGATCCCCAATGGCAGCCACTGCCAATGGTTTTCGGCGACAGCCGACACCAGGCCGGCACCGCACCCGATCAGAATGAGCAGCACACCGAGGAAGCTGAGCAGGCCGTTGCGTGCGCGCGGATGCTTGCGATACCAGCCGCGATCGACCACCGCCCGGTAGACGGCGATCTCCGCTTTGCGCCAGCGCTGGGCGACGTCGGCCTGCCGCAGCGACCCGAGGAGCACACTGCTGCGACCTGCCAGCAGCGCGTCCAACAGCACCCGCTCATGCTCGGCCATCGTGTCCTGCCCGACCCCGGTGCGGGTGATCCGCCAGTCGTCCTTGCCCTTGAGGTTGGTCTCCTTCTCCAGCGTGACGATGCCGCGCAACGCCAGATCGACCAGCGTCGCGGTCAGGTCCCGGCCGTGCACGATCCCGTCGATGACCGTCCCGGACAGTGCCGGGGTGGAGTTGTCGGGGGCGTTGAAGCGGACGGCGACGGGCCCGGCGTACTCAACCCCTCGACGTACCCGCTCGGTGCGATCCGAGGCCCCGATGCCAGGGGTGAGCCCGGGCGTGACGTCGGTGAAGATCTCGTCCTTGCGCCGCCAGCGGAAGATCCCGACCGTGACCATCGCGGCCAGGAGAGGCACAACGCCCACGAGGATGTCGGCAACGGAAAGACCGGCTGGCATGGCCCTACCTTAATGAAACCTGGGAGCCCGCTCAGGGCAGTTCCAGGCTCCGGTACGCCGACCATCGCCGCCCGCCGTCCCGCACCGCCCGCTGGAGTGCAGTGGGGTCGATGAAACACGCAGTCGCCCAGATGTCGGCCCACATCAACGACGGCCCACTCACCGTGGCACTGCCGGGGCGGTCCACGAACGAACCGGTGCGCGGATCGACGATGTGCCGACCTCGCGCACTGTTGCCGGAAGTCGCCACCGCAGCGGTCTCCACCTCGACGACGCCCGCGACGCTGCCGACGTCATGCGGATCCTGCAGGCCGACCCGCCACGGGGCGCGCAGGTGCTCGCTGCGCGCACCCAACCCGCACACGACATCGCCACCACCGTTGCAGCAGAAGCTGACCGAGGGAACCTCCCGCAACGCATCGACCGCCCGCTCGAGAGCCCATCCCTTCACCAATCCGGTGGGATCCCAGCCGCGGCTGCCGTCCGGGCCGGTGAGTTCCGTCGCGAAGAGACCACCGGTCGCTGCGACCGCCTCGTCGGTGAGGTCGTGGGCTCGCACCAGCCAGGGGTGCGCTTCGCGCAGATCCAGTTCACCGCGGCGTACCCGGATCAGGTCGCTGTCGGCCCGGTAGGTGCTGAACACCTGATCAAAGCGCCGCAGCGTGGCGAACATCGTGCCGACGGCCTCCTCGAGATCCGGCCGGGGCCCTTGCTCGGTCCGCACGTGCAGGGAGATGGGCAAGCCCATGATCTGCTCGACCCAGACCCGCGGTGGGTTCACCCCAGACCGGCCTTGTCGATCGCCGACTGAAGGCTGCTGAGGTAACCGTCCGAGGTGACGGTCGCACCGGAGACCGTGTCGATCTGCGCGCTCTGCGCCGAGATCGTCTCCTGCTTCAGGATCGGCAGCGCCTGGGCGTTGATCTCCTCATCGCGACCGTTGCCGTTGGGGTACTGCACAACGTCGACCGCGGTGATCTTGCCGCTGGCCACGGTGATCGCGACTTGCACCGGCCCCCAACGGGTTTGGGCAACGTCACCGGTGTAGGTACCCGACGAAGACGCCGACGTCGCCGTCTCGGACGAGGTGGCACCGCCGGACGGCGAGGTGCCGCTCGCGCTGGTACCAGGACTCGAGGGTGCGGCCGCCTGGGTCACCGACGTCTGCGGGGCGACGGCTTGGGCGCCCACGGTCGATGTGCGGTAGCTGAACAGCAACACCAGGATGGTCACAGTGCCCATCAGCCAGAAGGTGATTCGGCGCATCAGATCTCGAACCTTTCGCAGTGCACCTGCGCTGCAGGCACACCGGCCCGGCGCAGAGCGCGCAACACCGCATCGGTCCACGCACCCGGCCCGCAGACGAAGACGTCGCGCTCGGCAATGTCCGGGCACAGCGCCCGCAGCGCGTCGACGTCGGACCAGGCTGCGTGCGAGGCGGGTTGCCAACTGTCGCGACCCGGAATCCGGTGGCCCAGGAGCAAGTAGTGCTGGGCTCCGCGAGACCGGGCTAGTTGGTTGATCTCGCTCGCCAGCACCGCTTCGGGCTCCGAGCGGGCGCGCTGCACGATCGTGACGGCACCCCCGTCGTGGGGTAGCGCCTCCAGCAGCGCCCGCAACGGAGTGATCCCGACGCCGGCGCCGATGAGCAGGGTGTCGCGACGAGTCCGGGCACCGGGGTGCATCCGGCCGTACGGACCCTCGATCAGCACCTTCGTGCCGGGTCGCAGCGTCGCCAATCGCGCGGTGCCGTCCCCCACCACCGCGGCAGTGAACCGCATTGAATCAGGTCGGGGTGCGGCCGACAGAGAGAACGGGTTGGCGCGGGTCCAACCCGGACCATCCAGGAACCGCCACTGGAAGAACTGACCTCCCCGGGCCCGCAGTTGCCGCACACCACGACCACCAACGACCACGCTGACGATGCCGGGCCCGTCGGGGTAGACCGCGAGCACGCGAAGCGAGGCCCGGCACGACCGCCACAGCGGCACCACCACCCGGAAGACCAGGAACAGCGCGGCAGTGAGTGCCCACAACCCCCACCAGAACACCGTCGCGACCGGCGAGGTCAGGAAGTCCTGCCCGCTCCATAGCTGGTGCGGCAACACCAGACCGGCACCGAGATAGCCGTAGAGGTGGATCAGATGCCACGACTCGTACCGCAGCCGTCGCCGGGCAGCGCGGATCGAGGTGAAGACGACCAGGCACAGCGCGACAGTGCCTGCGACGGCGAGCAGCATGCCCGGGTAGTTGAGGGTGAGATCCACGGCAGTCGACCACACCTGCGCGGGCTGCGCCGCGGCGTACCCGATGGTGATCAAGACGATGTGCACGAGCATCCCGGTGAAACTGGTCAACCCCACCAGGCGGTGACCACGGGCGAGTTCGTCCTGACCCCAGGCCTGTTCGAGCCAGGGCACGCGGCTCATCATCACCAGTTGGATCAGCAGAGCCGCTGAGGCGAGCAGCCCGGTCAGTCGGCCGAGGCTGGTGAAGAAGCCGGTCGCCGACGACCCCGCCTCCTGGATGCCGCCACCGCTGACCCACAACGCGGTGACGCCGAGCATGACCAGCCACGCGAGCGCGAGGCTGACCTGCGCAGCCACCCGCCCCGACCCGACCGCGGGATGCTGGACGGCGTGGCGCACCCGCTGATCGGGCATCACGTCACTGCTCACAACGCACAGCCTGACCAGCTCCGCAGGGGCCGTCCTTGTAACGAACTGTGCGCCTGCTGTGGCGTCAGGCGAACCGCAGGATGCTGATACCCCCGGCGATCAGGCAGTACACGACGAAGGGGTAGAGCGTGCGGGTGTGGAAGTAGCGGGTCAGGAACCTCGTGGACAAGTACGCGCACACAAACGCGACGATCGAACCCGCGAGGATCTGCCCGCCGATGCCCTGGCCCTCGGGGCCGAAGAGCTCCGGGATCTTCAGGACACCGGCCGCCAGAATCACCGGCGTGGCCAGCAGGAAGGCAAACCGGGTCGCCTTCTCGTGATCGAGTCCGCGCAACAGCCCGGTCGAGATGGTGGCGCCCGATCGGGAGAAGCCGGGCAACAGGGCGATCGCCTGTGAGGCGCCGATGATGGTGGCATTGACCCAGCCAAGGTCGCGCAGCGCCAGACCGCGGCCCCGTGCCCTGCGGGTCAGCAATTCCGCCGCGAGCAGCAGAAAACCGTTGAGGGTCAGGAAGATTGCGGCGTACAGCGGTTTGGCGAACACCACTCGTAACGACTTGTCCAGTGCCAGCCCGATGAGGCACACCGGGATCGTGCCGAGGATCAGCCACCACGCCAACCGGGACCGGGGCGTGGTCAGTCGGCGCTCGCGGGCCAGATCGCCGACGCCGGCCAGGATCGCGACCCAGTCCTTGCGGTAGAAGACGATCAGTGCCAGTGCCGTCGCGACGTGCAGCGCCACGATGAAGGCGAGGTACGGCGTGTGGCCGCGTGCTGACTGTTGGGTCACCAGATCCGACCAACTGCCGCCGATCCACGCCGGCACCAGGATCGAGTGGCCAGGCTGGAGACGGGGAAGAGTTCGGCGACGCCCTGGATGGCACCCATCACCAGCGCCTGGGGATAGCTCAGGTCGGTCATCACACGCTTTCATCGCTCGAACTCACCAGATGGGCCACGCCCTCGTACCGGTTCGCGACCCGGATCAGCATGAGGGTGAAAGCTGCGAACAAACCGAGTGCGACCAGGCCGTCACCCCAGCCGCGACCACCGCCGTGACCGGCCGGCTTGCCCAGATAGTCGGCGACCGAGGCACCGAACGGGCGGGTCAGCACGTACGCCGACCAAAAGGTCACCGTCACACCCCACCGCGCGCGGTGGTGCAGCAGAAGGGTCGCCGCGAACAGCACTCCGAACAGCACCGCGGACGCCAGGTAGCCCAGGCCGAGGCTGAAGGCGGCGAAGTCACCCAGCGCCGTACCCAGTGCGAAAGCGGCACCGACGGCGCACCAGTAGTACACCTCGGGCCGTCCCGCGGTCACGGTGTGGATGTCGATGGTGCCGGTCGCGCGGTGCCACAACAGGAAGACCAGTGCCAGCGCGGCGGCGTAGACGGTGGACGTGACCGGGTAGGGCACCCCGAGGACGACGTGCATTCCGTCGGCCAGCATCGTCCCGAAGACCGCGATCGCGGCGGCGAAGAGCCAGTACGGCACGGGTTGGTAGCTGCGGGTGCGAAGTTGAAGCGCTCCCCCGAGCACCAGCAGAAGCACTCCGACGACACCGGCGAGGACGACACTGCGACCGGCCAGGTAGTCCGACAGCGCCTCACCACCTGCCGTGGTGAGCAACTTGAGGATCCAGAAGTCGCGATCGATCGTCGGAACTTTGATCAAGGGGCCGGACACCTCACGGACAGTAGGCGGCTGACCGGTCGCAGCACATCAGCCAGCGGGCCGAACCTGCCCGCTGCGGGCTACGACCCTGGTCGTACTCAACCAATCAGACCCGCACGGTAGGCCAGGATGACGATCTGGACGCGGTCGCGCAGTTCCAGCTTGGCCAGGATGCGACCGATGTGCACCTTCACCGTGCCCTCGGACAGGAACAGGTGCGCCGCAATCTCGGGGTTGGTCATACCCGACGCGACAAGTCCCAACACTTCGAGTTCCCGGGCAGTCAACGCCTGGGTGATCCGGCGGCGCTCCGCTTCGGTGCGCGGATCGGGCAACGCATCCGCGACGGCGTCGAGCATGGTGCGGGTGACCTGCGGCGAGAGAGCGGCCTCTCCGCCGGCGACCGCCCGGATGGCCGCGACCAAGGCCGGCGGCTCCACATCCTTCAGCAGGAAACCCGCTGCGCCACTGCGTAATCCGGCGAACACGTACTCATCGAGTTGGAACGTCGTCAGGATGATGACCTTGGTCTGCGGTGCCGTTCGGGTGATCTCGGCGGTCGCCGCGATGCCATCCATCTCCGGCATCCGCACGTCCATCAGCACCACATCGGGGTTGTGCCGGCGCACCTCCACCAACGCTTCGCGGCCCGTGCCTGCCTCGGCAACGACCGTCAGGTCCGGCTCAGCGTCGAGCACCATCCGGTAGCCCAGACGCAACAAGGGCTGGTCGTCCGCCAGCAGCAGCCGGATCATCGTGTGCTCACGGGCAGCGTGGCGTGCACCCGCCAACCATCGTCATGTGGTCCAGCCGTGAACCTACCGCCCTGTGCGGCAACCCGTTCGGCCATTCCGGAGATGCCACGACCGGCCGGGTGCGACAGCGGGCGCCGGGCGCCGCGGTCGGTGACGTCGACGGTGACCTGTGGCTCGGCGTACGTGACGGTGACCTCGACGCTCGCCGGACGTTGCGCGTGTTTGAGGGTGTTGGTCAGTGCTTCCTGTACGACGCGCCGCACCACCTCATCGACGTCACCGGGGCCGGGCGCGGCCGGCCCGTCGACGTGGACCCGCACCGGTACACCGGCCAGTCGGATCGGGGCCGCGATCTGCTCCAGACCGGCCGGGACATCGGCGGTGGAAGAGGCGAACACCGTGACGAGAGAACGGGTCTCGGCCAGCGCCTGGCGTCCGGTAGCCGACAGCTGGCGCAGCGCCTCCTCCGGCCGCTGGCCGTGCTCGATGGCGACCTGGGCACCGTCGGCGAGCGCGATCATCACCGCCAGGTGGTGCCCGACCACATCGTGCATGTCACGGGCGATCCGGGCTCGTTCGAGTTGCTCGGCCCGCTGGGTGAGTTGGGCCAGATGCGCTGAGCGTTCCCGCAGGTAGACCCCCAGCAGCACCGCGGCGAGGATCGCGATGTTGAGCAGGATGCCGAGCAGCAACGAGTGCTTCGACCACTTCAGCACGGCGAGGATCACGCCGACCTCGAGGATGACGACCGCAGCAACGACGGCCCATGTGATACGCCGCACGACCAACGTCGTGAGCACCACCAGCAACGACACGTCGCTGAGCACGCGCACGTCGAGCCACCACTGCACCGCAGCGAAGACCGATAGCACCGCGAAAACCGCTACGGGATAACGGCTCTGGACCAGGACGGGTGCGCTCATGGCCACGAGCGCGACCACAACCTTGAGGTTCCAGCCACCGTGCGCGATCACCTCGGGCAGGCCGATGAGCAAGCACCCGAGCGCGAGCAACCCGTCGCGGGCCGATGGCGACAGCGTGCCCAGCCGGTGCGCGGCCGTCGCGACAGGGCTCTCACTGCTCACCCTCTGACCGTAACCGGCAGACCGGGCCTGTCGCGGCGTACTTGCGTCGGAGGGCCCCTACGACCTGGGTCATAGGTGGCGATCGACCCCATCGGAGATCGGTCTACATCTGGCCCGGATTCGTTGCCAGGCGTCGAGGGCGAACCGCACGGTTGCTGGGTGACCACGAAACGCGACTGGCTGATTGCCACCACCCTGCTCGGACTGACCGCCCTGCTCATCGTGCTCCAGGGCCTGTGGGCCGGGCTCTTCTTGTCCACGGACCCTCGCTCCGACTCCTGGGTCCACGTGCACGACCTCGGGGCGTGGGCCACGTTGCTGTGCTCGCTCGCCGCCGCGGCGTGGGTGACGCTGCGGCTGCGCAGTGACCGCCCGCTCTGGATCGGCAGCATCGTGTTGGTGCTCGCCGTCGCCGGCGAGGCGCACCTGGGTGGCCAGATCACCGACAACGGTGACGACGGTCTGACTGCGCTGCACGTGCCGCTGGCGATGGCGCTGGTGGCCCTGGGTGTGTGGCTGCCGCTGCGTGCCGGCCGCCGGGTGCGCGGCGTGCAGACTTCGGCCATGCTGGATGCGTGACCTTCGAGGTGGCCGCGGACGCCTACCAGGCGTTCATGGGCCGGTACGCCGATCCGCTGGCTGACCAGCTCCTGGCCTTTCTCGTGCCGACCCCCGGCCAACGCGCGCTGGACGTCGGCGCCGGGAGCGGCGCAGTGGTCCACCGTCTCGCCGACCTCCTCGGCGCAGACGCCGTGGCCGCGGTCGATCCGTCGCCGCCGTTCGTGGCTGCGCTACGGGAGCGCCTGCCCGACACCGACGTGCGGTTGGCGTCCGCCGAATCGCTGCCGTTCGCCGACGGCGACTTCGACCTGGTCATCGCCCAACTGGTGGTGCAGTTCATGACCGATGCCGATGGCGGCATCGCGCAGATGTGCCGGGTGACGCGGCCCGGTGGTCGGGTCGCGGCGTCGGTGTGGGATTTCGGTGGCGGCCGATCCCCGCTGTCGATCTTCTGGCAAGCGGCCAACGAGCTGTTCGACAACGTCCCGGACGAGTCGGGGCAACTCGGCACGAGTGCCGGCGAGCTGGCGTCGCTGCTGCGTCATGCCGGACTCAACTCGGTCATCGACACCGAACTGGCCGTGGACCTGTCCTTCGACAGCTTCGAATCCTGGTGGCAGCCCTACGAATTGGGCGTCGGCCCGGCCGGGGCGTACCTGCTGACCTTGGACCCAGCGCAACGCGAGTCGCTGCGGCGACGCTGCGCACAGTTGCTGCCGACGTCGCCCGGGCCGCACCACGTGGTGGCCTGGCTGGCCGTCGGCACGCGGGACTGACCGCACTGTGCCGCACGCCGAACACCTGGTCGCCTCGCTGGTCGCCGTTGCGATCCTGGCCGCGATCAGCGCCGCCGTCTTCTGGGCCAACCGGTTGCCGCATCCGCTCGCACCGGTGCTGGCTATTGCCCGCGGGGTCGTGCAACTGGCGATCCTCGCGGTGGTCCTCGGTGGGCTGATCACGTCGTGGTGGGGTGTTGCTCTCGCGTTGGCCGTCATGGCCGGCATCGCGATCTGGACTGCGGCCGGCCGCCTCGGCGGTCCGCACCAGATCCCGGTCGCTGGCACCGCGATGCTGAGTGGGGTCCTGGTCGCCTTGACCGTGGTCTTCGTGACCGGTGCATTGGATGCGACTCCTCGGTACGCCCTGGCCATCGCCGGGATCGTCATCGGCAACTCGATGACGTGTACGACGTTGGCCGGCCGTTCGTTCCGGCAGTCCTCTATCGACCAGTGGGACCAGATCGAGGGCTGGCTCGCAATCGGCGCACGGCCGTCCCAGGCCAACCTGCACGTCGCCCGCACCGCCGCCTACCACGCCCTCGTACCCTCGATCGACCAGACGCGGACCACCGGACTGGTAACTCTCCCAGGGGCTTTCGTCGGAGCGATCTTCGGCGGTCTGTCACCGTTGGAGGCCGGCCGGTTCCAGGTGCTGGTCCTCGCGGCGATCATGGCGTGCAGTGCGATCGCGGCGACCATCACCACCCGGCTGCTGAGCCGCACCGCGATGAAGCCCGTCGCCGCGCCCGCCTAGGACCGTCCTGTGACGATGACAGACCGACTGCAGTTGGCCGAACCTGTCGCGGCGGATCTCCCGGAGCTGTTCACCATCTACTCCGATCCCCTTGTCTGGCAGCACTTCCCCAGCCTTCGACACACCGAACCTGCGCAGACGGAGTCTCTGCTGACCTGCTGGAGCACAAAACCGCATCGGCGAACGTCGCGCGCAAGGTCGGTCTGTCGCTGCAACACCGGGCGCCGGACGCGGGTAACCCCGATCCGCAGGCCATCAGGTTGGTGTACGCCGATCGGCAGCTGACCGACGAACAGCTGGCTGCCGCGTTGGCCTGAGCCCGTTACCGTTGCCTGGTGTCTGTGAATCAGCCTGCTCCCATCATCCGCGTGGTAGCTGCTCTGACGACGGACCCGCAAGGCCGGATCCTGTTGGTGCGTAAGCGAACCTCGCAGGTGTTCATGCAGCCCGGCGGCAAGCCGGAACCCGGAGAGACGGCAGTCGCCGCGCTGCGACGGGAGTTGCAGGAGGAGCTGCAGATCGACGTACCGGAAGCAGCGCTCGACCCGGTCGGCGACTTCACCACGGACACGGCCAACGAACCGGGCCACGTGCTGCACTCCCAGGTCTTCCGGCTGCACCTTGATCAGCCGGTGACGGCGGCCGCGGAGATCGCCGAAGCACGGTGGTTCACGCTGGCCGAGGCGGACGCCCTGGGTGACCGCCTCGCCCCGCTGGCCCGGAAGCTGCTTCCCCGGCTCGCCGAACCCCGGATGCGGCACAGCGTCCGGGCACTGATCCTCGACGAGGACGACAACGTGTTGTTGTTGCGTTTCCGCTGGGACAACCCTGGGGGCGTCACCGAGTTCTGGGCGTATCCCGGTGGGGGCATCGAACCCGGCGAGTCTGCGCTGCAGGCGCTCCAACGAGAGCTGCGTGAAGAAGTGGGATTGGAACTCGCCGAGCTCGGCCCCGAACTGTGGACGAAGACCGCCCACTTCCCGATGGGCCAATGGGACGGCCAGGTCGACCACATCCATCTGCTGCGCGTGCCGCATTTCGAACCACGACCGGGGTTCAGCGAGGATCAGCTCCGCGCCGAGCACGTCCACGAGGTGCGGTGGTGGTCGCCCGACGAAATTGCCCGCAGCACAGCGACGTTCAGCCCGCGATCACTCCCGACGCTGCTGGTGCGACTCCGCGATGAAGGGCCGCCGGACACACCGGTCACGTTGACGGGCTTTTGACCTCCGCGTGCGAGGCGGCCGGCCGACGACGAGCGGCCGTGAAGATCAACCGCGCGACACCGCTGAGCAGGATCAGGTTCAACAGCATCTGGATCGTGACGGCCAATCGCATGGCGTCGGTGCGTGGGGTGATGTCGCCGTATCCGACCGTGGTGAAGGTCGCGACGGTGAAGTAGACCGCGGACACGTGGTCCAGGCGGACGGAGAACGCGCTCGGATCGGCCTCCGACCCGGACAGATACAGCCGGGCGAAGAAGACCAGGAAGACAGCGATGATCACCAGCAACGCTTCCATCGAGCGCACGACGGCGTATCGGGCGTGCCGGATCACCCAGACGGCCATCGCGATGAGCTGCGACATCGCCGCCACGAAGATCAGCAACCACTGCCAGTCCGTGGCGAAGCCGTCGCCGCGCACGGGAACGATCACAAACAAGGCTGCCGCCAACAGCACCACCAGGCAGACGCGGAGCGCCATGAACAACCACGCAGCCGCTGCCCTGGCCTTCACCCGTCCGTCCACGGCTCCCACTGTGACGGACCGGGCAGCGATTTCCGGTCATGGCACGCCGCGCTCCCTACCCGGCGAGAACGCTCAACTGCTCCTTCGTGAGGGTGATCGCACCCACCGCAAGGTTCTCCTCCAGGTGCGCCACCGACGACGTGCCCGGGATCAACAAGATGTTCGGCGAGCGGGCCAGCAGCCACGCCAGGCCGATCTGCGCCGGTGAGACTCCATGGGCCGCGGCAATCTCCTGGACCCGCGCATCGTCGACGACCTTGGGCATGTTCGGGAAGGCAGAACCCAACGGAAAGTAGGGCACGTAGGCGATGCCGGCGGCGGCGCAGCGCTCGAGGACGGGCGCATCGGACTGGTCGACCAGGCTGAACGCGTTCTGGACGCAGGTGATTTCGGCTTCGGCGATGGCCAGGTTGACCGTGTCCAGGTCAACGGTCGAGACCCCGATGCCGCCGATCTTGCCCTCGTCGCGCAGCGCGGCCAGCTCAGACAACTGGTCCTCGATGGGCACCACGTCGTGGCCCTCGTGCTCATCCATCCGGCGCAGGTTCACGGCGGCGATCTGCTCGAGCCCCAGCGTGCGCAGGTTGGCCTCGACGTCGTCCCGGAGTTCCTGCGGGGTCTGCGCCGGGACCCAGTTGCCTTCACCGTCGCGGCGGGCACCGACCTTGGTCACGATGGACAGGTCCTCGGAGTAGGGGTGCAGCGCCTCGCGAATCAACTCGTTGGAGACGTCCGGGCCGTAGAACTGAGCGGTGTCGATGTGATTGACCCCGAGCTCGACCGCTCGCCGCAGGACGGCGATCGCGGCGTCCTTGTTCTTGGGCGGCCCGAAGACACCGGGCCCGGGCAGTTGCATCGCCCCGAAACCGATCCGGTTGACCGGGCGCCCGGCCAGTTCGAAGTCTCCCGCAGCAGCGGCGTTCACCACGTTCTCGCTCACGTGTCGTGAGGCTACCTCCCGTTGCTGGTCCTACCTACCCCCGGAGACGTCGATGAAGGTGCCGGTGACGTACGACGCCCGGTCCGACAGCAGCCACGTCACGGCGTCGGCGACCTCCTGAGCGGTTCCGGCCCGGCCCATCGGTTGCATCGGCCCGACCCGGTCGGCGCGCCGCGGTTCGCCACCGAGGATGTGGATCTCGGTGTCGATAATCCCGGCCCGGATCGAGTTGACCCGGATCCCTTCGGCAGCAACCTCCAACGCCAAGCCACGGGTCAGCGAATCGACCGCACCCTTGCTCGCGGCGTAGTCGACGTACTCGTTCGGCGAGCCCAGCACCGAGGCTTTGGAGGAGATGTTGACGATCGCCCGGGCGCCGACCGGCCGTTCGCGCATCCGCCGGACCGCCTCCCGACAGCACAGTGCCGTACCAATGACGTTGACCTGCAGCATGTTCCGCCAGCGATCCGCGTCAATGTCGACGAAGGAGCTCTGCCGGCCCACGATCCCGGCGCTGTTCACAACAGCGGCCAGGTCGCCGTACTCGTCGACGGTCTGAAACAGTGTCTCGATCGCGGCAGGGTCGGCGACATCGCACTGTACGGCGATCACGGGCGAGCCGGGTGCGTCCAGTTCGGCGACGATCCGGTCCGCGGCGTCGGCATCGGAGCGGTAGGCGAGGATCAGAGTCCGACCCTGCACTCGCGCCAGTTGCCGTGCCGTGGCAGCGCCGATGCCGCGCGTGCCGCCGGTGATGACGTAGACCTCGTTGCCCATGGCCCGAGCCTATGGCGTCGTGACCAGCGAATACTCCGCAGAGTCGGCGAGCGCTTCGAATCCGATCCGGGCGTACACACCGTTGGAGACCGGGTTCGTGACGTCGGTGTAGAGGCAGGCCCGCAGCCCCGCGTCGAGGATCTGTTGGCCGGCGGTCGCGACCACCCACGCGGCGTACCCCTTGCCCCGGAACGGTTTTGGCGTCAGCACCGGACCGATGCGAGCGGACCCGAAGGCGGGCACGTTGATCCCGGTGAGGTGCACGATCTGGCCGTCGACCTCCCAGAGCAGATAGCGCCGGCCCACCTGCAGCTGCTCCCGCACCTCCTGCGCAGTGGCCACGAAGGTCTCTCCCGGATGCAGCGGCCGCGCGGCTTGCTCGGCCGCTTGCGCCATGAACCCGGCCAGCAGCGGCAACAGCCGATCGACGTCATCAGTGGTTGCTTCCCGCAGCGACCCCGCCGGTTGCTGCGGCCACTTCACGGTGGTCAACTCCCACAGCCGCGTCGGCACGTCCTGCACGGCCACTGCCCCGATTGCGCTGGCCATCGCATCGGCGAACTGTTGCACAGCAGGCAACTCACCGTTCGCCGCCAAGGCGGTCTCACCTCGCGCGAGGAGGGCGGCCACGAGCGCACTGACAGCGGCCTGCGGCTGTCCGCCCAACCACACCGAGTGCTCACCCGCCGGATGTGTCCGCATCGCGACCCCGACGATCGAGGCACCATCTCGCACCACGGCGTACCACCGTGGCCAGTCCACCGGCTCGGGCGGGAGCATGGCGCCTCGCTCGGCGTTCGTGGCCAGCACACTCAGCCGCACCGGGTCCGCGGCCAGGTAGTCACCCGCGACCGCCAGGAAGTCCGTTGCGTCCGTGAAGAAGTCCACCTGCATGTCGCGACGGTAACGGCCACGCCGTGGGCGACGCGAGGCAATTTCCAGGTCAGAGGATCGAAAGGTCTCCGGCGAAGAGATCCTCGAAGGCGAGCTCGGCCGCACCCACCAGGATCGGCTCCTCGAGCACGCCCGGCAGGAGGGCCACCGGTGCGGACGCGTCCGCCGTCGCGCCGCGCGCGACACGTCGGGCAACGGCCGGCGCGCAGCGCCGGATGACCTCGCCGAGATGGCCGACGTAGACCACGGCGCTGGGCTCCAGGAAGGTCACGACGTTGCCGGTGGCCACGCCGACCCAGTCGGCCACCTCGCCGAGCACCCGTGCGGCCACCTGATCGCCGCCATCGAAGCGCGCGAAGAGTTCCTCGACGTCGCCAGCTACAAGTCCTCCGCGGCGACTGGCCCGCAACAGGGCTGGGGCGCCTGCGTATTGCTCGAGACACCCCCGGTTGCCGCAGTGGCAACGCCGGCCTTTGGGGTCCATCACCACATGGCCCATCTCGCCCGCGTACCCCGTGGCACCGTGCAACGGCCGGCCGCCCACGAGCACTCCGCTGCCGACGCCGTTGCGGCCCAGCACGCACACCAAGTCGTCGTACCCGCGGCCCGCGCCGCGCAGATGCTCGGCGTACGCGGCCAGATCGGCGTCGTTGACCAGATGCACCTCACGACCGAGTCGATCGCGCATGAGCTGACCGAACGGGACACCGTGCCAGCGAAGGTTCGGTGCGTTGAGCACCCAACCGTCGTGGGTGCGCACCATTCCCGGCACCCCGACGCACAGCCCCACGCAGCGCGATCCGGCTGCCTCACACCCGAGTTCATCGGCTGCTTGAGCGATGGCGTCTGCGACGTCCTCGGGCGCGGGGTGCTTCACCGGATGATTCCAGGTACGACGGGCACGCACCTGGCCGCCGAACCCCACCGCCGCCACCGTCACCGTGCGGACGTCCAGGTCCACGGCGATGACGTGAGCTGCCTGCGGGAGGGCGGTCACGACGTACGACGGTCGGCCGGCGCCCGACTTGGCCGGATCCGGGTGCTCAGCCACCATGCCGCGCTCGGCGAGTTCCCCGACGAGCGCGGCAATGGTGCTGCGGTTCAGGCCAGTAGCGGTCGTGAGCTCACTGCGGGAGATCGAACCGACCTGGTGCAGATGGCGCAGCAACAAGCCAAGGTTGTGCTTACGGATCTGCTCGGGTCGGGCAACCGACCGAATGACGGTGCTCATCGCGGGCCCAGCGTATCGACGTACGTCAGCCGAGTCCGGTCGCGCCCGCCCGCCGACGGCTCAGGGCGTCGACCGTTGCTGCCAGGGCCAGCACGGCACCGGTGACGATCATCTGCCAGGCCGCGTTGTTCTTGCTCTGGATCAGGTCGGACATGCCGTTGATGATGACGGCGACCACCAGGCCACCGACGACCGCGTCGGTGATCTTGCCCTTGCCGCCGAACAGGCTTGTCCCACCGACGACTGCGGCACCCACGGCCAGCAACAGGGTGTTGCCGCCACCGGTCTGCTGGCTGACGCCGCTCTGTGAACCGAGCACCAGACCGGAGATGACCGCCATGGTGGAACAGATGACGAACACCGAGATGCGCACGGCGTCGACCCGGATACCGGCCCGGCGGGCGGCTTCGTCGTTGCCGCCGACGGCGTAGATGTGCCGGCCGTAACGGGTGCGGTTCAGCACGAACGCCAACACGAGCACGAGCGCCAGGATCAGCGGCACCACCCACGGGATGCCCTGCAGCGTCGGCGGCGCGACCTGGACGAGCTTGCCGTCGACGGTGGCGACGCCGGGGGCGGCACCCGAGTTCTGGTTGATGTTGTAGAGGAAGGTCGCGCCGAGGACGACCACTGCGGTCGCCCCGATCTTCAGCGCGGTGACCGCGGTCGGCTCGGTGGCCAGGTTGCGGGCCCGTCGGCCCCGGAGCCGGTTCAGCACCACGGCGGCGTACCCGAGCACGACGAGGATCGCGAGGGCCCAGCCCAACCAGACCGGCATCAATTCGTTCTCGAGCGCATCCAGCACGGGCTGGTGGTAGGACAGCGCTCCGCTGCTACCGACCGTGTTCATGATCAGGATGAGTACGCCCTGCAAACCGAGGAACAGTGCCAGGGTGATCACGAAGGACGGCACGCGCAGTTTGGCGCGCATGACTCCGATGAACAGACCGATGAGCGCACCGACGACCAACGCGACGAGCAGGGCGATCGGCCAGGGCCACTGGTGGAACAGCAGCACCGCGATGATCCCGGCGCCCACGCCGGAGGTGGTGCCGGCGGACAGGTCGATCTCGCCGAGCAGCAGGACGAAGACCAGACCCATTGCCAGCAGGATTCCCGGAGCGGCCTGCGTCGTGAGGGATGACAGGTTGCTGAGGGAGAAGAAGCCGCTGTCGAAGATCGAGAAGATCAGCACCAGGACGAGTAGGGCCGCGACCGCGGGCAGTGAGCCCATGTCGCCGCCGCGGATCCGGGTGATGTAACCACCGATGAACGACTTCAGGTCGCTGGTCGGGACGGTTGCGAGCGCCAGTTCATCTCTGGTCGTGGGGGTTTCGGTAGTCACGAGGAAGCAGCTCCTACGGAAGTGGGGGCGGGCAGACCGATCTCGCCGGAGCGGCCGGTGGTGATCAGCTCCACCACCTGGGTCGTGGTCACGTCCTTGGCGTCGACGATGGCGGCGGTCTGGCCGAGGTAGAGGGCCGCGATCTTGTCGGCGACCTGCATGACGTCGTTCATGTTGTGCGAGATCAGGACCACCGCAACGCCGGAGTCGGCCAGACGGCGGACGAGATTGAGGACCTGCTCGGTCTGTGCGACGCCGAGGGCGGCGGTCGGCTCATCCAGGATGACCAGTTTCGCCTGCCACAGAACGGCTTTGGCGATCGCGACGGTCTGCCGCTGGCCACCGGACAGGCTCGAAACCCGCTGCCGGACCGACTTCAGGGTGCGCACGGACAATGATTTCAGCGCGTCACTCGCGGCGACTTCCATCGAGTCCTCGTCCATGGAGATGCCACGCATCTGCTCGCGGCCGAGGAACATGTTCTGGACGACGTCGAGGTTCTCGCACAGCGCGAGATCCTGGTAGACGATCTCGACGCCGAGGGCTGCCGCGTCACGCGGTCCGTGCACGGAGACCGGGTTTCCGTCGAACAGGTAGTCGCCGGAATCGATGGAGTAGGTCCCGCCGATGCATTTGACGAGGGTGGACTTGCCGGCGCCGTTGTCACCGACCAGCGCGGTCACCTGGCCGGCGTACGCCTCGAAGTCGACGTCGCGCAGCACGTGGACCGCGCCAAAGCTCTTGTTGATGTCCCGCAGTTGCAGGACAGGGGTGTCTGACATGAATTCCTTCTGCCGTCAGGGAGTTCGTGGGTCGGATCGGTTGGCCGCGGGACCAACCGATCCGACCCACTCGTGCGGTGGAGTTACTTCACTCCGAACTTCGTGCACAACTCGGCGAACGTGTTGGCGCAGGTCGTCGCCTTCGGCGTGTAGCCGTCGTTGATCGGCAGCGCGACGTTGGCCTGGGTGATCGCGATCGGCGTCGCCAGGATGGCCGGCACCTTGCGACCGGTCTCCGTGTCCGTCACAGTCGCGGTCGTGGTCGGCAACTGGCCGGTCGCGAACTTGGCCGCGGCGTCGACCGCCGGGTTGGCCTCGCCCACCGACGGCTTGTAGATCGTGAAGCACTGGGTGCCCTGCATGATCCGCTGCAGACCTTCAACGGTGGCGTCCTGACCCGAAACCGCAACAGCACCAGCCTTCTTCTGCTTGGCGAGGTCAGCGATGACCGGTCCGGCCATACCGTCGTTGGCAACCATCACAGCCTGGATGTCGGGGTTCTTCTGGTACATCGAGGTGAACGTGATGCCCGCCTGCGTGTTGTCCCAGTTGGCGATGGACTGGTCGGCCAGCTTCTTCCAACCCGGCTGCTTGGACAGCACGCTGTTGTAGCCCTGCGCGAACAGCGTGGCGTTGTTGTCGGTGGGCGCACCGTTCAACTCGACGTAGTTGACCGACGACTTGCCCTTGACCTGCGGGCACTGCACCAGGGTCTGACCCTGCAACTCGCCAACCTTCACGTTGTCGAAGGACACGTAGAGCGATGCGTCGCCACCGAGGGTGAGGCGGTCGTAGTCGATCGTGATGATGCCCTTGGACTTGGCCTTCTGCTCGATCTTCGCGGCGGACGCGGAGTCGAGGTTGACCAGCATGAGGACCTTCACACCGTTGTTCATCATGGTGTCGGCCTGGGTGGCCATGGTGGTCGCGGAGTTGTTCGCGTTCTGGATGTCGCAGTCCAGGTTGTCGGCCTTGCAGCGGGCCGCGAGGGCGTCGGGGTCGGTGGAGATCCACCGGTTGGACGTCGTCCGGTCCGGCAGGATGATGCCGACCTTGGCGCCCTTTCCGTCGACCGTGCCGCTCGCGCCGGCGGCCGAACTGGTGGCGGAGGTCGTCCCACCGGCCGACGTGCCGCCGCCTCCCGCGGTAGCCGACGGTGAGGAGGACGAGGAACTGCTGCCACAGGCGGCCAGCGCCATGACACCGGAGGCGGCGAAGACCGCCGCGCTCAGCGCACCTTTGCGCATATTTCACTACCTTTCAGGAGGCTGCGGCCCTTCCCAGGACCGCCGCCAGGTTTGTTGTGTCCGACAACATATACCGAGGCAGTGAGCTGCGCCACATCCGTAATAGAACTGTTAACTACCTTGCGGTCGGTCAGCCGGGTTCGCCGACGGGCGGACCCGAGCCGCCGAGGTGTTTCTGCATCCACAACGTGTCGTGCCAGGCGCCGAACTTCCAGCCGATCGCCTGATAGACACCGACGCGGGTGAAGCCGAGCGAGGTGTGCAGACCCTCGCTGGCCTCGTTCGGCATGGTGATCCCGGCGCACAGCGTCCGGTAGTTGCGCTGCTCCAACCGCTCGAACAGGTGGCGGTACAACTCGCTGCCGACGCCCGATCGATGACTGTCGCGATGCACGTAAACGCTGACGTCACAGGCGAATCGGTACGCCGCGCGCTGACGGTGCTGCACGGCGTACGCATAGCCGACGACGTCCTCGCCGCGGACGGCGACCAGCCATTCGATGGCGCTGCCGATGCGTTGGGCCATCTCCGGAGCGGACGGCGGGTCGGCTTCGAACGAGACGACCGTGTCCGTGACGTACGGCGCGTAGATCCGCGCGCACCCCCACGCGTCCAGCTCGGGGTCGGCAGAGCGGATCGTGAGGTTCGCTGGCACCGAACAATCATGGCTGCAAAACCCGGTGGTGTGGCGCCCGGGCAGCCTCCTATCTGATCCCGGTTGAGTACCCGACAACGCGGCAGCTCGGTGCCTCCGCGACGGACCGGGCCGCGGACTTCAACGCCGCACTGGCCGACCCGTCCATCCGCGCGATCCTGGCCAGCATTGGCGGCGAGGACCAGATCACCGTGGTGCCACACCTGGATCTGTCACTGGCACAAGCGGATCCGAAACCGTACCTGGGCTACAGCGACAACACGAACATCCTCAACTGGCTGTGGCAGCGCGGTATCGCCGGCTTCTACGGCGGGTCGACGCAGGTGCAGCTCGGCCCCGGGCCCGCGGTGGACCCGATCCACGTCGCGAGCCTGCGCGCCGCGCTGCTGACCGGCGAACGACTCGAACTCACCGAGCCGGGTGAGTCGGAGGACTTCGGAATCGACTGGCTCGATCCGCGTGCCCTCACCACGTACGGCGATCGGGAGCCGACCCAGCCCTGGCGGTGGGCGGGTGCTGGAAACGTCCGAAGAACTAATCCCCGCAGGGGAATTCGGTTGGATCGTCCGTGCGCTGGGCGAGCGAGGGCTGCTGGCTCGGAGCGCAGCAGTGCTTGTCGCGCGGCCACCGACTTCCGAACATCATCGACTCGCCGACTCCGCCACTCGCGCTCGGCGTCGCCAGGAGCAGTCCGACGTGGCCGTCGAGCTCATCACGTCGTACAACCCCGACGCGGTCGTCGTGGTCGGCGTCCCGTTCGGGCACACGAGGCCGCAGTGGATCGTGCCGTACGGCGGCCGGATGACCGTGGACGGAACCTCCCGGCGGGTGTGGGCCGACTACCGCTGACGATTAGATAGACCGGTGATGATTACGGTCGAGCACCCAGACGGTCCCGTCGAGGCCTACCTCGAAGTCGGGCCGAATGCGCCGGCGCCGGGAGTGCTGCTCTTCATGGACGCGATCGGTCTACGGCCGCAGATCCAGTCCATGGCGGCGCAGATCGCGTCCTGGGGCTACACGGTGCTGGCGCCCAACGTGTTCTTCCGGTTCGGCAGTGCGCAGGACACCTCCCCCGACGGCCCGCTCGACACTGCGGAGAAACGTGAGGCGTTCTTCACCGGGGTCCGACCGCGACTGGGCACATTGACCACGGAACGGATGAGCCAAGATGCTGCTGTCTTCGTCGCGGCCCTGGTTGACCGCCCGGAGGTGAGCGAGGGGTCGATCGGCGTCGTCGGCTACTGCATGGGTGCGCGCTTCGCCACCATCGCGGCCGGTGATCACCCACAACTCGTCGCTGCCGCGGCGGGGTTCCACGGGGGCGGGATCGTGACCGACGATGAAGACAGTCCGCACCTGCGGATCCCTACTGCCCGAGCGGAATTCGCCTACGGCCACGCCGACAACGATCGATCGATGGCGCCGGAGGCGGTCGAGATACTCGGGACCACGCTGAGCGATGCCGGCCTGACCGCGATCAACGAGGTCTACCCCGGCGCGACGCACGGGTACACGATGGCCGACACCGCGTCGTACGACGAAGCGAGTGCGCAGCGGGCGATGCGGACGCTACGCGGGTTGCTGGACCGGACGCTTGGCTGAGGTCACGACCTTGTGCACGAAGGCCAGCTTGCGGGCGACCACATCGTTGATCTCGAAGGGGTAGAGATCACGGTCCCCCATCGACCGGTTGATCCGGTTGAAGAACGTCTTGACCCAGAACCAGTCCTCCAGCATCACCTCGAAATGCTCTGGCCCATAGTCGAATCGGGGTGAGATCGGCGGTCCGTCGTAGTCGTTGATCCGCGCCGTGCTGAGCATCATCCCGCTGGCACCGGCCGTCTCCATGGTGTCGGTGAGGTGCAGATAATGCGCGAAGCATTCAGCGAAGTCTTCCCAGGGGTGCATGGTCGCGTACTCGGAGATGTAGGAGTCGCGCCAATCCTGCGGCGCGCCGTACTTGTAGTGGTGTTTGATCGCATCGGAATAGGACGCCCGCTCATCGCCGAAGAGTTCTCGGCACTCGTCCAACAACTCACCGCCCGGCTTCTCGACCAGGATGCTCTCGTAGTAGTGGCCCACCTCGTGTCGCAGGTGACCCAACATGGTCCGATACGGCTCACCCAGTTGGATCCGCAGTCGCTCGCGACGGTCGTCGAGCGACTCGGCCAGGTCGATCGTGATCACTCCGTTCGCGTGACCGATCGTGACCGGATGGCCCAGCGCGATGCTGGAGAACATGTCGAAGGCCAGCGCGCCTTCCTTGTCGTGGTAGCTCTCCAGCGGCAGACCGAGGTGGTCGAGTTGGTAGATCAACCGCCGCAGCCAGTGCGCGGTGTCGGCCAGCTTCTCCAACGCCGCCGTTTCGTCGGCGGATGGCCGACCGCGGATGTATCTGGCTGAATCGCACATCGTTCGACCGGTTGCTGGGTCGACCAACCAGTTGCACGCCCACTCCCGGCGGTTGGCGCATTCTTCCCAGCTGACGCCGTCGACGTCGGCCGCGTCGTCATCGATGACGTAGAACCGGTGGGTCGGCGGGTGGAACCCCACCTTTGCGCCGCACGACCAACAGTTCAGCGTCTCGAACGAGATGTTGATCCGACACTGGGGACAACCAAAGCTGCGCACCTCTGCAACCTAGTCGAGGCGTCGCCTCAACCGCTCGCGAACATCCGGCCATTCGTCAGCGAGCACGCTGAAGACCACGGTGTCGCGCCAGGAACCATCCAATCGACGTACGTCGCGTCGCAGCGTCCCCTCGTACGTCGCCCCCAGCCGGGCGATAGCCGCGCGCGACCGCTCGTTGCGGTGGTCGGTCTGGATTTTGACGCGGCCGAACCCGCACTCGTCGAACGCGTGCCCGAGCAGCAGCAGCTTGGCGTCCGGGTTGACCTGGGTGCCCCAGAAGTCGCGGCCGTAGAACGTCGAGCCGATGTGCGTCTTCTCGTTGGCCAGGTCGATCTCCAGCAGCGAACTGGTGCCGGCGAGGGTGCCGTCCAGCAGCCGCACGGCGTACGGGACGCTCGCGCTGTCGGCCAGACGGGACTCGACGAAGGACGCGGTCTGCTCCCGTGTGGTGTGCGCGGTTTCGAACGGGTAGGCGCCACTGGTGAACGCCCGCGGGTCGGCCATCAACTGGTGCAGCTCGTCGATGTCCGCCTCGCTCAGGCGCTCAAGGCGCACGACGCGACCGACCAGCGGGCCGTCGGAGGGGAAGGTGCTGGCCACGCTCAGCCCGCTGCCTGCAGCTTCAGCCCCGCCAGGATCAGCTCCAGACCGGCGCAGAACTGCTCGACGTCCTGGTGCACCGCGAATTCCTCGACGATGTAGTGGATGAACGGGAACTGGTCCGGATCCAGGTCCCGCCACTGCTGCGCCGCGCGGGCCAAGTAGATGTCCCGGTCCAACTCCCCGGACAACACGGCCTCGGGCAGCTCCTGACCCATGTCGGCGGCGGTGCCGATGACGAATCCGACGACAGCCGAGGTCGCGTGGAACGCTTCCCGCGGGGTCAGACCCAGGCGCATGACGTTCTGGCCGATCTTCTCGTAGATCTGCAGCGAGTTCGTCTGCACGACGGTGTCCCGCATCAGGTACGCGCCGAGCCAGGGCCGGTCGACGATGGCGTCGAAGGTCGCGATCGCGATCGTGCGGATGTCGTCGATCGGATCGTCGGTGGCGACCGGTTCGATCGCCGTCACCACGTCGGCCATCGCGAAATCGGCTGCGCGGTCGAGCAATTCGTCGCGGCTGGAGACGTACCAGTAGATGCTGCCGACGCCACCGCCGAGCCGGGCGGCCAACGCGCGGAAGGTCAGCGCCGAGCCACCGCCGTCATCCAGGATCGCCACTGCCTCGGTGAGCACCGACTCCAAGGAGTGCGAGGCGCGCCGGCGGCGGGCGGCGGGGCGGGTCGGCTGGCTGGTCACGGCACCCATCCCACCACACGGGAGAGTCTCAGTTGCGGTCGGATCGAACATGGTTCTATTATCGAACCGCGTTCCATAACCGAACGTCGTTCGATACTCGAACGCTGACCCCCAGGAGCGCCCCATGACCACGATCCCCACCGCGGGGCCGCGCACGTACCCCTCGCTGCGGGCGGCGTGGATCCCGATGGCCGCCCTGTGCCTGGCCTTCTTCGTCGAGATGGTCGACAACACCCTGTTGACCATCGCGCTGCCGACCATCGGTCGCGACCTGCACGCCGACACCACGTCTCTGCAGTGGGTGACCGGCGCCTACTCCCTCACCTTCGGCGGCCTACTACTCACGGCCGGCTCCAGCGCGGACCGGTTCGGGCGCCGTCGCGTCCTGTCCTACGGCCTCGCGGCGTTCGGGATCATCAGCCTCGGAGTCGCCTTCGTGAACACCAGCGGCCAACTCATCGCGCTACGTGCCGCGCTCGGCCTGGCGGCCGCCGCCATGGCACCGGTCACCAACTCGCTGGTCTTCCGGCTGTTCGACGACCAGACCCTCCGGATGCGCGCGATCACCGTGATGATGGTCGTCGGCATGTCCGGCTTCATCCTCGGTCCGATCCTCGGCGGGACGGTCCTGACCCACCTGTCGTGGCACTGGCTTCTGCTGGTCAACGCACCGATCGCACTCATCGCGTGGCTCGGCGTACGGGCCGGGGTGCCGGCGGATGACCCCAGCGGCCTCACGAGTGACGCACTCGACCTGCCGGGCGCCGTACTCTCCATCGCCACCATCGGACTGGCGTGTTACGGCCTGACCAGCGGCGTCGAGCACGGGTGGACCGCACCGCTGACGCTGGTCTGTTTCGTCGCCGCGGTCGCCGCGCTGGTCGGATTCATCGTGCGCGAGCGCCGGGCCGCTGAGCCGATGCTCGACCTGTCCTACTTCTCCCGCGGACCCGTGCGCGGTGCGGCGATCGCGCAGGTCGGCACCTCGATCGCCATGGCCGGGGTGATGTTCGCCCTGATCCTCCACTTCCAGTACGCCTGGGGGTGGAGTCCGATGCGGGCCGGCCTGGCGAACCTGCCGATGATCCTCACCATGATCCTGGCGACGCCGATCTCCGAGGGTCTGGCCAAGAAGTTCGGCCACCGGATGGCCTGTCTCGCCGGCGCCGGCTTCCTGGCCGCGGGGCTGGCCGGACTGGCCTGGGGTGTCGAGCACAACTACTGGGCCATCGCGGTGTCGATGGTGGTGATGACCATCGGGCTGCGGACCGTCATGACCATCTGCGCGGTCGCCCTGGTCGACGCGATGCCCGCCAACCGGACCTCCATCGCCGCCGCGCTCAACGACACCGCTCAGGAAGTCGGCACCAGTGTGGGTACGGCGATCGTCGGCACCCTGATCGCCGTCCTCGTCACCCAGGTCCTGCCGGAAGGCACGTGGAGTTCCGAGCTGGTCGCGTCGTTCTTCCGCGGCGAGCGGATCCTGTTCACCGTGCTGGCGATCGTCGTCGGCGTGGTCGCTGCCGCGGGTGCGCTGACGCTCACCAACTCGCACAGCGTCGAGGAGCATCCGGCGGAGGATCTCGCGGAGGCGGCCGCGTAGAAACGCGCGGGTTACCAACAGGTGCGCGGCTTGTAAGCCGCGCACCTGTCGATAACCCGCGCATCTGTCGCGCTACGTCAGGCGGCCGGTTCGGGCGCGGGCCCGGCACTCGGCGTACCCGCCTCGTGCTTGACGCCGCCCGCCGCGTGCTTGCCCTGGGTACGCGTCACCCGGTGGCCCGGCGCTTCGAAGAACATCGAGATGACCAACCCGACCAGCAACGCGATCACCGGCAACCACAACGACTGGGACATCGCCGTCGAGAACGGCACGCCCACCTGCGGCGGCAGTTTGGTCCCCGGCGCCTCCTGGGCGGAGTTGGCCGCCGACGCCATCGGGCCCAGATTCGCGGTCAACCGAGCGGACAGCACCGCGGCGATCGCGGCACTGCCCAGCACCGCACCCACCTGACGGGTCGCGTTGTAGACGCCCGAACCCGCACCGGCGGCACTCATCGGCAGGTTGCGCGTGGCGGTCGCCGCCAGCGGCGCCCACAGGAACGCGCTACCCAGGCCGAACAGCGCCATCGTCGCCAGGATCTCCCAGACCGCGGACGTCGTATTGACCACGAACGTCAACCAGATCAGGGCGACTGCCGAGGCCAGGAACCCGGTGGAGGCCAGGATCCGCGGATGCACCCGGTCGGTGAGTCGGCCGACGACCGGCGCCAGGAATCCGGTCATCAACGCCATCGGCACCATCAGCAGAGCCGACTGAGTGGGCGTCCAACCACGCGCCGTCTGCGCCCACAGCGTGAAGGGGAATGCGAAGGCGGTGATGCAGAAAGACACGCAGGCGATGGCCAGGTTGGACAGCGAGAAGTTGCGGTCCTTGAAGAGGCTGAGCGGGATGAGCGGCTCGTTTTTGTTGACCGCCTGCCAGAAAATGAAGACCGCGAAGAGCACCAGACCGACGATGATCAGCAGCGGGACCGAGATCCAGCCCCTGATGGTGCCCCAGTCGTACGTCGGGCCCTCCTGGATACCGAAAACGATCAGGAACATGGCGGCGGCGGACAGGACGACGCCCAGCCAGTCGAACTGATGGGAGTGCGTCTCCAGCTCCGGGACCAGGCGCATCGCCAACACGAAGCCGATGACGCCGACCGGCACGTTGATGAAGAAGATCCACTCCCACCCGGGACCGTCGACCAGGATGCCGCCCAGGATGGGCCCCACCAGGGTCGCCACACCGGCAGTCGCACCCCACAGCGCCATGGCCTTCCCGCGCGAGGTCGGCGGGAACGTTCGCGTGATGACCGCCATCGTCTGCGGCGTCATCAGCGATGCACCCAGACCCTGCACGACGCGGGCCGTGATCAGCATCGAGATGGAATCGGTCAGACCACACCACAACGACGACAATGTGAAGAGCGTCAGACCGATCAGGTAGATCTTCTTCGGACCGAAGCGGTCGCCCAGGCGTCCGGTGATCAGCAGCGGCACGGCGTACGCCAACAGGTAGGCACTGGTGACCCAGATGACGTTGTTGTAGTCCGTGTGCAACTTCTCGCGGATGACGGGCGTCGCGATCGTGACGATGGTCGAGTCGACCAGGATCATGAAGAACCCGATGACCATCGCCCACAGGGCCGGCCACGGATTCGCTGGCGCGGAGGGCTCCACACCCCGCCGGTCAGCTAGTTGTTCGGCCATGAGTACTCCTCAGTCTCAATGAGTTCGATGGTGCGCACGAGCCAGTCGTGCTCGGCGCTGAGCATGTGGTGCAAGTAGTTGCCGGACAGCAGGACAACGGGATCGACGCCCCGTTTGGTGGCTTCGTGCTGGCCGTTCTCGATGACCGCCAGATCTCGCTCGATCAACGCCATGCGCTCCTTCAGGCTGCTGATAGCAGTCTCCTTCGGCAGGAAGTGCGCTTCGCCGATCGCCACCGGAAAGGAGGGGTAGTCCGTCCCCCACTCGTGCAGCAGGTCAGCGACTCGCTGGGTGAGTGCGCGCTCCCCCGCAGGCAAGATGCGGTAGGTCGTCCGCTCGGGTCGATTCCCTTCCCGTTCAACGGATTTCACCGCGACGAGGCCGTCCGAGTGCAACCGCTCGATCGTGTGGTAGAGAGACCCCGGCCGGACCTTCATCACCCGGTCCTGATGGCGCTCCAGCAACGTCTGATGCATCTCGTAGGGGTGCATCGGGCGTTCGCGCAGCAACGCCAGCATGGCGATGGCCAATGGTGTCAACGCCGCCATCAGCCCTCCCGTCCCGTATTAGTCCGCATCAAATATTCCGCGCGGACTATTTAACTCCCCGACGACAACGGTTGGCAAACCGCAGCCCCTGGCGAACACAGCCGCCGCACGGCCGACGTTCAGCAAAGATCCAGCGCACTGACACTTGAATCTCGTTGCCCCACAATGGCTTTCAGCCCCGATACACTTTCGTTATGAATCGCAGAGTCCGAGCCGTGCTCGCCTGCGCAGCGCTGTCCAGTTTGTTGCTGGTCGCCCCGGGGGCGCAGGTGCGAGCCGAAGCCATGCCATCAAACATCCCGCAGTCGCATACAACTGCGCCCACCAAGACCGTCGGTGCCCTGTTCGCTCCCAACTCCGGTGGCCAACACACCTGCACCGCAACGGTGTTGGCCAGTCCCACGCAGGATCTGGTCATCACCGCGGCCCACTGCCTGGCCGGGACGGGCGCCGGGTGGACGTTCGTGCCGGCCTACGACAAGGGCAAGGCACCGTACGGCGTGTGGCACGTCACGGCCGCCTACGTCCGCCCGCTGTGGCAGAGCAAGCAGAGCCCACTGGCCGACATCGCGATCCTGCGCCTCGCGAAGCAGACACGCGGCGGGCACAGCGTGGGAATCCAGCAGGTGACCGGAGGTGTCCGTCTCGCCACGGCAGCCGCACCTGGCACGGTCACGACGGTCACGGCGTACAACGGGGGCAGTGGAGACCGGCCGATCACCTGCACCCAGCGGGTGTTGCGGCAGAGCGGCTACCCGATGTTCGAGTGTGGCGGCTACGTCGGCGGGAGCAGCGGTTCCGCCTTCGTCACCGGCAGCGGGCAGTCCGCTCGCATCACCGGCGTCATCGGTGGCCTGCACCAAGGCGGCTGCGTCGACTACGTGTCCTACTCATCCCCGTTCCGGTTGGGCGTCATGTTCCTGTTCGCCCGCGCCGAATTGCACCGCACGGGCGACAACGTGGTCCAGCCGGGCGACGACGGCTGCTGAGCGGCAGGGCAGTCCACACCAGACCGATAAGCCCCACCTTGGGGGGACGAGCGCTGGCTACCCTGGAGCATGGCCGGTGACCCGTCGTACGCCATTGCCGCTCTGAGTCCGCAGACGTGGCCGGCGTTCGACGCCCTGGTCCAGCGGCACAACGGCATCTTCGGCGGCTGCTGGTGTATCTGGTTCCACCCCGACGGTCCCGAGCGAGGGCAGGGTGCCGACGCGAATCGGGCGCTGAAGAAGTCCTACGTGGAGCAGGGCGCCGCCCACGCGGCGCTGGTGATGGACGGCGAGGAAGCCATCGCCTGGGCCGAGTTCGGTACCCCGGTCGAGTTGCCCACCCTGCACCACAAGAAGCAGTACGACGCCACCAAGACCCAGGACCCCGATTACCGGATCACCTGCGTCTTCGTTGACAAGCGGTACCGGCGACAGGGCATCAGCGAACTGGCGATCACCGGCGCCCTCGACCTGATCGCGCAGGCGGGCGGCGGACGGGTCGAGAGCTACCCGCACGATCTGAGCAACCAGACCAAGAAGCTGTCCGCTTCGTTCCTCTACAACGGCACGCGGCGGATGTACGAGCGGCTCGGCTTCACCTACGACCGGCCCAAGGGCCTGAAGAACTGCGTGATGGTGAAAACGGTGCAGCCAGCTCAGATGGCCGGCGCCGGAGCGACCCGGTAGCGCACGAACGCCGGCACTGCGAGGGTCACCGCGACGACCAGCACCACGACGAGGACCCCACCACCGGTCGCAGCGGCCGCTGTGCCGACCACGGCCGCCGCACCACCGTGCACCACATCGGCGATCCGCGGGCCGCCGGCAACCACCACGATGAAGACGCCCTGCAACCGGCCACGCACGTCGTCGGCTGCCGCCTGCTGCAGCATCGTGGAGCGGAAGGCGGCCGAGGCCATGTCGGCGGCGCCGCCGATCGCGAGCGCGACGAAGGCGACCCAGAACGCGACGCCGATGCTGCCCGAGGCCCGCCAGACGGCCAGTCCGAAGACCGTCATGGCCAGACCCCACACGATGATCGCTACCACCACGGCCACGCCCTGTCGCGACACCCGCGACACCCAACCGGAGAAGACGCCACCGACCACCGCGCCCAGTGGGATCGCGGCGAACAACAGCGCGAAGGCCAGTCCGCCGTCGATGGGTCCGCCGAAGCTCTCGTGCGCAATCTGCGGGAACAGCGCCCGCGGCATCCCGAACACCATGGCGATGATGTCGACGACGAACGACATCAGCAGCACCGTGTGGCCACGGAGGTAGGCAAAGCCCTCTAGCACCGACCGCAGCCCCGCACGGCCGACCTTCTCCAGCGGTGGCAACGGCGGCAGTTTGAAGACCGCCCACAGCGTGGCGAACAGGCACAGCGTGTCCAGTAGATACAGCGCCGCGTAGCCCAGCACGGGGATCAACGCGCCGCCGACGAGCGGACCGGCGATCGCCCCCGCTTGCATCACCGTCATGTTCAGCGAGTTCGCGGCCGGCAGGAGGTCCGCGGGGATGATCCGTGGCAGCAGAGCGCTGCGGGTCGGCTGGTTGACCGCGAAGAACGCCTGCTGCGCTGCGAAGATCAGCAGGATCAGCCAGACGTTCGACCAACCCAACTCGGCCTGCGCCCAAAACAGCGCACTCATCACGATGAGGCCGACCGTCGTGATCATCAGCAGTTGGCGCCGGTCCATGACGTCGGCCAGCGCGCCGCCGTACAACCCGAAGATGATCAACGGAACCAACCCGAAGACGCCGGTCAGTCCGACGTAGAACGAGCTACCGGTGATCGCGTAGATCTGGGCGGGTACCGCCACGACCGTGAGTTGCGCACCAATGACCGTGACGATGTTCGCGAGCCACAGACGGCGATAGGCGGGTACGGCCAACGGTCGGGTATCGGCCAGCGCGCCACGCATCCTCACAAGATCGACAGTCTACGTATCTGCCGCCAGCGGCCGCTGCGGTGGACTACTGGCAAACACTTGGTAAAGGGGTGACAGATCTACACCTTTTGGTCTAGGCACGTCCTGGGATTGTCGTCACGCCGACTGCCAAACTGCCGCTATGACCCGCGTGGTGAGCCATCCGGCGCGTACGGCGAACGCCGCCCTGGAACTCGGGGCGACGATCACCGCAGCCTGCCTATCTCTGTTGATGGTGCTGGTGCCCGCTGGGGTCGTCCTGGGTGTCGTGTCGATCTTCCCCGGCATCCCCGCGGACGTCGCGGAGCGTCTGCGTCCGTTGCTGTTCGCCGGGCTCGCGGTGTACGCCTGCGTGTTCGCCGTCGGTCTCGCGCTGCTGATCGTGGGCCGCGCCGCCCGTCACCACCGGCACTCGTAGTGCGCTGCGCGGCACCTTAATCAACGTTTGGCAGTCCCAGCTCTGGCGGCGTCGCGCTGGGCGAACACCACCAGGTTGTCTACCGCGTGCAGACTGCCCTGTCCGGCGCGCTGCAGACACGTGATGATCATCAACTCGTTGCCCCGCTCCTGCCACCGGCTCCACATCCGCTGCGATTCGGTGGCCGCGACCTTGTCGATGACCATCGTCGAGCTCACGGTGTAGGCCACCCCTTCGACGATCACCGGATCCCCGGCCCGGATCACCGCGTGCGAGTCATCGGGCGCCATCGAGAACAGGTAGTTGCCCGGGCTGCGCCCGCCGTACACCGCGTGCATGGTCACCACGCTCAGCCCCGACGCGGGGTCGCGAGGCTGTCCGTATTGCCGGATCAGGAACGCGGCGGTGAATGACGGGGGATTGATCACCCCCGCCGTGACCTCCATCGACTCCAGCGGTACGTCGAGCCCCTGGTCCGGCGCTCGGAACCGTTCTCCGGTGGGACGCACCTGCGCCCCCTGCACGTCCGGCGGATCATCCGGTACGACGACCGAACCGTTCATGTCGGTGAGCGCGCCAGGCGTCGGGTCGGGTCCCGCGACGTACTGCCGAAGGCTGAACCCGCCAACGGCAAGGGCGCCGATCACGACGGCGACCAGAGCGAAAGTGACCGCCCTGCCCCGCCGTCGTGCGGCGCCCTGCCGCGGGCTCACTGCTCCTTGCGACGGCGCGACACCAGCATCGTGGTGGCTCCGGCAGCGAACAGTAGAGCGATGCCAGCCACCCCTAGAGCCCAGGGGTTGCCGGTCGACCCGACGTGGCCACCGGTGGAGACCGACGGCGGCGGGGTGCCGGTCGGCGTCGTCGTCGGCGCCGGGGGCGTCGTCGAGGAGGGCGGAGCCGTCGGCGCGGTGGTGGGTGGCGTCGTCGTCGGCGGCGTTGTGGGCGTCGTCGTCGGAGGCGGCGTCGGCGGTACCGGGGGTTTGGTGAAGGTGTTTGTCACCGTGATGGTCAGCTGCTGCATCTCATCGGAGGTGCCGACCACGACCGCGTCCTCGTACGAGCCGTTGCTGACCTCGGTAGAGGTCGCTCCCCCGGCGTCGGTCTCCTGCGCGAAGCAGTGGGTGCCGCGGGGCAGCTTCAACTCGTTGCCGTCCGCATCGGTCGGAGTCAGCACCTGACCGCCCTTGATCGCAACCGCGTCGGAGAAGAGCGTCACCCGATCACCACTCGGCGTCTCGATCTGACAGGTGAGTTGCACGGTGAAGACCTTGTCGCGAGCGCTCTGCGCGTTGTCGCCGGCCAGTTCTTTGGCCAGGGCAATCGTCCCGGCGGAGAACTCGTTGATGAAGCCGGCCGTGACGACCTGGGCCACACCCGCGTCGTCCACGTCGGGAATCGTGACCGTGACCGGCGCCGGGGTGGTATCCGCACCGCCGTTGTCGGTCTCGCGCACCACACACTGGGCGCCGACCGGCAACGGGCTGAGCACCTCGGACTTCAGCTCCGCGCTGGTGCCGTCACCGGTCAGCGTGACCTCGTGGTCGTAGACCTGCGCGCCGTCGAAGGTGCAGACAACCGAGAAGACGAACGGTCCGACCGACGCCTCCGGAGAGCCTGGGCCTTCGACCTGCTTGAGGATCTGCAGACCACCGGCGCGGTACTCGTTGACGATGCCCACCTGGACGGGGTCCTGATCGGCGGGCCCGATGACCACCGGCTTGCTCTGGTCCGGATTCTCCGGATCGGCCGGGTCGTAGGTCACCCCGGTCGCGCCGTGCTGGTTGGTCTCCCGCACGACACACGAGGCACCGACCAGGGTGTCGACCGTGGTCGTCTCACCCGGGGTGATCGTGATCTGCCGCGGGAAGCCCGGCAGTGTCTTGCCGTCCGCGGTGCACGTGACCTCGGCCGGGAAGGATGCGGCGGCGTAGTCCTTCGCAGCTCCCTCGACCGTCTTCGTGACGGCCAGTGAGCCCGCCTCGAAGGTGTTGGTCGCGGTCACAGCGGCGACCTCGGCCTGCGAGCCACCGATGGTGACCGTGCCGTCCTCGGGATCCAGGCTGGAACTGGTCGCCCCTGCGGCGTCGGTCTCGGTGACCGTGCATTGGGCACCGGTGGCGATGTGCTCGACCGACGTCTGCAACGGTTCGTCACCGCCCAGGGTGAGGTCGGTTTCGTACACCGTCCGCGGCTGTTCGGCACCGCCGGCGTGATCGTCAAGGGTGCAGACCAGGTGGAACGTGAACGGACCTGCACCGTACGTCGACGCTGCGTCGCCCTCGACCTTCTTGGTGAGCAGCAGCGAGCCGCTGTCGAAGGTGTTGGTGACCTCAGTCGTGTTCTGGGCAGACCCGTCCGATCCGTCCGGCGCCAGCGTGCCGGTGCCGGTGGCTGAGGTGTCGTCCCCGGTCGTCGTCTGGTAGCTGACGCTCGCCCCGGTGTAATCGGACTCGGTCACGGTGCAGGTCGATCCTGCCGGCAATCCCGTGAAGGTGTGCGATTGACCGTCGTCCAGCGTGACCTGCATCGGCTCGTCGGCCGAGTAACCCTTGGCGTAGACCGGCTGACCGAGGAAGGTGCACTCGACCGCGATCTGGAACGGGCCATAGGTGATGGGCGAGCCGTCCTGATCCGTGGCCGTCGTCGTCACGTGCTTGCTGACCACGAGGGAGGCTTCGTCGTAGACGTTGGTCAGCGTGATGATGGGCACGTTCTGCTCGTCGCGAGTGATCGTCACGTGCGTCGAACTCGAACTGGTCTGGCCGCCGTCGCCCGACTCGGTGACCCAGCAGTCGGCGTTGTAGGGCAGATCCTTGACCGTCACCGGAGTGTTCGGCTTCAAGGTCAACGTCGCCTTGTCGCCGAGATCGACGTCCACACCGACCGACGTGCAGTGCAGCGTGGCGGTGAAGGAGTCCGGCGCGTACTGGGCAGCGGCGCCGGTGACCACCTTCTCGACCTGCACGGGTCCGGTCGCAAGCGACACCCCGACCCGCGCCGGTTCAGTGGTCAGCGTGGTGTGGACGGTGCCGTTGGCGCGCACTGCCTCGGCTCGGGCTCCCGTGGTGTTGAACGCGATGGTGTCCGCACCAGCGGTCGGCGACAAGGCGGGCGCCGTCTGCGGAATGTCGACACTGAACCCGCTCAACGGCCCGATGAACGACTTGCTCGGGGTGTAGATGAACTGGAAGGCGGTGATGGACTGCAGGACATCGTCCGGCAGGGTCGTTCCCTCCGCCCACGGTGTCCACGCCCCCGCCGGGCAGGCGTCCGGCTTGACCTGCGTCAGGTCATCGAGGCACAGGTTGTCAGAGGTCGTGTAGTAGACGGTCAACTCCGTCGAGTTACCGCTGACCAGCGACGGCCGCCCGGCCGGGATCGGTCGCCACTGCGAGCCGCGGGCGAGGCTGTTGGTCGAACCGGTGTCACCCGGCTTGGGCAACCGGTCGATCGCGACCATGCGGTCCTGCGATTCGTTGCCGGTGTTCACGTACTTCGCGCGCCAGGTGATCTGGCCGCCCGGCTTGGTGATCGGGACACACGGCGTGCCGTAGAACCCATCGGCGTCGGGCAGACAAACCCGGTGCGTCACCTTCGTCAACGCCGGGTCGGTGATCACCCCGAGGGTGTCTGAGTCCTCGGCCTTGACCCGCTTGGACACCCCGATCGCCGCTCCCTCGCCGATGGTGTTGGCGGCCGTCGTGGTGCAGGCGCCGGTGGTGGGATCCAGGGTGCCGGAGCAGGTGTCCCACGGTCGGTCCGCGGTGATGCCGACCTTGTTGGTGAACGTGGTCTTGGCGGCCAACCCTGGTCGCGTGGTCACCGAGAACGCGATGGTGTAGGTCTCGCCCGGCTGCAGGATCGAGCCCTGCGGGAACGTGAAGGTCAGCGATGTCGGCGCCCCTTGGCCATCGGACACCTGAGCCACCGACACGTCGGTCGACTCGATCGGCATCGCGGTGTCCGCGGTCGACGGCGGCGCCAGCGTGTAGGTGTACCGATCACCCTCTGCGACGTCCGGGTTGAAGACCAACTGGGCGCCCTCGGCGTCGGTCGGCATGGCGTCGATGATCACGGGGTTCTGGATCGGTGCCTTGCCGGTGTTCTTGACCGTCACGGTGTAGGTGAACGGAATGCCGGGTTGGTAGGTGTTGCCCTTGGGGTTCTTGGTGATTTGCACCGCGTTGTTCAGGTGCAGGTAGTCGATGTGCGCCGCGGCGTCGTCCTGCGCCGCGATCGGAACCCCGTCGCCGTCCAGTGCCGAACTGGTGGCCAGTACGTCGACCTGGTCACTGGCCCGGCCGGCTTGCGTCTCACCCGGTGCGGGCGTGTTGCCCTTCTCGTCGGTGAGGACCGGGCCGCCGGTCTGCAGCGTGGCGCGCCGGGTCACCTGGAACGTGACGTTCTGCTTGGGCGTTGCCGGGTTTTCCCAGTTCTTACCGTCGGCGCGCGTGAAGGTGAACCGCAGTCCTTGGACCTGCGCCGGTGTCACGCCCGCGGGCAGCGCCAGGGTGCTGCCCGGGTCGCCGATCTTCCAGGTCGCGCCGGTCAGGACGGGTTGACCGTCCACGACACTCCAGGTGCCGCCGGTCAGCGCATCGACCCGGACCTGGTTGATCGGGTTGGTGAAGGAGAAGGCTGAGAAACCGGTGAAGTCGTACTGGTTCCAGAACGTCGGTGCGTCGTCCTGGACGACCATCTTCACGGTTCGCGCCGGGCCTTTGGGCTGGCCGCTGAGAGTCACGGCGACGGGTGAGTTGTCGCCCTCCACCTGGCTGGCCGGATTGATGGTCTTACCGGCCTGGACGGTCAAGGAACCGGGGACCAGGGCGATGGCGGCGCTGTCCTTGTCCGAGGCGGTCTTCGTGTCGTCAGGGAAGTCGACCAGGTCCTTGCCCGTGGTGGTGGCCTCATTGGTGATGGTGGCGGGCGCCGTGACGGGTGATCCGTCGGCCCGATGCGTCGGGCGCAGCCGCGTGTCGAACGCCACGGTTGCCGTGTTGTGGGCACCGCGGATCTGGTCGGTGGCGGAATTGATCCGGCCGGTGTAGACGATGTCGAAACCGATCGCGCCCTCGAAATCGCTGGGCGATGCGTCCAGGGCCTCCTGCCGCGTGAACGTGCGGTCCGGTGCACCGTCCGCATAGTGCACGGAGATCGTCACGTCCGAGGCGCCGATGTCAGCGGGTTCGGTGATCGTCTCGAAGCCGGTCAGGTCGAAGGTGTCGAACGGGTTGGACGTGCCGGTGGGCTCGCTGATGGTCAGGGTGTCCAGCCGCGACAACGACTTGTTGGTCGCTTCGAGGGTGACCACTCCGGACGGGTACTTCTCAGCCGCCGTTCCTGCAGCGGGCACACCCAGCGGACCGCCATCCCAGGTCTTGGTCAGATCCACCTGGAGGTTGGCCGGAACGATGGTGATGTCGTCACTGGCCCGGTCGGAGTACGACGGGGTGGTGTCGCCGGGGAAGTAGGCGTCGGCTCCCGCGGTGTTGCTGACAAGACCGGCCTGGTTGGTGTTCAAGTCGGTCGTGGACAGCACCGGAACTGCGGGCGTGTGCCGGGTGACGTCGCGTACCGCGAAGACCGGGTGGATCGTGCGGTTGTCACCACTGGATCGAGCGACACCCGACCCGACGGCCGGGGTGCCGACGGCGCCGGTGCGGTTGGTGTCGGACTCCACGTAGGTCAGCCGGAAGGCGGTGGCGTCAGCGCGTTCCGCGGCCGTCAGGGTGTACCCCGGGAAGGTCCCGTCACAGGCGGCGGGGCAGGGATCTGCGGACGCCTCGACCCATTGCCCGTTGATGTACAACTCGACGCCGGCGACTTGGTCGTACTTCAACAGCGGGTCGTCCGACGCCGAGATCGGGTCGATGCGGACCAGGTCGAAGGAGTCGAAGACCGAATCCTGGATCGGTGCCGAGGGGTTCGGCACATCGCTGATGACGACTTTCTCGAAGTCGGAGAAGCCACCGGTCGACCAGTGCAGCGTCGCACCGCGCTCATCGCCGGAACGCTCGGCCACGTTCGCCGGGTCGTCCCAGTTCTTCGTCAGCAGGTCGGCTTCGCCCGGCTCGACGTGCTTCAGGTCCACTTCGGCGCAGCCCTGGGAGTGGGCGGGCGTGCTGACCGTCGGGGCGCTGCCATCCGTGCCGGCGCAGTTGCTGATCGTGGCGTCCTGGTTGGGTACCTCGGGGCGCACCTTCGAGGTGAAGTTGGGTGAGAAGGAGGTGCCGGGCGGGAAACCCGTGCAGCCCGCAGCGGGCGTGTACACGAACTGCAGGCCGTGCGCGTCGATGTCCGCGGGCAGCTTGCCGGAGAACCGCTGGGGACCCTGCAGCGCGACCATGCCGGGCACGGGCAGCCACGCCGTGCCGTTCCAGTAATTCACGGTCAACTGCGCGCACTCGTTGATCTCCGTGCTGTCCACCGAGGTGGGTCGGAACGTGTCGAAGAAGTTCGGGCTCGCCGTCGGATCTTCGGGATCCTGGACCACGACCTTCCGGGCATCGACGGTGGAGTCCGGGAAGGCCTTGATGGTGCCGGTCAAACCGGTCGTGACGTCCTGGCCGGGCACGGCCGGGATCTGGTTGGGAGTGATCCGCTTCGTGGTCGATGTCGCGATGCGGTCGGCCAGCGTGACCAGCGTGGCGTCAGCGGTGGCCGGGTCGCTCGTGGCCCCGTCCAGGCCGGTCTGGGCACTCACCTGGTTGCCGTGGGTCAGCGAGTCCACGCTCTGTTCGGAGTCGGTGTCGACGGTAAACGGCAGGGTTGCCTCCGCGCCCGCCTCGATCGTGCCGGTGAAGGTCACCGTGAAACCGGTCGGCGTACACCCGGCAGGCGGATCGGGCAGGGTGTTCGGTTCGGTGGTGGTCAACGGCTGACCCGAGCACCCCGGACCGGTGTAGGTGATCGCCGCCTGGGTGGCTCCGCTGGGCCAGGCGACACCATCGGTGAAACCCGTGAAGGTGAGCGGATTGTCACCCTCGAACGGGTTCGTGGCGCCGGACGGCTCTTTGATGGTGAGCGAGTCAACGGGGACGTTCGAGGAGTTGGTGGCACCGATCGTGACGGTGCTCGGGTCCCCGGCGTGCACGGTGGCTGGCGTAAAGGTCTTGGTGACGTCGGCGCTCAGCTGCGGCGGGGTGATCACGTAGCTGTCGTCCGCAGGATCGGAGGTCTTGGTCTGGCCGTCCTGCGTGGTGACCGTGGTCTGCGCGTCGTTCGTGACGGTGACCGGGCCGTCCAGGGTGGTGACGTTGTCGCGTTGTTCGACGGTGAACGGGATGGTGGCGGTGGCGCCCGGTGCGATGCCGTCTCCGGTGGTGTCGGTGAAGACGTACCGCAGGCCGGTGACCTCGCGGGGGTCGACTCCTGCCGGCAGCGCCGCCGGCGGACCCGGGGCGCCTTCGACCCAGTCGCCGTTG
Source organism: Branchiibius hedensis (assembly GCF_900108585.1). Lineage (NCBI taxonomy): Bacteria > Bacillati > Actinomycetota > Actinomycetes > Micrococcales > Dermacoccaceae > Branchiibius > Branchiibius hedensis. The sequence goes on from NZ_UESZ01000001.1 coordinate 3,030,949, forward strand.
ACATAGGCCCACACCACGACCTGGTCAGCGCCCGCGGGCATCGTGACCTCACCAAGCGGAGCGGTGACCCCGAGGTAGGTGAACGGGTTCGGAGCGGCCACCGGGTTGACCGGATCCTGCACGACCATTTCGTGGACCGGAACGTTCGAATGGTTCCTACCGGTCAGCGTGACGTCTGCCGTCGTCCCGGGTTTGGCTGAGGCACCCGACGGTTCGATCGACTTCGTCGTGGTGGCGTCGATCTCGGTAGTCACGACCGGCGTCACGTCCGCCGAATCGGACTGCTGGGTCGCGTTGTCCGCGGTCGAGGTGGCGGTGTTGGTGATCGTCTTGCCGTTGACGCTCGCCGGGGCGTCAGCAGACAGCCGCACCGGGATCGTGACGGTGAGGGTGTCGCCCGACTTCAGGCCCGTTTTGCCGCCGCCGAGGGCCTGGTTGACGTCGACGCGCACGACGTTGTCCGGGCTGACGGTCACGGTGGACGGCTGGTTGTCGACGGTGACATCGCCGGCGGGTTCGATCCACTGCGGCAACGGGTCGGTCAGGACGTAGTTCTCACAGCCGCCCACGGCGACCGAGGAACACGCGACGGTGATGGTGTAGAGGAATTCGGTGCCCGGCGTGAGTTCGCCGTCGACCTGGGCGGTCTTGGCCATCTGCATCGTCGCGGTCGGGTCGGCCGCAGCCACCTGCGCAGCGGTGGCCAGGCTCATGGTCGCGACCAGGGCCACCACCAGTGCCATCGCGGCCACCACCCGCACCGCGACCGCGTGCTCGAACCGTCGAATCGCCGCCATTGCGCTACTTTCCCTCGATTGCAACCAGCATCGCGCGACCCCCATCAGATGCCCCGCCCGGGCGAGCGTCGCACAGTGCGATGAACGATGTCCATCCACGTGATACTCGCTACACAGCCCGCAGACAGTCTCTCATCAGCGGAAACTCCTGAGGCGTAGTGAGTTCACAACGACCAGGACCGACGACGCGGCCATCGCAAAACCGGCGACCATCGGCCCCAACCGCCCCGACATGGCCAGGGGCACCGCCGCCAGGTTGTAGGCGAAGGCCCACGCGATGTTCTGTCGGATGATCCGCAAGGTTGCCCGGGACAACCGCACGGCATCCACTGCGACCACCGGATCGGTCCGCAGCAGCGTGAGGTCGGCGGCATCACTGGCGACGTCCGCTCCCGAACCCATCGCGATGCCCAGGTCGGCCGTAGCCAGCGCGGCGGCGTCGTTGACCCCGTCACCAACCATCGCGACCTGCTGGCCGCCTCGTTGCAGCGCCGCGACGTGCGCCGCTTTCTCCTGTGGCAAGACCCCGGCGTAGACCTCGTCGATCCCCAGCTGCAGCGCGACGGCGTCGGCCACTCCTTGGTGGTCGCCGGTCATCATGACCGGGTGCAGCCCGAGGGCCTTGAATCCACGGATCGCTGTAGCCGAGGTGGCCCGGATCTGGTCGGCCACGCTGAGCACCCCGCACACCTGACCGCCAACGGCGAGCACCACAGCCGTGCGGCCCAACCCGGCCTGCGCATCGACCCGGTCCGCGACAGTCGCAGGTACGTCGATCCCGCGCTGCCGCAGCCACCCCACCCGACCGAGCAGCGCCGGGCGCCCATCGACGACCCCGCCGACGCCGGCGCCGTCGTAGCTGTGAAAGTCACGCACCGGGAGCGGATCGGTGACGCCGCCGCAGATGGCGGTCGCAATCGGATGGGCCGAGCCCTGCTCGAGGGAGGCGGCCACACGGCGTACGTGCTGCTCGTCGCCATCGGCGGCCCAGACCTCGACCAGACTCATCCGGCCGTCGGTCAGGGTGCCGGTTTTGTCCAGCACGACCGTCCCGATCGCATCGGCCCGCTCCAGCGCCTGCGGGCCACGGATCAGAATGCCCAGTTGAGCGCCGCGTCCCGTGCCGACCAGGAGGGCCACGGGCGTCGCCAGGCCCAGGGCACAGGGGCAGGCGATGACGAGTACGGCGACGGCGGCGGTGAAGCCGCGCGTCAGGTCCCCGCCGAGCAGCCACCAACCCAGCAGGGTCGCGAGCGCCAACACCAGGATCACCGGCACGAAAATGCCCGCGACCTTGTCCGCCAACCGCTGGACCGAGGCCTTGCCGGTCTGCGCCTGCTCGACCAGCGCCGCGATCCGGGACAACTCGGTGTCTGCGCCGACCGCGGTGGCGCGCACGCGCAGACTGCCACCGGCCGCGAGGGTGCCACCGATGACACGGTCGCCCGTTCCGACCTCGACCGGCACGCTCTCGCCGGTCACGGCGGATGCATCGATGCCGGCACGGCCGTCGAGGATCACTCCGTCGGTGGCGACCCGGTCCCCCGGTCGCACGCGGAACACATCGCCCACCACCAACTGCGACAACGGGATCGTCTGCGACGACCCGTCACGCTCGATCAGGACCTCGTCAGCTGTGAGTTGCAGGAGGCCCTGCACGGCGGCACCGGCCGCGCGCTTGGAGCGGGCTTCCAGATAGCGCCCGAGCAGCAGGAACGCCGTGACCCCGGCGGCCGCTTCCAGGTAGATCGAGTCAGCCGCCTCGTGGGGCTCGACGATCACCGAGAAGTGGTGGTGCATCCCGATCATGCCGGCGTGGCCGAAGATCATCGCGTAGAGGGACCACGCCAGGGCAGCCAGGGTGCCGACGGAGACCAGCGTGTCCATCGTGGCGGTGCGGTGGCGCAAGTTCTTCCAGGCGGCCCGATGGAATCCCCAGCCGCCCCAGAGCACAACCGGCACCGTGAGAGCCAGCGCGACCCACTGCCAGCCCGGGAACTGCCAGGCCGGGATCATCGAGACCACGATCACCGGCGCCGCCAGGACCCAGGTGATGATCAGCCGTCGGCGCAGGTCGTGCGTCTCGTCGACCGGCGCGGAGGCCGGGCGCGGGAGCGAAGCACCGTAACCAGCGGCCTCGACGGTCTGGACCAACTGCTCGAGGGGCACCTGCGCTGGGGCGTGCACACTCGCCGTACCCAACGCGTAGTTGACGCTGGCCTGCACACCGTCAATCTTGTTGAGCTTCTTCTCGATCCGCATCGCGCACGAAGCGCACGTCATCCCATCGATGTCGAGGCGGATGTCCTGATCAACTGCGGCCATGTCCTCATAATACCCCCAGGGGGTATCAGATCTACACGCGGGCAGCCGTCGGCCCCGCAGCATGAGCGCGCGCTGCGGGGCCGACGAGGGTTGCGGGTCAGATCAGAAGGCGCTGACCCCGTTCGGGGTGCCGAGGCCGGTCGGGCCGTCCCAGCCGGTTCCCGCAGTGCACCAGTAGCTGCAGGTGCCGTTCGAACCCGAGGTCACGTCGAACAGCCCCGAGGTCGCCGCGTAGGGCTTGGTGTTGGCGTAGCCGGAGGTGTTGCCCGACAGTGCGTAGACGCTCGCGACGATCGGCGATGACAACGAAGTGCCGCCGTACTGCGACCAACTGGATGCGGTCGCGCTGGTCGGGGCGTAGACCGCCAAGCCGGTGTTCGGGTCGGCGACCGCGGACACATCGGCCATCGCCCGACCCGAGCAGTTGGTCACCGAGGAGCTCTGACCGGCCGGAGCCGTGTTGTACGACGAGCAGCCGGATCCTGCGTCACTCCAGGCTGATTCGGTCCAGCCCCGGGCGTTCGAGGAGGTGTTCAACGAGGTGCCACCCACGGCCGTGACGTACTGCGAGGAGGCCGGGTAGCTGGCGCCCTGGTAACCGTCGTCACCGGTGGAGGCAGTCACCGCGATACCGGAGTGCTTGTAGTACTTGGCGTACGTCGTGTCCTGGGCGTCACCGCCGCCGTAGCTGTTGGAGATCGCGACGACACCCGACTGCTTGGCGGCCGTGTTGACCGCGGTGCCGAGGTTGGCGAACGACGCCGTCTTCGCTTGCACCAGAACGATTTTGCAGTCCGGGCACGCGGCGGAGACCGCGTCGAGGTCGAGCGCCTGCTCCTGGTCCCAGCCCACGTTGGTGGCGGGCAGCGAGGTGGTCGAGCCGGTCTGGCTGATGATGGTCAAGCACCCGTTGGCCTTGGTGCAGGCGGACAGGCCGAACTGCTTGCGATAGACGCCGAGGTCGCGCTCCGCGTTGGGGTACCCGTAGGCGTCGACGATGGCCACGGTGCGCCCACCCGACGTCAGACCGGAGAGCTTGTAGGCACTCTGGATGTCCGACGGGGTCTTGCCGGAGATCGCGTTCGGGGTGATCGCGGCGCCGCGAGCGTTCACCGACTTGCCCGTCGTGGGATTGGTGAGGTGGATCGCGTAGCACGACGCGTAGCCGGCCTTCGGAGTGGTGGAACAGGAGTGGACCTGGGTGACGGACGCCTTCGCGGTGGTGACGGCGTCCGCCGACGGCAGTGCCACGCTCATCGTTCCGGCGGTAGCCAGAGCGAACAGCGTGGCGGCCAGGGGGGTCTTACGCATGGTGATGCTCTCCTCGGGGGAAAGGGATAGGTGCGATCACTGTGCTGGCGAAAATGATTGCCGCGCCAGCTTTCCCAGTGTTTTCCCAGGTTGTCCGGAGCAAACCGTGCCGAACTGCTTACCGTCGATTTACCGACTCCCGACGAGCCGGTGAAGGTGGCCGCGCGTAGCCTCGCGACCGTGAGCTACTACGACCGCGTCAGCGCCGACACGTACCAGCCCACCCGGCACGTGCAGGGTGCGTGGAACGACCATGAGCAACACATGTCACCGGTTGCGGGCCTGATCACCCACGCCATCGACCAGCACCAACCCCGCGCAGATGTCCAGTTGTCGCGGATCAGTTTCGAGATTCTCGGCCTGATCCCGCTCGCGGCCACCACGGTCACCGTCGAGACGATCCGGCCGGGCCGGACCATCGAACTGGTGGAGGCGACCGTGCTCATCGAGGGTCGCCCGCGGATCCGGGCACGCGCCTGGCGGTTGGCGGTCAGCGACGACGTGGCCGGCGTCTCCGGGGTGGAGCTTCCCGCGATGCCCGCGGGCCCGGAACACGGCGAACCGTACGACGCACTGGCGGAATGGAAGGGTGGCTTCCTCGCCTCCATCGAAACCGTGGCGCTGCCTGGTGGCCGATCCGGACGCCGTCAGGTGTGGGCCCGCACCCCGCACACCGTTGTGGCCGATGAGCCGTTCAGCCCCACCGCCGCGGCCATCTCGCTGGTCGACCTGGCCAACGGGATCGCCACCCGCGTCCGGCCCACCGACATGATGTTCCCCAACGTCGATCTGACGATCCACCTCATCCGCCAACCGGAACCGTCCTGGCTCGGGCTCGACACCTCAGTCTCGTTCGGCCCCAACGGCCTCGGTCTCACTTCGAGCACCCTCAGCGACGAGTCCGGGCCCTTCGGGCGTGCTGAGCAAGCGCTGACCGTCCGCCACTTCCCGGCCTGACCGGCGCTCCTCGCGCCAGCGATCCACCCGCCACCAGAACGCGGTCACCGCCAGCGCGGCCAGCACTCCGGCGATCTCGTCGATCAGATAGTGCTCACCGGAGTACAGCAGGGTGAAACCCATCATCGCGGGATAGAGCAGCAACAACGGACGTAGCGAGCGGCGCACCGAGGACCAGAAGAACAGCACGGTGAGCGTGGCAAACGCCATGTGCAACGAGGGCATCGCCGCGACCGGGTTCGAGCGGTCCTGACCGTCGGTGAGCACCTCTTGGGCGATGCGCAACCCCATGAACTGGAAGCCGTCACCGTTGGCCCGCAGCACCGTCCACCCCGGGATCAGTCCCTGCTGGGCAGCCAACCACGGTGGCGCCATCGGGAACAGCAGGTAGGTGCTCAGCCCGACGACGGCCAGACTCACGACCGCCCGCACCCACTTCAGGAATCGACTGCGGTCCCAGATCCACAACGCCACCGCCACCAACGGGGTGACAACGAAGTGCGACAGGTAGGTCAGCGTGACCGGGATGCTGATCCAACTGATCGGCCCGTTCGCCCGCAGGTGCTCCTGCAACCACTGCCCGGGCAGAGTTCCGCCGAGCAGCCACCGGTCGGCCTCGATCGGGAAGGTCGTGTGCAGCGGCATCCCGAGCGCATTGGTCGCTCCCTGCATCGGATAGCCCATCACGTCGAGTTCACCGTTGAACCGGCCAGCAAACCCGTAGCTGTAGTCGTAGGCCAGGAGCACCCCCTCGAAGGGCAACCAGGCCAGCAGCGTCATCCGCCACGCCCGCCAACCCCGACCAATGCACAGCACCGACAGACCGGCCACGATCCACAGCGTCATTCCGGCCCGGTCGAGGGGTAGCCCGACGACTACGCAGTACGCGGCGAGCACCACCAGGTAGGCGGCAACGCCCAGTCGGCGCAGAGTCGTCAGATCGACTCCGGACGCGACACCGGTTTCGAGGGCAGCTTCGTCTCCGAGGTCACGCTGCTCGGAGATCGCCACCGGTGGATTCTAGGTGGCCGTCCTGTGAACCGTGAGCAAAGCGACCTGTGCTGGCAGCACGTCGATCCCGACGCTCGCACCCGGCGGGGGTGCAACGTCCGCCGCCACCGGCAGTCCGCCCAGTCCGGGCACGTCCACTTCGACCGTGACCTCGTCCGCGCCGTACGCCGATCGGCCGGCGATCCCGGTGAGCTGACCAGCTCCGCTGCTCACCCGCAACGCCCCCCGGCGCAGCGCAACCGGACCGTCCCCGGCCACCCCCAGCACTCGGCGTACGACGATCGCGGGCTCTCCGGTGAGCACCGTCCGGTAGCCGAGGAACCGGGCTGCGTCCTCATCGACGGGATCGCGCCACAGGTCGGCCACCGCACCGTGCTGCACGACCCGCCCCGCACGTAGCAGCACCGCGTCGTCGGCGAGCGTGAAGGCTTCGCCGTGGTCGTGGGTCACCAAGAGCGCGGTGGTGCCGGTCGCGGTGAGGATCTGGCGCAGGTCAACGGCCAGCCGCTCGCGCAGGTCACGGTCGAGAGCCGAGAGTGGTTCGTCGAGCAACAGCAGACGCGGTTCGGCGGCGAGCGCGCGAGCGAGCGCGACTCGTTGTTGCTGACCGCCGGACAGCGTGCGCGGGGAGCGGCGAGCGAACCCGGCGAGGCCGACGACATCAAGGAGTTCGTCAGCGCGGGCATTGGCATCCCGACGTGAAACACCCTGCCGTCGTTGCGGATAGGCCACGTTAGCGCCGACTGACAAGTGGTCGAAGAGCTGTCCGTCCTGGAACATCAATGCGAAGCCGCGCCGATGGGTCGGCACCCGGGTGATGTCCTGACCATCGAAGAGCACGCGGCCGCGATCCGGTTGCTGCAGACCGGCGATCACCCGTAGCAGCGTCGATTTGCCGCAGCCGGAAGGTCCGAGAACGGCCAGGATGCGGCCGGTGCCGACCTCGAGGCTGACGTCGTCGAGTGCCCGGGTCTGGTCGAACGCGACACTCACGTCACGGACTTCAAGGCCGCTCACAAGGTCGTCCGCCCGCCCAGTCGATCCACACCCGCCATGATCGCCCCGGTCACCGCCGCCAACACGACCGACGCGGCAAGGGCCATCCCGAAGTTGGCCGCCCCCGGGTGTCCGATCAACTGGTAGATCGCGACCGGCAGCGTCGGATCGTCCGGCCGGGCCAGGAAACTGGTCGCCCCGAACTCACCCAAGGAGACGGCGAGGGCAAATCCGATCGCCGCAAGAAACGGCCGCCACGCGGCGACCACATCGACCGTCAGTGCGACCCGCAGCGGACTGGCGCCGAGCGCAGCCGCCGCTTCACGCTGACGCTGGTCGACCGTGCGCAGGGCCGGTGCGAGAGTGCGGACCACCAGCGGCAAGGCCACCATGGCCTGGGCGACCGGGATCAACCAGACACTGTCACGGAAATCGAAGGGGGGTTTGTCCAGCGTGATCAAGAACCCGAAACCCACTGTGACAGCGGAGATCCCCAGCGGCAGCATGAAGACACCGTCGAGCAGACCGACCATCCGGCGCGCCGATCGCGACCGCGGCCTGCGGGAGACCAGGACCGCGACGATCAGACCGAGACCGACAGCCAGCACCGAGGCATCGATGGCGATCCGCCACGAGGTCGACAACGCCTGCCACACCGTCACGGGAAGCGCATTGTCCCCCGTCACGGCCGTCAGACCCCGGTAGTTGTCCAGGCTCCAATTACCCTGCACCTGTAGCGATCTGGCCACCAGGGTGGCGAGCGGAGTGATGACGAGCAGGACGCTCGCGGCCAACGCCACGAGGGCACCGGCATCGCTGCGGCGTATCCGCGTGGGGGTGGGCACGGCGCTGGTGGCGGCGCCCGTGCGGCGGACTCGCCCGACCAGGGCAAGCAGCACCAGGACCATCACGAACTGCAGGATCGACAACACCGCCGCCCCTTGCAGATCAAGGAAATTCGTGGTCAGCAGGTAGATCTCGGTCTCGATGGTCGAGTACCGCACCCCGCCCAGCGTCAGGACGACACCGAACGCCGTGGCGCAGAAGAGGAAGACCACGCTGGTCGCCGAGATGATCGCGGGCCGCAAGGACGGAAGGGTGATCGTCCGGAACACCTGGCCGGGCGATGCACCCAGGGATGCCGCGGCCTGCTCGGGTCGCGGGTCAAGGCCCGCCCACGCCGTACCCACCACCCGGATCACGACGGACAGGTTGAAGAAGACGAGGGCGGCGATGATCGCGGTCGGGGTGCCGTCCAGACCCAGCCAGCCCAGCGGGCCGTTTTGCGCGAGCAGGGTCCGGAAGGCGACACCGACGACCACGGTCGGCAGCACGAACGGCATCACCAGAAGGCCGCGCAGCAGTGTTGCACCGGGCAGCCGCAGGCGGTAGAGGCAATAGGCGGTGGGTACGCCGAGTGCGACGGTGATCGCCGTGCCCACCACCGCCGTGAAGAGCGTGAAGCCGATGACCTTCGCGGTGCGGGCGCGGGTGAGCACCTCCCACGCCCCCGCCAGATCCCAGACACCATCCGGCCGCAGCCCGCGGCCGATCATGCCGGTCACGGGGACGAGGAAGAAGACGACGAGGAACAGCAGGGGTACGGCGGCCAGCACCCCCCAGCCCACTACCGCCCGCGCGCGGGGCACTACGAAGTCACGTCCTGCCACTGCCGCAACCAGGTGTCGCGGTTCTTGGTGATCTCGGCTGGATCGACGGTCAGCGGCTTCTCGGGCACCTTCGCCGCCTGCTGCCAGGTCGCCGGCAGCGGGATCGAGGTGTTGACCGGGAAGACGTACATCGCTTCGGGCAGCGCCTTCTGGAAGTCGTCACCGAGCATGAAGTCGATGAATGCCTTCGCCCCGTCGGGGTTCTTGGCCCGCTCCAGGACGCCGGCGTACTCCACCGACTGGAAGCAGGTGTCCAGCAGCGCGGACGTGGTGGCCTTGCCGTCCTTGATCGTGTCCGCCGGGGAGGTGTTGTAGGACAGCACGATCGGCCGCGATCCGTTGCCACCACCGGCGGTGTAGTCCACGCTCCACGCATCGCTCCAGCCGCTGGTCAGCTTGGCGCCGTTGGCCATCAGCTGTTTCCAGTAGTCCTGCCAACCGTCGGTGCCGTACTTCGCGATCGTGGCCAGCAGGAAGGCCATGCCGGGCGAGGAGGAGGACGCGGCCGGGGTGACGAACTGGTTCTTGTACTCCGGCTTGATCAGATCCGCGAAACTGGCCGGCGGGGTCTGTCCCTTCTTGGTGAACCAGGCGTTGTCGACGTTGACGCAGACGTCGCCGAAGTCGATCGGCGTCAGATCCTTGCCCGCCTCTCCGGACAGCGCGAATTGCTGTGCACTGGCGGGTAGATCCTTGGGCGAATACGGCTCCAGCGCACCGGAATCCACGACCCGGGTGGCGAAGGTGTTGTCGATCCCGAAGGTCACATCACCGGTTGGGTTGCCTTTGGTCAACACCAGCTTGTTGGCAACCTGACCGGCGTCACCGCTGGCGATGACCTTGACGGTGTAGCCGGTCTGCGCGGTGAACTTCGCCAGCAGCGCCTTGTCCGCAACCCACGAGTCGTGCGTGACCAAAGTGACCGTGGTGTTCTTGACGCTGCTGGAGGCGGTGCCGCTGGGGGTGGATCCGCCGTCGCCGGAGTTGCTCAGTGAGCACCCCGCCAAGGTGAGGGTTGCGATCACGGCAGCGATCGACGTACGGGCATAGGTAGGTGACATGACGTCCTCCTCGGTCATCGAGAAGGGGCTCGACTTCCTCCACCGGTACTAACCGGATCAGGTTCGAGGGTCTGCGGGCCGCCCCGCACTCTCAGCGCCTGGTGCGCTCCCCTGTCGTGGGATCCAGGGTAGCGCTCGGCGTGGCGCAACTGCGCGCAGACAGTCCCTTGACAGGCTGGACGGACCAGTCCACTCCCCATGATCGAGGTCTCATGTCCGAGCAGCCCCCGCCCAACGACCCCTTCCAGCAGCCGTACCAGCCGCCGCAGCAGCCGAATCCGCAACAGCCCTACCAACAGCCGGCGTACCAGCAACCGGTCGACCCCAGCGCCGCGCAGTACGGCGGCGCCTTCGGAGCACAACAGGACGATCTCGCCGGCGGCCTGCGTTCGCTGTTCGATTTCTCGTTCAACACGTTCGCGACTCCGAAGATCGTGCGAATCGTCTACATCGTCATCACCATCGTCATCGCCCTGGCGTGGGTCGGGACACTGATCTCCATGCTGGCCAGCGGCGAATGGCTCGGCTTCTTCATCGTGTTGATCTTTGGCGCGCTGGTCGCGTTGGTCTACTTGGCCCTGGCCCGGATGACCCTGGAGTTCTACTACTCGGTCGTGCGGATGTCCGAGGACATCCATCAACGACTGCGCTGAACCACTCGTGGGGGTGCCGCCGATCACACTAGGGTCGGATCAAGTTCACCCCCGTGACAAGGAGGCAGCATGAAGGGCATCGGCTGGAAGTTGGTTGCGGTCGCAAGCGGCGTGGTCGCCTCACGGATCGCCAGGGTCGTGACCAAAGGCGGCTGGAAGGCCGTCACCGGCAAGCCCATGCCCCTAGCTGCCAAGGACCCGTCATCGTCGGCGGCCGAGGCACTCGTTTTCGCCGGAGTTTCGGCCGCCGTCATGGCGGTGACCAAGACGTTCGTGGACCGCAAGGCAGCCGATTTCTACGAGAAGTCCACCGGCAGGCCAGCTCCGCCGGTCGCAAAACTGCGGGCGAAGAGCTAACTCAGCAGGTCGCCGCGACCGAACATCTCCGCTGTCTGGGCGGCAGACGGCGACCCGGCGTGAATGTCCGCACCGGCTTCGAGCAACCGCCACACCACGGTGTCCTCGCCTTTGAAAACGGCTCCGGCCAGCGGCGTCTGACCACGATCGTTGCGCCGGTTGACGTCCGCCCCCCGCTCGACCAGTGCCGAGACGGCCGCGATGTGGCCGTGGTACGCCGCCAGCATGAGCAGCGTGTTGCCCGCTGCATCCGTGAGGTCGACCGGAACTCCGTTGTCGACGTACGCCGCGAGTCGGGTTGCATCGCCTTCTCGCGCGAAGTCCATGCAGGCGTGCGCGATCTCGACCAGCTCCGGGGCCGGCTCGATACGCGCAGCGTCACTCACATAGGTAAGCCTAACCCGCAGCGCTCAGACTGGCGACCTCCAACATGTCGTATCCGTGCGGCGCCGTTCGTGGACAGGATGTAACCAACCACGACAAGGAGTTCTGAAACATGCCTAGGTACTTGATGTCTGTCTACGGCCCGGCCGACCGGGGCGAATTCGGCGACTACCCCTCCAAGGAGGACATGCTGCAGGCGTTCGCTGACACCGGCGCCTTCAACGACACCCTCATCGAGAAGGGCTACTTCGTCTTCGCGGACGGCCTCGAGCCGGTCGCCACCGCCACCACCGTCGATGGCCGGGGCTCGACGCCGGTGTTGCAGGACGGTCCCTACTTGGAGGCCAAGGAACACCTCGGCGGCTTCTGGGTGATCGACGTACCCGATCTGGACGTTGCCCTGGACCTGGCGGCGCAGGGGTCGAAGGCGTGCCGCGGGAAGGTCGAGGTGCGTCCGTTCAACACCGAGGAGTCGATCAAGGCCCTGATCGATCAGTGAGTGAGGTCGACGACGCGATCACCCGCGCCCACCGTCAGGAATGGGCGCGGGTGGTTGCGGGGCTGGCCCGCCGATTCGGCTCGCTGGACATTGCGGAGGACTCGGCCGCCGAAGCCTTCGCCCGCGCGGTCGAGCGGTGGCCCTCCGACGGCGTACCGCCGAACCCCGGCGGCTGGCTCACGACGACGGCGACCCGGATCGCGCTGGACGGGGTGCGCCGGGAGTCCCAGCGCGCACCCAAGGAACAGGAGGCGGTCATGACGTACGACGACTCACCGCCCCAGCCGACCGGACCTATTGTCGATGACCGGCTGAGACTCATCTTCACCTGCTGCCACCCCGCTCTGGCCATGCCGGCGCGGGTCGCGCTGACGTTGCGGCTGATCGGCGGGTTGACTGTCGGGGAGATCGCAGCGGCGTTCTTGGTGCCGGAAACAACCATGGCGCAACGGATTACGCGCGCTAAGGCAAAGATCAAGAAGGCGCACATTCCGTTTGCGGTGCCGACCTCAGATGCCCTCGGCCCGCGGCTCGACGGTGTGCTGGCGGTGGTCTATCTGATCTTCAACGAGGGCTATCTGGCTTCTGGTGGCGCATTGGCGTTGCGGTCGGATCTGAGTGACGAGGCGATCCGGCTGGGCCGGTTGCTGCACGCTTTGCTGCCCTCAGATGGCGAGGTCACCGGACTGTTGGCGCTGATGTTGTTGACGGATTCCCGTCGGGCAGCGCGGGTTTCGGCCGGGTCGCTGGTCACCTTGGCGGAGCAGGATCGCTCGCTGTGGTCTTCCTCGTTGATCTCCGAAGGCACGGCCTTGGTGCGCTCGAGGTTGGCGGCGGTCGCGGCGGGTGGGCCGCCGCCCGGTCGCTATCAACTCATGGCTGCTCTGGGTGCGATTCACGCCAACGCGCCATCTGCCGCCGCGACTGATTGGTCGCAGATCGTGACGCTCTACGACCGATTGCTGCGGCTGGAGCCCTCGCCGATCGTTGCGCTGAATCGCGCGGTCGCTGTCGCCGAACTCGACGGTCCTGCAGTGGGATTGGCGCTGTTGTCGGACTTGCCGTTGGACGGGTATCACGCGTTTCACGCGACGCGTGCCGACCTGTTGCGCCGGCTCGGACGTTCCGCCGAAGCGATCGCTGCCTACGACCGGGCCATCTCGTTGACCTCGAACCCTGCGGAGCAGACCTACCTCGCTGACCGCCGCGATGAGCTGACCTAGTGCTGCTCGCAGGCGCCTGGTCGAGGGCTGAGTCCCGGAGCACTCTCAGAGGCTGTCGGTAGCTCTTAGTAGTCTTCTCGCCCCATCATCCGAAATGCCGTATTCGTCTGTGCCACAGTCACTTCCGTCCAATCCGGGTTGTGCACAGGCCTTTCCAAGCTGGACATATGTTCGGTATGATGGGCTCAATGGTGCGACCGACGCGAGTGGGGACTCGCGGTTTCCGAAAGGGGGTTCGATGGTGCTGGGTCTTGCTGAAATTGATGCGTCCCGTGCTGCCCTGACCAGCGAGCCACTGACCTCCGATCCTGATGTCGCGCTGCAGATGATCCGCGCGCTGGAGGAGTGCAAGAACGCCGCCACCTCCGCCCAGGCGCAGCTGACGGTCTCCCTGCATGACGCCCAGACGGCCGCCGATCAAGCGCGCGGCATCGACGCCAACGAGACGGCCCGGGTGGTTGGTAGCCAACTGGGTCTGGCCCGGCGGATCAGCCCGCGGCTGGGCACGCGCTTCCTCGGTGTCTCCCGGGCAATGGACGAGATGCCGCACACCGCAGCGGCACTCCGGGCTGGTGTCATCGGCGAATGGCAGGCAACCCAACTGGTGGCCGAGACCGCGTTCTTGTCGCTGGCCGACCGGCAGACCGTCGATGACGCCATCAAGCACCTGTTGGGCAAGACGTCGGATCGGAGACTGGCCGGCGCGGCTCGGGCCGCGGCGTACCGCGCGGATCCTGAGGCATTCGTAGCCCGTCGCGCCAAGGCAGAGCGGGAGCGGCGGGTCTCACTGCGACCTGCGCCGGATTGCATGACGCTGCTCACCGCGCTGCTGCCCATGGCTGACGGAGTGGCCTGCCAGGCGGCACTGAATGGCGCAGGACCGGCAGGTCCCGATGACCGCCGCGGCAAGGGTCAGTTGATGGCGGACGCGCTCGTCGAGCGCATCACCGGCCGCCCCGCGCGACTCGCTCCCACAATGGCGCCCGCGGCTGCGTCTGAAACGGAGCCTGGCGAGCAGCGCGCAAGAGACACCAAACCCTCTGTCGCTGTCCACCTTCTGGTGCCGATGGAGTCGCTCACCGGGGACGCTGAAGGTCACCTGGACGGATTCGGACCGATCCCGGCCGATGTGGTGCGCGAGTTCCTCGCGGAGCACGAAGCGGTCGGTGGACTGATCCGGCGGGTCTTCACGGTGCCGGAGACTGGCGAGTTGGTGGCGATGGACTCGCGCGCCCGCGCCTTCCCGGGGCTCCTGGCCGCGTTCGTGCGGTTGCGCGACCAGGTGTGCCGGACCCCGTTCTGCGGGGCGCAGATCAAGCACATCGATCACGTCCAGCCGGTTGCTCAGGGCGGCGAGACGTGCGTGCACAACGCCGCCGGGGATTGCGCGCGGTGCAACTACGCCAAGGAGCACCCGGATCTACAGGTCACGGGCAATGCCGACAGGTACGTCGTGCGCACCCGCGGCATCGAAGCCACCAGTCGTGCGCCTGACCCACCTGGTCGCCGGGCGAGCGCGTGCTCAGTTCGCAGCTACACCAAAAGAATTCGGCTTCGCGTATAAGAGCGTGCCACCGCGACGAGGTGGTCTACATCGTCGCGGTGGCAGGCATCGGACCGAGCAACTGCGTGCTGCTCAGACGACGACCATCGCCGCTTCCTCTTCGGCCAGTTCGGTGTGCTTGATGGTCAACAGACCCATCACGACCACCGTGCCGATGAGGACCATGATCGCCGAGGCCCAGAAGGCGTGCGTCGAGCCATAGGTCTGCGCCTGCAGTTGGATCTGGTGGGTGGCTGCGGCGATCTGTTCCTGGGTGGGCGTCTGCCCGGCCGCCGCTGCCTTGGCCATTGCTGCCTTGCCAGCGGCCGCCAACTCGACACCGCGCTGGGTCGCGAAGTGGGTGAACACCGTCGTCAGAGCGGCGATTCCGACCGCACCACCGATCTGCTGGGCGGTGTTCAGGCTGGATGCGGCCGCACCAGAGTCGTTCTGATCGACGCCCGCGGTCGCAGTCAGCGTCAGCGGGATGAAGATGAAACCCATCCCGAATCCCATGATCGTGATCCACGGGAGGAGATGCGCGGCGTACGTGCTATCGACGGTCAGGTGCGTCATGCCCCACAGTGACACGGTGGTCAGGATGCCACCGGCGCCGGCGAGCCAGCGGGGGTCAACCCGGCCGGCCAGGTTGGACGCAAGGCCAGCCGCAGCCACGATCCCGACGCTGAACGGTAGGAAGGCGAAGCCGGACTTGATCGGTGAGTAACCGAGCACCTGTTGGATGTAGAGACCGAGGAAGAAGAACATCGAGAACATCGCCGCGCCCACGATGAGCATCACGAAGAGTGAGACTCCGCGGGTGCGGTCGGCCAGGATTCGCATCGGCAACAGCGGGTGTTTCACCCGGTTCTCGATCAGCACGAAGATCGCGAGGACGACCAGTCCGCCGATGAGCGGGAAGATCGTCTCGAAATCACCCCAGGACGCGCCCTGCTGACCCGCGTGGGACAGACCATAGACGATCCCGAACAGGCCGACCGTCGCGGCAACCGCACCCCAGATGTCCAGCGATCCGTCGTTACCTTCGGACTCGACCAGGACGCGCGGCGCCAGGAGGGCGACGATCAGGCCGAGCGGTACGTTGATGAAAAACGTCCAACGCCAGTCCCATTCGGTCAAGATTCCGCCGAGGATGAGGCCAACAGCGGCGCCGGCGCCGGACATCGCCGCGTAGACGGCCATCGCCCGGTTGCGCTCCTTACCCGCCGGGAAGGTGGTGTTGATCAGGGCCAGTGCCGCGGGTGAGGCCAACGCTGCGCCTGCTCCCTGCAACGCCCGGGCGGCGAGCAGGAGAGCACCGTTCGGGGCCAGACCGCCGATCAGCGAGGCGGCGGCGAAGACGACGACACCGATGACGAACATCCGCCGTCGACCGAACAAGTCGCCCAGCCGACCACCGAGGAGCAGCAGGCTGCCGAAGGACAATGCGTACGCAGTGACGACCCACTGGACGCTGGATTGGGTGAAGTCCAGCGCGGTCAGGATGTGTGGGGTGGCGATGTTCACGATCGTGGCGTCCAGCACGATCATCAGTTGGGCCATCGCGATCACGATGAGCGCCACGGTCAGGTTTGTGTGACGAGGAGTGTCGCGCTCCTCGTCCTTCTCTTCGACAACCGAAGTGGACATGGCTTTCCTTTCTCAGCGCCCGCAATCGGGCAGGGGCGATCGCTCGACGTACCCGGAAGTGGGCAGCCGACAGCTAGGACAGGGGTTGGTGTTGTGGTGGCCCCAAGGGCCGCCCGGCAACGTCGCCGGACTCAGTCGTGGGTGGCGTCAGGACTCGATGGACGCCCGGCACGCAGGCAGAAAAACCTCACGGATAACGGTCTGGATGAATTGGGGGGTTGGTGCTTCGCCCGACGTCATCACTTCCAGCGTGATGGCGGCCGGAACGATTGCGGCCAGTACGTCGAGGTCGGCCGAAGCGCCGATCTCGCCGCGCGCTTGGGCTCGCTCCATTGCGTCCCGGATCAGCGCACGGCGCGGTGCGATGAAGCGCTCGTTGAACAGGCGGGTCAGCTCCGGATCCCGGTGCAACGCGGGCACGATGGATCGGAAAACCTGCGAACTGCTTTCGTTGTAGTCCGGAGCCTCACAGAACTCGACGGTGAAATCGCCCTCGAGACTGCCGGTGTCGGGGATCTGCCCGTGCTCTTGTGACGAGGACTTGAGGTGTTCGACGGCGGCAACCACCAACTCGGCCTTCGTTGGCCACTTGCGATACAACGTGGCCTTGCTGGCCCGGACGTGACTAGCGACGGCGTCGAACGTGAGCCGGTCGTAACCCAGCTCGATCAACACCTCCAGGACTCCCTGGAAGATCTCCGCTTCGCGATCACCCTCGACCCGAGGACGATTCGCAACCGCCGGACCTTGCTCGCTACCCACCGCCATTTCCCTTCCCAGCCGATCTCTCGACCGCTCCGATAGAACGAAACGGTTTCGTTCTATCTCGAGCGTACGACGGAGTTGAACCGCCGCGCAACACCTGGCCCGCTCCCGTCCCGTGACACGATTGGCGCCATAATGGCGCCAATCGTGTCACACTGGACTCGTGCCCAGCGTCCAGATCAAAAACGTCCCCGAAGAAACCCACGCGGTGTTGCGTCAACGTGCCGCTGACGCGCACCAGTCGCTTCAGGAATACCTGCGCACCAAGCTGATCGAGGAGGCGTCTCGACCCACGATCAACGAGGTCCTGGAACGCGCCGCACGCCGGACGGGGGGCTCGTTCGATCTCGACGACGCTGCCAGCGCAGTTCGGACTGGGCGTGCTGGTCGTTGACGCACCTGTCCTAGCAGTCGCGTTGGGTTCGGACAATGAAGCCGGTGTCCGGGTCCGCTCCCGGTTGACAGGTGAAGACCTCGCTGCCCCAGCCCTGGTCGACATCGAGGTCACGTCCGCATGGCGCGGACTCACGCTCGCCGGGAAACTCGACCCCGAGCGCGCAGCAGCCGCGATCACAGACCTTCACGATCTACCTGTTGACCGCGCAGACCACCTCCCGCTCCTTCAGCGGTGCTGGGAACTGCGGAGCAACCTATCCACGTACGACGCTTCGTACGTTGCGCTCGCCGAGCTTCTTGACTGCACTTTCCTCACAGCGGACGCGCGCATCGCACGAGCGACCGGGCCGCGGTGTCACATCGAAGTTCTCGCGTTTTAGAGGGCTAATGCGCTGCGCGCCAGATTGTTTAACGCTTGGGATGCGTGAAGGTCCTGGTCAGGGGCGGAGCACCTCGTCCAGGACTTTCAGCGCAGCCCACTGAGGCTGAGCAGAGCGTCAGACGACGGGCGATCGGGACGCCTGGCCGATAGGCCAGATGCAGGTACGTCGGCGCGTCCAGGACCGTCACGTCCGCCGCCTGACCGACCGCGATAGTGCCGATATCGTTGCGCTGCAGGCTTTTTGCCGCCCCCGCTGTGGCCGCCGAGAGCGCTTCGTGCGGCGTCATCCCCATCTCGCGCACCGCCACCGCGATCATGAACGGCATCGAGTTGGAGTAGCAGGTGCCCGGGTTGCAGTCCGTGGCCAGCGCCAGCTGGACACCCGCGTCGATCAGGCGGCGCGCGTCCGGATAGGGCGACCGGGTGCTGAACTCCACCCCCGGCAACAGAGTGGCGACCGTGTCGCTCCCGGCCAACGCCGCGACGTCTTCATCGCTCAGATACGTGCAGTGATCGACACTGGCCGCACCCAGTTCTACCGCCAGCTGCACCCCCGGCCCGTACCCCAGTTGGCCACCGTGCACCCGCAGACCCAGACCCGCGACCCGGCCGGCGGTCAGAACTTCCCGTGCCTCGTCGCCGTCGAAGGCGTGTGCACTGTGCGGCTCACAGAAGACGTCGATCCATTTGGCGTACGGCGCGCACGCGGCGAGCATCTCGCCCGTCACCAACCGCACATACTCGTCCCGACCCGTCTCCGGAGGCACCACATGTGCACCCAAATAGGTTGTCTCATCGGTGAACTCGCGCGCGATGCGCAGGAGCCGCGCTTCCTGCTCGACCGACAAGCCATAGCCGGACTTGATCTCGATCGTGCCCGTCCCCTGGGCACGGGACTCTTCGATCCGCCCGGCCAGCAGCGCTCGCAGTTCGTCGTTGCTGGCGCCGACGGTGGCCGCACGAGTGACGGCGATTCCGCCCCCGTCGTACGGCGTACCAGTCATCCGGGCTGCGAACTCGGCGGACCGATCACCGGCGAAGATCAGGTGGGTGTGGCTGTCGACGAAGGCGGGGATGACGGCGCGGCCGCCGACATCGACGGCCCTGTCGGCTGCGGGCGCGTCAGCCGAGTCGCCGATCCAGGCAATGCGACCGTCATCGACGACGACCGCAGCATCCTGCCGGATCCCGTCGGCGGCGAACAACTCCCCGATGTCGTGGATGAGGGTGCTCATACCTGCCCCCTAGGCTGGTCGGTATGCGGATCGTGGCGCTGATCGCCGTGGCAGTCGCCGTACTGCTGCATGTCTACATCTTCACCATGGAGTCGCTCACCTGGACTTCGGCCCGCACCCGCGCCACGTTCGGACTCAGTCAGGCCCAGGCCGAACAGACCCGCGAGCTGGCCTACAACCAGGGGTTTTACAACCTCTTCCTGGCGATCGTGGCGGCGGTCGGCGCGGTGATCTGGTTGGTTGGCGACCAGGGCATCGCTGTGGCGCTGATCCTTGCCGGCGCCGGATCGATGGTGGCAGCGGGACTGGTGCTGCTGCTCAGTTCCCCCTCGAAAGCGAAAGCTGCGCTGATCCAACTCACGCCGCCGCTGCTCGGCGTTGTTGCGACAGTGCTCGCTGTCGCCTGACGGATCTAGTCCCATAGCGGGCCGATCGCGTCGGCCAGCAACTGCCCGACGTCGCCGAGGACGTGTTGCCCGTCAGCGACCTTGATCTCGCCGCGGACCACGACCGTGTCGACGTCAGCTGCGGTGGCACCGAAGATGAGCTGCTCGTCCGAGCAGCCTGCCGTGCGAGGCGAACCCGTCCGGACAGCAACAAGATTCGCCAGGTTGCCCACCTGAAGCGGCCCGCAGTGTTGCCAGCCACGGAAGGTCGCGCCGGTCGTTGCAGCGTCGAGCAACTGCATCGGAGTGAAGGTCCCGCGGCGCAGACTACGCAACCGCTCGTTCATCTCCAGTCCGCGGATCTCTTCGAACGGATCGATCACCGCGTGCTGGTCCGAACCCAGGCTGAGTCGTGCGCCTGCGGCCACCAACTCCGGCGCGGGTCCGATGCCGTCAGCAAGATCGCGCTCGGTCGTCGGGCAGAAACATGCTGTCGTGCCTGCCCCACCCAACAGTGCAATGTCCTCCTCGGTCAGGTGCGTCGCGTGCACGGCCGTGAGATCGGCATCGACCAGTCCCGCGTCCGCGAGAAGTTGGGTAGGCGTGCGCCCGAAGTGGGCCAACGTCGCGTCGTTCTCGGCCGGCTGCTCCGACAAGTGGATGTGGTGAGCGTTAGTGCCCTGCTGGACGTGCGGAGCGTGCTGCCGCAACTCAGCCAGTTCCGCAGGCGTCACCGCGCGGACGGAATGCACCGCCGTCCCGATCGACACGCCATCATCTGACTTCAGCTGGCTGACCCGCTCCGCCCACGCGGACACATTCGCGTCGGCGAATCGCGTTTGCACGTGGTCCAGTTCGAGGTAACCAGCTGGGCCGAGACCACCGTGCAGATAGCACGTGTCGAGCAGCGTGATGGAGATCCCGGCGTCCTGCGCCGCCTGGATCAGCGCCTGCCCCATGGCGTTCGGATCGGCGTACGGCGCGCCATCCGGCCCGTGGTGCAGATAGTGGAACTCGCTGACCGAGGTGTACCCCGCCAACACCATCTCGGCATACGTCGCACGGGCCAGCTGGTAGTAGGAGTCCGGATCCAACTGGGCAGCAATCGAATACATCGCCGTACGCCACGTCCAGAAGGTGCCACCGTCGGCATGGGTGCGACCGCGCAGTGCCCGGTGGAAGGCGTGGCTGTGGTCGTTGGCAAAGCCGGGCAGCACCAGACCGGGCAACAGGTAGGCGTCGCCCGAATCGCTCTCCGGGGTGATCGCGGTGAAGACGCCTTCTGACACTTCGAAGGTCACCCGCTCACGGATACCGTCCGCAAGCCAGGCCCTCGACGCCCAGTACGAGGTCATGCGGCGAGGTCCTTCAGCACCCGGGTCAACGCGGAAACTCCTGCGAGACAGTCCTCTTCGGACGCGAATTCATCGGGTGCGTGCGACACACCGGTCGGGTTGCGCACGAAGAGCATCGCGGTCGGAATGCCCGCATTCGCCAGGATCCCGGCGTCGTGGCCGGCTCCGGTCGACAGCATCGGCGCCCCGAGCAACTGGGACAGGCGCGTCGCCAGCGCTGGATCGAACGGGGTGTCGTCGGTCCAGGACATGCGGTGCAGGGTCGCCCCCAGCGCCTGTGCGTCCGCCTCAAGTTGAGCAACGCACGCCGTCACTGATGCAGCGGACGCGCCGCGGGCATCCAGCCACACGTCAACGTGTTCGGCGATCGCGTTGACCCCGCCGGGCTGGACGTCCAACCGTCCGACCGTGGCGACGCACCCGTTCGACTCAGCCGCCGAGCGCGCCGCTTGGACCAGCGCCGCGGCCTTGAGGAGCGCATCGTCCCGATCGACCAGAGCCGTGGTGCCTGCGTGATTGGCCCGGCCCGGCACTGAGATGCGCCACCGACCGTGCGGCCAGATCGACGTACCCACCCCGACGACGGCGTCCTCGAAGACCAGGGCACGGCCTTGCTCGACGTGCAGTTCCACGAAACAGCCGATGCGGGAGAGGGTTTCGGGGTCGGGTCCGATATCGCTGAGTACGCCCGCCTTCCGTCGGGCCGTCGCCATGCTGACGCCGTCGGAGTCCGACAGGCCCGCCGCCTGCGCTGCGGTCATCGCACCGGTGATGATGCGTGAGCCCGCACAGGCCACCCCGAACCGGGCACCTTCCTCGTCACCGAAGTTGACGATGGCGACCGGCTTCCCGGGCTCGAAACCGTCGGCCCGGGCTTGGTCCACGGCCGCGAACGACGACACGACACCCAGCGGGCCGTCGTACGCTCCGCCGTCCGGCACCGAGTCCAGGTGCGAGCCGAGCACCACACCGTCGCCTCGCCCGGGCGATCCCCACCACGCCCACTGGTTGCCGGCCCTGTCTTCGGTGAGCGAAAGCCCACGGGAAGCAGCCTCGCCGGCGAACCACTCACGCAGCGTGTGGTCTTCGCGGGTCCAGGCGAACCGGCGATAGCCACCGGACGGGGCGCGGCCCACCTCCAGAATGGACGACCAGAGGGCGGCGAACGTCATCAGACGCCTTCGCGCATCGGGATGCGAACGCCCTTGTCTGCCGCAACGTTCTCGGCGATGTCGTAGCCGGCGTCGACGTGCCGGATGACACCCATCCCCGGGTCGTTGGTGAGCACCCGGGCCAACTTCTGCGCGGCCAACGGGGTTCCGTCCGCGACAGACACCTGACCGGCGTGCTGCGAGCGGCCGATGCCGACACCGCCGCCATGGTGGATGGACACCCAGGTCGCACCCGAGGCGGTGTTGACCATCGCGTTCAGCAGCGGCCAGTCCGAGATCGCGTCCGAGCCGTCGAGCATCGACTCAGTCTCCCGGTACGGCGAGGCCACCGAACCACAATCCAGGTGGTCGCGGCCGATCACGATCGGCGCGCTGACCTCACCACGGGCCACCAGGTCGTTGATGGCCAGACCGGCCTTGTCCCGCTCGCCGTAACCCAGCCAACAGATCCGGGCGGGCAGACCCTGGAAGGCGATCTTCTCCTTGGCGCCACGCATCCACTTCTGCAACCGGTCGTTGTCCGGGAAGAGGTCCATCACGGCCTTGTCGGTCGCGTAGATGTCCTTGGGGTCACCCGACAGCGCCGCCCAGCGGAACGGGCCCTTGCCCTCGCAGAAGAGCGGCCGGATGTAGGCAGGGACGAAACCGGGGAATTCGAAGGCCCGCTCGTAACCACCCTGGCGGGCTTCGTCGCGGATCGAGTTTCCGTAGTCGAAGACCTCGGCGCCGGCGTCCTGGAACTCCACCATCGCCTGGACCTGCTTGGCCATCGACGCACGGGCACGGTCGGTGAATTCGGCCGGCTTCTTCTCGGCGTACTCGCTCCAGTCCTCCAGGTCGATGCCCTCGGGCAGGTAGGACAACGGGTCGTGCGCACTGGTCTGGTCGGTCACGATGTCGATCGGCACCCCACGGCGCAACAGCTCCGGGAAGATCTCAGCCGCGTTGCCGACCACACCGACCGACCAGGCCCGGCGCTGCGTGCGCGCCGCCACGGCCTTCTCGATCGCGTCGTCCAAGTCCGAAGCGACCTCGTCGAGGTAGCGGTCCTTGACCCGGCGCCGCAGCCGCGATTCGTCGACGTCGACGATCAGGCAGGCACCGTCGTTCAGCGTCACGGCCAGCGGCTGCGCACCGCCCATGCCACCACAACCACCGGTCAACGTGAGAGTGCCCGCGAGCGTCCCACCGAAGCGCTTCTCCGCGACCGCCGCGAACGTCTCGTAGGTGCCCTGCACGATGCCCTGGGTGCCGATGTAGATCCAGGACCCCGCGGTCATCTGTCCGTACATCGTCAGACCGAGGTGCTCCAACCGGCGGAATTCGGGCCAATTCGCCCAGTCCGGAACGAGATTCGAATTCGCGATGAGCACGCGCGGCGCCCATTCGTGGGTCTGCATGACCCCGACCGGGCGGCCGGACTGCACCAGCAGCGTCTCGTCCTGCTTCAGGCCCTGCAGGGTTCGCACGATGGCGTCGAAGGAACGCCAGTCACGCGCGGCCCGACCGGTGCCGCCGTAGACGACCAGGTCGTCCGGTCGCTCGGCCACCTCGGGGTCGAGGTTGTTCATCAGCATCCGCATCGGGGCTTCGGTCTGCCACGACTGCGCGGTCAGGGTGGTGCCGCGCGGTGCGCGGACGGGGCGTGCGCCTTCCATGGTGATCTCCTTCAGTTCAGCGGTCCGGTGTGGGCTTCGGCGGCATCGACGACGCCCCCGGATTGCACGAGTTCAACTGCAGTTTCGATGTCCGGGGCCAGGAACCGGTCCGGACCCGCAGGTACGCCGAGTGCCTGGCTGACCGCGCCCGTCGCCGGTGCCGGGGTGAGCGGCGCCCGCAACTGTTGGCCGCGGGATGCCGTGAGGCACTCGATGGCCAGGACGCGGCTCAGGCCGTCGACTGCCCGGCGCAGTTTGCGCGCGGCCGACCAGCCCATGGAGACGTGGTCCTCCTGCATGGCACTGCTCGGGATGGAGTCGACACTCGCCGGGTTTGCCAGGCGCTTGAGCTCGGACACGATTGCTGCCTGGGTGTATTGGGCGATCATTAGCCCGGAGTCCACCCCGGGGTCGTCCGCGAGGAAGGCCGGCAGGCCGTGGTTGCGCGAGACGTCCAGGAAGCGGTCGGTCCGTCGCTCGCTCATCGACGCCAGGTCGGCGGCGGCAATCGCCAGGAAGTCCAGCACGTAGGCAACCGGCGCACCGTGGAAGTTGCCGTTCGATTCGACGCGACCGTCGAGCGTGACGACGGGATTGTCTACAGCAGAGGCGAGTTCGCGGTCCGCGATGAGCGCAGCGTGCGCCATCGTGTCCCGTACCGCACCGGCGACCTGGGGCGCGCAGCGCAGGGAGTAGGCGTCCTGCACCCGCGGGCACTCATCGGTCAGGCGGTGTGACTCGCGGATCTTGCTGTCGCTCAGGACCTTTCGCATGTTCTCTGCACTCGCACCCTGACCCAGCTGCGGACGCAGTGCCTGCAGGTCCGCGGCGAAGACGTTGTCGGTGCCCATCAGCGCCTCGACCGACATCGCGGCGGTGATGTCAGCAGTCGTGACGAGCCGGGCCAGGTCATGCAGTGCGAGGCTGAGCTGGCCGAGCATGCCGTCCGTGCCGTTGATCAGCGCCAGGCCCTCCTTCTCGGCGAGCTCGACCGGCTCGATGCCGGCCTCGCGCAGGGCATCGGCGGTGTCCCGCCGGGTGCCCGACGCGTCACGCACGACGCCCTCCCCCATCACCGCGAGCGCGCAGTGGGCCAGCGGCGCGAGGTCACCGGAGCAGCCGAGGGAGCCGTACTCGTGCACGACCGGCGTGATGCCGGCGTTCAGCAGCGCGGCGTAGGTCTGCGCGACGACCGGACGGACGCCCGTGCGGCCGGTGGCGAGGGTGGACAGGCGCAGCAGCATGGTGGCGCGGACGACCTCGCGCTCGACCTCCGGCCCGTTGCCCGCCGCGTGCGACCGGATCAGACTGCGCTGCAACTGCTTGCGGTCATCCAACGGGATGTGTCGCGTGGCCAGAGCGCCAAATCCGGTCGAGACGCCGTAGTGCGGCACGGTGTCGTCGGCGAGGCGCTCGATCACGGCGCGACTGTCGGCCATGGCGCTCAGCGCGTCGTCGCCGATCTCCACGCGGGCGTCGTGTCGGGCCACCGCGACGACATCGTCCCGGCTCACCGGTCCGACGCCGACGGTCACGATCTGGGTATCCACGAGGCTCATGTCTTCTATTGCAGCGGCCGCGTTAGGCAAAACCCACCCCCTGCCGCCCAGAGTTGTCTCATATGTGAGACAGTCCGATCATGGCCGCACCCGCCGCCGCGCACGCGATCGCTGTCCTGCAGCTGCTCGCCCGACGTGCCGAGCCCCTCCCCGCTGCCGCCATCGCGCGAGCGCTGGACCTACCGCGCTCGTCCACCTATCGCGTCCTCACCGTCCTGAAGGAGACCGGCTTCGTCGTCCATCTCGACGAGGACCGCCGGTGGGGGCTGGGAGTCGCCGCG
Source organism: Branchiibius hedensis (assembly GCF_900108585.1). NCBI lineage: Bacteria > Bacillati > Actinomycetota > Actinomycetes > Micrococcales > Dermacoccaceae > Branchiibius > Branchiibius hedensis. Next base: position 3,056,575 of record NZ_UESZ01000001.1, read on the forward strand.
TTCGAACTCGGCTCGGCCTACAGCCGGCAGGCCCCGCTGCAGCGCATCGCCCGACCGATCCTGACCCGCCTGGTCGACGCCACCACGCACAACGCGCACCTCGCCGTCCTGCACGGCCGCGACGTGCTCTACGTCATCGAGGAACGTGCGCCTCGACGACCCTCCCTGGTCACCGACGTCGGCGTCCGGTTGCCGGCGACGGTCACCGCCTCCGGGTTGGCGATGCTGGCAGCCCTGCCGGCCGCGCAGGTGCGTGCGCTGTACCCCGACCGCGACTCGTTCGCGCAACGCAACGGGCTCGGACCAACCTCGCTGACGCAGCTGCGCAGCCTCCTGTCCGGGGTGAGACAGCGTGGAATTGCGATCGAAAGCGACTCTGTCACAGCTGGTTTCGCGTCCGTAGCGGCCGCCGTGCTCGACCACAACGACTTCCCCGTAGCCGGGATCGCGCTCACCTATCCCGTCGGTCAGGTGAGTGACCCCGAGAAGGCAGCGATCGACGTACGCCGATCGGCAGCAGACCTGTCCCGTCGCCTGGGGCGTCGCTCACCCACGTAGTCTCGAAATATGCGCGCGATCACGATTCCGGAATTCGGTGACGAAGACGTACTCACGGTCAGTGAGGTGCCCGACCTGACCCCTGGGCCGGGTGAGGTTCTCATCGAGGTGGCCGCGGCGGGCGTCAACCGAGCGGATCTGATGCAGCGACAGGGCTTCTACCCGCCTCCGCCGGGCATCTCGGAGGTGCCCGGGCTCGAGGTAAGCGGCACCATCACCGCGGTCGGCGAGGCCGCGGCAGGGTGGGTCATCGGCGACGAAGTGTGTGCGCTCCTTGCCGGCGGGGGGTACGCGCAGCAGGTCGTCGTCCCGGCCGGCCAGGTGCTACCGGTCCCGGCGGGCGTCAGCCTGCAGGACGCCGCCGCGCTGCCGGAGGTCGCCTGCACGGTCTGGTCGAACATCGTGATGACGGCCCATCTGAAGACCGGCGATCTGTTCCTGCAGCACGGTGGCTCCAGCGGGATCGGCACGATGGCCATCCAGATCGCGGGGCAACTCGGCGCGCGGATTGCGGTCACCGCCGGGTCCCAGGAGAAGCTCGACGCGTGCGCCGCGCTGGGCGCGGACATCCTGATCAACTACCGCGAGCAGGACTTCGTCGAGGTCATCCAGGAGGCCGGTGGCGCCGACGTCATCCTGGACGTCATCGGCGCGAAATACCTGTCCCGCAACGTCACCGCCCTCGCCGACGGCGGTCGCCTGGTGATCATCGGCCTGCAGGGCGGCACCAAAGCCGAGCTCGACATCAACCAGTTGCTGGTCAAGCGGGGCACGGTCGCCGCGACCAGTCTGCGTTCACGCAGCCTGGCGCAGAAGGCAGCCATCGTCGGCGAGGTTCGCGAGCACGTCTGGCCGTTGATCGCGCAGGGGAAGATCCGCCCGATCGTGTCCGAGACCTTCCCGCTGGAAGATGCGGCTCGGGCGCACCGCGCCCTTCAGGAGTCGCAGCACATCGGCAAGATCCTGCTCACGGTCTAGGACCGTCGCCGCGCCGGCAGCAGATAGTCAGTAGCTTTCTCTGAAGCCGGGTGAGGTACCAGCAAAGTCAGCGACCAACTGTTCGGAACCGCGGGCCAGCATCGCGACGTCGGCTCCGACCAGGACGAACGCGGCACCATCGGCCAGGTAGGCACGCGCCGTCGCCGGATCAAAAGCGTTCACCCCCACAGGTTTTCCGGCACTGCGGACGGCTGCGAACGTCGTACGCACAGCGCTCACAACGTCGGGGTGAGTCTGCCGACCAAGCAGACCCATGGATGCAGCCAGGTCTGACGGACCGACAAACACTCCGTCCACGCCTGACACTGCGGCGATTTCAGCGGCCGCCTCGACTCCCTCCACCGACTCGATCTGCACAAAGACCGACACGTGATCAGCCGCCGAGGTCAGGTAGTCGGGAATCCGGTTCCACCGGGCGGATCGTGCCAGCGCTGATCCGACGCCACGGCGGCCAAGCGGCGGATAGTGCGCTGCCGCAACCACATTCGCCGCATGTTCCGCGGAAGACACCATCGGGACCAGGATGGACTGGGCGCCCAGATCGAGCACCTGCTTGATGACGGTCGAGTCGTCTGATGGCACCCGGACGACCGGAGTGATCGGATAGGCGGCAACCGCCTGCAGTTGCGCGAGCACCGATCCGAGGCCATTGGGACCGTGCTCCATATCGATCAGCAACCAGTCGAGACCGCTGCCGGCGCAAATCTCGGCGACGAGCGGACTCGCAGAGCAGACCCACATTCCGGCCAGGGGTCGGTGCGCCGACTCGAGTCGGCTCCGCAACGTCGGCGTCAGTCGAATTGGCATGTCACCGTTCCCATTTCGCCGTAATCACACAGCACCGAGTCACCCGCACTGATCCACACGGGACGCGTGAAGGAACCTGCGAGGATGATCTCGCCAGCGTCCAGCGAGGTGTCGTGTTGGTGCAGTTTGTTGGCCAACCACGCCACCCCGGAGGCGGGATGGTTGAGCACGCCGGCCGCGACCCCGGTCTCCTCGATGACGGCGTTCCGGTAGAGCAGGGCGGAGATCCAGCGCAGATCGATCGCGTCAGGTCGGACCGGTCGGCCGCCGAGCACCATCGCGCCGTACGCCGCGTTGTCGGCGATCGTGTCGACGATGGTCCGGCCCTCGAGTTCAACGTGAGAGTCCAGGATCTCCAACGCCGGGGTCACGTATTCCGTCGCGCGCAGCACGTCGAACACCGTGCAGTTCGGCCCCTTCAGCGAGCTGCCGAGCACGAACGCGAGCTCTACCTCCACCCGTACGTTGGTGAAGTCGGCGTGGCGCAGCTGCGCCCCGTTCTCATGGACGGTGTCCTCGAAGATCACGCCGTAATCGGGTTCACTGATCCCGGTCGCCTGCTGCATCGCCCGCGAGGTCAGACCGATCTTGCGTCCGACCAGGCGCCGGCCTTGGGCGAGGTTGCGGTCGCGCCAGACACTCTGGATCGCGTATGAATCATCAACTGTCGCTTCGGGATAGCGCTGGGTGATCCTGGCCACCGTTCCGCGGGTGTGTGTCGCGTCTGCCAGTTCGTCGGCGATCGCGGTGATCGTCTGGGCGGGAAGCATGGGGCCTTCTTTCTGGGCAGCACCGGCTGACGCGAGGTGTTGCGGGGTGTGCGGATCCGCCAGCCGCACTTGACGGGTGCGCCTGGATTCGGTGGATCGGGAGGTCAGATGATGAGCTGACCGAGGGTTTCCCCCGGATGCTCGTGAGTCATGTAGGCCCGCAGCGTGCCGCTGCGGTGGAGGCGGACCGCCTCTTCGATGTCGTGCAGGCTCGCGCCGCGTTCGATCAGCGCGACAATGTCCTCGTGCTCGCGCACCGATTCCCGCGAGCGCTCGGGGACGAACGCGAAGATCGAGTCACGCATGTGTCCCAGGCGGGCCCACTCCGTGTTCAGGATCTCCAGCAGCCGCGGGTTGGTGCACTTGGAATAGAGAATCGCGTGGAACTCTTGGTTCAACGTGCTGAAGATCCGAGGATCGAACCGGTCGAGGCTCTCCACCATCAACTCGTTGATGGAGCGTGCGCGGCGCAGATCGTCGACCGTCAGGCTGCGGGCCGCCAGCGCCGTGGCCGCGCTCTCCAGGATCGTCACCGCCTGCATCGCGTAGCGGTATTCGGTGTCATCGATCATTGCGACCCGCGCCCCGACGTTGGGTTCGAACGTCACCAGCCCTTCCGCCTCGAGCTGTCGCACCGCTTCGCGGACCGGCACCATGCTCATGTCGAGCTCAGCAGCGATCGTCCCCAGGACCAATCGGTAGCCGGGCGTGAAGTGCTGGTTGACGATACGTTCGCGGATCCATTCGTAGGCACGCTGCGACTTCGTCTGTGCCGCAGCACCGCTCACTGCGCTTCGCGCCATTGGGCGTACCTGCCTCTCCACTCGGCATTCATCGGGAACAGTCCGTCGATGGGGTTGCCTTCGGCGACCCGTTCTGCAATCCAGGCGTCTTCGTCTTCCTGGGCCAGCGTGGCGTCGACGACTTCGTCGGCCAGCGCGGGTGGGATCACGATGACGCCGTCGTCATCGCCGACGATCACGTCACCCGGTTGCACGGTCGTCCCACCACAGGCGACCGTGCCGCCGCCTTCCCACGGCACGTGCCGGCGACCCAGCACCGCCGGGTGGTTGCCCGCGCAGTAGACCGGGATCGGAAGGCCGGCGACAGTACTCGCGTCGCGCACACCGCCATCGGTGACGATGCCAGCAGCTCCGCGGACCTGCGCGCGGGTGGCCAGCACGTCTCCCAGGGTGGCCGACGTGACGTCACCGCGCGCCTCGATCACGATGACCTCTCCGGTGGCCACGGAGTCGAACACTTGCTTCTGTGCGTTGTATCCACCCCCGTGGGTGTCGAACAGGTCTTCTCGGTTCGGGACGAACCGCAGCGTCCGTGCAGTGCCGACCAGCTTCTGACCGGGCACCAGCGGGCGAACGCCTTCGATGACGACGTTGTTGAGTCCCCGCTTGCGCAACTGCGCTGACAGGCCAGCGACCGGTGCACGTTCGAGTCGCTCCCGCAGGTGCGGCGGGAGGCCCGCAGAGCCGGTTCCCGTCATGGCTTCCTCGTTTCGGCGATCGCTGTGCAGGATCGTATACGAATCATCGGCGGTCATGCTGTTCATCCCATTCCGCCAGGTAGGCACGCCCGTAGTCGTTGCCGTTCGGAAGGCGCAGCGTGGTGTGCACGTGGAACCTCGCCGGGAGTCGGTTGGTGAGCCATACCCCCGCGTGATGGTCGAGTTCGGCAAGTACGACGGGGCTCTGGATCCGCAGATAGAACGGTTGTGACCCGTCAGTGGCGCCGTACCAGCTGAACCACGTGTCACCCAGCTGGGCGTCGTAGTCGGCCATGGTGAGCGCGCGCTGATCCTCCGGTAGGAGTAGTTGGAAATCCTCGACGATGCTGCGTAGCAGCGCCTGCTGCTCGCTCGTCAGTTCCCCTGCCGGGATGCCTTCGTACGGCACCACCCGGTTGTCCCGGAAGGCTCCCCCAACGTGGCGCTCGTCGGCCGGATGCAGCCGACCCTCTGGCATCGCGGGATCAAGGACCGAGTTGTAAACCACGGCCCGTGCACGCTGCTGCGGGGTCAGCGAGGACGCCAGCTCGATCGCTGTCTGCTCCCGCGCCGCGAAGAGCGGAGGGTAGACGTCGGACAGCGCCGGCTCGGCCCCGATGAAGACCGGGGCGATGACGCACCGACCGCCGACCCAGATGCAGTTGACCGCGACGTGATGGCCGAAAAGCTGCCAACCCCAGGGATTTTCCCCAGTCGGGTCGCCGAACAGCGAGACCCAGTAGCTGCGGTTGTTCATGATGGTCGGCAGCCCGGTCAGTTCGCCCAGGTACCCGTTGAGGTCCATCGCGCCGATGACGCGCTCGTAGCCCGCGGGGCTGAGACTGGCCTGGACCATCGCCAGGATGGCGTCAACCTGGTCACCGGGCAGGTCCTCGAGCCGCAATCCGTTGCGGTGAAAAACGAACTCCGGGTTGCTCCACGAGCGCCATTCCTGCGCGTCGATCGGATGCTCGAACCGCTCCCGCACCCCGTCGTCCAGCACGGTGAGTGCAGTGCGGGCGGCCGCTCGCGCTGCCTGGTCGGACCCGTCGTACTCACCGGCCGACCCGTAAACACCCCCGCGGACCGAGCCGTCCGTGGTGATCCCGACGAACGGTTCGGCCAGCTGGGAATCCCAGTAGTCCAGCAGGTCGCGAAGGAATTGGGCGGACTGCCGGTCGCGAGTGAACTCCTCGTAAGTCATTCCGCGATATGCGGCCACCTGCGGGTCGTCCAGGTCGAACAGGTAGTTCTGGTATCCATCGGTCGGAAGCTCCACGGCGGTGTCCCGCCCGCTGGTGCGCGCGGTCGTGAAGAATCCGTCGATGTCCTCGCCCTGGGACTGATGCGTCACCTCAACCTCCTCCTTTGTTGTTCTGGGCTCAGATGGGCAGATTGAACAGCCGTTTGGCGTTGCCGTAGAGCAGCAGGTCGCGATCAGCATCGCTGATGTCCAACTCGTGCTGGATGAAACTGACGCCCTGGCTCATCCAGCCGTAGAAGACCGGGAAGGACGAACCGAACAGGTAGTGGTCGGCCCCGCTGACCTTGATCGCGCACTCAACTTGGTCCTTGCCCCACGAGTGTGGGTGGGTCATGTCGAAGTAGATGTTGCGCTCCAGGTACTCCTGGATCTTCTTGCCGCTGGTCGGATCGAGGCGCTGCATGGCCTCCTTCTTGTTGGATCCGTGCGGGGTGAGCAACGCCGCGTTAGCGAACCAGTTGCCGCCGAACATCGTGTGAATGAACCGCAGTCCGGGCATCCGGTCGAACATGCCGCTGAACAGTTCGCGGCCCACGGCGACGCCCTGGTCGATGATCCGACCGTACTCACGGCGCAGGTTGGTGTAGTCGATGACCGACTTCCACTCCACCGGCAGCGGCGTGTGGTGCGCGATCACCGGGATGTCGAGCTTCTCGATGACCTTCAGGTAGGGCTCGAAGACCTCGTCGTCGAGGTAGAGCTGCCCGTAGTGACAGGCCAGTTGGACACCGACGGCGCCCAGCTCGTTCACGCAGCGCTCGAGCTCGTAGATGTTCTCCTTGCCACCCCACGGCGGCACGCACGCGGTGGAGAACAACCGGCCCTCCGAGCGTTTGACGATCTCGAAGGCGTTGTCGTTGACCGCCCGGCAGGTCTCGAGCCCCAACCATTCCTGCCAGACCGGCACGCGCATGATCCCGTAATCCACACCGGCCTCATCCATGGCGGCGAGTTTGGCCTCGGCCGAGTAGTCACCCTCGACGTAGTTGAGGTTCTGATAACCGGCCGGCTTCTCCAGGATCAGTTGCTTCTTGCCCGAGTCCATCTCGATCACTCGGGCAATCTCACCGAAACCGCGAGGAGCGGAGTCGAGGAACCCGTTGAGCATCTTCTCGTTGGTGAACAGATCCTCGGGCAGGTGATGGATGTTGATGTCGACTACTGGCATGTGTCTCAGTTTCCTTGCGTCAGTGAGTTAGTGGGATATGAAGAGCGGGTACGGCGCGGTCAGCTTGCTTGTCGCCGCTGCCGCAGTTTGGTGCGCGAACCGGTGGCGTAGATGGCGTTGACGATGTCATCGGGCGTGCTGTCGCCGCCGAGTTCCTTACGAATCTCGCCCTCGCTGAAAACCAGGATCCGGTCGCACAGCAGGGCCAGTTCATTCTCGTCCGAACCGGACACGACCACGGCGCAGCCTTGGGCTGCTGCCTGGCGGATGGTTTCGACGATGGTGTGTCGGGCGCCGACGTCGACCGCCTGGGTGGGTTCGTGCAGGACGAACAGCTGCGGCTTGGTTGCCAGCCATTTGGCGAGCAAAACCTTCTGCTGATTGCCGCCGCTGAGTGTCCCGACGATCTTGTGCGGATCGGGTGGTTGAACGTCTAGGCGTTCGATCCACCCACTGACCAGTGCCTTCTCATCTCGAGCGTTGAACGGCCGCAAACTCCTTGACCGTCGGGCGGTCTGCGGGAACGTCGTGTTCTCGCTCACCGACATCGCCATCGCCAGACCGCTGTAGTCACGGCCCTCGGGAACCAGCGCGATACCTGCTCGGATGGCCGCCGATGGTGTCAGCTTCGATGCGTCGATGGTCTCGTCGGGAAGCGAGATCCTTCCCGAATCGGCAGGGGTCGCACCGGTCAGCAGGTAGGGCACATCGTCGTACCCTGAGCCACCCAATCCGGTCAGACCCACAACCTCTCCGGCCGCCACCGCAAAACCCACGCCCTGGACACCGCGACCCGATAGATCCTCGATGTGCACCGCTTCTGCAGTTGCCACGTCCGGGGCGGGCGTTTTCTCGATGTTGATCAGGTCCCGGCCGAGCATGAGCGCGGTGAGGTCGGCTTCGCTCATTCCCCGCACGGCACGCCCTCCCTCGATGACCCGGCCGTCGCGCAGGATCGTCACCCGATCGGCGGCGTCCACGATTTCCTCGAGGCGATGGGTGATCAACAAGCAGGCTGTGCCCGTTGCCACGATGTCATCCAGCATTCCGAAGAAGTGCTCGAGCGCCTTGCGCCCTAACGCGCGAGTGGACTCATCGAAGATGATCAGCCCTTCGCCAGGGTGCACGTCCTGCAAAGCTCGGGCGATGGCGACGGTGGCACGTTCGTCCTCACGCAAGGTGGCGACCGGGACGTCCAACGGCACCGACCGACCCAGTCGCTCGAACACCCGCTCGGCGTCTGCGCGTTCCGCCGCCCAGTCGATCTTGCGAAGGAATCGCGATCCCTTCAACCGCCCCAGGCGCATGTTCTCCAGGACGCTTGCCTCGGGGACGAGGCCCAGGCTCTGGTGCACCACTGCGACGCCGCGCGCCCTCGACTCGCTCGGCCGAACCGGCAGGCTGAGGTCTATCCCGTCGACACTCAGACGGGTGCCTGAGTCCGGGTCGTAGAGCCCCGTCAGCACCTTGGCCAGCGTGGACTTACCCGATCCGTTTTGCCCGATGAGGCCGTGGATCTCCCCGGGCGCGACTTCCAGCGTCACGTCCTTGAGAACGCGCGAGGTCCCGAACGTCATGTTCAAACCCTCGACGTGGAGCCTAGCTGTCTCCGCTGCGGAACCGGTCACGAGACGCCCCACAACTTCTTGAAGTCCTCGGTGAAGGTCGTCGGGCCGTACCACTCCCCAGATTCTTCGGCGGCGGAGCTCAGGGTGATCGAGTTGACCGTGTCACGGGTGAACAGGCGTACCGGGATGGTGTAGCTCGGGAGCTCGTCGCCGAGCACCAGCCGCATCACGGCATCGGCGTCCACCCAGCCTTGGAAGGAGGACGCTTGGCCGGCAGCAGCGTAAAGGAAGTTCTTGGACTTCAACTGCTGCAGTCCGCCCAGCTGCACCGAACCGGTCAGCCCCTTGACGTCCGAGGTGCGGCCCGCCTGTTGCACACCGGTCTGGGTGGGCTGGAGGTACTGCTCGAACTGCGACTCCACGTAGTTGACGTTGGGGTTCTTCAGCAGAGCCGAACTCGTCGAGGACGGAATGAGAGAGAAGTTGGCCGAGGAAACCTTGTTGATCGTGACGACGCAGTTCGGGCACTGGCTCTTGTACACGGCCTGGCCAGCCGCCACGAAGACCGCCGGAGCAGGACCGTCGGTGCCCTGGTTGATCAAGATGTTCGCCTTGGCCCCGGAGTCGACGGTGACCCACTTGGCGAGAGCTTCCTGCATTCCCGATCCACCGGCCGGGATGTAGGCCAGGGTTTTCGATGCCGGGTGGGCGTCGTCGCTGGAGACCTGGTTGCTGATCACGACGGGGATGCCGGCCTTCTGCGCCGCGTCGAATGCGTTGGCAGCGATCACGTACGGAATCGCGTCGGTGATGATCGCAGCTGCCTTCTGGTCCGTCGCCTGGGTAATGCACGCTGCGACATCGGTGGGCGTGCCCTTCCCGTCACAGGACTGCACATTCACCCCCACCGTCTTGAAGGCGGCGGTGACTGAAGCGAGAGTGACCTTGAACTGGGGCGACTGCATCGTGATCGGTACGTAGTACACGGTCTTGCCCTTCAGCGACGCGACGTTGCTGATCGGGGCAGTCGGCACCGGGTACTTGTCCAGCGGCTTCTCCAGCTTCGCAACCTCAGCCGCCAGCGCCGAACCGTTGCCGCCGGTGGTCGCGGTGCCGGAGCCACCGCTGTTGTCGCTGCTGCTACCGCAGGCGGTTACACCAGCGACGAGCACAGTCGAGGCGGCGGCGATCGCGGCGACCTTGCCGCGACGGAAGGTGGTGTTCATGAATTCTCCTGAGATGGTTGATAAAGCGGTGAACTGGAATCGATTTCGTTGTGTCGCAATGAAATTGGCGGGGCCTGAGCTAGTACTCATCGAGCCCGCGATCGAGCGTGGAGCAAAGTGGTCAGAGTGACGGCGACCACCAGCACTCCGCCGTAGAAGACGCTGGTCACCCACGACGTGGCGCCCATCAGTTGCAGTCCGAGCACGCCAGTTGCCAGGAAGTAGACGGCGATCCAGGTGCCAATCGGGTTGAACCGTCCCGGCTCGATGACCGCCGTGCCGAGGAAGGTGGCGGCGAACATCGGCAGAAGGTATGCCTGCGACACGTTGGGGTCGAAACCTCCGGTCGCGGCCGCGGTGAGCACTCCCCCGACACCGGCGATCAGCCCGGCGGCGATGAACGCCCCCATGCGCACCCACGTCACCCGCACTCCGGCGAGCCGGCTGACTTCGCGGTTCTCTCCGACGAAGCGCATGTTGCGACCGAGCGGGGTGAACTTCAATACGTAGGCGAACACCAACATCAGTGCGATGCCGTAGAAGAAGCTGACGGGCAGCCCCAGCACCTGGGTGTTGGCGATGTTCTGGAAAGACTCCGGCAGACCGGAGACGGGGGTCAGGTTGCTGACCCACAGGGCAATTCCGAGAAGGAACGTTCCCATTCCCAGGGTCACCACGATCGTGTTGACACCGAGTTTGACCACCAGCCACCCATTGACGACCCCCACGAGTGTGCTGACGACGATGGCGGCCAGCGAAGCCAGCCACACGTTCCAGCCGTGGTTCACGTTCAGGACCGTGACCAGGATGGCGGCCAAACCGAAGTTTGAGGCGACGGACATGTCGACGAACTCGCCGACGAGGATCGTGCAGAGCAGACCCGCGGTCAGGAAGACCAGCGCCTGCTGACTGCCGAAGATCGTCTTGAACGCTCCTGCGGTGAGGAACGTGTCCGGAACGACCAGCGCGTAGACGATGGCGAGCAACGCCCACACTCCCAGCAGAGCGAACCGCGTGCTCACCGCCATCAGCCGGCCCGGCCGGTGATGCGGGGTCTCGTTGAGGTTCACCGGTCCCTGGTTGGTCGGGTCGGGCGCAACGGTCTGGGTCATGCGATCGCTTCTTCCTGTCCTGCCCCGCCGCCCGCAGGCGCTGGTCGGGGTTTGTCGATCGGTCCGGTACGCCGGGAGTTTCCGCCGCGACGGCGGCTCTCCGGGACCGGTGTGTGCGAAATCATATACATGATCTTGCTCCCAACGCAACCGCTATGGGTGATCTGGATCTCATTCCTCCTGGATCTCATGTGAGGTAGATCGCAAAATGCCCGTGATCTCGGGGAAATCCGGGCACTTCGGGGAGATCGGGGAGCTTCTGTCAAATTCGGCGATCCGCTTGTCGTTACCAAATCATGTACGATACCGTCACCGTGGCAGGGCTCACATACGTGAAGTTGGCCACACCATCGTCGACGGAGAGGAGCGCCCCATGACCCAGCTCAACCAACGGGACGTCACCTATCGCTGCGGCAGCGTCGAACTGGTGGGCTACCTCGTCACTGCAGCGGACCTGCCTCAGCCGGGCCCTGCGGTTCTGCTCATCCACGACGCTTTCGGACTGACCCGAGACATGCGAGCCATCGCGGACCGACTGGCCCGGTTGGGCACGTCGGTCTTCGCGGCTGACGTCTGGGGTGACGGCCAGACCTTCTCCTCGCCCCGCGACGCCGAGACGATGATCGGCACCATGCTGCAGGACCGGTCGACCTGGCTGGCCCGCATTGATGCCGCCGCCGAAGCAGCGTCGCAACAGCCAGAGATCACCGGTCCGCCAGTTGCCCTGGGGTACTGCTTCGGCGGTTCCTCGGCGCTGGAGTACCTGCGCACAGGTGGTCGCCTGAGGGGTGTCATAGCCATTCATCCCGGTCTGGATCTCTTGGCTCCGTGGGGCGACCCCACGCAGACCGACGGATGGCTGGCGGGCGCGAGTGTGCTGTTGTGTTGCGGCGCCGATGATCCGATGGCCACCGCATCTCAGCGCGAACAGTTGGTGCAGTCGTTGTCAGCCTCGGGGGTCGAGTGGGAACTGGATCTCTACAGCGACACGAAACACGCCTTCAGCAGTGTGGCCCTGGAGTCCGCACCGCCGAACGACGTCATCGGGTACAACGCCCGAAGTGCTGCGCGAGCCTGGAACGCGACCCTGCGTCTGTTGCACGAAGTGTTCCCGCAGTGGACGGCACCCGACAGCGAGCCGCCCATCACCACCTGATCGTGACCAACTCACGATCGACAACGAAACAAGAGGACAGCCATGCTCGACATCGCCATCATCGGAGCCGGCCCGTGTGGGCTGGCCACGGCTCTGCGACTGCACCAGAAGGGATTCCGGCCGAAGATCTACGAAGCGATCGCTGAACTCAAGCCCCTTGGCGTCGGGATCGACACCAAGGTCTATGGCACCAAGGAGATCGACGACCTCGGCCTGCTCGAGGAGTTCCGCGCCATCTCGGTGGACGCGCAGGAGTCGATCTTCTACAACAACCACGGCCAGGAGATCTACGCCGAGCTGTGCGGCACGCACATGGGCTATCTGCACGAGCAGCGCTTCGTGCACCGCGGTGCCCTGCAGATGCTCTTCTACCGCACCGTGCTGGAGCGGCTCGGTGCAGACTCGGTCGTCCTCGGGGCCCGCTGCCTCGGCTACACACAAGACGCGGGCAAGGTGACCGTCGATCTGCAACACATCGACGGGACGTCCAGCCAGGTAACGGCCGACGTGGTCATCGCAACCGACGGCATCAAGTCGGCCGTCCGCACCCAGATGCACCCGGAGAGTGCAACGCCGGCGTACTCCGGCATCACCATGTGGCGTGGCACGACCCTGACCGAACCGTTCAAGACCGGCGGCACCATCCTGCACATCGGCGACCCGCGCGTCTCCAGCATGATCATCTACCCGATCGCCAACGACTTCGAAGGCAGCGGTAAGACCCTGATCAACTGGGTCGTGGAGGCCACCCGCGACGAGTCCGTCGAGGACTGGAACCAGACCGGCGGTGTCGAGGAGATCCTGCACTACTACGACACGACCAAGCTGCCGTTCCTCGACGTACAGGAGCTGATGAAGAACGCGCGCGAGGTCTACCTCATGCCGCTGATCGATCACGACCCGCTCGACAGCTGGGTCGATGGCCGCGTCGCCCTCGCCGGTGACGCTGCCCACGCGATGTACCCGCGGGGCGGCAACGGCTGGTGTCAAGCACTGGTGGACGCCGGCGTCATCGCGGACAAGTTGGCGACCATCGAGGATCCCGAGGCTGCACTGCAGGCCTATGAGGACGAACGCCTCACCGTGGTCAACCGCATCGTCATGGCCAACCGTGGTGAGGGGTACGAAGTCATCCGCCGCATGGTGGCCGAGCGCACCGACGGCGAACCGTTCGCCAACGTGGAGGAAGTGCTGCCGCTCGCAGAAGCCGACGCCATCTTCAGCAAGTATCACGCTCTGGTCGGCCAGCCTCGTCCCGGCCATGAGGCGGGAGAGACCACCGGCTTCCGGTCTGCGGACGCGCTGGTCGGGTGACCGATGAATCTTGGCATCTCCGGTCGCGTGGCGTTCGTCGCCGCGTCGGCCCAGGGGCTGGGCTACGCGTGTGCTCGTTCCTTGGCCCGCGAGGGCGTCGCGGTCATTCTCAACGGCCGGGACGCCGAACGGGCAGCCGCCTCCGCGAGCCGCTTGCGCTCGGACATCCCTGGTGCACAAGTCGATTCGGTGGGCGCTGACCTGACGACGACCGATGGCCGATCCACCATCGTGGGCGCTTACCCAAACGTCGACATCCTGGTGACCAACAACGCCGGGCCGCCACCAGGTGAGCTAGCCGATTGGGACGAGACGGCGTTGATTGCCGCCTTGCGGGCCAACGCCGTACCCGCCGTCGACCTGATGCGCGCCTACATCCCAGGTATGCGCGCACGTCGCTTCGGTCGGATCGTGAACATCACTTCGGCCATGGTGAAGAGTCCCGCTGCAGACATGGGGCTGTCCACGTCGGCGCGCGCCGCCCTCACCGCCATCAGCAAGTCGGTGAGCAAGGAGGTCGCCAAGGACAACGTGACGGTCAACAACCTGCTGCCGGAACGCATCGACACACCACGTCAGGAGTTCATGGCCCAGCGACGGATGGAGCGCGAGGGGATCGATCGCGACGAGGCCTACCGCCAGATCGCCTCCACCATCGCGGCACAACGGCTTGGCACACCGGATGAGTTCGGCGACGCGTGCGCCTTCCTCTGCAGCGCCCAGGCAGGTTACATCTCCGGCCAAAACCTGCAACTAGACGGCGGCTCTTACGAAGGCTTGATATGACACGGGTGCAGTACGCCGATGAGCAGGTCCGGGACGAGATCCTCGCCGTCGAGGAGCGGCGGCGAAAGGCGTTGATGAGCAACGACATCGCCGCGTTGGATGACCTCTACGACGACAGCCTCGTGCACATCCACGCGCCCGGCCTCATCCACAACAAGGCACAACTGATGGAACACGTAGCCACCAACCAGGCGTACCTCGACATGCATCGGGGCCCGCTCACGATCCGCGTCGTCGGCGACGTCGCCGTCGTGACCGGACGACTGGTCAACCGGCTGCGTACCAAGGAGGGCGGCGAACGCAGTCTCGGTGGCCCGGTCACCCAGGTGCTGCGCCGCTGCCATGACGGAGCCTGGAGATTCCTCAGCTTCCAGATGACCCCTGACGGCGAACGCGAATGGCCAGCCCTGGCCTCGGAGCGTGCCGACGACGAGAACCCCGCGAAGGAATCCGCATGAAGATAGCCCGTTTCCACCTGCCTTCGGACGAGCGCAGCCGCCTTGGCCGCGTCGACGGCGACCACATCACCGATCTGTCCGCAGTCCCCGGTGTCGGATCCTCGCTGCGCGAGATCCTTCCTCACCTGCCCGACCTCAAGGTTGCGATCGAGGCAGCGGAGGGCACGACGTACCCGCTGAACGACGTGACGCTCGAGCCGCCGATCGACTCACCGCAGAAGTATCTCGGTATCGGGATGAACTACCGCGAGCACGCCGAGGAAGCCCGCCAGGCCGGGATACCGATCCCGACCAGTCAGATGTGGTTCAACAAGCAGGTTTCCTGCATCGTCGGCCCGTACGACGGAATCGAGAAGCCCTCCCTCTCCGACGAACTCGACTATGAGATCGAACTCGGCGTCGTGATCGGCCAGCAGTGTAAGAACGTCTCCGTTGAGGACGCCCGCTCGGTGATCGCCGGCTACCTGGTCGCCAACGATGTCTCCGTGCGGGATTGGCTGCAAAAGAAGAGCCCCACCTTCACCCTGGGCAAATCCTTCGACACCCACGGCCCCATCGGCCCGTGGCTGACCACCGACGACGAGATCGACGATCCGCTGGCGTTGCACATGAGGCTCACCGTTAACGGCGAGGTCCGCCAGGACTTCACCACCGGCGACATGATCTACGACATCTACGAGCAGATCGCCTACCTCACCCAGGTGATGACGCTCATGCCGGGCGACATTCTCGCGACAGGGACGCCGGCCGGTATCGGGGCGCCCACCGGTCGCTTCCTCAAGGTCGGCGACGTCGTCCGTGGCGAGATAGAGCACCTGGGCGCCATCGAGAACGTCGTCGTCGAGGGGGCCTGACACCATGGGTCGGCGGGTCAGCATCGAGATCCCCGGATTCAGCCACGCCAATCCGATCCCGGCGGCGAGCCGGATCGGGCCGTTCCTCGCTACGGGCGCTCTGACCGGCCGCGATCCGATGACCGGAGACCTGCCGTCGGATCTGGCTGCGCAGTGCCACAACGTCTTTCGGCACATTCAAGCGGTCCTCAGCGCCGCCGGCGGCAGCCCTGACGACATCCTGAAGGTGACCGTCCACCTGTCGGACTATCGCGACCGGGACGCCCTGAACCGGGAGTGGCTGGCCATGTTCGCCGACCCGGACAGCCGCCCCGCGCGCCAAGTCCTGGCCGCGACCCTCGACGGCGGCTGCCTGATCCAGTGCGACCTGCTTGCCGTCCTCGACAGCGACGGAACGTGACCGCCCGGACGCCGCATCTGACCGAACAGTCCGCGGCACAGCTTGTTTCATCGCGGAGCGTCATGCTCGTGCTGGCGGTGCTGACCGCGTTGTCACCGTTGTCGATGGACATCTACGCGCCGTCGATGCCGCAGATGCAGCAGGACCTCAACGCTCCGGCGTGGCTGATCCAGGCCAGCATCACCGGGTGTCTGCTGGGTATCGCTGTCGGACAGCTGTTCTGGGGTCCGGTCAGCGACCGGCACGGGCGACGACCGGTGATCGTCATCGGGATGGTGGGGTGGACGCTCGCCTCTGGCGTGAGCATCTTCGCGGTGTCCGGCTGGATGCTGGTTGCGACGCGTGGGGTCGCGGGTCTCTGCGGTGCCGCAGGAATCGTCGCCGCCCGCAGCGTCGTGCGCGATCTCACCCACGACGCGCATGCCGTCGCCGGTCGCATCGGCGTACTCAGTATCGCCACGGCGCTGGCGCCGATCTTGTCACCCGTGGCCGGCACCTTCATCGCCGGATGGTGGGGCTGGCGCGCGGACTTCGTCGCCATGGTCGTTCTCGGAGTGGTGATTGTGGTCGCGTTCATCGCGCTGGTCCCTGAGTCCCTCCCGGCCGACCGGAGACTCCAGCACGCGACGCCCGTCGGGTCGGCACTGGTGACGGCCGGGCGCAACCGCGAACTGGCCGCGATCGCGGCGTCCCTAGGTGTGCTCTGCATCGGCTTCTACGCCTACATCGCGTCCGTCTCCTTCGTCGTGGAGCAGCAGTTCGGTTATTCACCAAGCGTTTTCGCTCTGGTGTTCGGCACCAACGCCCTGGCGATCCTGGCCGGAAACACCGTGTTCCGCCGACTCGTCCGCACCCGTCGGCCAACTGGCCCCATGGGCGCGGGGCTGCTACTCGGACTACTGGCTGCCATGGCCCTGTGGCTCGGTGCGGCGGTCGACGCGCCCGCTCCACTGCTGTGGGCGGCTAGCACCGTCTACTGCGCCAGCATGGGCCTGGTATTCCCGGGCGCGCACAGTTGGGGCCAGCTCACCCTCGTTGCCAGTGGCGCAGCTTCCGCACTGACCGGTGCAGCCCAGTTCTTCGGCGGCGCCATCGGGTCGCCGGTCACTGGCCTCGTCGGGATCAGCGCCCTGCACTTGGGCATCGTCGCGGCAGTCGCCTCCGCGGTGGCGCTCTCGATCTGGCGCGTTGCCCAGGGCGCTGCCCAAACCCCTACTCCAGCAACATGATTCACGGACGGACTTCATGATTCGCGACTTCGACATACTCCTTGGCGCAGTTCCCGACGGGCTCTTCGTTGCCGGTGAGTGGCGCCGCTCCTCCGACAACGGCACGCTGACGGTCACCAACCCGGCCACCGGGGCCACGCTCAAGACCATCGCCAGCGCGACCGCAGAGGACGCCGCCGCCGCGCTCGATGCGGCCTGCGCAGCAGCCGACAGTTGGGCGGCCACGCCGGCTCGTCAGCGCGGTGAACTGTTGCGACGAACCTTCGATCTGCTGCAGGACCGTGCCGACGAGTTCGCGCTGCTGATGAGCCTGGAAATGGGCAAACCGCTCGCCGAGGCCCGCGGCGAAGTCACCTACGGCGGGGAGTTCCTGCGCTGGTTCAGCGAAGAGGCACCACGGGTGCAGGGTCGCTACGGCACGACGCCGGAGGGTTCGGGCCGAATGATCGTGACCCAGCACCCGGTGGGTCCCTGCTACCTGATCACTCCGTGGAATTTCCCGCTGGCCATGGCGACCCGCAAAATCGCGCCGGCGCTAGCGGCCGGGTGCACGGTCGTGGTCAAACCTTCCGAGCTCACCCCGTTGACGACCCTGCTCTTCGCACGACTGCTGCAGGAAGCCGGGCTGCCCGATGGCGTCGTCAACGTCATCCCCACCCTTGACGCAGCAGCTGTTTCCGAACCCATCATCGCCGACCCGCGGCTGCGCAAACTGTCGTTCACCGGCTCCACGCCGGTCGGCAAACGGTTGCTCGCCCAGGCCGCGAACGGCGTACTGCGCACGTCGATGGAGCTGGGTGGCAACGCTCCGTTCATCGTGTTCGACGACGCCGACCTGGATCAGGCGGTGGATGGAGCGATGGCGGCCAAGTTTCGCAACATCGGACAGGCCTGCACGGCGGCCAACCGCTTCATCGTGCACCGCAGCGTGGTCGACGAATTCACCGCGCGGGTCGTCGACCGGGTCCGCGACTTCCGCACCGGGGCGGGCACCGAGGATGGCGTCACGATCGGGCCGCTGATCGATGACCGGGCCGTCGCGAAGGCGACTCACCTCGTGCAGGACGCCGTCAACCGCGGTGCGAAGACCTGGATCGGAGGGACCGAGCTAGACCGGCCGGGCTCGTTCTTCGCCGCCACCGTCCTCAGCGATGTCGCCCCAGGCAGTGAGATCCTCGGCGAGGAGATCTTCGGACCGGTCCTCGCCATCGTCGCGTTCGACGACGAAGAGGAGGCGGTGCGTATCGCCAACGACACCGAATTTGGTCTGGTGTCATACGTTTTCACCCAAGACCTCGCGCGCGGCCAGCGGATGATCGAGCAGCTGCAGACCGGGATGATGGGCCTGAACGCCGGCGTCGTCTCCAACGCCGCGGCGCCCTTCGGTGGCTGGAAGTCCTCGGGGATCGGCCGCGAAGGCGGCCCGGAGGGCATCGCCGAATACCTGCAGACCAAATACACCCTCACCCCTGACCCCTATCAATCCTGACCCGCATCAACCACTGGATGGAGTACGACGATGACCACCCCTACTGGCAACGGCGCCATGACCTTTCGCGCGCCCGACGCGATCCGCGACATGCTCTTCACGACGTGGTCATTGCTCGGTTCTTTCACCGCCGACCAGAAGAGCCGCGCCCACAACCCCTTTGACGACCCGCGGCGAATCGACTGGGACTTCATCCCCAAACCGGACCGCACCGGGATCCCGCTGTCCGAATTGGACCGACACCAAAAGGTTCTCGCGCACTCGCTGCTGAAGGCCGGCCTGAGTATGCGCGGCTACAGCCAGGCTCTGGCCGTGATGGCGACCGAGAACATCCTGCGTGAGGTGGAAGTCATCGATCGCAAGTTCGGCGTCTGGGCTGCGGACTTCCGCGACCCGGAGGCATACCTGTTCAGCTGGTTCGGTCGACCCGCCTTCGAAGACACGTGGGGCTGGCGGGTCATCGGTCACCACATCGGCTTCAACTACACGATCGTCGGCCAGGAGTTCTTGACGGTCACACCGATGGCGATGGGTGCCCAACCCTTCCCCGCCGGTGTCCTGGACCCGATGGGCGCGAGTCAGCGGATGGCATTCGAGCTCATGGGCCGCCTTTCTGCCGAGCAGCGAGCCGCGGCGCACATTCACGACAAGGCGCCCGCGGACTTCACCACCCGACAGGTCGCCAAGGTCGGTGACATCGAGTTGCCCGACCACGTGGACCTTGGCATCGCCGCCTACGGGATCGACGACGACGACCGCTGGGCGTTGCGCTTCGAGAAGGCTGCTCCCACCGGTCTGAACGGTGCGGAGATGAATGCGGACGATCTGGCCCTGGCCCGGGAGTTGTTGCTCTACTTCGTCGAGACGGTCCCCGAGGAGCTATCCCAGCAGTACCGCCGGTTGGTCGAGGCCGAGTCCCCGGAGCGCCTCACCTTTGCGTGGGCTGGAGGGACTACGCGCGACACGTCGTACTACTTCCGGGTGTCGACGAGTTCCCTGCTAGCGGAATCGGACAACGCGGTCGCGGCTGGCAACCACATCCACTCGGTGTGGCGTGACCTGGACAACGACCTTGGTCACGACCTGCTGCTGAGCCACTACGCCGCAAACGATCATCGTTGGGGCAGTGAGCACCTGCGCCGTCGTCTCGTGAACAGCGTCGACACCGACGCCGACTTCATCGCCGAACGCCGGGCTGCACCATCTCCTGAGTAAAAGATCGTAAATGACTTTGCTTTCGCTATTGTTAACGATTTTGGTAGCGAGTAGTGTCGCCCGACAACGACCGAGGGTCGTTTCGGGCGCCGCTCGACCGGGGCAGCGCATTGAACACAACGAGGTGTCTGCATGAGATTGCTTCTGCGGCTGGATCCCACGAGGTCACGCCCCCGTCCCGTCAGTCGACAGCATCTGCTCGTCGTGCTGATCGTCGCCCTCTTCGCTGCCGTCGCATCCGTGGCTCCGGCGACAGCCACGGCCACGGCAACGAGCACGTCGCCCGCCAAGACGCGCATCGCCGCCAACGGCCTAGCCGAACTCGACTACCTGAAGCCGGTGGTGACGTGCGCTGACGTTCTGGGCATGCACGTCACCGACGACAACGGTGACGCGGTGAAGTTCTCCGCATCGACCGCGGTGACCACTGGGACCACGCAGCCGTACTGCAAAGTCACGGGGACCATCGCGCCGGCCAACCAGTTCGAGATCCATCTGCCGTTGAACGGCTGGTCACAACGTTATGTTCAGACCGGCTGCGGCGGCCTGTGTGGCAGCGTCAACGTCAACGTCACCCAGGGGGCCACCTGCCCGCTCGTCGTCGACGGCAGCCTCGTGACCGCGGCGACGGACATGGGCCACGAAGGCGGGAACGACGGGTCGTGGGCTTTGAACAACCCGCAGGCAGTCATTGACTTCGCGTACCGCAGTCAGCACGTCCTGTCCATCGTGACCAAGAAGGTCATCAAGAAGTTCTACGGCAAGGCGCCGGCCTACTCCTACTTCGACGGGTGCTCCGACGGTGGTCGCGAAGCGCTCATGGAAGCCCAGCGCTACCCCGACGACTTCGACGGGATCGCGGCAGGCGCACCGGCGAACAACATGGCGGTGCAGAACACGATCCACCACGCCTGGAACGTGCTGACCAACCTCGACTCGAGCGGCAAGTTCATCCTGCTGGCAGACAAGTTGCCGATCATCCATGCCGCGGTTCTCGCCAAGTGCGACGGCATCGACGGCGTCAAGGATGGCCTTTTGCAGAACCCGACTCAGTGCAACTTCGATCCGTATTCACTGGTGTGCGCGAAGGGTCAGACCGCCAATTGCCTCACCAAAGCCGAGGCCGGGGTGGTGTGGCGACTGCACAACGGCGCGACGGACAAGAAGGGCACCCGACTCGAACCCGCGATCGCCCACGAGTGGGGCTCGGAGCTGGATTGGACACTGTTCGTTCCGTCGGCGCAAGGACAGACACCGATGAGCGCGAACTTCGCCTTGTCCTACCTGCGCTACCTCGTGGATCCGAACAACCAAAACCCGAACCTGCAGCTGACCGACTTCAAGTTCACGACGCAGGAGTTCTGGAAGGCGGTGCAGTCCTCCAGCTATGAGGCCTCCCTCGATCCGAACCTGACCGGCTTCCAGGCCAGTGGCGGAAAGCTGCTGCTGTGGCACGGCTGGGAGGACCAGCACATCTCACCGCAGAACACCCTGGCCTACTACGACGCGGTCAAGAAGACGATGGGGACGGTGCGGGCGAACTCGTTCGTGAAGCTATATCTGTTCCCGGGTGTCGCACACTGCGGCGGCGGCGAAGGACCCAACCAGTTCGACGTCCTGACCCCTGTCATGGCGTGGACGGAGAGTGGCAGGACACCCACGAAGATCATCGCGTCTCGCATCGACCAGACCAGTGGTGCGGTGACCATGACCCGGCCGGTCTATCCGTACCCGCAGCAGGTGCGGTGGACCGGTAAGGGCAGTACCAACGATGCGAAGAACTTCGTGGCATACACCCCGAGAGTGCTGACCGGCACCGACTACCGCTGGGTCGGTCAGCGACTCTTCTCCGAGGGCTACCAGACCACCTGCACCGTCGACGGGGTGAGCCTGGTGTGCCGGCCTAAGTCGACCTGGTTGACGCGACAGGTCTGATCGTCCGCCAAGACAGCACCCGCCCGGCCTGTGCCGGGCGGGTGCCGTTCCTTGTTCTCAGGCCTTCTCGGTCGCACCCCGGCCGGCCAGTGAGGCCGGTGGGGCCGCTGTTCACGCACCAAGCGCGGCCAATGTCGTCAGCGGATTGTCGTGGGCAGTCGCGGATACACGCGCAACGCATTGCCGCTGAAGATCTCCGCTCGTTGCCGGTCGGTGAGAGCGGCGGATTCGATGTAGCGGCGCGTGTCGTCGAAGTAGTGCCCAGTCATCGGGTCGATCCCACGCACCGCTCCCACCATCTCCGACCCGAAGAGGATGTTGCCGGTGTCGATGACTTCGGTGAGCAGGTCGATGCCCGGCTGGTGGTAGACGCACGTGTCGAAGTACACGTTACCCATCAGATGCTCGGTCAACGGCGGCTTACCCAGCATGTCCGCGAGGCCGCGATAGCGGCCCCAGTGGTAGGGGACTGCGCCACCGCCGTGCGGGATGATCAGTCGCAGATCCGGGAAGTCGGTGAATAGGTCCCCTTCGAGCAACTGCATGAACGCCGTGGTATCCGCCGCCAGATAGTGCGCCCCGGTGGCGTGAAAGGCCGGGTTGTCACTGGCCGACACATGGATCATCGCGGGTACGTCGAGCTCGCACATCCGCTCGTAGACCGGGTACCAGTACCGATCGGTCAGCGGCGGTGACGTCCAGTGGCCGCCACTGGGATCCGGGTTGAGATTGCAGCCCACGAAGCCCAGGTCGATGCACCGTTGGAGCTCCGCGACCGCACGGTGCAACCCGGCGCCGGGGTACTGCGGCAGCTGACAGACCCCCGCGAACCTGCCCGGGAACAGGTCGACGACCCGGGCGATGAGGTCGTTGCACGCCTGCGCCCATTGATCGTTGCTGTCCAGATCACCCTGATGATGGCCCATTGCGGAGGCTCGCGGGGAGAAGATCGTCAGGTCGGATCCGCGCTCGGCGATCAATCGCAACTGGTTGGCCTCGATCGAGTGCCGGATCTCGTCGTCGGTGATGCCTGGGTACGGCGGTGGAGGTGTCCCGCTCGCCAGCGCCGCGAGCTGTTCGGCCCGCCACGTCGTGTGTGCATCAGGCACCGTCGTGTAATGGCCGTGACAATCGATGATCATGTCGGCCGCCCGTGCTCTGGTTCCGGGAATCTCAGTGTTTCGTCGTTCAGCCCGAGCGTGGTCAGGATCGCGTCCAGCAGCCGGATCACATCGGTCGGGTCGTCGAGGTCGACGCGGTCTGCTGCCCACGCCTGGCGCATCACCGTCGACGTCGTCATCGTCGGCGCGACACCGGCGTCGGCGACGGTTTGCGCCGCCTCCGCCATCTCTTCGCTGCGCCGCTGGCCGTGTTCGATCGTGCGGGAGATGAGGTACCCGGCAAACTCGTCCCAGTCCGGTTTGGGGAACAGATTGGAGAATGAGTCCAACACGTCGCGCTCGACGCCGTATCGGCGAGCGGCCAGAAGGGACTCGGTCACCAGCGCCTCCATCCCCTTGATCACGACCGAACGACACAGTTTCGTAGCGGCCGCCCGCCCCACCACCTGCGACGCGACCGAGGCGTGATCGATTCCGAGTTGGGCCGCCGCTTCAAGGAATTCGTTCGCGTAGGGGCCGCCAGGGAGAAACGGTGACCGGAGCCGACGGGGCTGAATGGGCGACATGAGCGCCACCTCGACGTACCGCCCGCCGACTGCTTCGACAGCCGCGAAGGACTCTTGCTTGTGCGCCGGGGAACTGGAGTTAACGTCGACAAAGAAGCTCCCGGGCGCCAGGCCGGGTGCAGCGGCCTCGGTGGCCGGAACGCTGTTGGCGGCGGTGACTGCGCAGATGACCAGCTCGGCCCCGGTCACGGCAGCCGCAGCAGAGGGTGCGGGCGCCAGACCGAGATCGGCCGCGTTGCGACTCGCACGGGAGGCTGGATCGACGAAGGCGGTGTCCCACACCTGCAGCTCGCCAACACCTTCATTTCGCAATTCTTCGGCGAACACCCGGCCGACCTCGCCGAGACCGATCAGCGCGACTGCCCTCACAACAAGATGCCCGGGGTGTACGTGAAATCCTTGGCGCTTTCCAGCGGTGGGGTGCCGTAGGTGTGGAACGACTCAATTGTCTTCAGACCCCACGCCTGCCCCTTGGCCCGCTCAGCCTCCGTCCAGGTGACGACCTTCCAGTCGGGGGCTAGCACCAACCGGGTCAGCGGATTGCACAATTCGATCCGGTTGCCACCCGGTTCGAAAACGTAGAGGAAGAACGTCTGCTGGATCGCGTGTTTGTGCGGTCCGGTCTCGATCGGCACGCCGTTGTCCAGACACAGGTCGGCCGCCCGCAGGATGTCCTCGCGGTTCTCGGTGGCGAACGCAAGGTGGTGCAGGCGCCCGTTGCTGCCGGTCCAGTCTTCCGTGTAGACGACGTCGTAGGACTTGTTGGTATAGGTCATCCACCGGGCGGCGATCCGGCCGTCGTCCATCTGGATCTGCTCGGTTACCCTGGCGCCGAGTAGCTCGGTATGGAAGTTGGCGGCTGCCTCGACGTCGGAGGCCAGAAAGTTGATGTGGTCGAAGCGCCGTACGCCGACCCCGCGATTGGGTTTGGCCTGCGGTTGATTCTTCAGACCCGGCCGCAGTTCCTCCGGCGCTTGGTACCAGGTGGTGTCGAAGTACAGCGCGATCTCGTGACCGTCTGGATCGCTGGTCACAAAGGTCCGACCGGTGCCGGCCAATCCGTCCTCCCAGCGACCCTCCCGTCCAGCCGCCACCAGGTCGGCCACCCGTGCGTCGAGTGCTTCGTCGCTGGTGCACCGCAACCCGAGCCGGCCGATGCCTGAAGTGGTTGCGTTCCGGATGACGATGCTGGTCTGCTCGTAGTCGTCGAACGTGCGCACGTGCGCCGTCAAGTCGTCGCGGTAGGTGGTCGTCATTCCCAGGATGTTCTCGAAGAACCACACGGTGCCGTCAAGGTCCGGAGTCCGAAGCTCGGCGTACCCGAGATGGGCGATCTGGCCCCGGGGTGAGCTCATGATGAATGTCCTTTCGTATCAGTGGTTCTGAGCGGCGCGGGGTAGACCGTGCCCGACATGATGAGCCGTGCGGTGCGCACCACCTCGATGGATCTGACTACACCGGCTTCCTCCGGCACCGATTCCACGTACAGGCCAAGGAATCCCGTCGGATGCTCAATCCGTAACTCCTCACCCCGATCCGGTGAGCGCGCCAGCTGCGCTGCGACGGTTCCCGGTGTGCGGACGGCCGCCGCCACGCTGGCAGCCCCGAGCACCCCGATGGCTTGGTGCACCCGGTGGGGAATGAAGCTGCGGGTGCTGATCACGCCACCCTCCTTCGGTGCCGACAGCAGCACGATCTTCGGCGTGGTCGTGGTCTCCGGCCTGCCCGTCAGGCCCATGAGAGCAAACGCTTCGGCGCGGATCCGAGCTACCCTGTCGGTCAGCCGCGCGGCTGTTTCGAGGTCTGCCGGACGTTCGTCGCCGCTGACTCCCAGATCGTCGGCCCGCACCAGGACCGACGGCATTCCGGCGTCGACGAGGGTGGCCTGCAGACCATCGACAACGTCGATCGGCCGACCGGTAGGCAACAACGGACGGCCGGCCCTCGCCAGTGAAACGACCACCGGCGCTGCCGACCCTGGCACGCCGGAAATCCGCGTGGACCCGTCGTAGGTCACCTCGCCGCCCGGGGTGTCGACGCGGATCCGGGCGATGTCCCCGGTGTTGACGAAGCGGACCCGCGCGACTGTATGCGGGTCGCCGGCAGGGAACAGCTGCCTGGTCACCGCGAACGGCAGCACCGTTGCCAGCATGTTCCCGCAGGTCTGTGACGCCGACACCACCGCCTCGTCGACCGCCACTTGCAGGAACAGATAGTCCAGGTCCGCATCGTCGTCGGTTGCCGCACTGACCACCGCCACTTTGCTGGTCAGCGGATGCGCGCCACCAAGTCCGTCGATCTGGCGCACATCGGGGCTGCCCATGATGCGCAGCAGCAGTGCGTCGCGCGCGACGGGATCCGAGGGCAGATCATCGGCGAGGAACACCGCGCCCTTGGAGGTTCCGCCCCGCATGAGGGCGCACGGGACGCCAGTCACCTCTGCTCCGTCGCGTGGTGGTCGCCGTAGCTGCGGTACGTCACACCAAGGTCGGCCAGGGTCTGTCGCAGGCCATACCGGTCCAGGCCCAGCTCACCCTGTAGGAACGCGGCGCGCGTCAAGGCTTCCTTTTCGACCCGGGCTTTGGCTGCCTCGAGGGTCGCGGAGGCTGCTTCACGTCGGACCACGACCACACCGTCGTCATCGGCCACGATGATGTCGCCGGCGTCGATCGACTGACCGGACACCACCACAGGGACGTTGACCGAGCCCGGCGTCGCCTTCACCGACCCCTCCGTGCTCACGTGGCGGCTCCAGACCGGGAACCCCATCTCCCGCAGATCGGCGGTGTCGCGCACACCGGCGTCGATGACCAGGCCGATCACCCCGCGGTAGCGCAGCGCCGTGGCAAACAGATCGCCGAACATCCCGTGAGTCGACGGGGCGGCCGTTGCCACTACGAGCACGTCACCGGGTCCGCACTGCTCCACGGCCGCGTGGATCATCAGGTTGTCGCCCGGCCAGCACCGGACCGTCACCGCACTTCCGGCTATCCGGGCACCGGTCTGGATCGGCCGAAGGTCCGGCCCGAGCGCACCGATCCTGCCCATCGCCTCGTGAACGGTGGCGGCTCCCATGGTCGCGAGCTGGTTGACGACGAGTTGCTGCGCCCGCGGCGGATCGGTGAGGATCACCGGCTGGTCGGCAGTCACACCGCCTCCGCCCGGCCGGCTTCGTGAACCACTCGATCGGCCTCGGAGTCGGGTCGTTGTCCCTTCTTGGCCCGCTGCACCAGATCCCAGATCCGGCCACGCAACTCACCGAATCTCGGGTCGGATCGGGTGGTGAGCTGGTTGCGCTCCTCCGGAAGATCGATCAGCACGTCTTCCATCAGAACGGTCGGCCGGTTCGACAGCACCAACACCCGCTCCCCCAGGTAGACCGACTCGTCGATGTCGTGGGTCACGAAGAGGACCGTCACCCCGAGCCGCCGCCACAAGGACCGCACCAAATCCTCCAGATCGGCCCGCGTCTGGGCGTCCACCGCCGCGAACGGCTCGTCCATGATCAACACGCTCGGTTCATAAGCAACCGCCCGGGCGATCGCCACCCGCTGCTGCATGCCGCCGGACAGCTGCCAAGGGTGGGCATCTCCGCTATCGGCCAACCCCACTGCGTCCAGTGCCGAATCCACGGCCGCCTTGCGCTCGCTCTTGCCGAGCCCCTTCTCCTTAAGCGGCAATTCGACGTTCTGGCGCACGGTCATCCACGGAAACAGACTGCGGCCGTACTCCTGGAAGACCACAGCCATCCCGGCGGGAGGCCCGGTAACGGGTTGCCCGTCCAGTTCTATGACTCCGGAGCTGACCTCGAGAAGACCCGCAATACACCGCAACAGCGTCGTCTTGCCAGCCCCGGAGGGCCCCACGACACAGACCAGTTCTCCCTTGCCAACGGACAGTGTCAGCTCGCGGATCGCTTCGACGGTTCGCGTGCGGCTCTGGTACGTCTTCGCAACCCGGTCCAATCGCAGGGCCGGAGTTTCCTTGGTCACATCAAGCTCCTCGTTCGAGATTCCGCTGGCCGAAGTACCAGGCCAGCAAACGGTTTTCGACTACCCGGAAGACAAGCGACAGCACGAAGCCGATCACGCCGAGCAGGATGATCCCGGTCCACATCTGAGGGACGGCGAAGCTGCGCTGGAACTGCACGATCGCTGCGCCCAGTCCCCTTGTGGCACCGAACAGTTCGCTGATGACCATGAGGATCACCCCGATGGACAGCGCCTGCCGCGCCCCAGCCAAGATGCGCGGACTGGCTCCGGGCAGCACGACGTACGTCATACGTCGCCAGAAGCCCAGGCGGTAACTGGTCGCGGTGTCGATCAACACCGGGTCCAGGCCGCGGACTCCCTCAACGGTGTTCAGCAGGATCGGCCACAACGACCCCAGAGCAATGGTCACGATCTTGGACACGGAACCGGTGTAGCCGGTGAACAGGGCGATCACCGGGATCAGCACCGGGGGTGGAATCGCGCGAAAGAACTCCAGGGTCGGTTCCGTGAAGGCGCGGACGAACCGGGACAGACCGATGGCGGCTCCCAGAGCGATACCCACCACAACGGCGATGGCGTAGCCGGTCGCGAGCCGAGTCAAGCTCGGCACGACGTCGTTGATCCAGCGGTCGGCGTTCCAGGTGTCGGGGAACGCCTGCAGGATGTCCTTCAGCGGCGGCCAGAAGAAGCTCGTACTGTTGGCGGTCAGCACCCACCACAGCGCGATCAGGACGATCGGCAGTGCGACGGCCGCCAGCACGCGCCGGCTCACGCTACCCGGCTTCATGCCGCGAACCTGCGCACCGACGGGTGCCACGACAGCACGCGCCGCTCGACCAGCCGGGCGGCCAGGTTGATCGCCAGCCCGATCAGTCCGACGACGATCACGAGCGCGTAGGTCTTCGCGACGGCGTTCGACGACTGGGCCACCCCGATGTCCCGGCCGAGACCCGGCACCCCGATGACCAGTTCGGCGGTGACCTCCAGCACTAGTGCCACCGCGGCGGCCAGTCGGAACCCGGTGACGACGTAGGGCAGTGCGGTCGGCCACACCACCGTCCGCGCGGTGGTCAGCCGTGAGAACCGGTAGGAACGGGCGGTGTCCCTGGCGACCGGATCGACGTCGGCCACGCCGTACAACACCTGCACCAGCACCTGCCATACAGCGGCGTAGACGACCAGGACGATCGACGATTGCGGGCTCGTTCCGAACATCAGGACAACCAGCGGGATGAGGGC
Source organism: Branchiibius hedensis (assembly GCF_900108585.1). Lineage (NCBI taxonomy): Bacteria > Bacillati > Actinomycetota > Actinomycetes > Micrococcales > Dermacoccaceae > Branchiibius > Branchiibius hedensis. The sequence continues at coordinate 3,085,302 of NZ_UESZ01000001.1, forward strand.
GACCGACGGAATGGGTCGCAGAAACTCGATGGTGGAGGCGGTGAACTCCTTCAGCACCGGGACACTGCCGATGACTAGGCCGGCGGCCACGCCGATGATCATCGCGAGCGCCAGCCCGATTGCCCAGCCGCGCAGGGTCTGGGCGAACGACTGCCAGAAGTCGGGGTCCTTCAGCAGTTCGCCGAGGCTCTGCAGAATCGTCGTGAACGGCGGCAGGTAGTCGGGGTCGATGACGCCGGTACGGGTCAGCAGTTCTTCCAGCGCGATGACGACCAGCACACCGGCCAAGCCAAGGCTCGCGTTCGTCCAGCGGTTCTCGCCACCGCGCTGTCGGCGGACCGGTTCGGATGCCTTCGTCGTCGATGACGCCGGTGGGGATTGCAGAGTACTCACCCATTACTCCTCAGGGAGTCGAATGTGCCTACCGCGCAGGGGATCGCTCCTACGCTTAAGCCGGTCACGACGGGAGCAAAGTGCTCAAGTCGGGTTTAGACGTGATCAACTTGTCGGTGACCGCCAGGTCGGCCAGCAACGAGATCGAGTCGTCGTTGATCTCGGTGGGCCACTTGGGCAGGGTGATCTTGGCAAGCACGGCTTTGTCGATGTCGGTGTAGGTCGACAGGATGTCCCGCACCGCGTCGCCGTTGCTGTTGGCATACTCCAGCGACTTGTTCATCGCGGTCGTGAACTTGGCGACGATATCGGCGTGCTGCTGCGCGTACTGCTGGGACGTGAAGTACATGGCCACGGTCAGGTTCGGGTCGGTGGCCACGTAATTCGAGACGACCTGAGTCATACCCTGCGACTCAGCCGTGGTCAGGAAGGGTTCGACCACCTGCCCGGCATCGATGTCACCCTTCTTGACGGCCGACACGATGTCGGGAAAGCCGAGCTCGGTGTACTTGATGGTGCTGGGGTCGCCACCAGCATCGCGGACCGCCTTGTTGATCGTCGTGGTGTTGATGTTGTTGAGCGTGTTGACACCGATCTTCTTGCCCTCGAGATCCTTGGCGTTCGTAATCGAGCTGCCAGACTTCACAACCACCGCACCGAAGTCCTTGCCGCTGACGCCCGTAGTGGATACGCCTTCGGCTACTGCCTTGAGCTTCAGGCCTTTCGAACTGGCGAGAATTAGTGAGACCGAGTTGCTGAAACCGAACTGGTACTGGCCACTGACCACCGCGGGGACGATGGCCGCACCACCCTGGGCGGTCTGCAGCTTCACCTCCAGGCCCTCGGCCTTGAAGTATCCCTGCTTGACTCCGAGATAGATCGGGGCAACGTCGACGATGGGGATGACCCCGACCGTGATAGCGGTGGTCCCAGCGGATCCGGAACCGGACGCCCCGGACGAATCACTGCTCGAACCACACGCCGCGAGCGCCCCAGCGCCAGTGACAGCCGCAACTGCGCCCAGCACACCTCGACGCGTCACCTGCACACCTGACAACCCATCCATTGGGTTCCTCCTCGATACCGGCGCCTGCCCACGTTGGGAGACGTGGCTCACACCGTAACAGGATTGGTGACAATGTTGTAGACGAAATGCAGATTAATTTCGTCTACTCGCGCTCGGCACGCTGAGGGTCGCTATCTCTAACCGGCACCCGCCATGCCCTGCAACGCCTCGATCACGGACTCGATGTGGGCCCTCATCGCCGCCTCTGCACCGTCGGGGTCGCGGGCGGTGACCGCCTTAATGATGTCCAAATGCTGGACGAGCGACACAGAAGAACGCCCGGGCACCCGCGAGAGTGCAAACTGGTGGCGCACCAGTTGGGCATGCAGTTGGGCGATGATTCGATTCGCCGTCTCGTGGTGGGCGATGTCGCGGAGCGACTGGTGCAATTCGGCATTGAGGTTGCTGTAGATCGTCGGCTCCCCCGCTTGCACTGCGGACCGCATCCGCTTTCCGATGTCCTTCAGGTGCCGGATCTGCGTTGCGTCTACCTGTGACGCGGCTAGGCGGGCGACCAGACCCTCCACCACCATCCTGATCTGACTGATCTCCACCGCCTCTTCGAGGCGCACCTCGCGGATCCGGGCGCCTACGTTTGGTTGCCGTTCGATGAGACCCTCGGCCTCCAGAGCCTGCAGCGCGGACCGGATCGCGAATCGCCCACCGTTGAACTGGTCGCACAGTTCCGCCTCGACGAGCCGCTGCCGGGGCGCGAAGTCCCCTCGCAGGATCGCCTGGCGCATCTCGTCCTGCACTCTGGTATCGCCAGCCATCTGGATCTCCTCGTCGCGCGGTTGTCCGGTAATCTGAACAATATTGTCAACATTCTGTCAACGTCCGCGTTACCCACGCACTCAGGGCGGTCCAGCAAGACGGCAAGATGGCTCTTATGACCGACAACGAGCAGCAGGCCGTTTCCGGCGTCGTGCACCAGGACGACGACAAGGTGGTCGTGGTCACCGAGAACGGCATGGGTGTCGCCCCCAACGAGGAGCCGACCGGAACTGATGAACCCACCAGCCCCGCGGACCTGGTCGAGCAACCGGCCAAGGTGATGCGGATCGGCTCGATGATCAAGCAGTTGTTGGAGGAGGTGCGCAGCGCGCCGCTGGACGAAGCCGGCCGCAAGCGCCTGGCCCAGATCCACGAGCAGTCGATCAACGAACTCAAGGACGGTCTGGCCCCCGAGCTCGTCGAGGAGTTGGACCGGATCGCCCAGCCGTTCAACGAAGAGTCACCCAGCGACGCGGAGTTGCGGATCGCGCAAGCCCAGTTGGTCGGGTGGCTCGAGGGCCTCTTCCACGGCATCCAGACCGCGATCGTGGCCCAGCAGATGGCCGCGCAGGCGCAGTTGCAGGCCATGCGCCGCGGTCTGCCGCCGGGCTCGACCCCACCCCCGGCCGCCGAGCCGGGTCACTCCACCGGCCAGTATCTATAGCGCCGGATCAGTCGGTCAGCACCCTGCCCGGGCCTGGATCGCCGTACGCCGCGTGTAGCGCTTTGAGGATCCGTCGCGTTGATTTGTCGGCCAGTTGGGGGTCCCACGTCGACGGGTCGACCCACTCGTAGGACACGGCCTCGCTGGCCGGGCGAATCGTGGGCTCGGTGTCGCAGACGATCCGGAAGATCACGTCGACCTGGCGGCGGCGGGTGGCCACGGACACGGCGTACACCGCGCCGCTGGTGACCCGCAGACCGGTCTCTTCGAGCACTTCCCGCACCACGGCCTGCTGCGGCGTTTCGCCCCGGTCGACTAATCCGCCCGGCAGGGACAGACCCCGGCGGTGCAGTTGGCGCAGTGCAAGGATCCGGTCGCCGTGTTCGATGACCGCGATCGCCCCCATCGTGAAGGACGGCGTCACCAGGTGCACCATCGGTGCCGTGACCACTGACGGCAGCCAGCGGTAGAGCCGCAGGCCCGCCGCCCGGGTGCGCGACGGCTGGGTCACGCGGGGTCCGGCCCGGGCAGGCGATGCTCCTGCCCGTGTGGCACGACCGGCGGGTGCTCGGCGATTTCCTCGGGCACGTGGCCCTCGATCAACGGATCGATCTTGCCCTGGTTGAACTCACGCATCGCTCGCATGGCGTTGTTGACCACGGCGATGAACGGCACCGCGACGAAGGCCCCGAAGACCCCCGCGAGCAACGTGCCCCCGGTGACTCCGACCAGGATCGCGAACGGGTGGATGTCCACGGCCTTGCCCAGGATCACCGGGTTGAGCAGGTTGCCGAACAGCTGCACAATCAGCACCAGCATGATGGCCACCACGATGGCCGTGGTGATGCCCTTGGTGACCAGAGCGATCAGGACGACCACGGCTCCGGCGACGAGGACACCGACCATCGGCACCAACGAACCGATGAAGAGCAGCACGGCCAGCGGCACCACCAGCGGAAGTCCGGCGATCATCATCACCGGCACCATCGCGACGGCGTTGACGGCGGCCAGCAGCACCAGGCTGCGCATGTAGGCGGTCAGGGTGCGCCAGGCGGCGGCACCGCCGGCCCACACATACCCCTCGGTGTCGTCGGGGAAGAACTTCACGAACCAGCCGAACATCTTGCCGTTGTCCAGCAGGACGAACAGCACGGCGAAGAGGGTGAAGACCGCTCCGGAGACGATGCCGATGGCGGTGTTGGCGCTCTCCCAGGCTCCGGAGGCGATCTGGTTCTTGTACTGCCCGATCGTCTGACCCAGATGGATCGTGTACTTGTCGGCTTCGCTGGACGACATGTGGACCGGACCGTTGACCAGCCAGTCACGGATGGTGGTCATGGACGCGGTCAGTTGCTGGCCGATATTCGTCTGCGACTGCGCGATCTGTGAGATCACGAACCACAACGCCAAACCCAGCAACGCGATGCCGACGATGTAGACCACGATCGCGGCCACCGCGTGCGGCAGGCCGCGCCGATCCAACCAGGCGACCGCAGGCTGGAGCAGCGCGGTGATCATGATCGCGATGGTCACCGTGATGGTGACCAGGGAGATGGAGTTGAGCAGCCACACCAACGCGATCAGGAAGGCGATGATCGTCAGCAGGCACACCGACCACAGCGCCGCAACCTTGATTCCGAAGGACACATCGTCCGACGCCCGACGGGGCCGCTGATTCATACCCCCGATCCTGCCACGGGCAGATCACCCACAGGCGCTGCGCGGTTCACCCCGCACTGGGCAGTCGCCAGCCGGGGCGCGGCGTGGCGTCCAGCAGGGACCGGGTGTACGCCGCTTCGGGAGCACCCAGCACCTGGTCGGCACTGCCGTACTCGACGGCTCGCCCACCCCTGAGCACGAGCACCTCATCGGCAATCTGCCGCACCACGGCGAAGTCGTGCGTGATGAACAGGTAGGCGGTGCCCGATTCCCGCTGGACCCGGTTCAACACGTTGAGCACCTGCGCTTGCACCGAGACGTCCAGGGCCGAAACCGCCTCGTCCAGCACCAGGACGTCCGGGTCAGCCGCCAGTGCGCGAGCGATGGCCACCCGTTGCCGCTGTCCCCCGGACAGCGACCGGGGCAGCAAACGCGCGTGCTCGCTGCTCAATCCCACCAGGTCGAGCAGTTGCGTGGTGCGGGCAGACCGGTCGGCCCGGCTCATGCGTCCCGCCAACGTGACCGCCTCATCGAGGGCGCTGCCGATGCTCTGCCGGGGATCGAGGGTCGAGTAGGGATCCTGCGGGACCAACTGCAGTCGCGAGCCCCGTCGAGTACGCCGATCGGCAGCTCCCGCTTCCGCCACCAGTTCCACGCGGCCCGAGGTGGCGCTCGTCAGCCCCGTCACGACGGCCCCGATAGTCGACTTGCCGGCACCCGACTCGCCGACCAGGGCGAGGGTCCGACCCCGTCCGAGGGTGAACGACACGTCCGCCACTGCGGTGAAGTCGGCGTACCGCTTGGTCAGCTGCTCGACGATCAGGACCGAATCACGGGTCATTGCAACTCCAGTCGTAGCGGCAGTTCGGCATCGAGGGCACCGGACTGCACCTCGGACGCCCGGTGGCAGCGGACCTGTGACGAGCCAACCGTCTCCATCCCGGGCAGCGTTTCGGAACACACCGGCAACGCCACCGGACAGCGCGCCGCGAACGGGCAGCCGTCGCCAGTGCGGGCGGCCGGGGCCGGAACGCCAGGGACGGTAGGGATCGTCTCGAGCCGGTGGGTCAACGGTGGACGCGCAGCTAGTAGCGCGCGCGTGTAGGGATGGACGGCCGCGTCGGGAAGGGTCGTTGCCGGGCCGACCTCGAGGATCCGACCGCCGTACATCACGGCGATCCGATCGCACACCGCTGCCGCCAGATCGAGGTCGTGGGTGACGAAAATCATTGCGGCAGAGTTCTTCTCCCGCAGGCCGTCCAGCAGCCTCAGCACCTCCGCCTGCGTCGTCACGTCCAGTGCGGTGGTCGGCTCGTCGGCCAGGATGAGCCGCGGCTGCTCCATCACGACCGAGGCGATCATCACCCGCTGGAGCAGGCCACCGGACAACTCGAAGGGGTACTGATCCATTCGTCGCTGCGGATCGGAGATCCCCATCGCCTGCAACACATCGAGCGCCCGGTCGGTGGCGTCCCGCAGTCCGGAACCACTGTCCTTGGCGCGCTCCACCATGTAGCTACCAACGGTGTGCAGCGGATTGATGGCCGTCCGTGGATCCTGGAACACCATTCCGATCGACTGGCGGTGCGCGCGCAGCTGCCGCTCCCGCAGTCCCAGCACGTCCGTGCCAGCCAACCGCACCTCGCCGGTCGCTCTCGCGCCCGGGGGCAGCAGCCGCGTCAGACACCGCAGGGTCATCGACTTGCCGGAGCCGGATTCGCCTACCAGGCCGAGAGATTCACCGGTGGCGACGCTCAGGCTGACCCCACGCAACACCGGCTGGCCACCGATGGTGAGCCCGAGATTGTCGATCTCGACGAGCGGGTCGGTCACAGGTCCTCCCCGGACGTCGCGGTGTTGAGGGTGAACAGCGAGAGGACGGTGAGGACGATCATCACCGCCGCGGAGATGACGCCCATGGGATGCCCCTGCAGGAGAGCGTCGCGATCGCTGACCATCACGCCCCAGTCGGGCGTTGGCGGTTGCACGGCCAGACCGAGGAAGGACAGCGACGCGAGGTCGATCAGCGCGTAGGCGAAGGCCACGGTCGCCTGACCGGCGATCAGCGGGCTGAGGTTGCGCAGGATGTGCCGGATCGTGATCCGGGACGCCGGATGGCCCTGCACCTCCAGGGCCCGCACGTAGGGCAGGAATCGCTCCCGGTGCGCGGCAGCCAGCACCACCCGGCCGGTGTAAGGCAGGTAGGCGATGGCCAGGGCACAGACCGCCGCCGTGAGGCCGGTGCCGAACATCGCGACGGCCAGAATCGCCAACAGGATCCCGGGGATGGCGAAGAGAATGTCGAACAGCCGACTGATCAGGAACGAGGTCTTCCCGCCGCGCCATGCGGCCACCAGGGCCAAGGGAACGCTGGCGACCAGCGACAAGGCGATGATCAGCGCAGGGCCGGCGAGCGCCGTACGGGCACCGAACATCAACCGCGAGGCGATGTCCCGCCCGGTGCCGTCGGTCCCCAGCCAGTGCTGGGCACTGGGTCCCTGATAGATCGACATCAGGTCCGTGGCCTCCGGGTCGTGCGGAGCCAACAGCTGCGCGAAGATCGCCATGGTCGTCACGAGGAGCAGGAAACCGGCCGCGCACCACCCGGCCAGCCCCAGCCGGGGCGGCCGACGGTCAGGAAGGTACGCCGAGTGCCGACTGCCACTGGAATTGCACTCACGTGGTGGCCACCTTCCGCGTCCGTGGGTCGAGCATCGCCGAGAGCACGTCCGCCAACAGGTTGAGCACGATGAAGGCCGCCACGATGATCAACGAAACCGCCTGCACCACAGGGAAATCCTTCTGCTGGACGGAGCTGATCAAGAGTTCACCGAGGCCGCCGAGCCCGAACGCCTGCTCCACCACCACCGCTCCGGCGACGAGGCCGGCGATCTGCAGACCGGTCACCGTCACGATCGGCGCGGCCGCGTTGCGCAGCACGTGACTGCGGATCAACCGCGGCCGGCTGATCCCCCGCATGACCGCGTTCTGCACGTGGTCGGAGCGCAGTTCCTGCCGCGCGGAGGCACGCGACACCCGCGAGACCAGCCCGCTGGCGATGATCGCCAGCGCCACCGCCGGGAGCGTCAGGCCATGGATCCAGCCGATCGCGCCCTCGCCCAGCCCGTAGCTGGGGAACCAATTCAATTGCACCGCAAACACATACGTCAGCACGCCGCACGCCACGAAGGCTGGTAGCGCCGTGGCCACCGAGGTCACGGCGGTGATGGTCGAATCGACCCAACCCGGTCGCAGTGCGGCGAGTAGTCCGGTGCCGATGCCCAACACCACGATCAGAAACGCGGCGTAGGAGACCAGTGACAAAGTGATCTGGGCCGGGTGGGAGATCCGATCGGCGACCGGTTGCTGGGTGATGATCGAGGTCCCGAGGTTGCCCTGCAGGACGTTGCCGAGCCAGTGGAAGTAACGCAGGAAGACGTTCTCATCCAGACCCATGTAGTGGCGCACCTGCGCTTGCACCTGCGGCGACGGCGGCCGTGAGCCGAAGAGCACCTGCTCGGGACTACCCGGCGACAGGTAGACGCTCAGGTAGATCAGCAGACTCGCCACGAACAGCGTGATCACCACGCCGACGAGTCGCTGGATCAGGAACCGGCGCATCAGCGGCTCACTTACCGCCGACCGCGGCCGCCCACGGCGAGGTCATGTACGAGAAGGTGAGAGTGGTTCCGGTCAGCCGGCTGTTCTCGAAGACCAGAGCGCGCGGTTGGACGATCGGAATCGCCGGCAGCCCCTCGGCCAGGTGCTCCTCGGCCACGAGCACGTACTTCGCCCGCGCCTGCGGATCGGTCTGCTGGTCGGCCATGTCGAGGGCTTCGTCGACGGCAGGCACGTTGTAACCACTGAAGTTCATGTTGCCCTCGCGACCGCCGATCAGCTGGTCCAACGGCTGCGGATCGGGCAGCTCGACGTAGTTCTTGGTGAGGATGAAGTCGTAGGGCTCACGCGCCTTCGGATCGGAGAAGAGCGATCCGTACTGCTGGTTCGGCAACCCCTTCAAGGTGATGGTCAGCCCGATCTGCTGCGCCTCCTGCTGCACGATCGTCGCCAGTTGGGTGCTCTCACTGTCGCCGGCCGCGTAGGCGAAGACCAGTGGCGTGGAGCCCACCCCGGACTGCTCGACCAGCTTCTTGGCCCCCGCCGGATCGGCTGGCGCGACGTACTTCTCGTAGGCCGCCTTGAAGGTGTCCTTCGCATAACCCCACACCCCGGGGCCGGAGACCTTGTAGAGCGGGTCGGCAGTGCTGGCGAAGACCGCCTTCGCGATCCCTGCCCGGTCGAGCATCTTCGACAACGCCTGCCGCACCTGCGGATTCGTCGACGCACCGGTCGACTTGGTGAAGAGCAAGTCGACGTTGATCGGCGTCGACCCCTCACCGCCCACGAACAGCTTCCCGTCCGATGCGTTCTGCAGCTTGGCCACCAGGTTGCTCGGCAGGGTCAGCGCGCCGTCGATCTTGCCCGAGGTGAGACCGTTGGCCAGTGCGGTGGGGTCGGCCGGATAGGCGAACGTGAAGGTGTTCGCGTGCGCCGCGCGCGAGGGATCCCAGTAGTTGGCGTTCTTGGTCATGACCAACGTGCTGGTGCCGTCGTAGGAGGTGAACTTGTAAGGACCGGTGCACATCACACCCGTCGACGGGGAACCGAAGTTGCGACCCGCCTTCTGCGCGAAACTCTTCTCGACGACTGCTCCCCCGAGGGTGGCCAGCGCGTTGCTGAGGGTGTTGGCACGATGCTTGGTGGTGATGGTGATCTGGTCGGGGCCGGTCACCTCGATCTTGCTGACCGCCGCGAAGGCACCGGAGTAGTTGGACGCAATGGCCGGATCCAGGTTGCGGCCCAGGCTGTAGGCGACGTCTTGCGCGGTCATCGTCGTGCCGTCCCAGAACTTCACGTCCTTGCGGATCGTGATGACGTAATGGGTGTCGTCCTTGAAACCGAAGCTGGTCGCCAGGCCCGGCTTGAGCTGATAGTCGGGTTCGACTCGCACCAGCGGCTCGCACATGTTCGGGATGGCGGTCTCCTCCGGGTAGTCCGCCAGCACGATCGGGTCCAGCGAGAGCACCGGCCGGTAGCCGCCGTACCAGGTGACCGAAGCCAGCGACGCCGTCGCCGTACCCGTCGTGTACTTGGTGGCGGTCACGGTGGAGACCGCCTGCCCGGAGGGTCCGCCGCTGCCGTTGCTCGATGACGTGCCGGAGCACCCGGCGAGAACGACTGCGGCGCAGGTGAGTCCGCCGGCAACCGCCGTCGCACGGCGGGCGGCGGCGCGGGAGGTGAAGCTGCGATCGGACATGGCTGGGATCCTTCGGTATGAAACGGGCGGAGTCATTCGGCGCTGTAGAGCAGGTCGCCGGCGCCGTAGGTCCGCTGGACCCGGGTGGCACCGATCTGCCGGACGTCGGCAGCGAACGGATTGCGGTCGTGGACAACCAGGTCGGCGCCCTGACCGGGAGCCAGCGTGCCGCGATCGGTGGAGCGGGTGATCCAGGACGATCCGGCCGTGTAGGCGGTCAGCGCGGTTGCCAGCGGCAGACCCTGGTCCTTGCCGAGCGGCGCCGTGCCTTCCGGCGCGGACAGGTCGATCCGGTTGACCGCCGTGTGGATCGCCGCCCACGGATCGGGGCTGCTGACCGGCCAGTCGCTGCCCATGACCAACGTGGCCCCGTCGCGCAGCAGATCGCCGAACGGGTACTGGATGGCGGAACGGTCCGCACCCAGCAGCGGAATGGTCAGCTGGTCCATCTGTGGTTCGTGGCAGGCCCACAGCGCCTGCAGATTCGCCGCGACGGCCAACTCGCGGAACCGGGAGAGGTCCTTGGGGTCGACGACCTGCAGGTGGGCCAGGTGATGACGGTGGTCGCGCGTGCCGTTGCGGGCGATGGCTTCGGCCACCGCATCGAGGACCTCGCGCACCGCTCGATCACCCAGGGCGTGGAAATGTACGTCGAAATCGGCGGCGTCGAGCGCGGTCACCACGTCCTTCAGGACCTCCGGGTCGATGAAGCTGAACCCGCTCTCGGACCCGGCGTGACCACACCGGTCGTGGTACGGCTCGATCATCGCGGCCGTCTCGGTCTCGATGACGCCGTCCTGCATCACCTTGACGTGCGGCAGTGAGTAGCGGATCGGCCGTTCCTTGGCGAGCGCCCGATTCGCACCGGCCCACGCCTGCTGGCGGATGGCGCTCAGGTGCGCGACCTCGGCCGCGATGTCGGTGGTAGCGGCCTCCCACCACAGGGCGCCGGCGACGCGCGCGGTCAGCCAGCCCTCGTCCTGGGCGCGCAGGTAGGCGTCGTGCAGGGAAGGTTCGCCCCGGTGCTGCACCATCGCGTCCTGCCAGCCGGTGATGCCGACCGAGTGCAGATAGCGCTGCGCCTCGCGCAGTCCCAGGGCCAGGTCATCGACGGTGTCGGCCGGCACCAACGCCTCGACCAGGGCCATCGCCTTCTCGTGCAGCAGGCCGCTGGGCTGACCCGCGGCGTCCCGTTCGATCACCCCGCCGGTGGGGTCCGGCGTACGCGCATCGATGCCGGCCAACTCCAACGCACGGGCGTTCACCCAGGCAGAGTGGTGGTCCCGGTTGGGCAGGTAGAGCGGCCGGTCCGGCACCAGCGTGTCCAGGATGCTGCGATCGGGGCGACCGCGCTCGAACGCCGCCATCGACCAGCCGCCGCCGAGAATCCACGCGCTGGTGCAGGTTGCGGCGTAGCGGCCGATCAGGTCGTAGTACTCGGCGGCGGTGTCAGCGGCGGACAGGTCGCACCGGGCGCGCTCGAGTCCGCCTTGCACCGGGTGCACGTGGGCGTCGACGAAACCGGGGGTGACCAGCCGTCCTTCCAGGTCGACGACATCGTCGGCCCGATCGAGGTAGGGGCGGACTTCCTCATCGCCACCGACGGCCAGGATCCGGTCGCCGGCGAAGGCGATCGCAGTGGCCCAGGAGGTGGCCGCGTCGGCCCGGAAGATCGCGCCACCGCGAAGCACTGTGAGCTGCATGACTGGAAAGAAAACACAGCTCCAACGCTGTTGTCAACGGTGTTGACAACATTCGCGGCTTAGAGTTTCCTGACGGCATCAAGTCGGAGGGAAGTGGAACCACGTGCCGAAGGCGAACACGGAGCGACGCAGCCGCACGCCGGCCCTGACCCGTGACGGGATCCTGGCCGCGGCGGTCGAGGTCATCGAGCGCGATGGCCCTGGCGCCCTCAGCATGCGCCGGCTCGGCGCCGAACTCGGGGTCGACGCCACGGCGTTCTACCGGCATTTCCGGGACAAGGATGACCTGGTGCTGGCCTGTTACGAGCGGGTCACCGAAGCGCTCACCGAGGCGATTCACGCGGTCGCGGATGACGAAAGCTGGCGCGGCCGCCTATGGCAGCTGGCCCGTGCGACCTGGGATCTGTCAACGCACTACCCGGCGACGTTCAGCCTCGGATTCGCCCGCACCACAGGCGGTTCCACCGAGCGCGAATTGGTCGAGTTCATTCTGGATGCGTTGACCCGGACCGGCCTGCCCCGCGAGCAAGTGGTGCTCTACTACCGGATGTTCGGCGATGCGGTGCTGTCCTTGTCGGGGATGAACGCCGTCCTCGCGTCGTTGGATCCTGACCAGCGCGCGAAGGACGCCGTCGCCTGGTCCGGAATCTCCGCCCTGTGGCGCGCTCCGGAGTATCCCGCGGCCCGCCAGCACGCCACAGAGCTGCTGGCCGTCGAGGACCGCGAGATCTTCGAAGCCACCGTCAATGCCCTGCTCGACAGCATCGAGCACGCGACGACCTGACGCCGGTCAGCCGGCGGCGCCCCGCCCGGCAGCGCGGCCCGAGAAGATGCACCCACCGAGGAACGTGCCTTCCAGCGAGTTGTACCCGTGGACGCCGCCGCCACCGAACCCGGCCGCTTCGCCCGCCGCGAACAGTCCGTCGAAGACCGAACCGTCCGGGCGCAACACGCGCGACTGCAGGTCGGTCTGCAGACCACCGAGTGACTTACGGGTCAGGATGTGCAGTTTCACGCCGATCAGTGGGCCGGCTTTGGGGTCGAGCAACGCGTGGGGTGAGGCGACCCGGGCCAGTTTGTCGCCGCGGTAGTGGCGCGCACCGCGGATCGCCGTGACCTGGGCGTCTTTGCTGTATCCGTTGACCATCTCCCGATCGCGCGCCTCGACCTGCCGCCGGATGTCGGCCGGATCCAACAGCGGCTCATCGGTGAGCTTGTTCATCCCGGCGACCAACTCCTCTAACGAGTCCGCCACGACGAAGTCCGCGCCCTTGCTCTTGAACGCTTCGACCGGCCCGGGCGCGCCGCTCTTGACCCGGGACAGCAGCAGTTTGAAGTCCTTGTTCGTGATGTCCGGGTTCTGCTCCGAACCCGACAGCGCGAACTCCTTCTCGATGATCTTCTGGGTCAGGATGAACCACGAATGGTCGTACGCCGCGATGTCCGGTGTCGTCCTCAGATACCGCAGCGTCGAGAGGGTGTCGAACCCGGGCAGGCAGGGGAACGGCAGCCGCCGCCCGAGCGCGTCGAACCACATCGACGACGGGCCGGGCAGGATCCGGATCGCGTGTTGCGGCCAGATCGGGTCCCAGTTCGCGATCCCCTCGGTGTAGTGCCACATCCGGTCCCGGTTGACCGTGCGCGCCCCTGCTTCTTCGGCGATCTGCAACATCCGACCATCGACGTACGCCGGGACTCCCGTGATCATCGACGCCGGCGGGGTGCCGAGCCGCTGCGGCCACCAGTGCCGCACCAACTCGTGGTTGCCGCCGATCCCGCCCGTGGTGAGCACGACCGCGCCACCGCGCACCTCGAAGTCGCCGACCACGTCCCGGTTGCTGGGTTCGCCGCGTGGGTGATCGTCCGGTGCGAGTACGGCGCCCCGCACCCCCACGACGCGACCCGCCTCGAGGATCAGCTCATCCGCGCGATGCCGGTGCAGGAAGGTCAGCCGGCCCTCCTCGGCCGCCTGCAGCGTGCGGTCGGCGAACGGTTTCACCACACCGGTTCCGGTGCCCCAGGCGATGTGGAAACGTGGCACCGAGTTGCCGTGCCCGTCCGCGCGGCCATCGCCGCGCTCGGCCCAGCCGACCAGGGGGACGAAGGAGATGTCCCGCTCCTTCAGCCAGGCGCGTTTCTCACCGGCGGCGAACTCGACGTACGCCCGCGCCCACTTCGTCGCCCAGGAGTCCTCGTCGTCCAACCGGTCGAAGGCGGCACTGCCCTGCCAGTCCTGCCAGGCGAGGTCGAACGAGTCCTTGATCCCCATCCGGCGCTGCTCCGGGGTGTCGACAAGGAAGAGGCCGCCGAAACTCCAGAACGCCTGGCCACCAAGGTTTTTGGCGTTCTCCTGGTCGAGTACGGCGACCCGGCGGCCGGCGGCCACGGCCTCTGCGGCGGCGACCAGACCGGCCAGTCCCGCACCGACAACAACGACATCGAATTCTTGTGTAGCCATCGCGGGACTCCCTTGGCGCGCAACGTGTGATGTGATCAACCTAATCTGCGACGGGAGCTGAGGATGACCGACCTCACTGCATCCGTCGCCGCCCTCTTCGCCGGCCCGGTTGAGCGGTTCGTTCCGGAGCGCGACGCGTTGGCCAAGCGGCTGCGCAGCGCCGGCCAGAGCGAGGCGGCCGATGACGTCAAAGCCCTTCGGCGACCAACCGCGGCCGCCGTCGCCCTCAACCGGTTGGCCGATGACCCGGTCATCGCGCAGGTGTGCGAGCTCGGCGAGCGCCTGCGCGAGGCCCAGCAACGGGTTGACGCAGTGGCGATGCGCGATCTGTCGAACGAGCGGACGGCCACGATCAACCGTCTGTTGGAGGCCCTGGGACAACCCGCAGGCGGCCTGCGCGAGCAAGTCGTGGCCACGGCCACAGCGGCGTTGGCCGACCCGGCGGCGGCAGCCGCGCTCCGTAGCGGCCGCTTGACCAAGGCCTTGAGCTACAGCGGTTTCGGCGAGGTCGATCTCAGCGATGCCGTCGCCCGGTGGAGCGCAGCGGCGCCCGCTCAGGAGGTCGTCGCCGACCCCCGACCAGCAGAACCGGATCGCCGCGCCGCCGCACGACTGGCGCGACTGCGAAGGCAGGTGTCCACCGCTGAGGACGAATTAGCGACAGCCACCGAGCAATTGACGGCGGCGCAGCAGCGTCACGCCGACGCCGAAGCGGCGCTGGCCACGGCGCGGGATCGACTCCGAACCGTTGAGGGCTGAGGTCAGGCCTTCAGCCGCGACTGGCAGTAGGTGCGAAGTGCGGTGACCTTGGCGTTGAAGTCCGTGGTCGTCACCGTCTTGTTGTTCTTGCGGGCGGTGGCCATGGAGCCCAATTCGCTGGCAATGTCCTGGACCTTGAGGCTGAACTGACGATCGCCCGCGCCCTGCCGCAGGGCCAGCAGTTGGGTCGCGGTGGTCGTGAAGTTCTTCGCGGCCGCGTCCAACTTGCTGTTGTTGCCGCTGGACACGGCGGCGTTCCACTGCGACACCACCGTGTTCAGCTTGGAGTTCGCCGTGACGCACGCGTTGATGAACGCGGTCGACGGGGGCGGGGTGGTCGAGGTCGTCGCCGTCGGCTTCGGCGTCGTGGACGGCGACGTTGCGGTGGTCGTCGATGTCGGCGGGGGCGTGCTCGTGGTGGTCGCACTCGGGGTCGACGTGGTGCTCTCCAACGCGGTCGTCGAGGTCGGCGAGGAGGTGGTGGGCGCTGCCGTCGAGGCGTTGTCGGAGCCGCCGGAACAGGCGGCCAGTGCCAGCCCGCTAACAGCAGCCGCGGCGACGAAAGCCGGGAATCGAACGGTCCGTGCGGAACTACTCATGGCTACCACCATGCAATTACGACCGGTGCACGGCCAAATCGGGTCAACCGGTGGCGGGCAGATCCCCGACCCATTCCCGGATGTTGTCGGCGACCCACTCCGGCTGGTCGAGCATCGGCGTGTGCCCGATCCCGGCACCCTCGATGTAGGTCCAGTCCGGGTGGCGTCGGGCCAGATCACGAGCCGTGCCGACGTTGATCAGCCGGTCCTTGTCGCCGTGCAGCAACAGCACCGGCGCCGCGATCGAGCGACCGTGTTTGGTGTAGTCGCGCCGACGCAGCCCGTGCAGCAGCGTCGTGTGGGCCGCCGCGAGGAACGATTCCGCGGTCCCGGTCTGGCCCAGCCGCGCCCGCGCGACCTCCAGATGCGCGGTCCGCACCTGTGGGTCGATCCGATCCACGTCGGTGGTCACCAGTTTGAGGGCCTCGTGCACGTTGTTCTCGAGGTGCTCCTCCCCGGACCGCATCCGCAGGAACGCCTTGTTGACCCCCGGCACCGTGTAGATCGTGAACGCCGCGGCCACCAGCGGGTGCGGGCGGTGGCGGGGGCTGAGTGGGATCAGTGGGTCCACCAGCACCGCACCGCCGATCGGCACCCTGGCCCGGCCGGCCACCCGCAGGCAGATCAGACCGCCCATCGAGTTTCCGGCGATCACCGCCGGACGCCCCACCACCGAGCGCAGGAACTCCTCGACCAGTTCGACGTTGCGGCCCACCCGGGCTTGCCGGTGATGCTGCGGGACGGTCTGCCCGAAACCGGCCAGGTCCAGCGCGTAGACGTATCCGTCGTGATCGGCCAGGTACGGCGCGACCAGACCCCAGTTCTCCAACGAACCGCCCAGCCCGTGCACCAGCAAGTACGTCGTGCTGGCGTGTGGGTTGCCCCACGTGCGGTAACGCACCCGCAGACCCATCAGATCGGCGTACTGGTCGGCTGCCTGCCATGTGACCGTCACGCAGGCAGGTTACGCCGCTGACCACTCCTGCAGTGACCAGCCGTCGGCGAGGTTGCCATCCAGCACGACGTACCCGGTGTTCTTCAGCGGGTGGTTGACCACGAAGTCGGGGTCGGCGTCGACGGCCCTGGTCGCTGTCCACAGACGGATCATCGCGCCATGGGCGACGATCGCGGCCTGACGCGGTGCCTGTGCCTCGATCACGGCGACGTCCGTGTCGAAGCGGGCTACGGCGTCCGCCCCACTCTCGCCGCCGGGTACCGGCGGTTGCAGGTCGCCTCGGATCCATTGCGCCAGCAGCGCCTGGTAGGTCAGCCAGTCGGTGCGGTCGACGGACATCTCCCAGGCACCCGCCTGGATCTCGTGCAGGCCAGGCATCACCTGCGGCACCAGGCCTTGTGCCGCCGCCAATGCTGCGGCGGTGTCCTGGGCGCGTTGCGCGCGGGAGCACCAGACTCCGTCAAAACGCTCCTGCCCCAATCGAATCGGCAGGTTCGCCGCTTGCTCGCGGCCGAGCTCGGTCAGGGGCGCACCGGGCAATGCCGTGTCGAGTTCGTGGGCCACATTCGCGGTCGTCTGACCGTGCCGGATGAGGAATAGCCGCATGTGGTCAGTCTTCCAGTCAGCACAACGACCACACAGACGGGTGACAGTGACCCTCACCAGGCTGGTCCCATGACCAGTTACCCAGCCCTCGCCCACACTCCTTCTACGGCAAAGGTGCCGACCGGTCGTCGTCGCGGCGGCCGGACGGCCCGCGCGGTGTGTGCCACCGCAGCGGTCGCGCTCATCGGTACCGCCGCCATCCCCGCTGCGGAGGCAGAGGCCGCCGGTGTCCGGCCGACCACGCTGCACTACGTGGCGGGAACGTCGCCGACCGCGCTTCCCGTGGTCGGCGACGCTGCCATCACCCTGGCCGCCGATTCCAGCGGTCGACTGCGCAGGATCTGAACCGCCGTCGGCTGAACTCAGATCCGCGGGTACTTCGCGGCGGCGACGTCCGCGGCGTACTGCGGGTAGTACGGCTCGTACTTGCCGTCGGTCAGCACGTAGACGACCTCGTGCTCCATGTCGCCGTACCCGGCCTCCCGCAGCTCCACCTTGCGGCTCTTGAAGGTCGAGGTGTGTTCCAGGGAGTCCACGACACGCAGGAAGAGCGGCACGGCGTACGCCGGCAGTCCGCTCGTGAGCGCCTTACCCACCTGCTCGCCGTCGAAGCTGTCACCCTCGCGCAACACGATCGCACCCATCCCGGCCTTGCCGTCGGTGCCGGGCACGGCCACGCCGTACACCGTGCACTCCTCGATCCCGGGTGCGCGACCCAGCACGGCCTCGACCTCGGTCGTCGCGACGTTCTCACCCTTCCACCGGAAGGTGTCACCCAACCGGTCGACGAAGGAGACGTGCAGGTGGCCCTGCTTGTGCACCAGGTCGCCGGAGTTGAACCAGGTGTCACCGTCCTTGAACGCGTTGCGGTAGAGCTTCTTCTCGGTCGCCGAAGGATCGGTGTAACCGTCGAAGGGCGCCCGCGAGCTGACCTTGGCCAACAGCAGCCCGGTGCCACCGTGCTTGACCTTGATCAAGCGGCCCTTCTCGTTGCGCTTGGCCTCACCGGTCTCCGGGTCGTACTCGACAACGGTGAACGGCAACGGGCAGGTGCCGGCGGTCTGGTCGATGTTGAAGGCGTTGATGAAGGCGATGTTGCACTCGGACGCGCCGTAGAACTCGGCGATCCGCTTGATCTTGAAGCGGTCCTGGAACTCGTGCCAGATGTCCGGGCGCAGCCCGTTACCGACGATGACCCGCACCTTGTGCTGGGTGTCGACCGGCTTCGCCGGCTGCGCCAACAGGTAACGGCACAACTCGCCGATGTAGACGAAGGCGGTCGCGTCGTACTTGATGCACTCATCCCAGAACTTGCTGGCCGAGAACTTCTTGGCCACGGCGAACGCCGAGCCGTTGACCAGCGCCGAGCTCAGCGCCACCGTGACGGCGTTGTTGTGGTAGAGCGGCAGCGGGCAGTAAATGGTGTCGCTGGACTTCAGCCGGACGCCCAGCGCACCCAGGCCGGAGTAGGACTTCAACCAGCGGAAGTGGCTCATGACCGACGCCTTCGGCATGCCGGTCGTGCCCGAGGTGAAGATGTAGTACGCCTGCTCCTTGGCCACGGTCGCGGCACAGTCGGGCGGGTTGGTCACGCCCTTCTCGCGAGCCAGTTTGGCCAGGTCGGGCATCGTCAGGACGTTCTGGGCCGCGCCGACGTCACCAGCGGTCGCCAGGTCCTCCTGCATGCCGTCTTCGAGCAACAGCACCTTGGAGTTCAGCAGCCCCAGACTGTGCGCGAGGACGTCGCCGCGCTGGTTGTAGTTGAGCAAACCGGCGATCGCGCCGAGCTTCACCGCGGCCAGCAGCATCAGGATGTATTCGACCTGGCTGTGCGCCATGATCCCGACGACGTCACCCCGGCGGACGCCGTAGTCTTCTTTCAGCACGTGCGCGTACTGGTTGACCCGCTTGTTCGCGGCGTCATAGGTGAAGGTGACGTGGTCCTCGCCCTTGAGGAAGATCCGGTCGCCGTGTTTGGCGGCGGTCTTCTCGAACATCCGCCCGACCGACATCTTGTCCGTGGGCTTGCGCAGCAGCAGCCCCGGTCCTTCCCGGGTGAGGGTTCCCAGGTCGGGAGCCATCCCGATCAAACCCTTCGCAACGTCGGTCACGTGGATCTTCTGGCGGACGGTGGTGGCTGCAGCCATTGCGGCTTCCTCTCGTGGCCGGGAAAACTGCGGCAAGGTTACCCCGGTCACACTACCGATGGGTAACTAGTCCACAGAGCCGCGCTCGGGGTCGCCCAGATAGCTCCGCAGGAACCGGCCGAAAAGGAGCCGGGAGGTCACCATCAGGGCGATCCCCAGCCCGATACACCACCACATGAAGGTGGTCGACGGGCCGGATGCCCGACCCAGAACGACCAGTGCGCCCACCAGGACCCCGACGCCCAGCAACATCCCGCCGATGGCCGAGGTGCACATCAGCATCAACTTGGGGAAGACCGCGTCGACCGAAAACAGCGTCCGGGGTGGTTTGGCTGGCACGTCGTCATCGTCGCAGGTCTACGGTGCGGGGTATGGCCAGTCCGTCCGTGCAGGTGAGCGCGGGTGAGCAGTCGGTGCGGCTGTCCAACCCGTCCCGGGTCTACTTCCCGATGCGCGGCGAGACGAAACTCGATCTGGCGCAGTATTACCTGTCGGTCTCCGAGGGCATCGTGCGCGCGCTGCGCGACCGGCCGTGCATGCTGCACCGCTTCCCGACCGGGGTCAGCGGGCAGAAGGTGCACCAGAAGCGGCTGCCCGCCGGCGCGCCGCCGTGGGTAGAAACCGTGCAGATCCATTTTCCCCGCTGGAACCGCACCGCGGACGAGTTGTGCGTCACCTCGATCGCCGACGTGATCTGGGCGGTGCAGATGTCGACGGTGGAGTTCCACCCGTGGAACAGCCGCCGCTTCGACGTCGAGGCGCCGGACGAGTGGCGGATCGATCTGGACCCGATGCCGGACTGCCCCTTCTCTCGCGTACGCCGAGTGGCCGCCGTCGCCCACGAAGTGCTGTCCGAGTTGGGGATCGAGGGTTACCCGAAGACCTCCGGGGGCAACGGGCTGCACATCTACGTCCGGATCCGCCCGGACTGGGGATTTGCTGACGTACGCCGCGCCGCCCTCGCCTTCGGTCGTGAGGTCGAGCGCCGGGCCCCGTCGGAGACGACCACGACGTGGTGGCGCAAGGACCGGCCCTCCGACGTGGTCTTCGTCGATTACAACCAGAACGCCCGCGATCACACGATGGCGGCCGCGTATTCGGTGCGGGGCAATCCACGGGGCACGGTGTCTGCGCCGCTGCTGTGGTCGGAGATAGAGGACGCCGAGCCGGACGATTTCACCATCGCCACGATGCCCGCACGTTATGCGTCGGTCGGTGACCTGACCGCGGGAATCGACGACACGGCGTACGGGCTGGAGAGGTTGTTGGACTGGGCCGCACGCGACGAGGCGGCGGGTGCTCAGCCGCCTGCCGAACCAGACAACTGACGAAACTGCCACCAATCGTGGCTTGATCTGCCGAGATGACCTCGACAAGTGACGAAACCGCCAGCAATCGTGGCTTGATCTGCCGAGATGACCTCGACAAGTGACGAAACCGCCAGCAGTTGGTCGGGGCGCCCCCGCGAACCGGACGGGACTCACGGGGCGAGGGCGACCTAGACTCGAGCCATGAGCGTGTGCTCCGGTGCCGACCCCCACGGCGCGACCGAAGCCGCCCCGGCGCATAGTCACGACGGGCACGCGCACGCCATCTCCGCCGACGCCGATCGCCGCTACCTGTGGATCGCCCTGGCGCTGCTGAGCACGTTCATGATCGGTGAGGTCATCACCGCTTTCATCTCCGGATCACTGGCCCTGCTCTCCGACGCCGCCCACATGCTGTCCGACGTGGCGGCCATCGGCGCGGCGTTGTGGGCGATGCACCTGGCGGCGCAACCGGCCCGCGGGAAGTGGACGTTCGGCTGGAAGCGCGCCGAGATCCTGTCGGCCGCCGGCAACGGCATCACCTTGCTCGTGCTCGCGGTGATCCTGGGCTTCGAAGCGATCCGCCGACTGATCGACCCACCCCAGGTGACCGGCGGCTTGGTCCTGGTCGTCGCCCTCGTCGGCATGGTGGTCAACATCGCTGCGGCTGCGTCCATGGCGCGCGCCAACCGCAGCAGCCTCAACGTCGAAGGCGCCTACCAGCACGTCCTCACCGATCTTTACGGCTTCATCGGGACGGCGATCGCGGCCCTGGTCATCCTGCTCACCGGGTGGATGCGGGCCGACGCCGTCGCCTCCCTGGTGGTCGTCGCGCTGATGCTGCGCGCGGGCTGGGCACTGACCCGGGACAGCGGCCGGGTGCTCATGGAGGCCGCCCCCAGCGAGGTCGACCTACGCGATGTCACTGCGCACCTGCTGGAGCCGGAGCACGTCGTCAGCGTCCACGACCTGCACGTGTGGACGGTGACCTCCAGTCTGCCCGCACTGTCGGCGCATGTCGTGGTGGAGGACGAGTGCTTCAGCGACGGGCATTCCGCGCGACTGCTCGATGAGTTGCAGGCGTGCATCGCCGGCCACTTCGACGTCGAGCACTCCACCTTCCAGGTCGAACCGGTCAGCCACGCGGACCACGAGTCGACCGCCCACGCACACTAGGTGTACTGCCCCGGGACGTTAGGAACGGTTCTCGGCCTGTCGGCGTGACTTGAGGAAGACCTCCGGGTGAGGTGTGAAGCGACGAAGCAAACACATCCCCAAACCCGGAGGTCCTCATGGTCCACGCTAATGCCCCGCTTTCTGCGACTGGTCGCCTGCGCCTGGCGCGGTGCGTGGTGGACGATGGGTGGCCGTTGCGGCGGGCCGCAGACCGGTTCGGGGTCTCGGTCACCACCGCGCACCGCTGGGCGGCCCGGTACCGCCAGCATGGTGCGGCGGGGATGTGCGATCGTCCCAGCCGGCCCCAGTCATGTCCGCACCGCACCAGTAGGCGCCGGGAACGGCGAGTCCTGGGGTTACGGGTTTCGCGGCGGTGGGGGCCGGCCCGGATCGCCTACCACCTGGGGATGAATCCGGCCACGGTGCACCGCATCCTGACCCGGTACCGGTGTCTTCGGTTGTCCTGGACGGACCCGGCCACTGGTGCCCCGGTACGGGCCGGTCGTCGAAAGGTGGTGCGCTACGAACGCGACGCCCCGGGTGATTTGGTCCACGTGGACATCAAGAAGCTGGGCCGCATCCCCGATGGGGGTGGACACCGGGTCCATGGCCGCGCTGCGGGGAAAGCTAACTCCCGTGCTACCTCCAGCAGTGGGCGGGGGTATGCCTACCTGCACCACGCGGTCGATGACCACTCCCGGTACGCCTACTCAGAGATCCTGGCCGATGAGAAGAAGGAGACCGCGACCGCGTTCATGCAACGGGCGGTGGCGCACTTCGCGCAGGTCGGGATCACCACGGACCGGGTGATGACCGACAACGGGTCCTGTTACCGCTCCCACCTATTCCGGAACATGCTGCAGGACCATGGGATCACCCATAAACGCACCCGCCCCTACACCCCGAAAACCAACGGGAAAGTCGAGCGGTTCAACCGGACCCTGACCGAGGAGTGGGCCTACGCCCGCCCCTACACCAGCGAGACCGAACGCGCCGCCGCGTACGAGGACTTCCTGCACATCTACAATCACCACCGCGCACACACCGCGCTCAAAGGTGGCTCACCCGCAGACCGCGTACCCAACCTGGCGGGGCACTACAACTAGGCACATGACCAGCACCCTCCAGGTCGACCCCTGGGGTGAGGACGCGCCGCTCACCAAACGCGGCTGGGCCATCGACATCGCGATCGGCCTGGTCCCGATCGCCATCACCGCAGTCAACGGCCTGCACTCCTGGCCGGCCGCGATCCTGCTCGGGGTCGCGCTTGCGATCCGTCGGCGCTGGCTGGCGGCCAGCGTCGCCTTGGCGATCATCGCGGCGATCTGGCAGGTCGCGGACGGCAACATCAACTACGTCGCGGACCTCGGCTACGCCCTGATCGCCTTCCGCCTCGGCGCGCACCGGGATCGCGCCGTACGTCGATTCGGACTGATCGCCTGCACGGTCGCGGTCGTGGTGGCAACAGTCTGGATCGCCGTCCAGGGCGGCGCTCCGCCCGCGGTCGCGACCGACCTGACCCACCGGTTGATCGCCGGGGCCATCTTGGGTGGCCTGACCGCGCTGGTCGTCTTCGGTGGTTGGGTCACCGGATACCTGCGCTACCAGAGCCGTCAGGTGGTCCGTGATCGGATCGGTTTGGAGTTGCAGAGCGCCGAGGAGCGACGGTTGCGCGATCTGGTCACCCAGCAGCAGCAGCGGATCGCCATCGCTTCGGACATGCACGATGTGGTGGCCCACTCGTGGGCGGTCGTTGCGGCGCAGGCCGATGGCGCTCGCTACCTGTTGCGTACCGACCCCGACCGCGCGGAAGAGGCGCTCTCAGTGATCGGGGAGACCGCGCGCTCCGCCATGACCGACATCCGCGGCTTGCTCAGTCGGCTGCGGGACGACGACTCCGACGCGCCCCTGACCCTCGACCAACCCGATGCGCTCATCCAACGACTGCGCGATGCGGGGGTGAGCCTGGAAGTGACCCAGGAGGGTACGCCGAGTGCGGACCCCCAGCTGACGGCCACTGCCAGCCGGGTCCTGACCGAGTCGTTGACCAACGCGCTCAAGCACGGTGATCTGCGCACACCGGTACGGGTGCGCGAAGACTGGAGCGACGGTTACCGGCTGAGCGTGACCAATTCCGCGGGAGCCCGACCGGTCGGCACCAATGGACACGGTCTGCGTGGGATGCGCGAGCGCGTCGTCGCTGCGGGCGGGATGATGCGGGCTGAACCTGCCGATGCCGGAACTCGTTGGCAGGTGGACGTTTTCATCCCGGAGGAGAAGTCGTGAGCATCCGCATCGCTCTGGTGGACGATCAGGCGCTGTTCCGGGCCGGCATCGCGATGGTCATCTCGTCGCAGGATGATCTGGAGGTGGTCGGCGAGGCCGGCGATGGCGCGCAGGTGCCCGAGCTCGTCAGCGCCACCCGGCCCGATCTGATCCTGATGGATGTCCGGATGCCGGGCGTTGACGGAGTCACCGCGACGCGTTTGCTGCACGAGTCTTTCGGGGCGGCGGCGCCGAAGGTGCTGGTGCTCACGACGTTCGATGAGGACGAGTCAGCGGTCGCAGCGATCGAAGCGGGAGCCAGTGGATTCGTCCTGAAGTCCGCCGAGCCGGAGATGTTGCTGGCCTCGATCCGCTCGGTCGCCGCGGGCAACCAGGTCGTTGCCGCCGGCGCGACGCGGGCATTGTTCGCCCGCTTCCGGACTCGCAGCGCCACCCCGGGGCCGGAGTACGAGGCGCTCACCGCCCGGGAACGCGAGATCCTGCTGCAGGCGGCCAAAGGGTTGTCGAATGCCGAGATTGCCGCGGCCGAATTCCTTTCAGAGGCAACGGTGAAGACGCATATTTCGCGGATCCTGACCAAACTCGGCGCCCGCGACCGCGTGCAGTTGGTGGTCTATGCCTACGAGCACGGATTGATGAGTTGATGTTCTCGCGATGAGGCGCGGACCTGTTCTCTTTCCTCCCCGCCGCGCGAGGCCGCATCTCCGACCTTCGATGTCAGCCAGACGGCGCGACGTACTCGTGCCGCAGGTCGCTCACGCGGGCGATGTAGTCGAAGTCGTGGTCGGCGGCCAGCACAGTGGCGTCGTTGGCGATGGCGTAGCCGGCGATCAGGAGGTCGACGGTCCCGGCGGCGCGGACCAGGCCGGCTCCCCACAGCGCTGCCTGCAGATCCAGGACCAGACTCTCGTCCGGGGCGCGCTCGAGCGGGAAGCCAAGGGTGATGCCCTCCCTGTACCGAGCATGCTCCTCAGGAGCCCGGGCACTGTGGCAGAACTCGAGCACCTGGGGAGGGCAGGTCACGAAGAGGTCCGAGGGCGTGCGCTCGATTCGCCGCAGCCGGGCCGTGATGCCGGGGTCGCCCGTCGCGAGCCTCGCCCAGACCGAGTTGTCTACCAGGTAGTCCGTCACGTGGCCGGCGGCACGACGGGAGCGCCGAGCTCGGCCGGCAGGTCCGTCAGCTCGGCAATGCCGTCGATCATCGCGCCCTTCTGCTTCGACGCGATCAGTCGGCGTAGTGCGAGGTCGAGCACGGCGCGGTTGGACTTCTCACCGGTCAGCTGCCGGGCGCGCTCGAGCAGCCCCGGGTCCAGGTCGACGCTGGTCATGGCCACGTTCTGCTCCTATGTCCGCAGTCAATATAACTGAGCATATATCTCCGTGCAGGCGATGGTGGCGCCCGGCGGGACGGAGCGGTCACTGCGTCCTCCACTGCTCGCCTGCACCCCGGCCGATGGTGAACGAACTCGTCGAAGCCGTCGACGACAAAGTCCTGGCGCAAACCATGGCCCGCTACGGGCGGGTCGACCTGCTGATCATCGACGAACTGGGTTACATGGAACTGGACCGACGCGGCGCCGAACTGCTCTACCAAGTCCTGACCGAACGCGAAGAGAAGAACAGCATCGCCATCGCCAGTAACAGGTCCTGGCCAGGGCGGACTCGGCCTACTACGGGTGGGCGTTCGTGGGTGCGGCGATCCGGGGCCGGGCCTGGTTTTCCGTGACCGCCCGAATGGACCCGGCCGTCGCGGCCGCGATCGCCTCCATCGCCGACGATGCGTGGACGCCGATCCAGTACCCGAACGCGGTCTACCACGAAGAACAAGATGTCTGGGTCAGTGATGCCGAGGTCGCGGAGGTGCCGTTCACCGCGTTCACCTCCCGCACCAAAGACCAGCACGTGGCCTGCCGGTTGATCGTGCGCCGCGTCCAACGGATCCAACCCCTGGCAGGGGATCGAACCGCCCAGGGCGAACTATTCGCGACATACCGCCATCACGCGTTCATCACCAACTCCCGGCTTCAGATCATCGAGGCCGATCAGCGCCACCGCGACCACGCGATCATCGAGCAAGTCATCGCCGAACTGAAGAACGGGCCCCTAGCGCACCTACCCAGCGGCAAGTACACCGCGAACGCAGCGTGGGTCGCGTGCGCGGTCATCGCGTTCAACCTCGCCCGCGCCACCGCCATCGCCTCCTGCATGCGTCTGACGCGGTGGGCCACCGTAAGGGCCAGGGATCATCAACCTGCCCGCCCTGATCGCGACCACCGGGCGGCCACTGATCCTGCACCTACCCGTGCGCTGGCCGTGGACACCGGCCTGGGAAGCGCTCTGGGACACCGCGACCGCGACCCGGCCCACCCCCACCAGCAACGATCTGACCACCCAGCCCGACCGGGCGCTACACCAGGACACCAGTGGAAGAGCCGGGCAGACCGGCGAGCTTCGCACGCCCCGACCCGAAACCCCCTGCACGGCAACACAATCAGAACGTTCAGATCAACAACGGTGGATCAGGGCTCAGTCGCTCCCCCTTGAAGGGCTTTCGACGCTGGGCTTCGACACCGCAGGTTTCCCTCCGACACCGCCAGCCTGCTACCGGGCCTCCTGGCGGCTACCCGGACCGGACTCACACCGGCAGGCGACAGCGAGCTTGTCAACAACAGATCACCTATCCACGATGGCCTCCTGTCTGCTGGTCGCAGGAAATTTTGAGGCTAGTATCCAGATTTTCTCCTGCCGGCAACAGCGAAGAGAAATCGCTCAAGTACCCCGCTCCCTATGAAGGGGCACATAATAGTTGCGGCGAGGGTCCGTCTGATTCTTTGTGTAAGTGGCATCGGCTAGTTCAGACCTAGGCGGTCGCCGTAGGTCATGGATAGTACGTTCAGGATGTTCTTCCAGCCGGCGATCTGCCCGGTGGGGTTGGGTCGGTTCTTCTGCCGCTCCAACACCGCGAGGTAGAGCACCTTCAACGCGGATTGCTCGTCCGGGAAATGGCCCCGTCGACGTGTCGCTGCCCGGAACCGGGCGTTCAACGACTCGATCCCGTTGGTCGTATAGATCAGTTTGCGGACCTCGACAGGGAAGTCCAGGAACGGGATGAACTCGGTCCAGGAGTTGCGCCACATCCGCACCATCGCCGGATACAGCGGTTCCCACTGCTGCGCGAAGGTCTCGAACTCGGTTTCGGCCGCCGCCAGCGACGGGGCGGTGTAGATCCGCTTGAGGTCGCGGGTGATGGCCTGCCAGTACTTCTTGGAGGCGTACCGCAGACTGTTGCGGACCAAATGCACCACACACGTTTGCACCGTGGCGGCCGGCCAGGTCGCCGTGATCGCCTCGGGCAACCCTTTGAGGCCGTCGCAGCACACGATGCACGCATCGAGGATGCCACGATTCTTCAAGTCCGACAGCATGTTCATCCACTGCTTAGCTCCTTCCCCACCCGAAGGCCCGACCCACAACCCCAGGACATCGCGGAAACCGTTGAGGTCTATACCGATTGCCACATACACCGGACGGTTCGCGACCGTCCCTTCGCGGACCTTCAGCACGATCGCGTCGATCAGGATCACCGGGTAGATCGCGTCCAACGGACGCGCCGACCACGCCTTCATGTCACCCAGGACCTGGTCGGTGACCCGCGAGACCAGGTCCCGGGAAACATCGGTGTCGTACACCTGGGACAGGTGAGCGGCGATGTCCCCGGTGGTCATGCCCTTCGCGTACAGCGAAATCACGGCCTCATCGAACCCGGCCAGGCGGCGCTGGTGCTTGGGCACGATCTGCGGTTCGAACGTGCCGGCCCGATCCCGCGGAACCTGGATCTGCACGTCCCCGATCTCGGTGCGCACCGTCTTGGGGCTGGAGCCATTGCGGGAGTTGCCGCCATCGCGGCCGTTGACCGCGTGCTTGTCATACCCCAGGTGGGCGCTCATCTCGGCCTCCAGGGCTGCCTGCAGGACCCGCCGCGTCAGCGTCGTCAACAACCCACCCTCACCGGTCAAAGCGACCTGCCGCTCGACCGCCGAAGCGACCAGCTGCTGCGCCAGATCATCAACGTCAACCGACTCGGCCGACGACCTCGCCACCAACTCACCATGCGCTTGCTCATCAGACATGACGCGATCTTCCTTCCGCCCCAGCCAAAGCCAGGGACGTCACGCCAAGCCACTTACACAAAGTTTCGGACAGACCCCGGCGCAGACGAACTGTGACACACGCCTGAGTAAAAACTGGCAAGGACCTACGAAAATCCTATTTCGGCGTGTCGTGCGTTGACTTGCGCGCATCCAAGGGTCGCAACCGGAGATGTACGCCCACAGATGTACCCAAGACCCGCCCTGCGACCGACGCGCGATGAGGGCCGCGCTTCATACCGTCGTAGACATGACCGAACAACTGCCCCCAGTCCTGTGGATGCGCAACGTCGATCGCTGGTACGGCGATGGGTCCAGTGCCGTCCCCGCCCTCACCGACATCAGCCTCGACATCGCCCCCAGCCAGTTCACCGCCATCATGGGCCCATCCGGCTCCGGTAAGTCCACCCTGCTGAATATCGCTGCGGGACTGGACAATCCGAGCAAGGGTCAGGTGTGGCTGGCCGGTCAGCCGTTCCACGAACTGTCCGACGACCGGCGCACCCAACTGCGCCGCGACCACATCGGTTTCATCTTCCAGGCGTTCAACCTGGTCCCGACCCTGACCGCGGGCGAGAACATCCTGCTGCCCTTCGACCTCGCCGGTCGCACCCCGAGTATCGAGGACCGTGAGCGCATCGACTACTTGACCCAGGTGCTCGGTCTGAAGGACCGGATCACCCACCGGCCCGCGGAGTTGTCCGGCGGTCAGCAGCAGCGGGTCGCGATCGCCCGGGCACTCGCCGTACGTCCCCACCTGGTCATCGCCGACGAACCCACCGGCAACCTGGACACCCGCACCTCGCGGGAAGTGTTGGCGCTGCTGCGTTCTGCCGCGCAGGAGTACCACCAGACGATCCTGATGGTCACCCACGATCCGGTCGCCGCGTCGTACGCCGATCGGATCCTCGTCGTGGCCGACGGCCGGATCGCGGGCGACTACCCGGCGATGCCCGCCACGGAGATCGCCCGGTTGATGGTGAATCTGGAAGTCGGTGCAGCATGAAACGCGAACTCGTCCTCGGCTCCGGCCGGGACCTCGGCACCATCGGCCTGGTCGCCGCGCTGTGCGGCCTCTACGCCGGCGTATTGGTTTCTGCCAGTGCGGTGTTGGCCACGCTCGGCAACAACCCGGGCAACCTGGCCTTCACCCTGCAGATCGCTTCGTTGGTCTTCAACCTCGTCGCGATTTACGTCGCGGCGGTGGTCATCACCAACGCCGTCGACACCGTCCTGGCCGGCCGGTTGCGGCAGTTGGCGTTGCTGCGACTGCTCGGCGCCCGTTCCACTGACCTGCGGCGGGTGGTGATGCGATCCACCGGTCTGATCGGCTTGGTGGCTGCCCTCGGGGGAGCGGCTCTCGGGGTCGCGATCACCGCCGCCGCACGGGTCGTGCTGGTGGCCCGCGGCACCCTGCCATCTCGCGATTACCCGCTGACCAGCGTCGTCCTGGTCATCCCGATCGCCGTGATCGCCATCGTGGCGTTGATCTGTGGCTGGCGCGGCTCCCGTCGCGTGCTGACCGTGACCCCGGCCGAGGCGATGACCGGGGTCTCGGCCCCGACCGCCTCGACCCGTCGCGAGTCACACTTGCGCAAGGCTTTCGCGCTGCTGGTGATGGCTGCGGGGGTGGTCTTCCTGCTCGGCGCTGCCTACCTCGGTGAGCACTACGCCGGGATCGGCTTCCTGGTCGCCTTCCTCGGCGCCGCCACCTTTACGACCGGTTTGTTGATCGGTGCGCGGTACGTCGTGCCCTGGCTGGTCGCCGCCAGCGGGCGGGCGCTGGGATCGACCCCCGCCAGCCGCATCGCGCGGCGCAATGCGGTCCTAGACCCGCAGCGAACCACCCGCTCCACGATGGGTCTGGTCATCGGCGTCGCGATCATCACCACGATCGCCTCCGGGATGGGTGCGTTGCAAAAGGCCGTCGACGGGTGGACCCAACTCACCCCCGCCGACCGAGAACTGGCCCACCAGTTGCTCAGCATGATCGGCAGCGTGATGACCGGCATCGTTGTGGTGTCCTGCGTCATCTCGGTGATCGGGTTCATCTCGACCATGTCGTTGACGGTGATCCAGCGCCGCCGGGAGATCGGTCTGCTGCGCGCGGTCGGTTTCACCGGCAGCCAGATCCGCTCGATGATCACCCGGGAGTCGGCTGCCCTGGCCGGTACCGCCGTCCTCTTCGGATTGATTCTGGGGGTCTTCTTCGGATCGATCGGCGCACAATCCGTCATCGGTTTCCAGACCACCGGTTTCGTATGGGGCACGCCCTGGACCTTCCTCGCCACCGTTGCCGCCGTTGGGGTCGTCTTGGTGCTGGTGTCGGCGCTGCCGCCCGCCCGCCGCGCAACGACGGTGCCGGTGGTCGCAGCCCTGCGCATCGACGGCTGACCTGCCCGCTTGCCATATCGCGGGAAACAGCCCGCGGAAGGCGGACAGTGTTTGAGGGCTTCATGACTTGAAGTCATGAAGCCCTCAAAACGGGTGTCCCTCCACTGACTGCGCTGGGTACGCCATTCACCCGCCCTCGCCGGTACTGCCGGCTGACTAGCCTGGCGCACATGGCGCTGCTTCGGGACGTGCACTTCTGGCCACCAACCGGACCGGAGACTGGGCCATGGGACCCCGGCGAACCCGAGTGCGATGCCTTCGCCCGGACCTCACGGCGCGTGTGCGAGCGTTACAGCCAGGCGCTGCGCGAGTTGGAGATCTACAACCGGACGAGCAGTGTGCGCTTCTTCATCGAGCAGGGCGATCCGGGCAATGCCGAAGTGGCAATGTCGGTCGACCCGAGCGAGTTTGAGTCCGGCAGGGTGACTCTGCCACCGGATGCGAGGACATTGGATATGGACCATCGTGCAGCGCTTGTCCTCGAAACCGTGCACGGCGGCATGCTGCGACTGGGTGAGGCACGAGGTTGGGATGTCGAGCAGCTGAACGAGGCGCACGCTGCCGTGATCGCTGATCGCTATCAGTTCGCCTGGGACAGCCCCTGGAAGATGTCGCGCGGTCGGAAGCACCAAGCCCGGCTGCGGTTCAGCCTGCAGGACAACGGCTTCGGCGTGGCCATCCTGGAGGTGGTCGACGTCCAAACAGGTCAAAGTCTTCGCTCTGCGGCAGTCCCCAGCTTCAGCACGATCGAAGGATTCCAACGCTCCGCCCGCACGTTGCGATGGACAAACGCGGAGACCATCGAGGCGGTGCCGTCGGTGGGCCTGTTCAACTCCCGATCTGCCACCGTGCAGTGGACACTGCCGCAGCTGATACCGACAGAGCCGGACGCGGTGTGGCCGCCGGATCCGCCAGGGTCAGCAAGGCCCCTCACTAACTCCGGTCTCGGTTTATCCGTCCTTGGCGTTGGTCGCTCAGCTCCGGAGCAGCCGCACGAGATCATCTTTCTCGGTCACGGAATGACTAACGGCATGCCCCGGGGATACCGACGCACGCTGGAACGGTTATTGCGACATGTTGACGCTGATCCCGGCTGGGCCACTTGGTGGCGCGAATCGCCGGTCCGCGTATTGGAGATCAGCGGGCGATGGGACGGCGGTTTCGGCAAGCCGCTGCGTCAGTCATACACCGTCCGCCGTTACGCCCACCACATCACCGCGATCATCCAGCGCTCCACCGCCTCAATGCTCGACGGACCGGATGGCGCGGAGCAGGCTCATCGAGATGTCACCGAACTCCTCAGCCGAGTGGCGACGCGGGCCGACATCGATCAGCCCCCGGCCCTGCGCATCGACGGCTAAGCCCCGCCGTTCTGGGAGCAATCGAGGATGTGGGAGCCGTTTGCCCAGCAAACGGCTCCCACATCCTGAATCCCTCCCGAATCAGCGACGCTGACCTGCCCGCTTCGCGGACCCTGCGGCATCAGCGGGGGCAGCGGTGAAAGACTGGAGTCGCTGCCGCCGTACGACGCCAGGAGGATCGCGTGACCCTTCGCCGGGGGATTTGGCCCCACCGCCGCGGACGCTGGTGGACATCTTCACCGAGACCGCCGCCGAGTGCCCCGACTCCCCCGCGATCGACAGCGGCAACACGGTCCTGACCTACGCCGAGCTCCTCGAAACCGCCTCTGCGCTGGCCGAACAACTCGCCCAGGCAGGTATCGGCCCCGGCGACCGCATCGGCATCCGGATCAACTCCGGAACCACCGACCTCTACATCGCCATCATCGGCACCCTGCTGGCCGGCGCGGCGTACGTCCCGGTGGACGCCGATGACCCGGACGAGCGGGCCGTCACCGTCTTCGGCGAGGCAGGGGTCGCCGCCACCCTCACCGAAGACCTCGCGCTCACTGTCCTGCGGACCGCCGACGCAAGACCCGAAGTGCTCGCCCCTGCCGTCGAGGACGACGCCTGGATCATCTTCACCTCCGGCTCGACCGGCCTGCCCAAGGGTGTCGCCGTCTCGCATCGCAACGCCGCCGCCTTCGTCGACGCCGAATCCCGCCTCTTCCTGCAGGGCCACCCGATCGGCACCGACGACCGGGTCATGGCCGGTTTGTCCGTCGCCTTCGACGCCAGTTGCGAGGAGATGTGGCTGGCCTGGCGGTACGGCGCGTGCCTGGTCCCAGCGCCCCGCTCCTTGGTGCGTAGCGGCATGGACCTCGGCCCCTGGTTGGTCGCCAACGACATCACCGTCGTCTCCACGGTCCCGACGTTGCTGGCGCTGTGGCCCGCGCAGGCCCTGGACAAGGTGCGCCTGCTGATCCTCGGCGGCGAGGCCTGCCCACCCGAACTCGGCGCCCGCTACGCGACCGCCACCCGGGAGATCTGGAACACCTACGGCCCCACCGAGGCGACCGTCGTCGCGTGCGCCGCGCAGTTGACCGCCGAGGGGCCGGTCCGGATCGGCCTGCCTTTGGACGGCTGGGATCTGGAAGCCGTTGACGCACAGGGGCATCCGGTGCCCGAGCACGAGTCCGGTGAGTTGATCATCGGCGGTGTCGGCCTGGCGCGCTACCTCGATCCAGCCAAGGACGCTGAGAAGTACGCCGCGATGCCGACCCTGGGTTGGGATCGCGCCTACCGCTCAGGTGACGTCGTCATCAAAGACGAAGCCGGACTGCTCTTCGCCGGTCGCGCCGACGACCAGATCAAACTCGGTGGCCGCCGCATCGAACTGGGCGAGGTCGATGCGGCGCTCACCGCGCTGCCCGGAGTCGCCGGCGGTGCGGCCGCAGTCCGACAGACCGACGCCGGCGCGAAGATCCTGGTCGGATACATCACCGTCGCAGGCGATTTCGACCTCTCGGCCGCGATGGCCCGGTTGCGTGCCGAACTACCCGCGACCATGGTCCCGCGGTTGGCGCAGGTCGACACGCTACCCACTCGCACCTCCGGCAAGATCGACCGGGACGCGCTCCCCTGGCCGGTCGCAACCCTGCGCGCCGAGTCCGACGGCACCGCTGAACTGACTCCCTCCCAGCAACAGGTCGCCGACCAGTGGCTGGAAGTGCTGGGTGCTGTCGTCGGCTCACCCAGCGACGATTTCTTCGACCTCGGCGGCGGTTCCCTGTCCGCGGCGCAGATCGTCTCCCGGCTGCGGGAGACCTACCCCGAGATCACCGTCGCCGACGTCTACGACTACCCCACCGTGGAATCGCTTGCCACCCGGCTCGATTCGATGTCCGCGAGCGCACAGCTGCGCAGCAAACCCGTGCGACCAACTCCCCTGAAGTCGCAGGCCGGGCAGCAACTCGCCCTCTTCGGGACCCGTTGGCTGGCCGGACTGCGCTGGGCCGCCTGGCTGCTGCTCGGCTGCTGGCTGGTCGCCGGCCACGTGCCGATCGACGTACCCCGACCCTCCGGCTGGCTCGTCCTGGTGATGTGGGCACTCTTCCTGACCCCCCTCGGCCGGATGGCGATGGCGGTCGGACTGATCCGCATCGTGCTGCTCGGAGTGAAGCCGGGCAACTATCCGCGCGGCGGTAAGGTCCATCTGCGGCTGTGGCTGGCCGAGCGGATCGCCGACGAGACCGGCGCCACCAAACTGTCCGGTGCCCCGTGGATGCTCTGGTACGCAAGGGCGTTGGGCGCCCGGATCGGTCGCGATGCCGACCTGCACTCCATCCCGCCAGTCACCGGCATGCTGCACGTCGGCCGTGGTGCCTCGATTGAGCCAGAGGTCGACCTGTCCGGTCATTGGATGGACGGCGACCGCATCCACATCGGTCAGGTCACCGTGCGCCGTGATGCACGGGTCGGCACCCGCTCGATGCTGGTCCCCGGGTGCGACGTCGGTCGACGCAGCGAAATCGCCCCAGGATCAGGCGTTTTCGGGACGGTGCCGGCTGATCAGGCCTGGAGTGGCGCACCCGCCCGCCGGTCGGGCAAAGCGCGCGGTTCGTGGTCCGACGAGCATCCACCACACCGCCCGCTGTGGTCCATCGCGTACGGCGTCCTGGCCATCGTCATCAGCCTCCTGCCCGTCGTGGCAACGGTCGCGGGCCTTGGCGTCGCGATCGCGGTGGTCGGGGATCGCTCGCTGGCGGCGATGGCGGTCCCCGCGCTGCTGGCCGGTGGCCTGACCGGCATCATCGTGTTGGCCCTGCTGATCTGGCTGCTCGTCCGTTTCCTCGGCACCGGCGTCGCACCCGGCCACCACCCGGTGCACTCCTGGCACGCGCTGGCCGCCTGGGGCACGCTGCGCACGATGGACGAAGCCCGCGGCTGGCTCTTCCCGATCTACTCCAGCGCCCTCACTCCCTCCTGGCTGCGCGCGCTCGGCGCGAAGATCGGCGACGAGGTCGAAGCCTCCACCGTGCTGATGATCCCGAAGCTGGTAACCGTGCGGGAGCGCGCGTTCCTGGCCGACGACACGCTGATCGGCCCCTACGAACTCGGCGGCGGCTGGTTGCGCACCGAGAAGTCCCGGGTCGGCAAGCGGGCCTTCGTCGGGAACTCGGGGATGACCGCCCCGGGGCGCAAGGTGCCCAAGGAGGGGCTGGTCGCCGTACTCTCGGCTGCTCCCGGACGCAAGGAACACGCCTCGTCCGGCACGTCCTGGATCGGCAGCCCGCCCATGCAATTGCGCCGGCACGCCGACGAAGGTGACTCCTCCCGCACCTACGCACCGGCCACCCGCCTGAAGGTCGCGCGATCACTGGTCGAGGTGTGCCGGATCGTGCCGTGGCTGCTGGCCTTCGCGTTGGCCGCAGGCGTCGCGCTGGGGGCATGGGCAGTGCAGCAGCACCTTGGCTGGGCGTGGGCGGTCGTCCTGCTCGGCCCACTGCTCATGGTGGGCGGACTGGTCGCGGCCGCACTCGCCGTACTGGCCAAATGGTTGCTGATCGGCAAGGTGCGGGCCGGCGAGCACCCACTGTGGAGTTCCTTCGTGTGGCGCAACGAACTGGCCGACACGTTCGTGGAGATGCTGGCCGCGCCTTGGCTGGCCCGCTGCGTCGCGGGCACCCCGGTGCTGAACCTGTGGTTGCGCGCGATGGGTTCGCGGATCGGGCGCGGCGTGTGGTGCGAGACCTACTGGTTGCCGGAGACCGATCTGATCCGGCTCGGGGCAGGTGCCAGCGTGGGCCGGGGGTGCGTCGTGCAGACCCATCTCTTCCACGACCGGGTCCTGTCACTGGACACCGTCGAACTCGCCGAAGGCGCGACACTCGGCCCCCACGGGGTGATCCTGCCCGCCGCGCGGCTGGGTCGGCACGCTACGGTCGGTCCGGTGTCATTGGTCATGCGTGGGGAATCCGTCCCGGACAAAACCCGTTGGGTCGGCAACCCGATCGGCCCGTGGGCGGAGGACTGATGCCGTCGGCTGATCCCTACCTGCCGGGTCACGGCGACACGACGTACGACGTCACCAGATACGACCTGGACCTCGACTACGCCATCGAGAACAACCACCTGTCCGGTCGCGCCACCCTCACCATCCGCGCCCTGCAGGACAACCTGCGCGGCCTGACGCTCGATCTGCACGCACTCAAGGTCGTGAAGATCACCGGGGTGAAGTTGGAGCGGCATCGGCACGACGGCAACCGATTGCGGTTGCGGTTGTCCTCGCCGCTTCGGGTGGATGATCGGGTCACGTTCACGGTCGCCTATCGCGGCGTGCCCAGCGTCGTGCGCGACAAGGTCGGCGAAGCGGGCTGGGAGGAACTCGAGGACGGCGTCCTGGTCGCCGGGCAGCCCGGCGGGGCACCGAGTTGGTTCCCGTGCAACGACCGGGCCAGCAACAAAGCGCCCTACCGGATCAACGTCACCTGCAACTCGGCGTACTTCGTGGTCGCCAACGGCTCACGCACCGGGGTGCGCCGGCACGGCTCGAAGACGACATGGAGTTACGTGCAGACCGAGCCGATGGCGCCCTACCTGGCGACGGTGCAGATCGGCCGGTACGTCGAGCACGAGGTCACCGGCGGACCCACCCGGACGTACGCCGTGGTGCCGCCTGCGCTGCGGACCCGGTTCGACCGGGCGTTCGCCGACCAGACCGCGATGATGCAACTGTTCACCCGGTGCTTCGGGCCGTACCCGTTCCCCTCGTATCGCATTGTGGTGACGGACGATTCACTGGAGATCCCGCTCGAGGCGCAGTCGTTGTCCATCTTCGGATCGAACCTGCTGGATCGCCGGTGGGACAGCCAGCGGCTGATCGCGCACGAGTTGGCGCATCAGTGGTTCGGCAATGCGGTGACTCTGGCGCGGTTGCAGGACATCTGGTTGCACGAGGGTTTCGCGTGCTACAGCGAGTGGCTGTGGTCCCAGGAATGCGGCCACGGCTCGACCCAGGACCAGGCGGCGCTGCACTGGAAACAGTTGTCCGGCAAGACTCCTCGGCACCTGCTGGCCGCCCCCGGGCCGGAGCAGGTCTTCGATGACTGGGTCTACAAACGCGGGGCGTTGACGGTGCACGCGATCCGCGCGGCCATCGGCGACGAGTCGTTCTTCGCGCTGCTGGCCGGCTGGATCGACCGGTTCAAGGGCAGCAACGCCACGACGCAGGAGTTCGTGGAGTTCGCGCAGACCTTCACCGGGCACCCGGTCGGACGCATCGTGGAGCCGTGGCTCTACGAATTGCCGCTGCCGCCGCTGCCGAGGCTATAGCGGAGCTACGCGAACGTCGGTGTGGCTGAAGTCGTCGCCGACGAAGAGCAGTGGCTCGTCTCGCTCGACGGCCAGCGCGTAGGCGAAGCAGTCTCCGAAGTTGAGCTGGGCGGGGTGCCCGGTGCCCTTGCCGAAGTCTCGATAGGCAGCGCGGGCGATATTGGCCTGCCGAACTGTCACATCCGTCACCTCAACCCGCCACGAACGAAGCAGGTTGTCTGCCCGCCTGGTACCCGCGGAACCCCCTCGGCGATCAACGACGATCCCGAGTTCAACGTACGTAGCTGCGGACATCAGCAGACTCGGCGCCGCCTCCACAGTTGCAACTATCCGCTCCCACCCAGCCTCGGCCTTGAGTACCGCAACGAGGGCTGAGGTATCAACGATCACGCCGGCAGACCGGTCTCGTCGTCATACAAGAAGTCGGTCGAGAGGTCCTGACCGGCATACATCGACTGCAGGTCGGCGATGAGTTCTTCAGCACGCCGCCGACGTGCCTCGGCCGATTGCTCAGCCTCCGTGCGCGCAAGGAACTCTTCCAGGGCGACCTCGATGACACCTGTCTGCGTGCGGCCAGTACGACGTGCCGCCTCTTTAGCGAGTTCGTGAACACGCTCGTTCTTGATGTTCAACCCCATAGGTAGAAGTCTACCTTCGACTTCTACCTATGGGGTTAAACGCTCCACCGGCAGCCGCTAGTGACCGACGGCCACCGGCAGTGTGGTGGGTGCGGCGGGCTGCACGGGCAGCAACCGGCCGCGTCCCATCGATCCGCGAATCTGGTTCAACGCGGGTCGCAACTGCGAGCGCGTCCGCAGCAACCGCCACACCCCGGCCAGGTCGTCCTTGACCGTCTGCGGGATGTCGACGCGACTGTCCGGGTCGTCGTACCAGTCGACCGGGACTTCGTGCGTGCGCAGGCCGGACCACTGCGCCAGCACCAGCATCTCGGTGTCGAAGAACCACGTGGTGTCCTTCACCAGCGGCAGCAACTCGCGGGCCACGTCGGCGCGGATCGCCTTGAAGCCGCACTGCGCGTCGGTGAACTGCACCCGCAGCACCGTGCGCAGCAACTGGTTGTAGCTGCGTGAGATGAACTCCCGCTTGGCTCCGCGCACGACGTTCGCACCCCGCGCCAACCGGCTGCCGATCGCGACATCGGAGTGACCCGACATCAGCGAGGCGACCAGCGGTGCGAGCGCATCCAGGTCCGTGGACAGGTCCACGTCCATGTACGCCAGCACCAACGCATCCGAGCCGAGCCAGGTCTGCTTCAGCGCCCTACCCCGGCCCTTCTGGTCCAGGTGCACCACGCGGACCCCGGGCAACTCGCGCTGCACCTGGTGGGCGATGTGCAAGGTCCCGTCCGTCGAAGCGTTGTCCGCGACCGTGATCCGGAAGGGATAGGCGAACTGCTCACTCAGGTACGCGTGCACCGTCCGGACGCTGTCGCTGAGCTGCTCCTGCTCGTTGTAGACCGGGATCACCACATCGAGCACGGTGACTCCGCTGCCCACTGAATTCGACTGTCGCTTCATCAGATTCACCTTCCGTATCAGGTGGTTGAGGTGCTCGACGAGCTTGTCGAGCTAGTCGACGTGGGCTGCGTCAGGTCGTAGAAGGTGGAACCACCGATGGTGACCTTCTTGAAGTTGGCGGCGACCCAGGAAGCGATCGAACTTCCGCTGCCGGAGCCGGCTCCCGTCGAGGATCCGTAGAAGTAGTGGATC
The DNA here is from genome assembly GCF_900108585.1 of Branchiibius hedensis. Taxonomy (NCBI): domain Bacteria; kingdom Bacillati; phylum Actinomycetota; class Actinomycetes; order Micrococcales; family Dermacoccaceae; genus Branchiibius; species Branchiibius hedensis. The sequence continues at coordinate 3,124,117 of NZ_UESZ01000001.1, forward strand.
TTGCCCTCGGCGACGTAGGCCTTGAACTGCGCCAGGGTCGGGCTCGGGTCGCTTCCGTTGAAGCCGCCGATCGCCATCACCGGGAGCTGCGTCGCCAGTTGCAGACCCGCAGCGTTCTGGCTGCCGATGGCTGCCGCTACCCAGGTGTACTTGCTGGCGTTCGCCTGCAGCGCAGCGACAACCTCAGTACTCGGAGTGGTCGAGTTGAGCAAACCGCCCATCCCGCCACCGCCCTGGGTGCCGGTGCCGCCACCGGTGCCACCCGTCGTACCACCGGGTCCTTGCTGGGTGCCGGTCCCGCCGCCGGGCGCCTGCCCCGTCGTACCGCCGGGGCCCTGCTGAGTCCCGGTGCCGCCGGTCGTGCCACCCGGTGCCTGGCCGCCGCCCATACCGCCGCGGCCACCACCCATGCCGCCGCCCATACCTCCGGTGCTGGGGCCAGCGGTCACGATCGAGCCGGTGTGCGCCTCGCTCACCGTCGTCACGCTGTACGCCGCGGGGCCGGCCAAGCCGGCAACCACCGCACCCGCGAGCACCAGCGGAATTGCCTTGCGGTGCAGCCAGTTCAGCGCCAGCATCAGGAAGGCGCTGGCCATGCCCACTGCGAGGACCCCGATCCGCAGCCAGTCGCCGTACTCCGTGGTGCGGCTCAGCAGGATGAAGGACCAGACAGCGGCCGCGGCCGTTGCCACCGCCAGCGTGATCGAGCCGATCGGGGACGTACGACGTTCCCAGGCTTCGACGGCGCCCATGCCGACCAAGGCGGCGATTGCCGGCGCCAACGCAACGGTGTAGTAGTCGTGGAAGATGCCCGCCATGAACGAGAACGTCAGTCCGGTGACGATCAGCCAGCCCCCGAAGATCAGGTAGGCGGCCCGTCTCAGGTCCGTGCGGGGCTTACGGCCGCGCAGGAAGAGCCCGACGCCCAGCAGCACCAGGGCCGTGGGGATCAACCACGAGATCTGTCCACCCGTGGAGTCACTGAACATCCGGAAGATGCCGGTCTCACCCCACATTCCGCCGCCGGTGCCACCACCACCGCCGCCGACCGAGCCGGTCTCGTTGCCGGACAACCGACCGAATCCGTTGTAGCCGAAGGTCAACGACAGGAACGAGTTGTCCTGACTGCCGCCGATGTACGGCCGCATGCTCGCCGGGGTGAGCTCAACGATGGCCACCCACCAACCGGCTGAGACGACCATTGCGGCGATACCCGCCAGGCTGCCGATGATCCGGCGGCGCAGCGTGGTGTTCGCGCACACGAGGAAGGCGATCCCGAGGAACGGCACAACCAGGAACACCTGCAACGTCTTGGTCAGGAAGCCGAAGCCGAGGAACACCCCGACCCAGACCATCCACTTGATCGAACCCTTCTCGATGGCGCGCATCGTGGCCCACGCGGCCAGCGTCATGAGCAGCACCAGCAAGGCGTCGGGGTTGTTGAAGCGGAACATCAGCACCGCGACGGGCGTCAACGCCATCACAGCACCGGCCAGCAGACCGGCCGCGGGGCCGAAGTATCGCTTCACGGTGGCGTAGAGGACGCCGACCGTCGCCACACCCATCAGCACCTGCGGCATCAGGATCGAGAAGGAGCTCAACCCGAACACGCGCACCGACAGCGCCATGATCCACAGCGCGGCCGGCGGTTTGTCGACGGTGATCGAGTTGGCAGCGTCGGAGGAACCAAAGAGGAAGGCCTCCCAGTTCGACGAACCTGCCTGCACCGCAGCGGAATAGAACGAGTTGGCCCAGCCGCTCGCGGTCAGGTTGATGAAGTAGAAGACGGCAGTGGCGGCGAGCAGCGCCAGCAGTGCGGGCCGGGCCCAACGGGGGTCTTCTTCAGGTCCGCGCACGAGGCGCGTCAGCCGGGAGGTCCGCGGGGTGGTCGGGTCAACGTCCACCTTCCGCGTCCAGAAGTGTGCGGACGCCGGGGCAGCCTGCTCGGTGCTGCGCAGCGTCGGGGTTGCGGTCTCCATGCCAACGACGGTGGCGGTCGAGTCTTTGGGATTCCTGTGACGGTCGTTATGGCCGCCGATGTGAGCCGTGACACCCGCAATTCCACTCTTTGCCGCGGGCTACGGGGACCACAGCAACACCACAGCTGGCCACGGTTACCTGGCCGCAAGAGCCCGTCCCCGAGTCGCGAGAGGATCGCCGATGAGCCAGCCGCAGTACCCTTCCACGCCCGAACCAACCCCCCAGCCCCAGCCGACCACCGGGCAGCCGACGTACGCCGCGCCGTACGTCCATCCCGACCCGAACGCTCCGCAGTACGCGGCCCAGTACCCCCAACCCGACCCGAACGCTCCGCAGTACGCGGCCCAGTACGTCCAACCCGACCCAAACGCTCCGCAGTACGCCGCGCAGTACGTCCCGCCGGCAGCCGGCGCACCGCAGGTAGCGACAACGGAGCCCGCGGGTGATGGTCGGGGTAGTCGGTGGTCGGGCAAGAAGACCGCCGTCGTGGCCGCGCTGGCCATCGGATTGTCAGCAACCGGCGCAATCGCGGCAGCCGCCGCCGTCCCCCAGGGCACGACGCAGAACCAGTTCGGTGGGCGTGGTGGCGGTGGCTTCGGTGGCGGCACCTTCCCGGGGGTGGCACCGGCGGTTTCGGCGGCAACCAGAACCAACAAGGTCAGTCCAACCAGAACGGCCAGTCCAACCAGAACGGCCAGTCGAACCAGAACGGTCAGTCCAACCAGAACGGCCAGATCGGACCGCAGAGCAACACCTGATCGCCGGGTGACCGTCGCGATTGTCGACGCACCCCCCTCAGCCGATCGGCGTACGGTCCCGTCGGGGCAACAGACGGGAGGCGGCCAGCAACTCATCGGTCGACACGAACTTCTCGCGGGGGCGACCCACCTTGCGGCCCGCTTTTTCCTCGCGGTCGAGCACGTGCAGTGCCCGGCGAGCGGTGACGACATCGGTGCGACCGTTGATCAGCCGCCGGAAGGCCAACCAGCCCATCGTCGGCTTCTTCAGCAGGCCCGCGTTGGCGTCTTCCAGCACCGCGTTGATGGTCGATTCGGAGTCAAGACGGTTCTTGCCGAGTCCACCGACCGCGCCACGCTTGGTCCACCCAACCAGGTAGACGCCGGGAATCGGCGTGCCGGTGCTCGGGTCGATGACCCGCCCGTCCTGCTGGGGGATGCGGTGGGTGACCTCGTCATAGGGCAGGCCGGGCTGCGGCAGCACTCGGAACCCATTGGCGAGAACGACGGTCGCCGCACCGATCGCAAACTCCTGCGGTGGCATCCCGTCGCCGGCGGCGGCGTCCTGGGTGCGCCGCAAACTGACTTGCCCCTGCACGACCTGCGCAATGGTCGTGTCGAAACCCAGCACGATGCGCTTGCCCGGCGCCGGAGGCGAGGTCAGATCGATCGGCACCACCGGCAGCGAGGCCAGCACCTGGTGCCGCACCTCGGTGAGCTCGGCGATCTCCTCGCGGATTCCGGGCCGGTCCTCGATCACGACGTCGCAGCGGGCGGTCTCCGGCAGCATCAGCAACTCCGGGCGGGTGAACGCGGCGAACTTCGGCGCCCGCCGCCCGAGCACCACGACCTCGCGAACCTTGCTGTGTCGCAACTGCTCCACGACACCGGCAGGCATGTCGGTGTTCGCCAGAGACTCGACCGGAGCCAGCAACGTCCGTGCGACGTCGAGGGCGACGTTGCCGTTGCCGATGACGACGACCCGCTCTCGATCCAGCGGCATCGCGAAGGGCGCAACCCCGGGCTCGCTCGGGCGGCCGTTGTACCAGCCGACAACATCGCCGGCGTGCACGACCGCCGGGTCCGCCTCGCCCACGAAGCCGACCGTGTTGGCTCCGCGCGCGCCGACTCCGTAGATGACGGCGTGGAAGCGCTGCCGCAACTCGGCCAGGCTGATGTCCTTGCCGACTTCCACATTGAAGTACGTCGAGGTGCGCGGGTGCGCGTACACCCAGCGGAAGGCACTGGCCATGGCTTTGGTGCTGCCGTGATCAGGGGCAACCCCCTCGCGCAGCAAACCGCCGGGAATCGGCAGACGCTCGAAGATCGCCACGTCGCAGGTGGTCGTGGTCAGCAGGTGCCGCGCGGTGTACGACGCAGCCGGCCCGGAGCCGACGATCGCGATCCGCAGTGGTTCGCCGTCGGTGTCCATCGAGTGGGTGAAGGACGGTGCGGTCCATGCGGTTTCATCGCGCGGCGTGTCATAGAACTGCGCATTGATGTCGATGAACCTGCGGGCGTCACCGCGCAGGATGTCGGCGGGAACGATCGCCTTGACCGGGCACGCGTCCGCGCACGCACCGCAGTCGATGCAGACCGCGGGATCGACGTACAGCGTGTCGGTGGTGCCGAAGTCCGGCTCGTCGGGTGTCGGGTGGATGCAGTTGACCGGGCACACGGAGACGCACGACGCGTCCGCGCAGCAGGACTGCGTGATAACGAAAGCCATGGGATTTTCTGTTCGGGCCAGTACGGATCAGAGCATGTGCACGGCGCGGTACCACGGCGTGCTAATCGGCGTGATCAACCGGCATTCGTTGAGGAAGTCCATCAAGTGAATGCAGGACAACCGCATGAGGTTCTGGTGATGGGTGTTGTGCTTCACCGCGTGCAGCGCTTCCTTGCGGTCCAGCCCGACGTTCTCGTAGACGTCCTTGCTGACCAGGTTCTTCACGATGACGAAGGCCACGATCGAGATCGCCTTCGCGGCGAGCATCTGCCGCGGCGCCCAGGTGCCTTCCATCCGCTCGCGGATCTCGTGCCGGGCGAAGCCCATGTGCCGGGCTTCCTCGACGACGTGGATCTTGCTGGTCGTGCGGACCTCGTCCAACACGTTCTCCCCGCGCATCCAGTCCCGCTGCATGACGTCGAGGATCTCCTCGGCGACCAGGATCGCGCCGTAGGCGTTCTCACCCCAGGCGACCGCCTTGAACCCGCGGGCCAATTCCTTGGACACCGGGTCGGGCGTGTAGTGCGGGATGCCCATCTTCTCGCAGGTCTTGGCGAACATCAGGGAGTGCCGGCACTCATCGGCGATCTCGGTCAGGGCGAAGCGGAACTCGTGACCGGCAGGCTCCTTGAGGTACTGATCACGGATGATCATCTGCTGCAGGATCATCTCGAACCAGATGCCGATCTGCATGATCGAGCCGACCTCGTGACGGGTCAGGTCGATCCGTTGCTGCTCGGACATCTTGTCCCACAGCGGTGTCCCGTACAGCGTGCTCCACTCCGGGTTCAAGCCGTACTTGGTGGGGTCCAGCGGCGCCGCCCAGTCGATCTCCTTGTCGGGGTCATAGGACAACTGCTCGCTGGAACTGAGCAGCCGGGCCAGGAAGTCGTCGTCGTCAATGGAGGTCCGGAACTCCGTAGCCAGTGACATGGGCTTCTCCTCGGATTCGAGATCGGTGCAGCGGAAGGATTGAGGCAGCGGTCCTCGTGACGTGAGTCACGTTTCTACCACTGTAGAAGATACGGATTGGTAACCGCCAGTACTAGCCCCGGCAAAGGCGTCTGACCAGCAGCGATGTGCTCAGCGTTTCGCGCCCAGAGACTGCAGTTTGTCGATGATCGGGGGCACCGGAGTCTTCCCCGAGCCCACCCGACGGCCTGCCTGCAGCATCAGTGCCTTGTAGACCAGCGGCGAGTAGCGCTTGCCGAAGTAGGCGATCTGACCGTCCGGGTCGGTGATGACGATGAACTTGCCCTGCTTCACCTTCTTGTACGCCGTGGCCGCCACCTGCGCCGCTCCGCGCGGAGCCTTGGTGATCAGGTTGACCGCGGTCTGCTCCATCTCCACGTCCTTGCCCTCCAGGGAGTGGTGCAGGTTGGTGCGGAAGAACGACGGGCAGATCGCCGAGACCGAGATCTTGTACGGCGCCAGCTCCCAACGGGCCGTCTCGGACACGGCCACGATGCCCGCCTTCACCGCGTTGTAGGAGGCCATCGCGGGCGCGTGCACCAAGCCGGCCAACGAGGCGGTGTTGATGATCTGACCGGAGCGTTGGGCCTTCATCAACGGGACGAACGTGCGGATCCCACGGACCGCGCCGAGGAGGTTCACGTCGACGATTCGCTGCCAGTTGTCCATCCCCTCGACATCGAGGCGACCGCCGGCCGCGATGCCGGCGTTGTTGACCAGGACGTCGATGCCGCCCCAGTTGGCTTCCATCCAGTTGCGGGTCTCTTCCCACTGTTCGTCACTGCGGATGTCGAGTTTGCGGTACTCGACTCCCGCGGGCAGCACACCCTCGGGGGCTTGCTCGTGGATGTCGCCGACCAACACGCGGGCACCGTCGGCGGCAAACAGCTTGGTCAGTTCGAGCCCGAGACCGGAGCAGCCACCGGTCAGCAGGACGCGGGCGCCGGCGTAGGAACGTTCGTGGGAGAAGAGAGCCATGCGCCGACTGTAGACGTGACCCGGAGCACATTTCTACTTCCGTAGAAAAGAAACCTTCTCATCCGTAGGTTCCTACTCGAACAAGCCGCGCAGGTCCTGCGCAGTCAGTCCACCGCTGAGCGCACCGCCGTCGTCGACCACCTGCGTGAAGAGATCGCGTTTGCGTTCTTGCAGGGCGAGCACCTTTTCCTCGATGGTCTCCGCGGAGACCAACCGGTAGACGGTGACGGGCTTGTCCTGCCCGATGCGGTGCGCCCGGTCGATCGCCTGCGCCTCGGCGGCCGGGTTCCACCACGGATCGAGCACGAAGACGTAGTCGGCCTCCGTCAGGGTCAGGCCGGTGCCGCCGGCTTTCAGCGAGATCAGGAACGCCGCCTGATCGCCGGCGCGGAAACCGTCGATCTCCTTCTGGCGGGCTTTGGCGGTCATCGACCCATCGAGGTACGCCGTGCTCAGACCGGCGTTCTCCAGCGCGTCTCGCGCGCGACCGAGGAAGCGGGTGAACTGACTGAACACCAATGCCCGGTGGCCCTCGGCAGAGACCTCCTGGATCTGCTCGACGAGAAAGGCGAGCTTGGCCGGCAACTCGCGGGCGGCGTACTCCTGATCCACCAGACTCGGATCCAGGGCCAGCTGCCGAAGTCTCGTCAACGCGGCGAGGATGGCGATCCGGTTGGCCTCGGGGTCCTCCAGCAGGCCGAGCATGCGCTGGCGCTCCCGCTGCAGGTGCCGCCGGTAGATGGTGCTGTGCTTCGTCCCGAGCGTGATGTTTTGCACCTGAATTTGCTTGTCCGGCAGGTCAGTTGCCACTTCGGACTTCGTTCGCCGCAACATCAGCGGCCGGATCCGGCGACGCAACTGGTCCAGGCGCTCCGGTTTCTCCCCGCTTTCGATCGGCTTGCGATAGATCGCCATGAACTGCTCCGGCCGTGGGTAGAGCCCGGGCGCGGCGAGCGCGAACATCGCCCACAGATCCATCAGTGAGTTCTCCAACGGGGTGCCGGTGATCGCCAGGGTGAACGGGGCGCCGACCCGCTTGGCCGCGTGGAACGTCTTGCTCTGGTGGTTCTTGACGTTCTGCGCCTCATCGAGGACCAGTCCCCGCCACGACAGGGTGTGGAAGGCCTCGGCGTCCAGTCGCAGCACGGCGTACGAGGTCACCACGACGTGCGCGCCGCTGATCTGATCACCCAGGGCCTGGCCGCCGCGTCGCGCACTGGTCTGCACCACGGGCACGACGCGCAGATCCGGTGCGAACTTCGCAGCTTCGGAGACCCACGTGCCGACGACCGAACTGGGCGCGACCACGAGGATGGGTTTGTCATCGAGATCCCCTGCAGCGCGGGCGTATTCGAGCAACGCGATGGTTTGCAGGGTTTTACCAAGACCCATGTCATCGGCCAGCACCCCGCCCAAACCGGCCGTCCACAACGTGTGCAACCAGGCGTAGCCGGCGTGTTGATAGGGCCGCAGTTCGGCCTTCAGCCCGTCCGGCAGTGTGGCCTCGAGGTCGACGCCGCGCGAGCGCAGCGCCGCAACGGTGGCCTGCCAGGCGAACGCCTGCTCGTCGACCACACCCAGTTGCTCCAACTCCTCCCACAACCCCACCTGATAGCGGTTGATCGCGACGCCGCTGGGTCGGTCGGCGATCTCGCGCGCCTCGGCCAGCAGGTCCCGCAGCCGCAGCAGATCCGGTTTGTCGAGGGTGAACCAGGTGCCCGACGGTAGGACCAGAACGTCCTTGTCCTGGGCGAGCGCCTTGATCAGCGGACCGATCGGCACCGACTCCCCGTCGATGGTGATGGTCACCATGAGGTTGAGCCAGTCCGGGTCGTCGGGGTCCTGGTGGGTGGCGATCTCGATCAGTGGATCGGCACCGGCCTCTTCGAAGACCGGCAACTCACCGGACAACTCCAGCAGCAGATCCTCGTGGGCGCGCAGGTCCTCCAGATCAGCGATCAAGGACAGTGCCGCCTCATCGGACAGCACATGCTCGGCGCGCGGCCACCAGCCCAGACCGCCCACCGTCTCCAGCAGACCCAGTGGCTGCAACACGGGGATCAGCCGCTGGATCAGGTCCCGCTCCATCGGCCGGTCCCGCCGCATCGAGGTGTGCTCCAGACTCACCTCCTCAGCGAACCGCCCGGCGTAGAACATGTGCGCTCGGACGCCGATCCGGGGCGGAGCGTCGGCCGCACCCGGCGCGGGACTGAGCGTGAGACGCAACCGCAGCGGCTCGGGTTGCTCGATCTCGCCCTCGATCGGCTCGGCGGTTTCGATGCGCGGAGCCAGCCGCGGGTAGTAGACGTGCAGGAATTCGTCGGCATCGCCTGCCGGCACCCGCAGCGACCCGTCGCGGATCAGGGCGTCCACGATCGGACTGACCGGTGCCCCGAAGCCGAGGATCTGCAGGCCCTGGTCGTCGTCATAGGCGAGGACCGCATGCATCGGTTGACCGATGAACCGGCCGCCGGCGATCGCATCGAGCTGCGCGTGTAACTCGATGCCACCGTCGGGGTCGCGCTGCACCTGCACCCGCGGCTCGCGCTCGCGCAGTTCGAACCGGATCGGGAAGTCCTGCTGGTATCCCGGCACCAACGCCACCCCGGCGTCGACGACCGCCTGCAACGCGCGCCACACCGGGGCGTCCGCGAACTGCAGCATCATCGTGTCGCCATAGACGTACCGCGATGCGTTGCTGTTGCGGAAGCGATTGCGTAACTCCACCAGCGCCCGGACTTGCGTCGCGTTGTAGACCCGCGACGCGTCGTACTCGATATCGGACCAGCGGACCTCCTTGTGCCACCGACCGGTCTTGCCCATCCGGGTCGGCGTCAGCAGGACCATCAGTTCACCGCCCGCCCGCGGGCCGGACGTCACCGCGAACCGCAGCCCGAGCGCAACCTTGTCCTCGGCCTGGGAAGCAGCCTCACGCACCCAGGTCTCGACGCGCCCCCGCCACGCATCGGGGGCCGGTGGTGGCGCCGCTTCCGGTGCGATGACCTCGATCGCGGTCAGCAGGGCTGCGACCACGTGTTTGCAGTCGGTCTCCAACGGACACGAACACCGCGACGTCCAACTCACGCGACCACGGCCGACGTCGCGAACGTCCACGATGACCGCGTACGGCGTGGCCTCAGATCCGGCGACCAGAGCCGTCAACCGGGTCGGCTCGCCGTACAGCGCGATCACTCGTTCGGAGTCGGCGTAACCGACCCCACGCTCGTAGGCAAAGGGGTGCACGGACCGCCGCACGTCCTCGGGGGTCAGCCGGGTCAACCACTTCGCCGCACGCAGGGTGCTTGCGAATCCGGCCATGAAACCCAGGGTAGGCGCCAGCACCGACACTGGCGGCGGTCCCTGTGGACAGCACGTCGCTAGCGGGGGACGGCCTCGTGCAGCTCGGCCAGCCAGACGGCCGCGTTGCCGTCGGAGGGCGCTCGCCAGTCGCCGCGCGGGGACAGCGAGCCCCCGTGCACCACCTTGGGCCCGTTGGGCAGGGCGGAGCGTTTGAACTGGCTGAAGGCGAAGAACCGTTTGATGAAGACCTCCAGCCAGTGCGTGATGGTCTCCAGGTCATAGCCGGTACGCCGATCGGTCGGCATCCCCTCCGGCCAATCACCCAGGGCCGGGTCGTGCCAGGCGTGCCACGCTAGGAAGGCGATCTTGCTGGGCCGGAATCCGTACCGGAGCACGTGATAGAGGTTGAAATCCTGCAGCGCGTAGGGCCCGATGGCATCCTCGGTCGACTGCGGTTTCTCGTCCTCGCCGGCGGGGACCAACTCGGGGGAGATCTCCGCGTTGACGATGCCGGCCAGCGTCTGCCCGACCGCCTCGTCGAAGAACTTCTCGGTCACCACCCAGCGGATCAGGTGCTGGATCAGGGTCTTGGGGATGCCGGAGTTGACCGTGTAGTGCGACATCTGGTCGCCCACACCGTAGGTGCACCAGCCGAGCGCGAGTTCGGACAGATCGCCGGTGCCCAGGACGATGCCGCCGCGCTGATTGGCGATCCGGAAGAGGAAATCGGTGCGCAGACCGGCCTGCACGTTCTCGAAGGTCACGTCGTAGACGGGCTCACCCCCAGCGAACGGGTGCCCCATGTCGGTGAGCATCTGCCGCGCCGCGGGTTTGATGTCCAACTCCTCGAAGGTGACCCCCAATCCTTCGCCGAGCGCGTGCGCGAACCCCTTGGAGGTCGATCCGGTCGCGAAGCCGGGCATCGTGAAGGCCAGGATGTCCGAGCGCGGCCGGCCCAGTTTGTCCATCGCCCGTGCGGCGACGATCAGTGCGTGCGTGGAGTCCAGACCACCGGACACCCCGATGACCACCTTCGGCTGACCGATCGCCCGCAACCGCTGCATCAGGCCGGAGACCTGGATGTTGTAGGCCTCGTAACAGTCCTGGGCCATCCGGGCCGGGTCGTCCGGCACGAACGGGAAGCGGTCGATCTGCCGCAGCAGGCCCAGGTCGCCGGCGGGCGGCGCGACCTCGAAGTCGATGGTGCGGAACGTCCCGGACCAATCGGCGTATGTCCGCGCGTTGTCGTCGATCGAGCCATCGCGCAACCGGTCCTGGCGGATCCGGTCCAGGTCGATGTCGACGATCGTGGCGACCGGACCCTCCGGGAAACGCTCGGTCTGCCCCAGGAGGCCACCGCATTCGTAGACCATCGTCATGCCGTCCCAGGACAAGTCTGTCGTCGACTCCCCTTGTCCCGCAGCGGCATACAGGTATGCCGACAGACATCTTGCCGACTGCGCCTGCGACAACAGGTGCCGGTCGTCGGCTCGCCCGACCGTGATCGGCGACCCGGAGATGTTGGCCATGACCGTCGCACCCGCGAGCGCCGCGACCGAGCTCGGCGGCACCGGCACCCACATGTCCTCACACACCTCGACGTGCAGCACCAGCCCGGGCAGGTCACTCGCGCTGAACAGCAGGTCGGTGCCGAACGGCACCTGAAGTCCGGCGATCGACGTACGCCGATCGGGCGCCCCGGCGCCGAAGGTGAGGGTTTGGCCGGTGATCAGGTCCCCTGCGGCGAAGTGTCGCTTCTCGTAGAACTCGCGGTAGTTGGGCAGGTAGGACTTCGGCGCGACGCCCAGGATGTGGCCGCGGTGTACGACGACTGCGCAGTTGTAGAGCCGGTTGCCGTGCCGCAGCGGGGCGCCGATGACCAGCAGTGGCAGCAGGTCGTTGCTGGCCGCGACGATGTCAGCCAGGGCTGCCTCGACCGCGTCGAGCAGCGGGTCCTGCAGCAACAGGTCGTCGATGGCGTAGCCGGAGAGGGTCAGCTCGGGGAAGATCGCCACGGCGACGTGCTTCTCGTGGCACTCCTGCGCCTGTGCGATCACCGTGGCCGCGTTGGTGGCAGGGTCCGCAATCGCGGTGGGGGTGGCACACGCAGCTACCCGCGCGAAGCCGTGCGCGTAACTGTTGTAGAAGTCCATGGCCGCGATTCTATGGGGGTCAGCCACAGTTTCCCTTGGGAGAATCGAGCGATGACCAGCCCGATCGAGACCCAGCCCCGGCGGTTGCCGGAGGATTTCGACCCGGCCCGGCCGCGGCGTACCGCGTGGGTGTGCGCGATCCTCGCGCTGCTGTTTGCGCTGGTGGTGGCGTTGCACGGCCAGTTGCCGCACCGCGGTGGCATCACCAACGTCTTCGGGACGCTCCTGCCCTGGCTGTGGATCCCTGTACTGGTGCTGGTGGTCTGGGCGGCCGCCCGGCGCAGCATCGTCGCGGTCGTCGCCGCGCTGGTCGCGGCCGGGACATGGTTCGCGGTGTGCGCGCCGTACCTGCTGCCGGCCCGGGATCTCGCCTCGTCCAGCAACCTGCGCGTGATCAGCCAGAACGTGCAGGCGGAGAACCCGGACACGGTCGCCACGGTGCGAAACCTGGCCGCACAGAACGCCGATCTGGTGGCGCTGCAGGAGTTCACCCCGACGCAGCGGACCTCGATCACCGACACGCTGAGCGGGTACCGCTACCACTACGCGATCCAGACGGTCGGCTTGTGGAGCAAGTACCCGATCAGCAACACCCGGGCGATGAGCCTGGGGTTCTCCTGGGCGCGCGCCTTCCGGGCTGACGTCGCCACGCCGTCGGGGACGGTGCGGGTTTACGTCGTGCACATGGCCTCGGTGCGCTGGAACGAATTCGCCGACCGCAACCTGATGCTGGCGAATCTGAGCGCCGTCGTGCGAGCCGATCCATCCCAGCGGATCGTGATGATGGGCGACTTCAATGCCGCTTCGACGGATCCGTCGTTCCAGGAGTTGTCCGCGGCCGCTCCGGAAGCGCGCGGCTCGTCGTTCGGGTTCGGTTTCACCTGGCCTGCTGGCGTCGGACTGATCCGGTTGGATCACGTCTTGCTGCGTGGCGTCCAGACCCACGAGGTGTCGGTGCTGCCGGCCAACGGCAGTGACCACCGCGCGGTCGAGGCCCAGTTGCGGATACCGTGAGCGCGTGTCCGACACCTCTGATGACCGCGAGAATCTGACCTGGCACCTGTTCGGGCAAGCGTCCGGGGAGTTGGCTACGGCCATCGAGGGCTCCGGTTTCGTGCCCGAATTGGTCATCGCCGTGGCCCGCGGCGGACTGATCCCGGCCGGAGCGATCGCCTACGCGCTGAAGGTGAAGGCGGCCGGGACGTTGAACGTCGAGTTCTACACCGACATCGAGGAGACCTTGCCCGAGCCGGTCGTGCTGGAACCGCTGCTGGACACCGGTGCTCTGGCCGGCAAGAAGCTGCTGATCGTCGACGACGTCGTCGACTCGGGCAAGACGCTGGCCCTGGTCGTGGAGTTGCTGCAACCGCACGCCAGCGAGATCCGCACTGCGGTGATCTACAGCAAGCCGACCACGATCATTTCGCCGGACTTCTCCTGGAAGGCCACCGACCGGTGGATCAACTTCCCGTGGAGCTCCGGCTCCGGTCTGATCCCCTAGTTTGCCGCCATCGGCCTCGCGGCCCTGGAGTGGGGACACTCATTTCGCCGCCTTCATGACTCGAAGTCATGAAGCCTGCGAAAACAGTCTGCCCCCGCCGGTTACCTGGGGTCGCGAACCTGCGGTTGCTGGTCGTCGCGCCCGCGACAGCAGTCTGCCCCCAACCGGTTATCCACAGCGGCCCACGCCGCGCGCTCCCGCGACACCACTGTTGCTGTGAGATGGCCGGATGCCGCGTGGTGCCGATCCCGCTTGGCGACGCGAGTACGAATCCGTCGTCTGGTCCGCGGAGGTCGCCCGGCTGCAACGAATCTTGCTGGTCAAGGCGGCCAGCCTGACGGGCGTTACTCACGAGCAGCTGGCCCTGGAGCTCGGTGTCTCCCAGACCGGGGTGACGCGGATGCTCGCGAAGGTGTCACGAACGGCAGCCCGACAGTTACCGCGCGAAACCCTCCTACCTGCCGCACAGCCCGCGGTCAGCTGGCTCGGCGACCACTTCGGTTTCAGCGCCACGCAGCTCGTCGAGCGGAACTGGTACCCAACGCCCTACGTCGATCGGGAGATGACGGCCGCAATGTTCGGGTCGGAGGCTGCCGAAGTCGCCGGCGAGCCGCTGGTCGACCTTCACACCGTGGCACCTACCTACCCCACGCGGCCCAGCGCTACGGCAGCGAGCATCAGTGACGACTGACTCTCGCTATCGGTGATCGTGCCGTCGCCGATCAGGCGCATCACCGCGGGCCACGGCACCCGCAGCACCGCGCTGATGCCCTCGCCGAGTTGGTGATCGGAGATCTCCTGCGGCGGATTCGTCAGATCCGTGGCGAGGAACACCGTCGTCCACGCGCGGCAGACCCCGTTGAGGCTGTTGAACTCCCCCACTCGTTGCCACGTCCGGGCGACGACGCCGGTCTCCTCCAGCAGTTCCCGGGCCGCCGCGACCTCCGGAGCCTGCCCGTCGGTGCCGCCGGCGACGACCTCCAAGGTCTTACCCACCGTGTAGCGGTCCATCTCGACCAGCAGCACGTCGTCGTCATCGGTCATCGCGACAACCGACACCGCCGGATGCTGCAACTCGACCACCCCGTAGATCCCCGGCGACCCGTCGGGTCGGATCACCTCGTCCTCGACAACCCGGATCCAGTTGTTGTCGTAGACGATTCGGGTGCTCAGCTGTTGCCAGGCATCACTCATCGACGCGCGCGATCGGCGTACGTCGGCGTCTCACGTTTGAGGCCGGCCACCCGGGCAGCCTTGTGGTTGCGTCCGAGCAGAAGCGGCAGTTGCTCGCGCCGCTCGGCGGCGAAGAGTCGCCGCGGGGATACCCCACCAGCCTTGTCGAAGAGCCGCTTGGCGGCGGCGAGGGCGTCCGGGGAGCGTTCGGTGAGTTGGTGCGCCAGGGCCAGCGCATCGTCGTACGGCGAGAGGCTGACCTGGCCGGCCAACCCGAGTTCGTGCGCGCGGGCGCCCGTGATCACCTCGGCGGTCATCGTCAAGCGCTTCGCCGTCTCGACCCCGACCAGCTCGGACAGTGAGCGCACCCCGGTCATGTCCGGGATCAGGCCCCACTTACCCTCCAGGACAGACCATTTCGCCTCCGGGTGGGTGATTCGGAAGTCCGCGGCCAGCGCGATCTGGATCCCGCCGCCGTAGCAGTGTCCTTCGACCGCCGCGATCACCGGCACTGGCAGCCGGCGCCATGCCCAGCAGGCCTCCTGGAAGCGGTTGGTGCCGCGGATCGGGTTGGGCACGAAGCCCAGGTACAGCTTCTTGGGGTCCTTGCCCACCGACGCAAAATCGAGTCCGGCGCAGAAGGAGTCGCCGGCTCCGGCCAGGACGACGGCCCGCACCGAACGATCAGCGCGCAGCCGCTGCGCAGTCTGCACCAGTTGCGCCAGCAACGGCAGCGTGAGCGAGTTGAGCTTGCTCGGACGGTTCAGGTGCACCCGGGCGATCTGATCAGCGATGTCGCACGTGACGAGCTCTTCAGCCATCCAGCAAGGTTAATCCGATAGTTCGTCCAAGGCCTGCTGCTGGAAGTTGTGCCCGCGCCACTCGTAGCCCACGACCTGGATGAACGGTGCCACCATCACGATCAGCAGACACACCGGGACGGACACTCCTGCCGCCGCCAACACGATGGCCAGACCCAACACGATCAGCGCCGAGGCGATCATCCAGGCGTAGAGCCAGGACCACACCGGCAGCAGGGCCAGGTGGATGACGTAGATCGACACGATGTAGATCGCGATCGGGACCGCGATGAAGGTGATGACCTGGGTCGCCGACAACTCGGTGTGGTGCTCGACGTAGAGCCCGGCCAGGTGCAGTGCGGCACCCACGGCGACGATCGAGCCGAAGACGATGATGTGGCCGTAGCCGAAGAGCCAGGCGTACTGCGGCCGGTGCTCCAAGACTTTGCCGAACGGGTTGATGAAGTAGATCCACCACAGTCCGAAGGTCAGGCCGACTCCGGCGATGACGACGGCCACCGCATCCCAGGTCCAGTGGCCACCATGCTCACCGCCCAGGACGCCCGTGGACGAGGCGATCGTGCCGACCAGTCCTTCGCCCAGGGCGATGATCGCGAACAGCGAGTAGCGCTCGGCGATGTGGTGCGGGTGCCACGGGGTGGGTTTGGCAGTCGATTCCGCCCAGCCGGGGACCAGCATCTCGAAGACGGTCAGCGCCGTCGTCAGGCACAACGTCGGGACGAGCGGCAGTTCGACGATCGCGACAACAACCCAGCCGATCTGCGCCAGACCAACCCCTTTGGCGTAGCGCAGCGCCGTCGCCCGGTACTCCGGCGATTGCTTGGCCACCCGTAACCATTGGGAGATCATCGCCACGCGCATCACGACGTACCCCGCGACGATCACCCGGTTGTCGAGGTGGTGACCCTCCTCGATCGACTGGAACATCGCCGGGATGCCCAGGGCCAGGATGACGACACCCACCATCTGGACCATCGTCATGGCGCGGTAGACCCAGTCGTCGGTGTCGAACGCTGACGCGAACCAGGTGAAGTTGATCCAGGCCCAGGTGATCGCGAAGGTCGCGAAACCGAAGCCGAGCAGCGCGGGCAGGATGTGGCCCTCGGCGGTGACCTCGGCCAGGTAGGTCGCCGCGACCCCGACCGCGATCACGAAGGTGAGGTCGAAGAGCAACTCCAGCGGGCTGGAGACGCGGCCTTCTTCGTGGGGGTCGCGGCCGCTCATGCGCCGGATCCGGTGCACTTGGGCGTGCGTGTGGTCGGTCATTTTCACCTGCTGCAACGGTCGGGGGCTGACGTCGCGAAGCATACTGGCCCCATGAGCGATCTCTCCCGAGCTGAACAGGACGCCGTCGATCGCGGTATCGCCATCGAGGTCATCGAGCGACCGCCGTCCAACTCACTGCAGGAGGCGGCCGACGCACAAGGCATCAGCACCGCTGACATCGTGAAAACCCTTGTGCTGAAACGACACGACGGTGACTACCTGCTGGTCCTGGTGCCCGGCGACCGACAGATCGACTGGGCCAAGCTGCGAGCGGTCGTCGGGGTCAACAAGCTTCGACTTCCCGACGCCGACGACGCCCTCGCAGCAACGGGATACGCGCGCGGCACCATCACCCCGTTTGGCGCAGAAGGCAACTGGCCGGTCTATGCCGACTCGAGCATCGTCGGCCGCCGGATCTCGATGGGAGCCGGCGCACCAGGTCGCAGCCTCTGGGTTGAGGCCGACGACCTGGTGCGGGGCTTCGAGGCGACCGTGGCCGACATCAGCAAGCCGGCCGCGTAGGGCTAGCTCAGCGAGCGCGGCTGGAGCGGCGCGCAGAGAAGTCCGCTGCACCCGACCGGCGAGTGGCCGGCTGGGCGGAACGGCCGCTCCCGGAACTACTTGCGGTGCGGCCCGACGACGAACGCCCGGACTGGCCGGACGCCGAACGCCCGGACTGGCCGGACGCCGATCGGCCGGACTGAGCCGAGGAGCGGTGAGAACGTCCGCGGCCACCCGAGCGGCCACCACCGGAGCGGTTGCCCGAGCCCGACGCGCGGTTGCCGCCGGCACTCGCCTGAGCGGGTGCGGCAGCCGGTGAGACCGCAGACGGCTCAGCGAACGTCCGCTCCCCGGGAACCAGTTCGCGCAGCAGCGGGTGCTCCGCGGTGACCCGAGTGGTGGTCGGCTTGATGCCGGCCTGACGGGTCAGGTCCCGCACGTCGCGCACCTGGTCGTCGGTCATCAGGGTGATGACGGTGCCCTGGGCGCCCGCACGCGCCGTACGTCCGGAACGGTGCAGGTAGGCCTTGTGCTCGACCGGCGGGTCGGCGTGGATCACCAGCGCGACGTCGTCGACGTGGATGCCGCGTGCGGCGATGTCGGTCGCGACCAAGGTCTGCGCGGCGCCGGAGTGGAACGCGTCCATCGAGCGGGTGCGCGCACCTTGAGAAAGGTTGCCGTGCAACTCAACTGCGGGTACGCCGATCGAATTCAGTTGACGCGCAAGCTTCTTGGCCCGGTGCTTGGTCCGGGTGAAGACCACGGTGCGTCCGGGAGCGGCGACCAGATCGGTCAGCACCGGCAGGTGGTCCTTGTCGGCCACGTGCAGGACGTGGTGGCTCATCGCGGACACCGGCGATTGCGCCGAATCGGCTTCGTGCGTAACGGGTTGGTGCAGGAACGCCTTCACCAACTGGTTGACGCCGGAGTCGAGCGTCGCCGAGAAGAGCAGCCGCTGCGAGCGCTGCGGCGTCTTGGCGAGGATCCGGCGGACACCGGGCAGGAAGCCGAGGTCGGCCATGTGGTCGGCCTCGTCGAGCACGGTGATCTCGACCGCCGACAGATCGACATGACCCTGCCCCATCAGGTCCTCGAGACGGCCCGGGCAGGCGACGACGACGTCGACACCGCTGCGAATCGCACTGACCTGCGGGCCCTGACCGACGCCGCCGAAGACGGTGCGCGAGGTCAGACGGTATTTCGCCGCCAGCGGCGCGAGCGCCTCGTCGATCTGGGTAGCCAGCTCCCGCGTAGGGGCCAGGATCAGCGCCCGGGGGCGTTTCGGCGTACGTCGACCGGAACTGGCCGCCAACCGCGCCACCAGAGGCAGCAGGAAGGCGTAGGTCTTGCCGGAGCCGGTACGGCCGCGGCCCAGCACGTCGCGCCCGGCCAGGGAGTCCGGCAGGGTCGCGGTCTGGATAGGGGTCGGCTGGGTGATGCCCGCGGTGGTGAGGACCTCGACCAACGGGGCCGGCACGCCGAGCGCGCCGAACGAGGTTGTTGCCTTCTGGGCAGCAGGACGTGCAGAAGTACTGAGTGACAAAGGTTCTCCGAAAGAACAGGGTGATGCGGTCGGTTCTGCCCGGCGCGGTTCCTCGCGGGTGCGAGCGCGTCACAGTGGCATCGACGGGATGAATCGCAAAGGCGCGTGCGCTGCAGAACGGGGCGCGCGGCCTCCGCCAGCCTAGTGCTTAGGGGTTGACCGGCACCAATCGGCCGTCGACCAACTCGTACGGGGTCATCTCGGTCAGGCCCGGGGAGTAGGCGTGCACGGTCAACGCAGGGGTGTCCCCGACGTTGGTCATGTTGTGGATGTGGCCCGCCCCGAAGGCCCGCTCGTCACCCTTCTCCAGCAACAAGTCGCCCACCGAGCCACCCCGGCGGGACTCCTCGATCAGCTCACCGGTCACCACGACGTACGCTCCGGCGGCCTGCCCATGGTCGTGCCACCCGGTGGTCGACCCGACCGGCCACACCATCAACCAGACCTCAAGGTGCGCGTTGGAGTCCAGGGAGATCCGCTGCCGCTCGGTCACGGTCAGATCGACCTGGCCGGCGTGGCTGTCGTCGGAGGCGAACAGGCGCGCAATCCGGATCAGCTGCTCGGCCGTGAAGTCACGGATACCGAGCGAGGAAACCGAGGGTGTGGACATTTCGTGTGAAGCCTTCGTGGGTTGGGGTTCCGGGCGGTGGACCCGGGCTGTTCGGACGTGAGCGGATGTGCTCAAACGCGACAGCGATGCCACATCGCGGCGCGCTGGGTGAGGCGCATCGCGGTATAGGTGGCGGTCGAAGACATGCCCATAGTTCACCATGCCATCCACGCATGAGCCAAAGGTGATTCCGCTGGGCGGACACTGTGCGGCCGATGTGGGGGAATCTTTGCCGCGAGAACACGTTGAACAAGAGCGAGAAGTTTTGACTGCAGATACGAGGAGCAGGGCCATGGCCACGACCACGCTGACCGAAGAGAACTTCGCGTCAACCATCAACGACAACGACATCGTGCTGGTCGACTTCTGGGCGACCTGGTGTGGTCCGTGCCGTCAGTTCGGCCCCGTCTTCGAGGCCGCCTCGGCGCAGCATTCCGACATCGTCTTCGGCAAAGTCGACACTGACGCGCAGCAGAACCTCGCCGGCGCGCTGAACATCTCCTCGATCCCTACCGTGATGGCGTTCCGCGAAGGTGTCCTCGTCTTCGCCGACTCGGGTGCGTTGCCGCAGCGGGCGCTGGCCGAGGTGATCGAGCAGGTCCGCAACCTGCCGATGGACAAGATCCACGCCGAGATCGCCGAGCAGCAGGCGAACGGCTCCACCGACGCCTGACGGTGCGCTGTAGCGACCGTAAGGCACCACTCGACGCGAACTGGTCACCCGCAGCACGATCCGCGCCACCGTAAGCCACCACTCGACGAGAACTGGTCAGGTACCGAAACGACGGAGTAGCTGATCGCGCAGCTCCCTGCGGCTCACTTCGGGAATCGTCCGCTGCGGCTCGCCGGACCAGACATCGTCGACGAGCTTCTGGATCCATCGGTCGGCGCGATCCGTGCTCAGCACCGGCTCGCCCAGCACGAGGTCAGACTGTTCCCGCGCCGAAAGGTCTGTGACAGCAGCGTCGGCGAAGGTTTCAGCGAGCAGCTCGCGTACCTCCGCGTCGCCTGCCGACCGCGGATCAGTGCTGTCTGGTGGAATCTGCCCAGCCAGCCAACTGGCAACCAAGGGCGCCGCCAAAGCCTCGCCCAATTGCGCGTTCAGCACGATCCACGCTACCGACGTATCGGCCTCGTAGAGGTCCAGGGCAGCGTCGCGAATAGCCTGCTTCTCCGCGCCTTCTGCAAGTGGCCGACCGAGGGCGGACAACTTGCGGATGACCGCGATTCGCGTGGCAACGCTACTCACGACATCGTTCGGCGACGTGCCCACCAGGTCAGCTTGGATCGAGGCCAGACTCATCGCTCGTTCGATATCGTCAGTGTCCGCATCGGGTCGATCGGCACCGGGGTAGTAGACATGCGGTTCGAGCCGCTCGTACGCCGATCGCGCCGCTTTGGCGAGGCCACGTCGCCGCCACCAGCGCATCAGTTATCTGACAATTTCGGTGGTGCGAGGCGGTAGGTCACCGGCGTCTGCGACAGGTTGATCGGGTTGGCGACGACCGGCGTGCCGGCGCAGTCCTGCACCGGCGTGAGCCCCATCGACTCGGCGTAGGCGAACGCGTCGGCGACGTTGTTGATCGGCCCGGCCGCGATCCGCTGCGCGGCGAGCGCCTCGCACCACTCCTGCGCGGCGCGTCCTGACAGCCGCTGGTTGAGGAGCTCGGTCAATTCCCCGGCATGTTCCGTCCGGTCGACGTTCCGCACAAAGCGAGGATCATCGGCCAATTCCGGGGCACCGACCACCGTTGCCAGAGAACGGAATTGGGCGTCATTGCCACACGCGATCACCATCGGTTTGTCGGCGGCCTGATACACGTCGTACGGCGAGAGCGACGGGTGAGCGTTGCCCATCGCACGCGGCACGTTCCCGGCCAGCAGGTAACCGGACGCCTGGTTGACCAAGGTCGCGAGCGACGTACTCATCAGGTCGATGTCGACCCGCTGCCCCTGCCCGGTGCGCTCCCGGTGGAACAGCGCCGCGATGATGCCCACCGCTGCGTGCACCCCGGTGAGTACGTCGATCAGGGCCACCCCGGCCTTCGTCGGCTCATCGGGTGAGGGCCCCGTGACGCTCATCAGGCCGCCGGTCGCCTGGATCAGCAGGTCGTAACCCGGCGAGGTCGACTGTTGGCCGAATCCGCTGACGCTGCAATAGATCACGCCGGGATTGACCAGCCGCAGGTCGTCGTACCCCAACCCCAACTTCTCCATCGTGCCGGGCAGGAAGTTCTGTACGACGACGTCCGCGCGCTCGGCCAGTTCCCGGGCGGCGGCGAGGTCGGCGTCCGACTTCAGGTCCAGCGCGCGCGAGGTCTTGTTGCGATTGATCGCCTCGAAGTACGTCGAGCGACCATCCGGCGTGTACGGCGGCCCCCAGCCGCGCGTCTCATCGCCCGTGCCGGGGCGCTCGATCTTGATGACGTCGGCACCGAGATCGCCCAGCAGCATCGTCGCGTACGGCGCCGCCAGCACCCGGCCGAAGTCCGCGACCACGATCCCACTTAAAGCGCCCGTCTCGTTCGTCACCGACCTAGTGTCCTGTCTCCCGACACCACGCATCTAGTCATTAGAAGTCAGCAGACCACGACGAGCGCGGTGTGACCGCGGCCGGCCAACTTCTTGTCACACGTGAGCAGCGACGCATCCAGACCCTCGGCGAGCGCGATGTACGACGCGTCGTAGGCGGTGAACTGACGCCGCAACTGCCAGATGCGCTCCGCGAGGGGCTCGGTCTCGTATCGAGTCACGGCGAACTCGAAGAACGTCGCCTTCGCCACGGCAGCGACCGCCGCCGGGATCTTGTTCGCCAGCTCGAGGCCACGCAGCGCCGAGAGGACCTCAACGTCGAGCAGGTAGGGAGCATGCAGATCCCCGGCGAGGAGGTCAAGCAACTGATCGTCCGGCGCACGACCAACCAACGCCTCCACCATCGCGGAGGCGTCAACCACGATCACTTCCGCGCGGCCTGGATCACCGAGACGATTTCGGAGGAGGAGGGCGCTGCGGAGCGATCGAGGCGACGAAGCCGGGCGACGACCTCATCGTTGGAGGGCCGGGCGCCAAGCTTCACCAGTTCGGTTGCTACGTAAACCGACAAAGAAGTGCCCTGGGCTGCTGCTCGTCGCTTGAGCGTCTCTGCAACCTCGTCGGGCACGTCGCGCACATAGAGGGTCGCCATGTACTTCATGCTAGCAGTCTGCAAGCAGAAGAAGCAGCGTCAGGTGCGGCGAAGAACCCGCAGCGAGCCGTGCTGCGCGATCTCGACGAAACCTTCGGAGAACGCCCGCTGCACCACGTGCCACGGCGCCTGCCCACCGTCGGCCGGGTCCGGGAAGACATCGTGCACCAACAGCGTCCCGCCGGGCACCACGAACGGCGCGAAGGCCGCGTAATCGTGCTGGGCGGTCTCCTCGGTGTGATTGCCATCCAGGAAGAGCAGTGTGAGCGGCGATGCCCACCACGACGCGACCTGTTGGGTCGAGCCGACAACCGCGCTGCAGACGTCCGCCACCGAGTCGAGCACCGGCCGGAAGGTCGGCAGCGTGTCCAGCCGGCCGGACACCGGATCGACCATGGCGGTGTCGTGCCACTCCCAGCCGGGCTGGTTCTCCTCCGAGCCGTGGTGGTGATCGACGGTCACCAACGACGATCCGGATCGACGGGCTGCGTCGGCGAGGATCAGCGTCGACTTGCCGCAGTAGGTCCCGATCTCCAACCACGTGCCCGGCGAGGACCGCAGCGCGTGTGCGTGCAACGCCTCTCCCTCGTCCTGCGGCATGAACCCCTTGGTGTTGGCAACGGCGGTCGCCACCTCCGCCGGCAACGATGCAGGCACCATGTCGGTCAACTCACCGCCTCCCTGCCCCGGTCGGCCGAGGGGCCGAGCCCCAGGTCCCGCCACAACGAGGCGCCACCGGTCGCACCGACCAGTGCGTCGCCGGCGAGCACCATCGCAGCCGCTGTCCACGAGGTCTGCTCCACGGGCCACACCTGGTCGTTCACCACGTTGCGTCCCGTCCAGTAGCCACCGGTCTGCTCATCACGCAGTGACTGAATATCGGCGAAAAGCTCCAAAGCAGAGTCAGATTCACCGATCGCATCCAGCGCGACGACACACTCGACGGTCTCCGCCGCAGTCACCCACGGCTCGTCGTCCACGCAGCGCACGCCCTCGCCCGCCATCACGTAGCGCTCCCACGAGTCGCGCAGCCGCGAAACCGCCGAAGGCCCGCGCAAGGCCCCCGCCAGCACCGGGTAGTACCAATCCATCGAAAACCGCGACTTGTCCAGGAATACTGCCGGTCGCTCGCAGATCGCTTCGGCCAGCACGTTCGCCGACCAGCGCCACCGCGGTCGGTCCACTCCCACTGCGTGCGCGATCAATTCACCGCAGCGCAACGCCTGCCACGCACTCGAACACCCGGTGAGCAGAGCGCCGTCGACGAAACCACCGTCTTCCCCTGCCGCCCAGGCCAGTTCGCCGTCGGGTCGCTGCGCACGGGCCACGAAGTTCAGTGCCTTCTCCACCGTTGGCCAGATCCACGTCAACGCGTCGATCCGACCGGTCACCAGGTAGAAGTGCCACGCTCCGACCGCGATGTAGGCGCACTGGTTGGTGTCCGCAGCCGCGTCCAGCACCACACCGTCGCGCACCGACATCGGCCAGGACCCATCCGGCCGTTGCGTGTCGATCAACCACTGATACGCCGCCGCCGCCTGCACCAGGTGACCGGTGACCGTCAGTCCCATCGCCGATTCGATGTGGTCCCACGGATCCACGTGACCATCCTCGAACCACGGGATCGCGCCGTCGGCAGTCTGCAGAGAGGCGATGAACTCCCCTGTGCGACAGACCTGTTCGGTGCTGAGCACACCAGGGACGGCGAAGGTCACGGCTTGGTCAGGTAGACGACGAAGCTCTTGCCGAGGACCGGGTTCAACACCCGCTCACTGACCCGGGTCAGCGCGGGCGCCTTCATCATGTCCCACACCAACAGCTTGTGATAGCCACGCGTGGCGAAGTTCTCGTTGTCCGGCCCGACCGCGCATTTGAGCCACCAGTACGGCGCGTGCAGGGCGTGCGCGTGCTCCGTTTTGTACGGCGTGAGCCCGGCTGCCGTGAGCTTTGCGACCAGGTCGCTGGCCTGATAGATCCGGATGTGGCCGCCTTCGACCTCGTGGTACTCATCGGACAGCTTCCAGCAGACCTGCTCGGGCCAGTTGCGCGGCACGGTGACGGCGACCCGCCCGCCGGGTTTGGTCACGCGAGCGATCTCGGCGATCGCGGCCTCGTCCTCGTGGATGTGCTCCAGGATCTCTGACGCGAGCACCCGGTCGAAAGACTCGGAAGGGAACGGCATCGCCCGCGCATCCCCGTGCTGCACTGTCGCAGAAGCCCCTGCAGGCACCTCCCCCTCGAGCTCCATCGCCCCGAACATCGACTTCACATCCGCCAGATCGGCCTCGTTCATGTCGAAGGCGGTGACGTTGGCACCCCGGCGCAGCGCGGCGTACGAGTGTCGGCCCTGGCCCGCACCCACGTCCAGGAAACTCATCCCCGGCTGCACGTCGAACGTGTCGTAGTCGATGGTGATCATCGTGAACTCCCCTGTTGCGCCGAGATCGCCGCGAGGTATTGCGCGACCGTCTGCCGCGCCACGGCCCGCCAACTGTAGGTGTCGACTGCGCGGCGCCGGCCCACCGCCCCCATGGCCGCCCGTCGTTCCGGGGCTGCCACCAGAGCCGCCAGCGCGTCTGCCAGCGCGGCTGGGTCACCGGGCGGCACCAGCACGCCCGCCGCAGACGGTGAACGGCCCATCAGATCCGGCAACGCACCCACCGATGAGGCGACCAGCGGGGTCCCGCAGGCCATCGCCTCGACCGCTGGCAACGAGAACCCCTCGTAGCGCGACGGCACCACATGCACCTGCGCCGACGCGAGAAGCGTCGCCAACTCCGGCTCCGGAAGCCCGCTGCGGAAGGACACCCGGTCCAACAGCCCGGCGTCGGCGAGTTGCTTGTTGGTCCGGTCTGACGGCGACCCGACCACGATCAACTCCCGCCACACAGCCGGGTCCAGCCGGGCCAACGCCGCGATCAGCACCGACAAACCCTTCAGTGGTACGTCGGCACTGGCGACCGTGACCAACCGCCCCTCGACGCGAGGCGCGGCAGGGGGCGCGAAGACGTCCACGTCGACACCGACCGGGACCACCGCGATCCGCTCCGGGGCCACCTGGAAGTCGCGCTCGATATCCACCTTCGAGGTCTCGGACACCGTGAGGACGGCGGGCAGTTGCCGCGCCACCCGGCGCTGCATCCACACGAAGTCGTAGAACCGGCGTTTGGTGATCCGCTGCCAACCTCGCGCGTGCGCCAGTTCCAGCTTCCGGTCGGCCGTGATCGGGTGATGGATCGTGGTCAGCAACGGCAGCCCGCGCCGGTGCAGCCGCAACACGCCAGGCGCCAACGTCTGGTTGTCGTGCAGGAGGTCGAAATCGCCCAGCCGCGAGCGCATCAGCCGCTCCAAGCGCAAGCCGAAGACACGCGGCTCGGGGAAACCCGCCGTACACATCGTGGCGTATTCGAGCACGTCCAGGTCCGAGCGGAACTCGCGCAGCCCGGGTCGGCGGAACGGATCCTCGGGGCGGTAGAGATCCAGCCCCGGCACCTTGGTGAGCTTCACGCCGGAGTCCAGGACGGCGTACGGCGCACCGGAGAACACCTCGACCCGATGGCCGAGCGCGGTCAACTCCCGGGACAGGTTGCGCACGTAAACGCCCTGGCCACCGGAGTGTTCTTTGCTCCGGTAAGAGGCCAGGGCGATACGTAGTGAGGTCAAGTCGCCAGTTTAGGCAGGCACCGACTCGGGCTGGGTTACGCCGGTGTGAACGTCGTCGGCGGGCTTGCGGGCCTCGCCGGCGCGCACGTAGACCATGTCGTCGGTGACGTTCTTCTTGCCCAGCGTCTTGCGCTCGGAGAAAAAGTTCTGCTTGACCGCCCACGGATCCCGCGCGCCGACCTTCGGGAAGTCCCAGATGTCGCGCTGGATGTAGGTCGAGGTCGCGTCCATGAAGGGCAGCGGCTCCATCGGAGCACCGGAGTTGACCGGGTACCCGAACGAGTAGCCACCGTTGTCGACGTGGTTGACGAACGTGGTGAAGAACTGCGCCAGCATGTCCGCCCGCAGCGTCCACGAGGAGTTGATGTACCCCACACAGATCGCCAGGTTCGGAACTCCCTCGATCATCGCGCCGCGGTAGGCGAAGCGGTCGGCCAGATCCACTTCCTGCCCGTCGACCTTCAGGGTCATCCCACCGCCGAGCTGCATCCGCAAGCCCGTCGCGGTGACGATGATGTCGGCCTTGAGCACTTCACCGCTGGAGATCCGGATGCCCTCGGGCACGAAGGAATCGATGGTGTCGGTGACGACGCTCATCCGGCCGCTGCGGATCTCCCGGAAGAGGTCGGCGTTCGGCACCACACAGACGCGCTGGTCCCACGGCTTGTAGCGCGGCGTGAAGTGCTTCATGTCGACGCCGCTGCCCGCGAGCTGGGCCTTGACCTGGTTCAGCAGGACCTTGGTTGCGAGCTTCGGCGCGCGGCGGGTGAACTCGTAGAACCCGAGGGTCATCCCGGCGTACCGCATCCGGACGATGTTGTAGACCTTCTCCTTGCCCAGCTTGCCCTCGAGCTTCTTCAGCGACAGCGCGATCGGGTCTTTGCCCGGCTGGGTGATCACGTAGCTGGGCGAACGCTGCAGCATCGTGACCTCGGCGCCGCGCTTGGCCATCGACGGCGCCAACGTGATCGCGGTTGCGCCGGAGCCGATGATGATGACCCGCTTGCCCTCGTAGTCCAGGTCTTCGGGCCAGAACTGCGGGTGCACGATCGTGCCCTCGAACGACTCCTGCCCGGGGAAGGTCGGGTTGTTGGGGTTGTCGTAGCTGTAGTAACCGCCGCTCCAGTAGACGAACTTCGTCCGCACCGTGCGGCTGCCGCTCGCGCCGGTCACCTCCAGCGTCCAATGCCCGTCGGCGCTGTCCCAGGCCGCATCGGTGACCTTGGAGTCGTAGACGATGTGCTCGTCGATGCCGTACTTACTGGCGGTGTCCTGCAGGTACTTCAGGATCTTGTCCCCGTCGGCGATGGCATCCGGTCCGGGCCACGGCTCGAAGGGGAAACCCAGCGTGTACATGTCGGAGTCGGAGCGCACCCCCGGATAGCGGAACAGGTCCCAGGTCCCCCCCAGGGCCGAGCGGGCCTCGAGAATGACGTAGTCCTTGCCCGGGTTCTGCGTCTGCACCCGGTACGCGGCGTCGATACCGGACAAACCGGCGCCGATGATGACGATGTCGTGCTCTTCGACCTGCGCCGCCGACTCGGCGGTGTCCAGAACCTGGGACATGCAAGGACTCCTCGATGGTTACGGTGTGGTTACTACGTGTGTAGTAGACCACATCCGGCTCTCGGTGTGTAGTGCATCACATCCTGATCTGCTGACCTTCTTCCTTCTAGGATCTGGCGTCGTGACCGACGAGATCTTCGACGTCGCCGTGGTCGGCGGCGGTCCGGCCGGGTCCAGCGCCGCCCGCGTGGCAGCGCAGGCCGGTGCCCGGACCGTGCTGCTCGACCGTGCCGTCTTTCCACGGTACAAAACCTGCGGCGGCGGCCTGATCGGTGTCACCCTGGCGAACCTGCCGCCGGACCTGCGCCTTCCGGTGCAGCAGCGGGTGCGTACGGCGACCTTCACCCTTCGCGGCACCAAACCGGTCACGCGGCAGGCACCCGCGACCTTCCTGACCCTCGTGGACCGCTCGGAATTCGACGCCGCGCTGTTGGATGTCGCAGTACGCCGAGGGGTTGCGACCCGCCTCGGCGTCGCGGTCTCCGGGGTCACCCAGGACGACGACCTCGTGTCCCTGGCCACCGCAGAAGGACCGGTGTTCGCCCGCGCGGTGGTGGGGGCCGATGGGTCGACCAGCCGGCTGGGCCGGACCGTCGGCGTCCGCATCGCCCAGACCGACCTCGGCCTGGAAGTCGAACTCGGTTCGCAGATCCCCGAAGAATGGATCGGTCGGATCCAGATCGACTGGGGCCCCGAACCCGGCTCCTACGGATGGGTGTTCGCCAAGCGACGCGGTCTCACGGTCGGGGTCATCGACAGCAAGGGGCGGCCCGATGCAACGCGGGCCTATCTGGCGGACTTCGTCGCCCGCCTCGGCATGCAGGACCTGCCGGAGCGGATCAGCAGCGGCC
The DNA here is from genome assembly GCF_900108585.1 of Branchiibius hedensis. Lineage (NCBI taxonomy): Bacteria > Bacillati > Actinomycetota > Actinomycetes > Micrococcales > Dermacoccaceae > Branchiibius > Branchiibius hedensis. Next base: position 3,152,645 of record NZ_UESZ01000001.1, read on the forward strand.
ATCTCACCCGGTGCCGCACCGCTGACTCGCCGCTCGGCGCCGGTCGGATTCTGCTGGCCGGCGACGCCGCGGGACTGCTCGAACCGTGGACGCGGGAAGGCATCTCCTACGCGGTGCGATCGGGTGGACTCGCCGGTGCGGCCGCTGCCGCACTGGCCAGGTCAGGCGATCCCGGAGCGGTCCAGGCGGCGTACGCACACCAGATCCAGACCACGCTCGGTCGCGAAATGAACGCTGGCGCAACGGCATTGCGCACGTTCGAGCGCCACCCGGGCCTCGTGCACCAGCTGCTGCGCGCGAGCCCGTGGGCGTGGCGACAGTTCGTGAAGGTCGCCGACGGTCAGGCGTCGGTCGCCGATCTGGCCGACCATCCCGTCGTACGCCGATCGGCAGCGTTGTTACGCCGGTGACCCGCGCGGCCCTCGGGCCCTCCAGACCTACCCGTGCCAGCTGCCAGGTCAGGCAATCGGCACACCTAACGCCGCAGCAGCACTGCGCAATTGCTCGTCGCTGGAGAGCAGCCGAGCCCCCACAAGTCGGCAGGTGGCTAGATGTAGTGCATCCAGCGTCTTCACGTGGACCTCGATGTCGAACGCCGCACGCCACACGTCTTCGTTAACGGGGAGAAGGTGCAGCTCACGGACTTGACGGTCCATGGCGGGCCAATCTGCGCCGACCCGCAGCTGGGTGCGGCGCGCCTCGAGACGAAGCAGCCGCGATGAGACCACGGGTTCACCGGCCCGCTGCGCAGCCATCAGCGCATCGGTCACCGCACCATGGTCTTTCTGCCGGAACAGCCGATCGAGAAAGGCCGATGTGTCCAGATAGAGCACGTCAGTAGTCGCCGCGGAGTTCGTCCAAAACGTCATGGATGTCGAGGTCCGTGTGCAACGTCGGCAGATCGGCCCACGCGACCCCACTCGGCGTCGCTGCCTCAATCAAACCGTCACGTGCCCACTGCTCGTAGAGCGAGACCGGCTCCTTCGAGATGATCACAGCCTCGCCGTCACGATTGGTTACCCGCACGGGCTCGCCGGTCTTGATGACCTCGTCGAGGATGGCACCGGAGTGGTGGCTCAACTCCCGACGCTTGATCGTGCGCATGAGCACAGCCTACTGGCGAATGTTTCACATGTAGAACATTCGTCGGTCGTAACTATGCGGGCAGCCAGCCAGACGGTCCGTCCGATCCGGCGGGATACTCCTCCAGCGGGATCTTGTTGTCGCTGAAGGCTTTCAACACCGGTTGCACGATCCGCCAGCATTCCTCGGCAGCATCGCCACGCACAGACAACAGCGTCTGGCCATCGAGGATGTCGGCCAGGATCTCGCCGTACGGCTGCATCCGGCCCGGCGCCAACTCGGCTCGCAACTCCTTCTGCTCCAAGTCGTAGGGGCCACCCTCGGCGTTCATCGACAGCACGAACGTCACGGCGCCCGGCTTGAGATCGATGACCAGCCGGTCGGCTGCTTCGGTACCGCTGAATCCCGTTGGCACGTGGGGGACTTCACGGAAGTAGGCGACGATCTGTTTACGAGCAACGCCCAACGCTTTGCCGCTGCGCAGCGTGATCGGCACACCCTTCCACCGGTTGTTGTTGATCTCCAACGTCAACTGGGCGAGGGTCTCGGTGTTACGTGCCGGATCGACGCCCTTCTCGTTGACGTAGGAGGGGATCTTGCGATCACCGATCTTGCCGGCGGTGTAGCGCGCCCGCTTGCCGGCCCGGCGCGGATTGTTTCCCCACACCCTGGTGGCACGCAGTGCTTGGACGATCTGGTCGTGCACCTCGGTCGGCTCGAGCGTGGCGATGGATTCCATCGCGAACAAGCCCATCACCTGCAGCAGGTGTGATTGCAGCATGTCCCTCAGCGCACCGGCGGTGTCGTAGTAGCCGGCACGGCCTTCGAGGGCCAGCGCCTCGTCGTAGACGATCTCGACGCGTTCGATCGATTCGGAGTTCCACACCGGCTGGAGCAGCCGGTTGGAGAAGCGCAGACCGATCAGGTTCAGGACGGTGGAGACCCCGAGGAAGTGGTCCACCCGGAATATCTGGCTCTCCGGGACGACCCGCAGCAGCGTCTGGTTCAACGTGTGCGCACTGCGCGCGTCGGTGCCGAACGGCTTCTCCAACGCCAGGCGGGTCGGATGCGGCAACTCGATGTTCTGCAGCAGGTCACAGATCTTGGCCGTCACCGCCGGCGGCAACGCGAAGAAGATGACCAACGGGCTCCCGGTGGCGCACTCGTCGATCACGCTCTGCAGGTGATCGGGGTCCAACAGGTCGGCCTCGAGATACTTCGTGCCTTTCTGCGCTCGACGCAACACCTTTGCCGGCGCGCCCGCAGCATCGAACGAGTCCTTCATCAGGGCCCGCCATTGCGTGGCGGTCTTGGCGGCACGGTCCGCGCCGATCACCCGCACGTCGCGGTCGTCCTCGACCATCAACAGGCTGGCCAGGCCGGGCAGGAGCAGCCGATGGGTCAGGTCGCCACCAGCGCCGAGGATCAACAACGTCGCGGGCTGGGGTGCGTGGGTGGCCGCCTTCCGGCGAGCAGTCGGACTCATAAGGCGAGCATGTCACGGCAGAGCGGGCCAAGGGCCGCGCCGCGACCAACGTGCCGCCACGTCGCCGAAACCGCTTGCGTTGTTGTTATGTCATCAGTAACCTTGCGTTATGTCCTACCGAGCCAGTGGAGTTGGCCGCCTCGCCGTTCCGTCCCGGTGGACCCTGGCTCGCGGCCAGATCGAGTGTCCGTACGTCGTGTCCTGACCCCACGCCGTACACCTCGACCCGGAAAGAACCGCCATGTCCCTCGCCCCCGCCCTGCACACCTCTGCTGCCCTCACACCCCGCCAGTTGCTCTCGATCACCCACCTGTTCGCCGACGAACCCCGTCTGGCATCGTTCGCCAACGCCGACGGCGACGAGTCCGGCCGCCGCTGGCACCAGCTGGCTCGGACCTCGCGCGTCCAGGTGTGGGGGATCTACTGGCCGGCCGGTTCGGCCACCGGTTGGCACGACCACGGCGCGGCCAGCGGCGCCTTCCTGACGATCAGCGGCACTCTCACCGAGCACTGGTGGCGCTCGGGTGAGCAGGTGCGCCAGCAACGACCCGGCGTCGGCCGACCGTTCACCGCCGCGCACATCCACGACGTGCGCAACACCTCGACCGAACCGGCGGTTTCGGTGCACGCGTATTCGCCGGTGCTCGACGCCATGACTCGCTACGACCTGCGCGACGGCGATTTGTGGGTCACCGGTGTCGATCGGGACGGAGACGACTGGTGAGCGCCGCGACGATCACCGCACTGCACACCGAGCTGTTCCGTCGCTCAGGGCGAGGGGCGTTCGCACCCACCTACGACGGTGTTGACGACCAGTTGGCCGACGCCAGAAGCCGATTGGACCGGTTGAGCCCACGCGCGGCGTACCAGGAGCTGCTCTGGCAGCGCGGGATCCTGGTCGACATCCGACCCGCGGCCCAGCGCCAGGCGGAGGGCGAGATCCACCCGTCGCTGTCCCCGCTGGTCATCGAACGCAACGTGCTGGAGTGGCGTTTCGACCCCCGTCACGACGCTCGGTTGCCGCAGGCCTCCTATGACGCGCGGGTCATCGTGCTGTGCCAGGAGGGCTTCACATCGTCCCTGGCGGCAGATTCCCTTCTGCGGCTGGGAGTTTCGCGAGCTACCGACGTCGTCGGCGGGTTCGCGGCATGGCAGGCACTGTCCCTGCCGACCGCCTGACGCTCACGCGATCAGGTCGAGACCGCTGCAGGCCCTGCCGCCACGTCCGTGGGCACCGTCACGGACCGCGGCGTAGGCATCCGCCAGCCGGCGCACGCCCTCGGTCAGTTGCACCGATCCGGTCACGAAGGGCAACCGCAGGTAACGTTCGCCCGCCTGGCCCGGTTGGGTGAAGAAGCGTGGGCCCGGCGTCAGCAGCAGTCCGCGATGGGCCGCTTCGGCGACCAGTGCACTGGACATTGCGATGGGCAACCGAACCCAGATATTCAACCCGCCTGCAGGACAGTAGGTTTCGATCTCCGGAAGCCGGTGGGCCAGGAGCGACAACAGCAGGTCCCGACCGCTGCGCAACCGGGCACGCCCACTCGCTGCGGTCTGACCGCCCTCGGTGAGCAATTCGGTGACCACGAGTTGGTCGAAGGCCGAGGCGCCCAGATCGCTTGCCATCCGGGTCTGGATCAACGGCATCACCAGATGCTTGGGGGCGCGCAGCCAACCCACCCGCAGCCCGCCCCAGAACGGCTTCGAGGACGATCCGATGCTGATCGCGCCGGGATCGAAGGTCGCATAGGGCGGCGGGAGGGCGGCACCATCCAGGTTGACCGCATGCAGTGACTCATCCACGATCACGGTCACGGCGTCCCGGGTTGCACTGCGCGCGATCTGCTCGCGCTGGGTGGCCGTCATGACTGCGGCGGTCGGGTTGTGGAACTCCGGGATCAGGTACGCCGCCCGCGCACCTCCAGCGGCCAGCTGAGCGAATTCCTCTGTCGCCCAGGGTGTTTCCAGCACCGGTAGCGCACCAACCCGGGCACCGGCAGCGCGTAGGGCGTCGATCCCGTGCGGATAGCTCAGCCCCTCCGCGATCACCCGGTCACCGCGCCGCAAGAGGGTGCGCGTCACCAAGGAGATCGCACCCATGGCTCCCGCCGTCACCACGATCTGGCTCGGATCGGTCGGCAGGCCGCGATCGTCGTACGTGCTGGCGATGGCTTCGCGCAGGGCCGGCAGTCCGTCGGGAAGGTAACCGGTGCTGGTCAACAGCCCGGGCAGGGCGACGGCGGCCCGTTCGAAGGCACGCGCGGTGCCCGCAGGGGCGGGCGGCGCGGAGTAGGTCCACGCGATAGCGCTCGGATCACTCGAGTCGACGATCAGACTGCTCGCGGCGGACTCGGCCAGCGGGAGCGTGACGACCGTCCCGGAGCCACGGCGGGCGGTCGCGAACCCGGCATCGCGCAGCTGTTGATAGGCGCGCGTCGTGGTGGTGCGGCTCAGCCCTAGCGCAGCGGCCAGTTCTCGCTCACCAGGTAGTCGGGATCCCGCGGTCAAGCGGCCGTCGACGATCAACAGGCGCAGGGCATCGGTGAGCTCGAGGTACGCCGAGCGGGTGCCCGGGAGCGTGCCGAGCATCGCCGTGAGCGTGCGTGCCGTGATCGCCATGGGGCCACTTTTCCATAAGTGGCTATTGATTTGGTAGCCACTTGGCCGCACCATCGTCATCATGAAGCACCTGCATGACGCCCCGGCACGCCTGGTCCAGTTGGTGATCGGACTGTGGCTGTACGGCGTCACGATGGCGTTCATGGTGCGCGCCGGCCTCGGCCTGGACCCGTGGGACGTCTTTCACCAGGGGCTCGCCAAGCACTGGCCGCTGTCGTTCGGGATGACGGTCAACGTGGTCGGGGCGATCATCCTGCTGGCCTGGATACCGCTGCGGCAGAAGCCGGGCATCGGGACCGTCCTGAACGTGCTGCTGATCGGCACCGCCGCCGACATCACGCTCCGCTGGCTGCCGACTGCGCACGCGCTGCCCCTGCAGATCGGCTACCTGGCGTTCGGCGTCGTGGGCAATGGCCTGGCGGGTGCGCTCTACATCGGCGCTGGTCTGGGGCCCGGACCACGCGACGGTCTGTGGACCAGTGTGGTGCGTCGGCGGGGGTGGTCAGTCCGGGTTGCCCGCACGCTGATCGAGGGCACGGTGCTGCTGGTCGGCTGGCTGCTGGGCGGCAGCGTCGGCCTTGGCACGGTCCTTTATGCGATCGCCATCGGCCCGCTGGTGCAGCGGTTCCTGCAGTTGGTGCCGGTGACCCCGCAGTCGCCGCTGCTGTCGCGCCGGGCAGTCGACCAAGCGGAGTGTTGCCCCGAGGCTGTCGTCTAGCGGGTTCGGAACCGGTTGACCCATGAATTCGCGGAATGTGGGGCAACGGCTTCCAAAGCTCGCGGGGGCGGACGAACCTCGCACGCGCCGCATCAGGCCCAATGCACCTGCACGAGGCGGCCGTCCGGATCCGTGACCTCGATCATCGTCCCGAAGGTCGTGTCGACGCGCAGCTCCGCGTACCCGGCCGCCCGCAGCTTCTCGCCAAGAGCGCGCACGTCGCCGGTGGAGGTGAAGGTCAGGTGCACCTGCGCGCCGGCTCCGACAGCGACGTACTGCTGTGACTCTTCGGGCCGGTCGACGTGCAGACCCACCGAGCACTGATCGGCGACGAACGCCCGGTAGTCCGCGTCGTCACCATCAGCGCGCAGTCCGAGTCGGGTCAGGAAGTCGGCGTACGCACCCTGCGGATCGGTGAACCGGACTGGCACCACCGCCAGTGACGCGTCGGGGTGGGCCTGGTGCTGCTGGTACCCGTAGTGATCGGTCTGGGTCTCGTTGACCACGACTTCGGCCCCCAGTGGGTCGGTGAGGAAGAGGGACCGACCCCACGCCTCGTCGACCGGAGTGACACCGAATTCCTTTGTCACAGAATCGAGTTCGTCAGTTTCAAAGGTCAGCTGGGTCCCCCCGGACTGTGCGCCGCTGGTCGCATTGGCGGTGCCGTGCAGTAACACCTGACCGGAGCCGGACTCCATCACGGCCCAGTCGCCGCTGGTCACTGATGCCGACAGGCCGAGCGTCTCGAGGAATCGCTGCATCGCCGGGACGTCGTCGCTGAAGCGGATCGCTTGGACGGAAATCATCGGGGACCATCTCCTTCGAGGTAGGCACGCAGCGCTCGCTCGACGAGGGTCGAGAGGCTGCTGCCGTCATCGATCGCGCGGTGCTTGACCTCCGTCACCAGGGATTTCGGCAGGTAGACGTTGAACTGGACCTTGCCGTCAGCGGCGGCGCGTTCGCTGGACATGACAGAATGCTAGCAATCTATCCCTCGTCCCACCACCCCATGCCGGGAGAGGCTAGGAGGGGGCGAGTCAGTTGCGAGCGCTGGGTGCGTACACGCGCAGGCCACGTGGCTTGGCCGCCAGCCGCACGGCGTACGTGTCCTGCGGCACCTGCGTCGTCTCCCCGTCGTGCGCCACGATCACCGGGCCGTCCGCAGGGTCACGCGGCGGCCACGTCACGGTCAGATCCTGCACCGTGTAGTCCTCGACGCCCAGGTGCTTGCGGACATAGGGCGTGCGCCGCGCAATCCGGTCCGCGGTCGACCCACCGGCCGCTTCGAGGAAAGTCTTCAGTCGGCTGCGGCGGCCCTTCACCAGCGCCTCACGGACATCCAGCACGCCGTCGTCGAGCCGCTTGCGCTCGACCGGCGCGAGCGTGCGGGGGAAGTAGCGGTTGATCCCGGCGAAGAGCAGCCACCGTTGTCCGCCGTGGTCGTTGACGTTGAGCGGCAACGGCTGGGCCTGCCGCAAGACCTTCCCCGCGGCGTACATCCCGGCCAGCCCCTTGCCCCAGCGCTTTTCGTACTTCTCGCGCTCGGTGACCAACTCCGGATAGACCCCGATGGAGAAGGTGTTGAGTACGGCGTTCGTGGGCTTGCCGTCGATCTCCAGCACCCCGGTGGTCACCGCGATCCCGTCGCCGGCCTGCACCACGTCCAGCACGGTGTCGTATTCGCTGAGCCCGACCGCTTTGGCGAAGTGGTTGAGGGTGCCGCCGGGGAAGACGACCAACGGCACGTCCCGCTCCATCGCGACGGTGGCGGCCGCGGACACCGAGCCGTCGCCACCGTTCATCCCGATCGCGGTGGCACCGTTGTCGACGGCGTCGCGGAACAGTTGCGGCAGGTCGTCGCCCTTGGCCAACTCGTGGATCTGCGTCTGCGGCAGGCGGTCCCGGATGATCTTCACCGGATCGGGAGCATTGCGCCGCTCCGCACCCGAGCCCGGGTTGACGACGACGAAGAGGCCCTCGCCGTCCTTGATCGGGGCCAACTCAACGGGCTGACCCGCCGGGATCTGCGCCTCCCCCGGTGGTTTGCCGGGGAGGACCACCTTGCCGATGACGGCGATCCCTGCCCCGAGGGCAGCACCACCGACCACGTCGGACACCCAGTGCGCACCGACGTGGATGCGGGAGTAGCAGACGGCCGCGGCCAACGGGACAAGGACGATCCCCGCGGCCGGCCATTCCAAGGTCGCACCCGTCGCGAAGGCCGCTGCGGATGCGGAGTGACCGGAGGGGAACGACCCCGACGTGGGGTGTTTCATCAACCGTCGGGCCAGCGGCACCGACTTCGCCAGCGGACGCGGACCGCCGAAGACGGTCTTGCCGATCACGTTGGCCGTCGCGCTGGAGACGGCCAACGACAAGATCCCGCGCAGTGAGGCTTTGCGGCCGCGCTGGCCCATCGGGACCATCGCCAACGCCGTCACGCACCACAATTTGGAGTGGTCCGCAGCGCCGCTCAACCGGACCAACGCGGTGTCGACCTTTGCCGGGACGTCGTGCCGGGTGATCCATTCGTGGACGGCGGTGTCGAGGCGGCCCACGGCGGGCGGTTGCGGGATCAGCGGCATGCACGTCACCTTACGGGCAGTTGTGTGTCCTTATGTCGGCTCCGGCGACTGGCGGAAGGTCGGCGCCACCTGAATCTCCGTCCGCACCGAATTCGCGATGAAACACTCTCGATGCCCGATTTCGACCATCCGGCGCAGTTTGGCGTCCGGCACGTCCCCACGGACGGTGATCCGCGGAGACAGCGTCATCGCAGTGATCCACATCGGTCCCCCGCTCTGTTGCGGCATCACGCCAACGGCGCGATCGGCGTACTCGATGACATCAACGCGCGAGCGCGCCGCCACGGCCAGGAACGACAGCAACTGGCAGGAGGCCGCTGCCATCACCAACAGTTGCTCCGGATTGGCCAGCGCCGGATCGCCACCGAACGCCGGATCCGCCGAGAACGGCCCGAGCGTGCCCCCGGTGGTCATCTCGTAGCTGCGCGAATAATGCTCGTACCCCGCACCGGTCGAGCCCGACCAGGTGAGATCCACGACGTACTGGTGCCCGGTGCTCATGCTCCTATTCTGGGCCCGTGCGCGTACCAGTCGACGGAGCGGAACTCGACGTCTCGGTGACCGGCGAGGGGCCGCCGGTGGTGGTCCTGCATGGGCTCACCGGCAGCCGCGCCAACGACCAGGCGGTGGGCACCGACTGGCCCGCCGCGCTGAGTGACCGCCACCGAGTCATTGCGTACGACGCGCGCGGGCACGGTGCCTCCAGCGGCCGGCCCCAGC